>CASGAM010000024.1 GCA_949299545.1 uncultured Prevotellaceae bacterium | reverse complement strand
TTACGAGTATAGGAGAAAATACTTTCTATAACTGCAGCAGTCTGACTACCATTGCCATTCCCGAGGGTGTTACGAGTATAGGAGATAATACTTTCTATAACTGCAGCAGTCTGACTACCATCACTATCCCGGAAGACGTGAAGAGTATAGGAAGCGGTGCTTTCGCCAATTGTTCCGGTCTTATCCAAATAACCGTATTGGCAACTATTCCTCCTATGGTTGATAACAATACATTTTCTTCGGTCAGTCGTGACATACCAGTGTATGTGCCCGCTGAAAGATTGGGAGTCTACCAAAAGGCAAAAGTATGGAGAGGACTTAACCTGCAAGGCATGGATCAAACCGGCCTCAGTGCCGTCACAATCTTGGAGCAAAGCATAGAGGTGCGTGACGGAGAAATCATTCTCAACTGCGCCGATCGTCCGTTGGTCGGCCTGTATGACCTGAGCGGACGGCTCTTGTACCAAAGCCATGACAACCGTTTGGCAGTGCCGCATCCGGGCACATACATCATCCGGATGGGGCAGGAAGCGGTGAAAGTGACTGTGAGATAAACAGACTTTTTCCAATATAAGCCGGGCCGGTTGCAGCGAACATGATTCCTGCAGTCGGCCCGGCGGTTTTTTAGCAATTTAAATTTATTGCTCCGGAATTTTTCGGCATTCTGCAAGTGAGAACGCTATAAACTTTTATAATCAGGGGTGGATTATCATTCACAAAATTTAAAGCACTTTTCTCTATGAATGTCATGAATAAATTGTATCTTTGTCTCCGAAAAAGAGAAAATATTTACTTTAAAAGTATAGTAATATGAAGTTTTTAACGAATGACAAGTTGGTAATTGTCGGTGCTGCCGGTATGATCGGTTCAAACATGGCACAGACTGCGTTAATGATGGGTTTGACTAATAACCTGTGTCTTTATGATGTGTTCTCACCGGAAGGCGTTGCAGAAGAAATGCGTCAGAGCGGTTTTGATGAAGTAAACATCACTGCGACGACAAATGTCGCTGAGGCTTTCAAGGATGCTAAGTATATCATTTCATCAGGTGGCGCACCGCGTAAAGCCGGTATGACTCGTGAAGACTTGTTGAAAGGTAACTGTGAAATAGCCGAGCAGTTGGGTAAGGATATTAAGACTTACTGTCCGGACGTAAAACACGTGGTTATCATTTTCAATCCTGCTGACTTGACAGGTCTGGTTACGCTTCTTTATTCCGGTTTGAAACCGTCACAGGTGACAACACTTGCGGCTTTGGATTCAACTCGTTTGCAGAGCGCTTTGGCCAAGAAGTTTGGTGTGCTGCAGAGCAAGGTTGCAGGATGTGCTACCTATGGTGGTCATGGCGAGCAGATGGCAGTGTTCGGTTCGGCCGTTACAATTGACGGAAAGCCGCTGAACGACTTGATTGGTACATCTGCGTTCTCAACTGAAGAATGGGAGCAAATGAAGGTTGATGTTACCAAAGGTGGTGCAAAAATCATCGAGTTGCGCGGACGTTCTTCATTCCAGAGCCCGTCTTATTTGTCAGTAGAAATGATTCGTGCTGCAATGGGCGGTGAGGCATTCCGTTGGCCGGCAGGTACTTATGTTAAGACTGACAAGTATGACCATATCATGATGGCTATGAAAACAACCCTTGATGCAACAGGTTGCCATTATGAAGTGCCGACAGGTACGGCAGATGAGGTTGCCAAGCTGGATGCCAGCTATGCACATCTGTGCAAGATGCGCGATGAGTTGGTGACATTGAATATCGTTCCTCCTATGTCAGAATGGAGCTCAATCAACCCGAACTTATAATTTTGTTATATGTAGCCAAAGCGGGCATGTCCATTTCCGACATGCCCGCTTTTTTGTATAAAGTTGGAAAATGATGGCTTCTTTTTTGTGTAACGCTTTACAAAAAATGCCTTTAAATTTGTGAGAGTGAAAAACTATCGTTAATTTTGCGCCGCATTTTGCATAAAACATTATTAAAATTACATTTATTAAAAACAAAAAACATGATTGTAGTACCTGTAAAAGAAGGCGAGAACATCGAAAGAGCGCTGAAGAAGTTTAAAAGAAAATTTGAGAAAACTGGTGTTGTGAAAGAATTGAGAAACAGACAGCAGTTTGATAAACCTTCAGTCATTAAGAGACTCGCTAAAGAACGTGCTATTTACGTTCAGAAAATGCAGCGTGTAGAAGAATAATTTAGCGATTTTTCTTTGAACTTTTGAATTAAATTCCTATATTCGTTGCCATAAAGCAATGAAAAATGTGGGTCCAGTCCTTTATCGAGTATTTGAAGTTTGAACGGAATTATTCCGACAAGACTGTCAGAAGCTATCAGGACGACTTGAAAGCGTTCGAGGCGTTTTATAAGGAACTGGATGATGCAATCGACTGGAGTACCGTTGACCGGGATGTCGTGCGTGAATGGATGATGCGCATGATGGATGCGGGGATGGCTTCCACTTCGGTGAATAGGAAACTGAGCGCTTTGCGTTCGTTTTATAAATATTTGCTGAAGCGAGGCTGGATGGCGGAAGATCCATTGCGAGGCTTGTCTGGACCCAAGAAGAAGAAGCCGTTGCCGGTTTTCGTAAAAGAAAGCGAGATGAACCGTTTGTTGGACGGGCATTATTTTGGTGATGATTTCTTTGGTAAAAGAGACCGTTTGATTATTGACATGTTTTATTCTACCGGTGTCCGCTTGTCGGAGTTGATTGGCTTGAATGAACAGGATGTTGATTTTTACGGTGGCGTCATTAAAGTGACGGGTAAAAGGAACAAACAGCGAATCGTGCCGTTTGGAGCAGAACTTGATGCGGCCTTGAAGGCCTATTTGGCGGTTAAAACAGAAATGTTTGGGAAAATGTCTGATGATGCGGCTTTTTTTGTTAATGCCAAAGGATGTAGACTTTCCAGAACTGCGGTATGGAGGATGGTTCGAGACTACCTGGCTCAGGTTACCACGCTGAAGAAAAGAAGCCCGCACGTATTGCGTCATACTTTTGCCACTTCTATGCTTAATCATCATGCAGATTTGGAAGTTTTGAAAGAGTTGTTGGGGCATGAAAGCATTTCTACGACGGAGGTGTATACCCATACGACTTTTGAAGAATTAAAAGAAATGTATAACAAAGCTCATCCACGAGCGTAAACGATGACGATTATGGAAGTTTTAATTCAAGCGATTCATTTCGATGCAACTGAAAAGTTGAGAGATTTTATTGAGAAGAAAGTATCAAAGTTCGGGAAATTTAGCGAAGAAATAAGAAAGGTAGAGGTGTCATTGAAGGTCGTAAAGCCTGAGACGTCCATGAATAAGGAAGTTTCAATCAAGGTGCTTGCTTCAAGTGGTGAGTTCTTTGCAGAAAAGGTTTGCGACACGTTTGAAGAAGCGGTAGATGTTTGCCTGGAGGCGTTGGTGCGCCAGCTCTCCAAATTCAAGGAAAAACAAAGAATTCGATAAAAAATAACTTGTTTATTTTGCGAGTTCAGAAAATATGATTAATTTTGCAGCCGTTTCCAGTGCATCCCTAATGCCGGGATGGCTGCAAAATGCCTCTTTAGCTCAGTTGGCCAGAGCACGTGATTTGTAATCTCGGGGTCGTTGGTTCGAATCCGACAAGAGGCTCAAGGACGGGCAAATACCAGAGTGGCCAAATGGGGCAGACTGTAAATCTGCTGGCTTACGCCTTCGGTGGTTCGAATCCATCTTTGCCCACCTCTTTCTCGGGAAGAGGTTTTTGCGGAAATAGCTCAGTTGATAGAGCACTAGCCTTCCAAGCTGGGGGTCGCGGGTTTGAGCCCCGTTTTCCGCTCTTTTGCTGTTATAGCTCAGCGGTAGAGCACTTCCTTGGTAAGGAAGAGGTCCCGAGTTCAAGTCTCGGTAACAGCTCAGGAAAAAAGGAAATAGACTATTCATTAATAAAGTAAAAAATAAAGTTATGGCAAAAGAGAAGTTCGAGCGTACCAAACCGCATGTGAACATTGGTACTATCGGTCACGTAGACCACGGTAAGACTACATTGACAGCTGCTATTACTACAGTATTGGCAAAGAAAGGTCTTTCTGAAGTTAAGTCATTCGATCAGATTGATAATGCTCCTGAAGAAAAAGAGCGTGGTATTACAATCAATACCTCACACGTAGAGTATGAAACAGCTAATCGTCACTATGCACACGTAGACTGCCCGGGACATGCCGACTATGTAAAGAACATGGTTACTGGTGCTGCGCAGATGGATGGTGCAATCATCGTAGTTGCTGCTACTGATGGTCCGATGCCGCAGACTCGTGAACATATCTTGTTGGCTCGTCAGGTAAATGTGCCGCGTTTGGTTGTGTTCCTGAACAAGTGTGATATGGTTGATGACGAGGAAATGTTGGAACTCGTTGAAATGGAAATGCGTGAGTTGCTCGCAGCATATGACTTTGAAGAAGATACTCCTATCATCCGTGGTTCTGCCCTTGGTGCATTGAATGGTGTGCCTGAATGGGAAGAGAAGGTTATGGAATTGATGGATGCTTGTGATACTTGGATTCAGGAACCTGTTCGCGACGTTGAGAAGCCTTTCTTGATGCCTGTTGAAGACGTGTTCTCAATTACTGGTCGTGGTACAGTTGCTACCGGTCGTATTGAAACTGGTGTTGTAAAGGTAGGTGATGAAGTGCAGATCCTTGGTTTGGGTGAAGATAAGAAATCTGTTATTACAGGTGTTGAAATGTTCCGCAAGCTGTTGGATGAAGGTGAAGCTGGTGATAACGTTGGTTTGTTGCTTCGTGGTATCGACAAGAAGGAAATCAAACGTGGTATGGTTATCACACATCCGGGATCTATCACTCCTCATTCTGGCTTCAAGGCTTCAATCTATGTTTTGAAGAAAGAAGAAGGTGGTCGTCATACTCCGTTCGGAAACAAATACCGTCCTCAGTTCTATCTCCGTACAATGGACTGTACAGGTGAAATTCACTTGCCGGAAGGAGTTGAAATGGTAATGCCTGGTGATAACGTGGAAATTACTGTTAACCTTATCTATCCGGTAGCATTGAACGTAGGTTTGCGTTTCGCTATCCGTGAAGGTGGACGTACAGTCGGTTCTGGTCAGATCACCGAAGTGTTCGATTAATACGAACTTAAATAATAACAGTGCCTCTTTCGAGAGGCACTTAATACGGGAGTAGCTCAGTTGGTAGAGCACCGGTCTCCAAAACCGGGTGTCGGGAGTTCGAGCCTCTCCTCCCGTGCTAAAACACATCATTATGTTCAAGAAGTTTATAAATTATTGTAAGGAATCATATGATGAACTTGTCCATAAAACAACATGGCCAAGTCGTTCAGAACTTACTAACAGTGCAGTAGTAGTATTGTCTGCTTCCCTGCTTATTGCACTGGTTGTTTTCGTGATGGATTTCGTTTTTCAGAATGTGATGGAGTTTATCTATCCCAATTAATCTTGAGACATGGCTGACATCGAACTGAAATGGTATGTAATGCGTGCCGTTAGTGGTAAGGAAGGCAAAGTGAAAGAGTACATTGATGCCGAAATAAAGAAAGGCGACTTTGGAAAATTCGTGTCTCAGGTACTGATACCGACTGAGAAGGTAGTTCAGGTACGAAACGGTAAGCGTGTAGTGAAGGAACGCAATCATTTGCCGGGATATGTACTGGTAGAGGCTGCGTTAGTTGGTGAAATACCTGTCCTTTTGAGAAATACGCCGAATGTTTTAGGTTTCTTGGGAGAGTCGAACAAACAACCGACTCCGTTGCGTACGAGTGAGGTTAACCGTCTTTTGGGTGCAGTTGATGAAATGCAAGATGTACCGGAGGAGGTAGTAATACCTTATGAGATCGGAGAGTCTGTTAAGGTGACTGAAGGTCCGTTTAGCGGTTTCTCTGCTGTAATAGAAGAGGTCAATAACGAAAAGAAGAAGCTGAAAGTCATGGTTAAAATCTTCGGTCGTAAAACACCGTTGGAGTTGGGTTTTATGCAGGTAGAAAAAGAATAACGCAAATGTTACGTGTGTTGTTCTTTATAATCAATTAAAAAAATAAAGAAATGGCTAAAGAAGTTGCTGGATTAATCAAACTACAGATTAAAGGAGGCGCTGCAAATCCATCACCCCCGGTAGGTCCTGCTTTGGGTTCAAAGGGTATCAACATAATGGATTTCTGTAAAGCATTCAACGCCAGAACACAGGACAAGGCAGGTAAAGTGTTACCGGTAGTGATTACCTATTACACAGACAAGTCTTATGACTTTGTTGTGAAGACTCCTCCTGTTGCGATACAGTTGATGGAGGCTGCAAAAGTAAAAGGTGGTTCTGCTGAGCCTAACCGTAAAAAGGTCGCTGAGATTACTTGGGAACAGGTGAGAACAATAGCTCAGGACAAAATGCCTGATTTGAATTGCTTTACGATTGAGGCAGCAATGAAGTTGGTTGCAGGTACAGCAAGAAGTATGGGTATCACTGTAAAAGGAGACTTCCCGGGTTAATTAATTAAAATCTTCAATTAAAATGAGTAAACTGACAAAAAATCAGAAGTTGGTCGCTGACAAGATTGAAGCAGGGAAAGCATACTCTTTGAAAGAGGCATCACAGTTGGTTAAAGACATAACAACTACAAAGTTTGATGCTTCTGTCGATATTGATGTACGTTTGGGCGTAGATCCACGTAAGGCAAACCAAATGGTAAGAGGTGTTGTATCTCTTCCAAATGGAACTGGAAAAGTTACGCGTGTTTTGTGCTTATGTACGCCAGATGCTGAAGCTGCTGCTAAGGAAGCAGGCGCTGACTATGTAGGTCTTGATGAATACATCGAGAAAATAAAAGGAGGGTGGACAGATATTGATGTCATTATTACAATGCCTTCCATAATGGGTAAGATTGGTGCCCTTGGTCGTGTACTCGGTCCTCGTGGATTGATGCCGAACCCCAAAAGCGGTACTGTGACAATGGATGTTGCAAAGGCCGTTAGAGAAGTTAAGCAAGGTAAGATCGACTTTAAGGTTGACAAATCAGGTATTGTACATACCTCTATCGGTAAAGTTTCTTTCACAGCTGCGCAAATTGCGGAGAATGCTAGAGAGTTTATCGCAACTATCAACAAGTTGAAACCTTCTGCTGCAAAGGGTACTTACATTAAGAGCATTTATCTTTCAAGTACAATGAGCCTTGGAATCAAGATTGACCCGAAGGCTATTGATGAAATCTAAAAAATAATTGAATCATGAGAAAGGAAGATAAAGGTAATATTATTGTTCAACTTGGTGAGACGATAAAGGAGTACGCGCATTTCTACTTGGTGGATGTAACGGGCTTGGATGCCGGTGTAACCAGTGCTTTGCGTAGAAAATGCTTCCAGTCAGATATTAAGATGGTTGTTGTGAAGAATTCATTGCTTCACAAAGCCATGGAAAATGCGGAAGTTGATTTCGCTCCTTTGTATGGCAGCTTGAAAGGCACTACGGCTGTAATGTTCTGTAATACGGCTAATGCACCTGCAAAGTTGTTAAAGAGCTATGTAAAAGATGGTAAGCCGACTTTGAAGGCTGCTTACGCTGAGGAGAGCATATATGTAGGTGCTGAACAGTTGGAAGCGCTTACGGCAATTAAGAGTAAGAATGAAGTTATCGCTGAAATCGTTGCGTTGTTGCAGTCTCCGGCGAAGAATGTACTTTCTGCTCTTCAATCAGGAGGAAATACCATTCATGGTGTCCTGAAAACTTTGGGCGAGCGTCCCGAGTAATTAATTTAGTATTTAACAAATAAAAAATAGAATAAAAATGGCAGATTTGAAAGCTATTGCTGAAGAATTGGTAAATTTGACAGTAAAAGAAGTTAATGAATTGGCAACTATCCTTAAGGATGAGTACGGAATCGAGCCTGCTGCTGCAGCTGTTGCTGTTGCTGCTGGTCCTGCTGCTGGCGCTGAGGCTGCTGCAGAAGTTAAGGATTCTTTTGATGTAGTATTGAAGAGTGCAGGTGCAGCTAAGTTGGCAGTTGTAAAGGCTGTTAAGGAAGCTTGCGGTCTTGGCTTGAAAGAAGCAAAAGACATGGTTGACGGTGCTCCTAGCGTACTGAAAGAAGGTATGCCAAAGGCTGACGCAGAGGCTTTGAAGAAGACTCTCGAAGAAGCAGGTGCTGAAATTGAACTGAAGTAATTCCCTTTATAAAGGAGTTGGGGTAAAGAATCCTCTGGTAGAGGTTTCTTTACCCTTTTGTGTCTATATATAAATAAGGTCTAATTAATCAAAGTACTGATGTCCTTTAATCTTGTAAACCAAAGAGTGAATTTTGCATCAGTCAAGAATCCGATGCCATATCCGGATTTTCTTGAGGTGCAACTGAAATCCTTTAAAGATTTCTTGCAACTGGATACACCGCCAGAATTGCGAAAAAATGACGGCTTATATAAGGTCTTCTCAGAAAATTTCCCTATAGCTGACACGCGTAACAATTTTGTTCTGGAGTTTTTGGATTATTATATTGATCCGCCGCGCTATACTGTTGAGGAATGTTTAGAGCGGGGGCTTACATATAGTGTTCCTTTGAAAGCAAAATTGAAATTGTATTGTACAGATCCGGATCACGAAGATTTTGATACGGTCATACAAGACGTCTTCTTAGGTCCAATACCTTATATGACTGATAGTGGCACGTTTATTATCAATGGTGCAGAACGTGTCGTAGTTTCACAGTTACATCGTTCGCCGGGCGTGTTCTTTGGTTCTAGTATTCATGCGAATGGTACACAGTTGTATTCCGCGCGTATTATTCCCTTTAAAGGTTCATGGATTGAGTTCGCGACGGACATCAACAACGTGATGTACGCTTATATCGACCGAAAGAAAAAGTTACCTGTAACTACTTTATTAAGAGCTTTCGGGTTTGAAAATGATAAGGACATTCTTGAGATATTTAATCTAGCAGAAGAGGTCAAAGTTACCAAAACAGGCTTAAAGAAAATGATTGGCCAGAAATTAGCGGCCAGGGTACTCAAAAGCTGGGTAGAGGATTTTGTTGATGAAGATACGGGTGAGGTTGTTTCTATTGAGCGTAATGAGGTAATTCTTGATCGTGAGACCGTGTTGGATGAGTCAAATATCGATGAGATACTGAACAGTGGAGTAAGTACGGTGTTGATTCACAAACAGGACGTAAACACATCTGATTATTCAATTATATTCAATACATTACAGAAAGACCCAAGTAACTCTGAGAAAGAAGCCGTCTTGTATATCTATCGTCAATTACGAAATGCAGATCCGGCTGATGATGCAAGCGCGCGTGAGGTTATCAATAATTTGTTTTTCTCTGAAAAACGTTATGACTTGGGTGAAGTAGGCCGTTACAGAATCAACCGTAAATTGAATCTTTCAACGGACATGGATGTCAGGGTGCTGACGCGTGAGGATATTATTGAGATTATCAAATATTTGATAGAGTTGATTAACTCAAAGGCTACGGTTGATGATATTGACCATTTGAGTAATCGTCGTGTGCGTACAGTAGGTGAGCAGTTGAGTAACCAGTTTGCTATCGGACTTGCACGTATGAGTAGGACGATTCGTGAACGTATGAATGTACGTGATAACGAAGTATTTACTCCGACAGATCTGATTAATGCAAAGACCATATCATCTGTGATCAATTCTTTCTTTGGAACTAATGCGTTGTCACAGTTCATGGATCAGACTAATCCGTTGGCAGAAGTAACGAATAAGCGTCGTTTGTCAGCTTTAGGTCCTGGTGGTCTTTCTCGTGAAAGAGCAGGTTTTGAGGTGCGTGACGTGCATTATACTCATTATGGACGTCTGTGTCCTATTGAATCTCCTGAAGGACCGAATATTGGTTTGATTTCTTCCTTGTGTGTATATGCGAAGATCAATGACCTCGGTTTTATTGAAACACCATATAGAAAAGTTAACAATGGAGTAGTAGATCTTTCTCTTGAGACAGGTATTGAATTCCTGACGGCGGAAGAAGAGGAAGGCAAGATTATCGGTCAAGGTAATGCTCCTTTAAATGACGATGGTACGTTTATCCGTGCAAAGGTTAAATGTCGTCAGGATGATGATTATCCTGTTGTGCCTCCTTCTGAAGTGAATCTTATGGATGTTGCGCCGCAGCAGATCGCTTCTATTGCGGCTTCGTTGATTCCCTTCCTTGAGCATGATGATGCGCACCGTGCATTGATGGGTTCAAACATGATGCGGCAGGCCGTTCCGTTGTTGCGCAGCGAGGCACCGATTGTCGGTACGGGTATTGAAAAACAGGTGTGTGAAGATTCACGTACCATGATTACTGCGGAAGGTGATGGCGTTATTGAGTACGTGGATGCAACGACAATAAGAATCTTGTATGACCGTACAGAAGAGGAAGAGTTTGTAAGTTTTGAGCCGGCTCTTAAAGAATACCGTATACCGAAGTTCCGTCGTACTAACCAGAACATGACTATCGACCTTCGTCCAATATGCGATAAAGGACAGCGCGTTAAGGCTGGTGATATTTTAACCGAAGGATATTCAACTCAAAACGGTGAATTGGCACTGGGTAAGAACCTTCTTGTTGCTTATATGCCTTGGAAAGGTTATAACTACGAGGATGCGATTGTCTTAAATGAACGAGTTGTGCGTGAAGATCTTTTGACTTCCGTACATGTTGAAGAATTTTCTTTGGAAGTTCGTGAGACGAAGCGAGGTATGGAAGAATTGACTTCAGATATACCGAATGTCAGCGAAGAAGCCACAAAAGATTTGGATGAGAATGGTATTGTTCGCGTCGGTGCACGTATCCTGCCGGGTGATATAATGATCGGTAAGATTACTCCGAAAGGAGAGAGTGATCCTTCGCCCGAAGAGAAACTTCTTCGTGCCATCTTTGGTGATAAGGCTGGTGATGTCAAGGATGCGTCTTTGAAAGCCTCTCCTTCATTAAGTGGTGTTGTTATCGATAAGAAGTTATTCTCTCGTGCGATTAAGACTCGTGCTGCAAAGGCTGCTGACAAACAAATCCTTCCGAAGATTGATGAAGAGTTTAACAGTAAGGTTAGTGACCTGAAAGCTATTCTTATAGATAAACTTCTTGAGTTGACCAAAGGTAAACAATCACAAGGTGTTAAGGACTATATGGGTAGCGATATCATAGCCAAAGGAGGAAAGTTTACAGCTTCTGTTCTTGAAAACCTTGATTTTACGACGGTACAGCTTTGTGGATGGACAAGCGATGAACATACGAACAGTTTGATTTCACAGCTTATCATTAACTTCTTGAAGAAGTATAAGTTGCTTGATGCCGAATTAAAACGTAAGAAGTTTGCTATTACTATTGGTGACGAGTTACCTTCAGGTATAATCCAAATGGCAAAGGTTTATATTGCTAAGAAGCGTAAGATTGGAGTCGGTGACAAAATGGCCGGGCGTCATGGAAACAAAGGTATTGTTTCAAAGATAGTCCGTCAAGAAGACATGCCGTTCTTGGCAGATGGTACGCCGGTCGATATTGTTTTGAATCCGCTTGGTGTGCCTTCACGTATGAATATCGGACAGATATTTGAGACGGTTCTTGGGGCAGCCGGAAAACAGTTGGGTGTGAAGTTTGCTACTCCTATTTTCGATGGTGCTTCTTTGGAGGATTTGTGCGAATGGACGGATAAAGCTGGATTACCGCGCTATTGCTCAACACAGTTATATGATGGTGCTACCGGTGAAAAGTTCGACCAGTTGGCGACTGTTGGAATCGCTTATATGTTGAAACTTGGTCATATGGTTGAAGATAAGATGCACGCACGTTCCATCGGACCGTATTCTTTGATTACGCAGCAACCGTTGGGCGGTAAGGCCCAGTTTGGAGGACAGCGTTTCGGAGAAATGGAGGTTTGGGCTATTGAGGCATTTGGAGCTTCACATGTGCTGCAAGAGATTCTTACTATCAAGTCCGATGACGTCGTTGGTCGTTCAAAGGCATACGAAGCTATTGTCAAGGGCGAACCTATGCCGGCGCCGGGTATTCCGGAATCTCTCAATGTTTTGTTGCATGAGTTGAGAGGACTGGGATTGAGCGTAACACTTGATTAATAAACAACTCTTTAAATAATATACAAATGGCTTTTAGAAAAGAATCTAAAATAAAGAGTAACTTTACGAAGATTACCATCGGTTTGGCTTCTCCAGAAGAGATCCGTGATAACTCGTATGGTGAGGTGTTAAAGCCTGAAACAATCAACTATCGTACTTACAAACCGGAGCGCGATGGTTTGTTCTGCGAACGCATTTTTGGTCCGACAAAAGATTATGAATGTCATTGCGGAAAATATAAGCGTATTCGTTATAAAGGTATAGTTTGTGACCGTTGTGGTGTCGAAGTAACCGAGAAGAAAGTTCGCCGTGAGCGTTCTGGACATATCCAGTTGGTTGTGCCGGTGGCGCATATTTGGTATTTTCGTTCTTTGCCTAATAAGATCGGGTATCTTTTAGGCCTGCCTACCAAGAAACTGGATGCAGTTATTTATTACGAACGTTATATTGTGATTCAACCTGGTATTTTTGCTGAGGATGGATTGGCAGAACTTGATTTGTTAACAGAGGATGAGTATCTTGACCGTCTTGAGCAGCTTCCAAAGGAGAATCAGTATTTGGAAGATACAGATCCCAATAAGTTCATCGCAAAGATGGGAGCGGAAGCTATCTATGACTTGTTGGTGCGTCTCGACCTTGATAAATTATCTTATGAATTGCGCGACCGTGCAAATGCAGATTCTGCCCAGCAGCGTAAGACAGAGGCCTTAAAACGTCTTCAGGTCGTTGAATCTTTCCGAGCAAGCCGCGGCCGTAACAAGCCGGAGTGGATGATTATGAAAGTCTTGCCGGTGATTCCGCCTGAACTTCGTCCTTTGGTACCGCTCGATGGTGGCCGTTTTGCAACTTCAGATTTGAATGACCTTTATCGAAGAGTTATCATCCGTAACAACCGTTTGAAACGTTTGATTGAGATTAAAGCGCCTGAGGTGATTTTGCGTAACGAAAAACGTATGTTGCAGGAAGCTGTCGACAGCCTGTTTGATAACTCACGCAAGTCGAGTGCCGTTAAGACGGATTCAAATCGTCCGTTGAAGTCACTTTCTGATTCTTTGAAAGGAAAGCAGGGACGTTTCCGTCAGAATCTTTTGGGTAAACGTGTCGATTATTCTGCCCGTTCAGTTATCGTGGTAGGCCCCGAGTTGAAGATGGGTGAATGCGGTTTGCCTAAATTGATGGCGGCAGAATTGTACAAGCCGTTTATTATCCGCAAACTTATTGAGCGTGGTATTGTGAAGACGGTCAAGTCCGCTAAGAAGATAGTCGACCGAAAAGATCCTATTATATGGGATATTTTGGAGTATGTAATGAAGGGGCATCCCGTATTGCTCAACCGTGCGCCGACATTGCACCGACTCGGTATTCAGGCATTCCAGCCTAAGATGATTGAAGGAAAAGCCATCCAGTTACATCCGTTGGCTTGTACGGCGTTCAACGCCGACTTCGATGGCGACCAAATGGCTGTGCATTTGCCATTGAGCAACGAGGCTATATTGGAAGCACAAATTTTAATGTTGCAATCGCATAATATTTTGAATCCGGCGAATGGCGCACCTATTACTGTTCCTTCACAGGATATGGTGTTGGGACTTTATTACGTCACCAAAATGCGTCCTGGTTCATTGGGCGAGGGACTGACGTTCTACGGTCCTGAAGAAGCTATTATTGCATATAACGAGAAACGTGTTGATATTCATGCGCCTGTGAAAGTGATAGTTACCGATCTGGATGAGAACGGGCAACTGGTTAAGAAGATGGTCGAGACATCTGTAGGCCGTGTGATTGTCAATGAAATCATACCGGAAGAAGTGGGGTACTTCAATGATATCATTTCAAAGAAGACCTTGCGTGGCATTATCAGCGACGTTATCAAAACCGTTGGTGTTGCGCGTGCTTGTGAATTCCTTGACGGTATCAAGAACTTAGGTTATAAGATGGCGTATGACGGTGGACTTTCGTTCAACCTCGGAGATATCATTATACCTGAAGAGAAAGAAGAATTGGTACGTCGCGGTAATGAAGAAGTGGAACGTATTACCAATGATTATGGTATGGGTTTCATTACGGATAATGAACGTTATAACCAGGTAATCGATACGTGGACGCATGTTAACAACGACCTTTCAAAGGTTCTGATGAAGACAATGAAAGAGGCTGATCAGGGATTCAATGCAGTGTACATGATGCTGGATTCCGGTGCCCGTGGTTCTGCAGGACAGATCAGCCAGTTGTCCGGTATGCGTGGTTTGATGGCCAAACCGCAGAAAGCCGGTGCTGAAACGGCACAGATCATTGAAAACCCGATTCTCTCTAACTTTAAGGAGGGTATGAGCGTGTTGGAGTATTTCATTTCTACACACGGTGCCCGTAAAGGTTTGGCCGACACTGCATTGAAAACAGCCGATGCCGGTTATCTGACGCGTCGTTTGGTTGATGTTTCTCATGATGTAATTATTACGGAAGAGGATTGCGGTACGTTACGTGGTTTGGTATGCACGGCGTTGAAGAATGGCGATGAGGTCGTATCATCACTTTACGAACGTATCCTCGGTCGTGTATCAGTACACGATATATTCAATCCGTCAACCGGCAAACTGATTGTTGCAGCCGGCGAGGAAATCACTGAGGACATCGCACAGGAAATAGAGAATTCTCCGATAGAAAGTGTCGAAATACGTTCAGTATTGACTTGCGAAAGCAAGAAAGGTGTATGTATGAAATGTTACGGCCGTAACCTTGCTACCAGCAGGATGGTGCAGAAGGGTGAGGCCGTAGGTGTCATCGCTGCACAGTCTATCGGTGAACCGGGAACCCAGTTGACTTTGCGTACGTTCCATGCCGGTGGTGTGGCTTCAAACGCGGCTGCCAACGCTACTATTAAGGCAAAATATGATGCTAAAGTGGAATTTGAGGAGTTGAGAACGGTCGATATTAATGACGAAATGGGTGTGGCAGCCAAAATGGTGGTAGGACGATTGGCCGAAGTCCGCTTTATTGACATTAACACTGGTATCGTATTGTTTACACAGAATGTGCCATACGGTTCAACGTTATATGCTTCTGAGGGTGACAAGGTTGAAAAAGGTCAGCTCATTGCCAAATGGGATCCGTTCAATGCTGTTATCGTAACCGAGACATTCGGTAGAATTCAGTTTGAAGATGTTATCGAGGGCGTGACTTATCGTGTTGAAGCCGATGAAACGACCGGCCTGCGTGAAATCATTATTACAGAGTCAAAGGATCGTACCAAGGTGCCTTCTGCACATATCCTTGATGAGAATGGCGAACTGATTCGCACTTATAACTTCCCGATTGGCGGTCACCTTGCCATAGAAGACGGTCAGACTGTTAAGGCTGGTGATGTGCTTGTTAAGATTCCTCGTGCGGTAGGAAAGGCTGGTGATATTACCGGAGGTCTGCCGCGTGTAACGGAATTGTTTGAGGCACGCAATCCGTCAAATCCGGCAATTGTATCTGAAATCGATGGTGAGGTTACACTTGGTAAACTCAAACGTGGTAACCGTGAAATTACCGTGACCTCAAAATTGGGCGAGGTGAAGACTTATCTTGTGCCGCTTTCAAAGCAGATTCTGGTGCAGGAGAACGATTATGTCCGTGCCGGAACTCCATTGTCCGACGGTGCCATCACGCCAGCAGACATTCTTGCTATTAAGGGCCCGACAGCTGTGCAGGAATATATTGTCAATGAGATTCAGGACGTTTATCGTCTGCAGGGTGTGAAGATTAACGACAAGCACTTCGAGGTTATAGTTCGTCAGATGATGCGTAAAGTGCAGATTGAGGAGCCGGGTGACACCCGCTTCCTTGAGCAGCAGATAGTCGACAAACTTGACTTTGCAGAAGAGAACGACCGTATTTGGGGCAAGAAAGTGGTTACAGATGCCGGCGACTCAGAGAATATGCAAGCCGGTATGATTGTAACAGCCCGCAAACTCCGTGACGAGAATTCAATGCTTAAGCGTAAGGATTTGCGTCAGGTTCAGGTACGTGATGCTGTTCCGGCCACATCTACCCAAATCCTTCAAGGTATCACGCGTGCTGCATTACAGACTTCAAGTTTCATGTCAGCAGCTTCATTCCAGGAAACCACGAAGGTGCTTAACGACGCGGCAATCAATGGCAAGTCCGATCGTTTGGAAGGAATGAAAGAGAATGTCATTTGTGGTCATTTGATTCCTGCCGGAACCGGTTTGAGAGAGTTTGGCAAGATTGTTGTCGGCAGTCGTGAAGACTACGACCGCTTGATGGCAAATCGTAAGTCTATACTTGACTATTCCGAGGTTGAAAAATAAATTCTGTATTTAAAGCAGTTTTTGATATGTATAAGGAGACGCTTCGTTTGGAAGCGTCTCCTTTTTGTTTGACAGTTTAATGCTTTTGGGACGTTTATATATGATTATTGCATATTGTTATAAATTCCTGTATAGTGAATTTTTGTCATTGTGTCTGTAAATCAGATATATGTTTTATCGTATTAAGTAATATATATTTTATTATAATAATTCGCTATATTATACATGTATTTGAAATGTTGTGAATTTATAGTGCTTGATTATTTATTTATTTGTTTGTTTATTGTATTGTTTATCAGGTAAATTCGATGAATATTTCTGTTTTTGTGATTATGCTATATAAATAATTGAGAACTATTTTATGTTCTTTTATTTTGATGTATATGTCAAAATAAGTATATTTGTGCAGTTTGAAATATATAAATACACATTAACTAATTTTATTTATGGTGAAAAACAGATTACTTGCGATGCTCGCTTTATGTGGGGCGGCGTTTGTGACAGCAACGTCTATGTGGGCTGCCACGGAATGGGACGATCCTCAGATGCAGTTCGTTACACCTAATCTGGTGGAAGATGTATCCGAAGGCGGAGGAACGTATTATGTTTACCATGTAGCGACAGGCAAATTCCTGTCCAATGGTAACTGGTGGAACAATTGGAATACCGAGGTCGAGGTGAAAGACCAGGGTCAGGAGGTGACACTCTCCTGGGGGCAGGACTACCAGCTGGCCAATGTGGATCCGTCAGATCCGGAGTACAATGATGCCTACGGCTGGCGTATCTCTATGAAAAACGCACCGACAAACGGTGGCTTCCATGAACTTTTCCTTCATCCGGAACAGAAGATTATGTGTGTGGACCACAATATGCAGGGACACATCCTTTGGGACATTGTTGAAACTGCAGAAGGTTCCGGTGTCTATCATATCAAAATCGCTTCAAGCGACAAACTCTTCGGTGAAGGAACGGAGACGACTGCCACTACCGTATGGGGTGTTGCTGAAGGACAGACCGGTGTCAACCCGTTGTGTGATTACACATTGGAGGCCAATTTGAATGCCGGCGTGGAATGGAAGTTCGTGAACGTGGCATTCTATGAGGCATATCAGGCTAAGAAGTCGCTTAAGACCGCTTTGGAAGAGGCGGTGGCTGCCGGCTATACCGCTTACACGGATGCCGAAACCGTTTATATGGATGGCGATGCTACTGCTGAAGAGGTTAAGAAGGTTACTACAGACTTAAAATTATCAGTTTCGCAGTTCATTTTGGCTTCAGCTTCAGCAGATAATCCAACAGATGCAACTTTCTTGTTTGTCAATGCAGATTTTGAAGATGGAACGACCGGCTGGACTTTCTGGCGCGAGTCTTATATGAGCGGTGGCGACAACCTGGTGGTTCAACGTAATGGTACATATTTCAAGGATGAAGCAGGTAATAACGTACCTACCTTTGCAGAACGATGGACCGGAACCAATCCTTCAAATGCCAGCGCCATTACCCAAACCGTGGAAGACCTTCCTGACGGCAAGTACCGTTTCAGTGCCATGGTGGCTATAAATGGCGTTTTGGAAGGTGATACAATTCCTGAAGGACTATATCTCGTAGCTACATGTTTGGGGGCTGAGCAGCGCAAGCAGATTGAGAAAGCTGTAGATTATACTATGATTGCCGATACCATAGAGTTCTCTGTCCTGGGGGGAGTTACAACTGTCGGTATCAGGGCCACTACGCCCAATTTCAACTGGTATGCTTTCGCCGGAGTCAAACTGGAATATTTGGGCACTGAAGGTGCAGACAACATGCTCACGTTCCTGCAGGATTGTATCGACAATGCCAAAGCTGTTGTCAGTCGGAATGTAGCTGATAGTTTGAAATGCAGTGCAGCCGGCATGGCGAAATATGAAGTGATGATAGCGAAAGCGGAAGAGGCGGTAGCGAATACTTCATTGTCTAATGAAGAATTGCAGGCTGTGGTTCAGGAACTCGAGGCACGCATGGATTCATTGGAGGCTGACTATACTGCTTATGAACAGATGCCGGAGATTGTAACCGGTTTATGGGATGCGTATGACAGCGCACCATATGCATATCTTGAATGCATGTTGCCGTATGAGGACTATCTGTATGAAACGGAAACAGCGATAAATGAGCTTATCTTCAATTATCTGGAAAAAGACAGCATCAATGTGCGTGCAAACAAAATTCTGACCGAATGTTTGCGGAGTGGCGTACAATCCGGAGATATTAAAGATGTTACTATGTTGATTACGAATCCGACTTTCGATAGCAATGCAAGCGGCTGGGAAGGTGGTCCCGCCTGGGGAAGCGGTGTCGCTGAAAAGTATAATGCGAATTTCGATGTTTATCAGACTTTAAAGGGACTTCCTATGGGTAGCTATAAGATTTCAGCTCAGGCTTTCTACCGTCCGGCCCTCAACGATGTTTGTCAGCAGAGTTGGGATCCTGCAACAGAGGGTAGTGACGAAGTTACGGCATATCTTTACGGTAACGGCGGCATGGTTAAACTGCCTCACTTGTATAAGCATGTATATGACGCCGCATTGAGTGACGGTACACCTACTGATGTTGCCCTTTCATTGGCGAGTGATCCTGAACGTGACGGCAAGTACGGTTTGAACAACCTGAAGAGTACGGCAGAAGCCTTTGCTTTAGGCGATTATACAACAGAATTGATTTGCTATGTGCAGGAAGACGGTGAGCTGCGCTTCGGTGTGAAGACACTGGAAGACAGCGGCATTAACGGACGTTGGGCAGCATTCGACAACTTTACAATCACCTATTTAGGTGCGGAAGATGTAACGGGTCTGGTTTATACGTTGCAGAATCTGGTGGCCGATGCAGAGGCAACCTATTTGAAATGGGCGGACTCAAGTACAGAAGAAGGTGCTTATATTCCTGCAGCCAATGTAACAGCATTGGGAGAAGCCATTACGGCAGCAACAGATACATTGAGCAAGCCTTTGACACTTAATGCCTATAACGTATGTTCAAAAGCCTTGAACGACGCCATGGATAACGGAAAAGACGCTATTGAATACATCCGGTCAATGGAAGAGGAGTGTGATACTTATTCTGAGGAAATAAATAACGGTGTTTATGCCTATTATGAAGCCATGCCGGAATTTGCGGATTTCGATAATATGATTGGTACTATTTATGATAATATTGATGCCATTTATGATAGTGCTGAAGCTGCAGAGGCAGACATGTTGCAGTTGGATCTGGCTTATACAAGCATGATGAGAGCCGGCTATGACACCTCAGGCGCGTCAAAAGACAGTCCGGTTGAAATGACCAAGATGATCAAGTCTGCAGGATTCTCAACTTACGATTATGTCAATCAGGAAGAAGTCTCCACATCCCGCGGTTGGACTTCAACCCATGTCGGTGGAGAAGCCAATAACAATGACCGGACTTATGAGTTCTGGAATGCCGACACTTGCGACTTGTCCCAGATTCTTTACAATCTGCCGGTTGGTTCCTACAAGTTGACTTACAACGGTTTCTATCGCGCCGGAGGAACAGTGGATGCAGCTATCGCCCGTCGCGACAGCACTGAGTCTCTCTATGCGCGGGTTTATGCTTCCATCAATGACGGTGAGAAGACAATTCTTGATACGGTTCCCTCTATTTTTACGGAGATTTCAGAAGGCAAGTATCATGATACCGATATTGTGCTTGCAGACTCATTGTTCCCTGATCTGGGAGATATGTTGTATAAGAGTGTTGTTAATACAACCGCCGGTGCTGAGAAAGCATTCGAAGCAGGCAAGTATGCAGGAGAACTCTATTTCCAGAAGACATCAGAAAGTGACAAGGTGACGATCGGTGTCCGCAAAGAACAGCATGTTGAGGATGACTGGCTCATCTTTGACAACTTCCGGTTGTTCTATCTCGGTGAGGGCGAAACGAATATACCGGATGAGTACTGGCTGAATCAGTTGCAGCAGAAATATGCCGAAGCCAAGGCATGGGCTGATTCTGCGGTAGCAATCCAACTGCCTGCATACGTTGGTATATTTGATTATTTCGAGACTGTTGTTGACAGTGTTTATCGGGAAGCGACAACCGGAGAGGCTCAGGTGGAACTGTACAAGACGGCCATTACGGTTATCGAGACAGCTTTAGGGACAGCACAGGCAGGTGATGAATTGGCCGTTTTGATAAACAAATGTGCGACGGCTGTCACCGCTCGTCCAGATACCGCTTTGACAGCAGCCATCAACGAGGCTTTAGAAGTAGTGGCAGAGGCTTCCTACAACACGGCTGAGATTTATCAATACGCCAAAGCGCGTCTGCAGGAGGCTTACGACCTTTATTTAGCTTATGTGCCTGAAGTGTCCCTTACCATTCATGTGAATGTTCCTGGAACATTGGTTGATGAGATATGGTCTCATGTGGATAATTTAGAGGGAGTAGTCGGCTTGACCTTATCCGGTATGATGGATGATACTGATTTTGAGTATATCCGTTCGGGGCTTCCCAATATCAAGACTGTTGATTTGTCTGCGATTGACAATAAAGCTTTACCGGAGTGGGCTTTCAGTTTTGCGCGTAATCTTCAGACTTGTATTTTGCCGGAGCATCTGGAAGAGATAGGCAATTATGCTTTCTGTGAATGTTCATCTTTAAAGGAAATCACTATTCCGGGGAATGTTTTGCGTTGCGGTACTGATGTCTTCAGTTATTCTCCGAGTTTGGAGCAGATTACATGTCTGGCAGTATGTCCGCCTATGATTATGGGTGATGAATGGCTTACTTCCGATGCTTCAAGAATAGAACTGTATGTACCGTCTGCATCAACGGAAGCGTATGCCAATGCAAAAGGGTGGGAAGATTTTACCAACATCGTAGGCGTTAGCCATAAAACGGATAACATAGTTGTACATCAAGATATCGTTCTTAATGTGACCGATACTACTTTTGTACATCCTGATTTGTCATTGGTCAATATGTTTAATGACTACAGTTGGAGGACTTCTTCCGGCGCACTCACATTAAACGGCGATCGTCTTGAATTAGGACGTTATCAGATGGATATGGACTATAATAATGAGAAATGGCCGGGGCAAGAGAATAGCTTTACCTCACTGGTTAATAATGCAGAGATAACAGCCGACAGTGTAGAAGTGAAGCTCTATCAGATGGCTATGGGATGGTCATTCATATCTTTCCCATTCGACGTCAAGGTTTCTGATATTAAGACTGTTAATGATAATGTAAGCTGGGTAATTCGTAAATACGATGGAGCTGCGAGAGCTGCTTGTCAAATGGATGATACTTGGGTCGATATGACTTTGGACAGTATCCTGCACGCCGGAGTGGGTTATATCTGGCAGTCATCCGTGGGTGATACATTGGTTGATGATAATTATCCGATGCCGATAGATCATGACAACGCTTTCATCGTTCCAGCCATGGACAACACCAACAAGAACCTGATCTTCGCCAACAGCGAGCGCAGCGTTGCTTTGGCAGATTATCCGGCTGAAAGCAACAACGACCGCAGCTGGAACCTGGTAGGTAATCCGTTCCCGTCTTACTATGACACCCGTTGGATGGAATTTACCGCACCTATTACGGTATGGAACGAACATGAAAGAACTTATGAGGCTTACTCTTTGACCGACGATGCTTATATCCTGCGTCCGGGCGAAGCCTTCTTCGTACAGCGTCCGGCAGACACGGAAAGCATCAGCTTCCCGACAGAAGGTCGCCAGACTACCCGTGTCGCTGCAGAAAATACGGTTGTTGCAGGTGCGAATATCAGAACATTGGGCACACAGCGCAGCGTGTTCAACCTGTATCTCACTGACGGAACCCGTACAGACCGTACGCGCTTTGTCATCAACGAGCAGGCCAAGGCAGGTTATGATATCCATACCGATGCCGGCAAGTTCATGAGTTCAGATAAATCGGTAGCACAGTTGTACACCATCGAGGACGGCGCTAACCTGTCTATCAACGAACGTCCGTTGGGCAATGGGTTGATTGCGTTGGGTGCATACTTTGGTGAAACCGGTACTTATACACTTACGCTTGATACGGATAACAATGCCGATGTTTACATCGTGGACCGCCAGACGGGCAAAGAAGTCGACATGACGAACGGTGCGTATACCTTCGAGGCCGAGGCCGGAGCCAATGTCAACCGTTTCATGCTCAAGATAGGAATGGATGCTACTTGCATCGAGTCTTCCGTAGCCGGTGAAGTTAAGGTGACGACGACCGCAGGCAGAATCATTGTTGAGGCTCCGCAGAATGTACAGATGGCAGTGTATGCTGTCGATGGTACCATGGTCGGCCGGAAAGAGGCTGCCGGTGCTTCGTTCGATGTCGTTCCGGGCGTTTACATGGTCAATGTGGAAGGTGCCGTTTACAAGGTGACTGTAAACAGATAATCAACTTTAAACGATAGATTCAAATGAAACATATCATAAGTATTTGTTTGCTGTGGCTGTGCCAGCTTGCCCTTTTCGGGCAAGCGCAGGCACAGACCTACACGGCAGATGTGTATGCGACGCCCCGTTCCGGCGGAACGACAAATATCGCTACAACGATAGCCGGAGAGGGCGATAGCATCTCTTTGTACGCTTATCCGGCATACGGTTATGAGTTTAAAGGCTGGCAGGTGGACGGTGTTATCCTTTCGGAAGAGGCTTACTATATTTACATCATGCCTGGCAGGGATGTGGTGATAGAGGCACTTTTCAAGTTCAACCCTATCAACCCCGGTGATCCGCAGATGCCGGTAGAAAAGTTCAATCTGACTGTCAGCGCAAGTCCCAAACATGGCGGTTCTTTCAATGTGTCATCTGCAGAGGTGGGTGCAGGACAGGAGATTTATTTGGAAGCCTATCCTTATTGGGGCTTTGTGTTCAAAGGTTGGATGTCGGGTGACAGCCTGCTATCCGTTTCCGAGTCCTTTGTCTATCGAATGGGTAATGCAGACGCTCATCTGACCGGTGTTTTCGTATATGATCCGCAAAATCCGGGCGATCCGGATAGTCCGGATGATTCTGAAGACCCCGATGACCCGGTTATTCCCGATGACTCGACAAAAACGTATACGGTGAATGTATCAGGACTGGGCGGTGGTATAGCGACCGGCAGCGGAACGTACGCAGCCGGAGCGGAAGCGGTTCTGGAGGCACTTCCTGACGAGGGCTATTCTTTTGTACGGTGGTCGGACGGTGTAACGGACAATCCCTATAAACTGATTGTAGACAAAGACACGACGCTGAAGGCGACGTTCGCCCCCAACGTTTACATGCTCTATTGCATCATCGACAGTGTTCTTTATGACAGTATCAGTGTCGTGTATGGTGCGGTGCCCGAGGTGCCGGTTGTTCCCGAGAAAGAAGGTTATACCTTTAGCGGTTGGGAGGGAGTGCCTGCCACCATGCCGGCCCGGAATGTAACGGTCAGCGGCAGTTATGTGGTGAATGTTTACAACATCGTTTATTATGTCAACGGTAATGTTTATTGTACAGTGGAAGTGCCTTATGGGGCAAGAATCGAACTGATTGACGATTACGACGGTCAACCCGGTTTCAGCGGATGGTCGGCAGTTCCTGAGTTTATGCCGGCACATGATTTGAACGTATATGCCACGTTGGTGACGTCTGTTGCGGAGATCTCAATCGATAGGTTTGCCGATGCTTACTCTCCATCCGGCGTTCTCGTGAAGAAACAAGTCGATATTGAATGTCCTGCCGATTATCTGGCACCGGGGCTTTACATTATCGGCGGTCGGAAGGTTGTTGTCGGCCAGGTGCGTTGAACTCTTTTCATAATGAGCGGTTGCCGTTTTTAAGATGGCGGCCATAGTATTTTGGCAAACCTGCTCTTGCGTTTCCTGCAAGGGCAGGTTTTTCTTTTCTTGCGGTTTGTTTTGTTAGAATTTTTACACTTTCCCATGGATGATGAGTAATATGACTCACCTGTTTCTACTGTCTCCCTCCACTAATCTGCAAATGTAAGGACTTAATTTGCCGGATTATTATAATCTGCTTGTTTATAAATGGTTATGCGATATATAAGTACTGGCCGTTATGTCATCTTACAGGGCCGGTTCAATAATGTGAGGATACGCAATACTGCGACCTGTCGCTTCGTAGAGGCGACAGGTCGCAAATTTGGTTGCAAGCGCTTGCAGATTTTTTTGCAACCGCTTGTAATTTCTGACCGTTGCGGTATGAGATTCTTTGTAATGATTATTGATGCTTGTTTGTATCCCCGGGGGAGGGACGTTTGACATGTTTCGGGAATGGCGGACGTAATGTTATCGCTGTCATGTACGCGACAAAAAAGTGGGCGCACCGGCAAAAGGTGCGCCCACTGTAGGGTGAACATCCGCGACATCTTGCATCACGGTGTCGCGGTAAGATAATCAGAGTTTTACCGTGACTTTCTTTCCAGAGTATTCTACGGTCTTTTCCTTTCCGTCGGCACTCTTTACGGTAAACTTTCGGTGGGTTATCATCCCGTCATAATTACCTTTGCGGGCGCCGATGGTAAGAGTACGTTTCTTGTTGTTCCACGTCATCGGTATTTCCGTGTAGGCGCCTTTCTCGTAGTTGTAGTTGTCAAACTCGTCCTCATAGAGTGTGAACTCGCCGTCGGCACCCGGGTAAACGCGCAGTGTCAGGTTGTCCCATTTCTTTTCTGTCGTGTATTGCACATCCGGGCCGAGTGGGACGATGCTGCCAGCACGTACGAAAAGAGGGATACGGTTGAATGTGGTGGTGACGGTTATTTCCTGTCCGCCATTGAGGCATTCGTCCGTCCAGTAGTTGTACCACTTCGTGCCAGCCGGGAGATAAACCTTCATGCTTTTTTCTTCTTTGAAGTTGGCATTGAAGTTATTGTTGATGTTCGTGCGGCTGTCTTTGCTCCATCCGTCATTTTCCTTCAGCTGCTTCTGCTTGGATTCAGGCGTGTATTGTGCGTGGAGAACCGGTGCTACCAGGAACGCCTTGCCGAACATGTATGCGCTGTTGATGTCCCATGTACGTCGGTCGTCAGCGAAATCCATGACGAGCGCTCTCATGAAAGTAGACTGATGTTTGGAAACCTCCCATGATGTTGAGTAGATGTAAGGCAGCAAGGTATAGCGCAGTTTGACGGCATCAACCAGGGCATCGTAAACAGGTTCGCCCGCTTTTCCGTAAAGGTATATTTCACGGGGAACATCTGCGCCGTGGCTGCGCATCATCGGACAGAATGTTCCGAATTGTGTCCAGCGCACATAAAGCTCCTGATATAGCGGACTTTTCGTAGCGCTCACCCCGTTGGAGTTGTAGGAGCCTGCAAAGAATCCTCCCAGGTCAGTGTTCCAGTGTGGCATACCGGTCAGGGAGTAATTGAGTCCTGCCGGAATTTGCCTGCGGAAATTGTCCCACGATGATTGTACGTCGCCTGTCCACACGTTGGAGGCATAACGCTGTTGTCCGAGAAATCCTGAACGGGTAAGTATAATGACACGTTGGTCGTTTGTCACTTCACGTTGATGGTCATATACGCCGCCTACGGTCATGAGCGGGTAAGCGTTGCGCACGCTGCGGTATGAGCCGAGATAGGTCTGACGGTCGAAATCAGCTTCGCGGTGGTTGAAGTGGTCGGGTTCGGTTGAATCCATCCACCAGCCGTCCATGCCGAGTTGGAAGATACCTTTGTTGAGGTGGTCCCAGTAAATATCACGGGCTTTGGGACTGTAAGCGTCATAGACACGTACACCGGAAGGATATTCCATGTTGGGTGGCCAGCCGTCTACACCGGATTGCGGCCATGTTTCCATGTCGAACAGCAATCCTTCCTTGTCTAAGGCACGGTAAGGCTTTGTGGCAGGGCCGAAAGACGACCAGATGGAAATCATGATGCGCGCGTTCATGGCGTGAACGTCATCAATCATTTTCTTCGGATTGTTATAGGCCGGATTCTGGAAGTCCATGGCGTTCCACAGATAATTATGACCCCAATATTGCCAGTCCTGAATGATACAGTCGATAGGGATGCCCAACTCGCGGTATTTCTTCACGACTCCGACTGTTTCATCCTGACTCTTGTAACGTTCCTTACTCTGCAGGAAACCGTAGCTCCAGAGCGGCATCATCGGTACCTCACCCGTGAGGGCACGTGCTTCGGCAATGACCCCGTCGGCAGAACCTCCGTACATGAAGTAATAGTCGATGCAGTCGCCTACGATGGAACTGAACGACGTCTCCTGCTGATTGTCGGTATACGTGGTTACCGAGTAATTGTCCCAGAAAACGCCGTAACCTTTAGTCGATTGGAAAAATGGGGTGACATCCTCGGTATTGCCTTGCGCAAGCGCTTTGGTCATGTTGCGTTGCATCATTTTTCCGTTTTGCAACTGCCCTAATCCGTACAGTCCTTCGTCCTGGCCGACGGCAAAGCCCTGGTAAACGATGTAGGTGTTGCGTCCGGCATCATTGGTGGCGGTGAAAGGCTTGTTGTTCTCCTTTTCCGCCAACAACACGGTTCCGTCGGGTTTGGCATAAGTTACGACACCGTTTTGCGTGTTGACGGTGACGGAAAGTTCTTTGCTTCGCATCGTGACATTGTCCCCTTTGTCGGTAGAAATCTTGATACCGGGATTTTGGGGCTCCGCGATGACGGAAAGGCTTTGTTTTTTAACATCCTTGTCCTGTGGCGTTTTCAGTATTCGTACGCTTCGTGGCGTGAACCACTGTACTTCGAGGTTGACAGAGCCACCGTTGACAGCAGTCCTGATGCCTGTTTCCGTCTGTTCGTAGTCCTGGGCGCATGCCAAGGCCGGTAACAGGCAAAGTGTCAGTAATTTGATACTTTTTCTCATGTTGTTAATGAATTTATGTATATAAAACGTTGTTAACTGTATGCGTCACGAAGGGCATTTAAAACCTTACCGGGGAATGTCTTGCATATTTACTTGCTGAATTCCCACCAGTCAAGCATGAACAAGTTCCGTTGTTGTTGCTTGCATCCTTTGAAGACTAAGTAGAGGTCGTGAACGCCTTTCACGGATTTTACCTTTGTTTCAAATGTCTTCAGGTTGTCTTTGGTGTTGGTGATATTGACAGTGCCGATACAAGTGCCTTCCACGTCGTCGAGGCGGATTTCTATGCTGCCGCCATAGAGATGGCATGAAGCGGAAACCTTGAACGATGTCGCGCCGTTCTTGAAATCTACACCTTTGATTTTAATGTATTCGTTGTTGTCGATGTTTGTGACGAGCTGGTTCCAGCGGTCACGTGCCCAAGTGTTTTTTGGAGTGGTTTGCAGACCGTAACCCCATGCCATGGTTTCTGCTTCCACTTTACGGTACGGATTGAAATTTTCTATCTGTTCCAATTTACATTCGAAGAAGTATGGCAATTCCTGAATGGTACCGTCTGCGTTGTATGTCATTTCTGCTGCCGATACGGACCTACGTTCCGCGTGCCGGCTTGTCTCAAAGCGGAAAACGTCATAATTCTGGCCGAAACAGTATGATTTGCCTTTGTAGTCGATAATACCGGGATGGTTGCCGCGTGTCTGTGGGGTATGGTCCATGATGTGGCCTTTATATTCCCACGGGCCAGTCGGACTGTCGCTCATGGCGTAGCCGATACCTTCGGGACAACAGGTTGAGGCGAAAGCCAAATAGTAGTGATTGTTGCGCTTGTAGAACCACGGCCCTTCCTGATAGTCCTTTATTCTGGGCAGCTTGACGATGTCGCCGGAATAGGAAATCATGTCTTCATTGAGTTTTACATAATATACGTTAGGATTTCCCCAGTACATGTATGCCTGGCCGTCGTCGTCGATAAACACCGTCGGGTCGATGTCTTCCCAATGTTCCCTTTGCCACACGAGTGGTTTGCCTATCGGGTCTTTAAAGGGGCCGTAGGGAGAGTCGCCGACCAATACGCCGATACCGTTTCCGTGGATGGGGCAGTACATGTAGAATTTGCCGTTACGTTCCACAACGCACGCAGCCCAGGCACCATTGTTGCCTTTGTACCATTTGAAGTCTTTCAGGGATGCGATGGAACCACGGTCTTGCCAGTTCACCATGTCGGTGGAAGTATAGAGCAACCAGTTTTCCATCTTAAAGCCTTCGGCGTCATCTTCGTCGTGAGAGGTATATAAATAAATGGTATCATTATGAACCATTGGTGCAGGGTCGGCTGTGAATTTGGTCTGGATGATTGGCAAGTTCAGTTCCTGAACATTTTGCTTGTTTTCCTGTGCATTCAGGCAGCAGCTTGCTAACAGAATTGCTGTTGAGATTGTAATTTTCTTTGTTTTCATGTCTCTTGTTTTTATGGTTATACAAAATTATGTGATTTGTTCCTTGTTTAAGTAATAATTATGTTGATGTAAACAGTAACGTGGTTGAAAATCCTTGTTTTTAGAGGCGTTTCATGGTTCTTTTTTACAGTTTAACATTAAAAGATATGTAAAGGACGATAACTGTAAGAACAACTTTTGTTGTGTCTGAAGCTCCGTCCTTTTTGTCATATTAGGGTCGTTGTAGTTATATTACTTGCCGGATATTTCCGTCTTTGTCTCACAACTACCGTCCGAATAGAATGTTTTGCGGATATAGATACCTGTTTCCGGTTTAGCCGCGAGTCGTACGCCGCTAAGGCTGTAGAATTCATAACCTGACGGTGTTTTCATGTTTGTGCCCGCATCTTTGATTCCGTCGGCACCTTTTTCCGTAAATATCCACGAGTCGAATGCAACTTCACCATTGGCTTTTGTGAAAAGGAAATATACGTCGTGCAAACTTGTTATGAGGGTGTCGCAGGCTATTTCGACATCCTGGAAACCTGATGTTGAGAAATTGAGTGAGAGGACAGGTTCTGCTTCTATGTTGTCGAGGCGGATTTCCAGACTGCCTTCTCCTGCCACGCGAGCTGTGAATTTCTCTGTTCCCGTGGTGTTGAACTGAACGCCTTTGACCATCGTCCATGCGCCGGCTTGCGGTATCTTCAGACATATATTATTGCTTCCATCGATACTTTCTCCGGTCAGTCCGGCTGCCGTGCAGATATGTTCGGCTTCTTGCCTGAGATAAGCATTCACCCGTTTTGCGGATAGTTGTGATACTCCCGTGTTGGAGGCTGTTACGTCTGAAATGCGTTGCGATTTTTCTATAACCGTACATTTGTTCATGGCAATGCTCCTGTATCCTCCGTTGATACCCATTTGCTGTTCCAGGGCCTGTGTGTGGTAGAGCAGGTAGTAACTGTTACCGAACTTCTGCAAGTGGGTATGGTTGTTGCCGTAAGGATAACCAAAATTGCCCGGATTGCTAAAGTACTCGCCTTTGTATTTCCAACTGTTCGGATCGAGCGGTGTGTCGGTTATCATATAGCACATGCTGCATGATGACGGTGCGCTGAGGGTACTTCCGTATGAAGGCCAGTCGGTGCGCTCACGCCAGCTTGTACAGTAGGTGTAGACGAACTTGCCACCCATAAAGTTCAGTTCATTGGCTTCAAAATGATAGGGCGCAGGAATCGGCATGATGTCGCTGTCTAAGGAAATCATGTCTTCGCCCAAGCGTACGATACGTGCATTACCGGGCAGGAGGTCTGTTCCCTCCGCATTGGGGTTTCCTCCGCCAAAAGCCAACCAGGCAGTCCCTTCGTCGTCAATGACGACACCCGGATCGAACGGCGTGCTACAAAGCCCTAATCCGGGGGTACTACCGGAGATGAGATTTTTTCCCAACGGGTCAGTCCACGGGCCTACGGGTGAGGTGGCTGTGATGACACCTACGCCGCCTCCGCTGTTGGAGAAATACAGGTAAAAATGGGTTTTCCCGTCTGATTCTTCCCTTGAAACGATGGAAGGTGCCCATGAGGCTGTCAGCCAGTCACCGCAGACAGCTTTCATATCAATGATGCCGTGGTATGTCCAGTTAACCTGGTCTTCAGTTGACATCATTATTAATGATTTGATATGCTCATAGGTGTTTGTAGACAACCCACCGGTTGTTTCAAACTGCTGTTGGTCAAATGTTCCATATACATACATTCGACCGTTGTATTCAATGGCGGTCGGGTCGGCGCAGAAATAATATGGATTGAGCGGATTGATTATTGATGATGCTTTGAAAGGCTCGGCAATGACCATCTCACCGGGTTGTGGTTCTTCTGCTTCAGATTTTATGAACAGTATAGTGTAGAAGGTATTGGCAGACAGCGTGATTGCCGGCGTGGTCGTTTCCCCGTATAGTGTACTGACGTCTTGTGTGTAGTGGTTACGCACGGCGTTTGTCAATACACTGCGCACTTGTTTGGGTGCAAATGGTAATGTGACGTTTAGTGTGACTGTATTTCCGGAGCGGTTGAGGACAAAGAGGCTTACCGTATCGCCGCTTTCGCTCACGTAAGCCGAACCTTTTACCGGTGTCGCATTGTTGTCAGTGAATGTAGCCTTGATACGTGTCATACCGGTGGCATATTTGGCGTAGTGCCCCATGACATAGGCAAATGAACTGAGCTGATTTGGATTACCGCCTCCTTTCCCGTCACCGAACATGTGGTTGAGCATATTGTAATAGACGTATGCGCTGAAACCGTTCCGCAGGCATTCGTCAATGCTTTCCATGAAATTACAGGCGCATTCCCAGTCTCCCACTTTGTCTTCGTCGAAAATGTACTCTGTCATCCACATAGGTTTCTTAGTAAGGTTGCTTACGTAATTCACGTATGTCATGTCGTTGACGCCATAGATATGGTTGCCCCAAATATCCACGTTGTTACGTACGGCGGCTGATGTCACCAGTTCGCGATTGTATTTGTGGCTGTCCCATCCGAAGCATTCCGGTGCCATGACTTTACATTCGGGAGAGATGTATTGGCGTGCGGCGCTGATCATTTGTGTCATTTCGCTGACAGTGTAAAGGCAACCTTCATAATCTGGGTCATAATCGCATTCGTTCTGTATGGAAATCATGTCAATGGCAGCATCCTGATCAGCCATGTGCTGGCGGTAGCGTTCGAGCCATTTTGCGTATGATTCGATACTGTCGGTGTTGATATGTCCATGGTTGGATGATTGTCCCCATGTCTGTTCTGCACCGACTTTGAAGCGATAAGGGGGAGTCCACGGTGTGGCAAAAATGAAAGCACCGTATTCCTTTGCCCACTTTACGGGGTTGACATAACTGTTCCATCCGCTTTCGTCCGGATTGATACGGATACGCATAATATTGTAACCCATGCCTTCCGGGCTCCACAACAGGTCTACTTGCTCTTTTGTCATGACATCTGCCCATTGACCGTTCATGCCACACCCGCCAAAACCGTCTATCTTTTGATACTTTGTTTCGGTATCAATGGTGACAGATGCATTGTTTTGGGAATAAATACCTATGCTACAGAATAGTAGCATAGATATTGTGAGTTTTCTTTTTTGTGTCATAGTATTCTTTAATTTAGGTCGTTATCTTTTACAAGGAGATTCATTCATAAAAAGATATGATGGCTGGTAACCGCCGTAGTCAACGACGATCTTTTCTAAAACAGTTCCCGGTTCTATGGGCTTAAATACCAATGTTTGTATTCCGGTAGATGAATTTGCCAAGCCCAGTCGCACTTTCTTTTCGATGACCCGTCGTGCAACTGTAGGATAATAGTGTGTGTATACGTTCTCAGGTCTTTCGTTCAGGTTGTGATTGAAATTGACTGTAACTTCATTGCCACCTTCAAAACCTATAGTATAACGGTGACCTTCGGGATTATGGAAAGCCAATGTGGATTTTACGATGACATGTACAGTGACAGAGTCAATTCCTTGTGGTATGTTCATCTTATATGAAATAGTGGCTCCCTCGGTTGGTTCGGTATATGGCATGAGCGCCATACCGCCTAAAGTGCGCCCAACATAAGGAATATGTGTCCAACTGGCTTTTTCTGAATTTGTAGCGCTGAAATAATGTTCGGCTTCCATGGATACATAGCCGTTGCTGTTACTGAAAACGTAGCCTCCGACAGCTTCTTTCGGATTTTCGATTCGTTTTGTTGCAGGTAGAATATCGGCCCTGAAATTATCGTTCCATGACGTATAGCCGATATGCTTTTGGGTCATCATGCCATTCCATTTTCCGTTGGACATAGTGTGGTTGTAATCGTCGCATAGCATTTTGTCACGCGCGAATGCTTGCTCTACTTTGTCCGCCCATTCATTGGCTTGCGGATTGTTTTCTGCATACAACTTGTGGTTCATTGCTTGTGCATAGTACATCTCGTAAAGGTTAGCCATTGCTTGTACCGGGAATAAAATCAGTTGCTTGTAAGCGTCCCGATATTCAGGTTTCAAAGTGATATATTGACGTAATGCTTCCGCTTCTAATTTGACATACTCGTCAGCAACTTGTTTCCATTCGCCTGTATTGATATTGTAGGTTCTTCTGTCAAGCATTTCCGGAGTTACACGCCCGTTGTATTTTGAATAAAGGTTCAGGATGCGAGCTGCTTCCAGGCCTTGTTCTTCGCCGAAGATTTGAGTACAGAACTTTTGCGGATGTTCCAGCAATGTTCCGGCAGTGTATTCTTTCGGATTCCATGCCATGTCAAGAAACAATGTGATAGGATATTCCATCGGTTTCAAATCGCCGACATTCAGAATCCACAGTTTGTCAACTCCATAGCTGTATGTCAGTTGCAGTTGTTCCCACATATTCTGGATAGGAGTCACGTTCAGCCATTTGGAGTTACGGGGCGCACCGACATAGTCTACGTGATAATACATTCCCCATCCGCCGGGATGTTTGCGTTCTTTTTCATTTGGCAAACGGCACACATTGCCCCAGTTGTCGTCAGTCAAGAGCATGATAACATCGTCTGGAACTTTCATACCCGCTTCGTAATACTGAAGGACTTCCTTATAAAGAGCCCATACCTGAGGCGTTTCTTTGGCCGGACGTTTAGTAACATCCTTAATGATTTTACGCTGGTTCTCAACGACTTTGGTCAGCAACTTGACATTTACGTCTTTGCTCATGGCTTCGTCGCCGTCACCCCGCATGCCTATCGTGACAACGTCTTCTGTACCTTTCATGCGTTCGATTCCTTCCCGGAAGAAACGGTCAATGACTTCTTTGTTCGTTTCATAATTCCACTGTCCGTATTCCCGGCGTTTGCGTGCCCATTCCTGGTGATTACGCGCCATAGGTTCGTGGTGCGAAGTACCCACAATGATTCCCATCTCGTCGGCGGTCTTGCCATTAAGCGGGTCGTCGGCATAGAACGCCCAACTCCACATGGCCGGCCAAATGAAGTTTCCTTTCAAGCGAAGTATCAGTTCAAAAACCTGAGCGTAAAATTTGTGGTCGCCGTAATTCGTACCGTATGTGTTTTTTACCCAACTTGTCAGGCACGGCGCTTCATCGTTCAGGAAGATACCGCGATAATATACTGCGGGTTCGCCGTCGGTATAAATACCCGGCTTGATAAATATTGCATCGTGTTTCTCTGTTGGAACGTCTGCCCACCAATACCAAGGGTTGACACCTATCTGTTCTGAGAGTTCGTAGATGCCGTAAATCGTTCCTCGCTTGTCACTACCGGCAATGATTAAGTTCTTTTCACCGTCTTTCCCGCTCACCGTGGTGATCAGGTATTTTTCTCTTTTTCCTTCAAGTTCCTTGCCGTTTATTTTCTTTTCGCGGATGAGCTGACGGATAAAACTGCTTTTATCCACTGAGCCAATAATGATTTTTGTGGCATTTGTGATTTCAGATGAAATGGTAGCATCTTGTCCGGTCACCCGCCCGAAATCGGCGCAAAGATTGTTTGCTGCAATCATTACCCCTTTGTGGTCGTCCGCATCGACGGCAATCATTACCGACTTGTTGTTTGTTGACAATTCAAATCCGTCTGTTATCGGTGTGAAACTGACAAATTTTTCAGCCGCTATGCCTGTTGCTGACACGAGCATGAGCAGACATAGCAGTAAAACTGTGTTTTTCTTGTTGTTGTACATGTTTTAATGGAATTTTTAGGTCTATTAATTTATGTTTTATAATTCGGTTTTTCACATTACAAAGATAATGCGTAAGCTAAAAGAGGTTTTTTTATGAGGTAAGAGATGTTTGTGTTTATGTCCCATGATTTTTTGTTGTGTAATATATTTTATTGCTCATGTTACATCCGCTTATAAATGTAAGGAGTTCTTAAAAAAAAGTAATGCAGTCCAAAATGCGGAATGTTATTGGTTGCTATATTTGCAACTAAAATCATTTTATGAAAATGCTATGAACACAATAAAGCTACGTTGTATCTTATGGTTCTTTCTTTTAGGATGGTTGAATATCCCTGTAGTCGGAGGAAACGTGCGTGAGAAAGTTAATTTTGATTTTGATTGGAAGTTTCTGCTGAATAAGGATGATACGTCAAATTCCAGTTTAAATGTATCGACAGAAGGTTGGCAAGATGTACAGCTACCACACGATTGGAGTATATCACAGTCTTTTGATTCAAAATTGAGCGGGTCAAACGGACATTTGCCGGGTGGTATCGGATGGTATCGTAAAAGCTTTTGTATTGATAAGGATGATATGGGCAAACGTGTGTCGGTATTGTTTGACGGTATATACAGTCGTAGTGATGTATATTTCAATGGCAAATGTTTAGGTTTCAGACCATATGGATTTTGTTATCAAGAGTATGATTTGACGCCATATATAAAATATGGTGAGGAAAATGTACTTGCAGTCAGGGTGAATAATCCTTTGGAGCATGATAGCGTGGCACGATGGTATACTGGTGCCGGAATCTACAGGCATGCTTGGTTGGTTAAAACTTCAGAAACACACGTTGCTTTATATGGTACTTATGTGACAACTCCACGAATTTGCGAAGAAAGTGCTGCGGTTAATGTCCGTACAACCATAGAAAATGAAGCAATGGTTAGTAAAAAAATATCTGTTAGGCAATGTATATTAGGTGCAGATAATGAAGTGATCGCAAAATCAAAATCAAAAGTAATGGAAGTGGCTTCAGGACAAACTGTGGAGGTTGTCCACGATCTGGAGATACTCAATCCACAATTATGGGATACTGAAACACCATACTTATACACATTGCAGACTTTGCTGTATGAGGGACGGAAATTGGTAGATTCTTATGAAACTGTATTTGGGGTTAGAACATGTGAGTTTACACCGGATAGAGGTTTTTTACTTAATGGGAAACGAGTTAAATTGAAGGGATTTTGTCTGCATCAGGATGACGCTTCATTGGGAACGGCATTACCCTTGAGATCGATGGAACGTAAATTACAGATTATTAAAGAGTATGGTGTAAATGCCATCAGATGCAGCCACAACCAGCCGGCTCCAGAATTTCTGGATTTGTGTGACAAAATGGGCTTTTTAGTTATTGATGAGGCTTTTGATAAATGGAAATCAGGTTATTATGCTGCTTATTTTGATGAATGGTGGCGCGAAGATCTGAGAAATATGCTTTTGCGTGACCGAAATCATCCCTGTATTATTTTATGGAGCATTGGCAATGAACTGCAGGAAGCATGGGACAGTAGCAATGAAGGGTGTAGACGTGCAGTCATGTTGCAAGACTATGTACATGCCTTTGAACCTACGCGGCAAGTCTGTTTGGCAGCTCAAAACCGTCATAATGAGATGTTTGCAGGTGTAACGGATGTGGTGGGTTATAATTATTTAGAAGCCAGGATGATGTCTGATCACAAAAAATTTCCGGAACGTTGTTTTCTTGTAACGGAAGAATTACCGTATTATCGGGGGGCAGAAGGTAATATCAGGAGTTATGATACTGATAATCCATGGAATATCATAGCAGAGAATGATTTTATAGCCGGAGGCTTTATTTGGGCTGGCACTGATTATATTGGAGAAGCAGGTTGGCCAAGTCATGGTTGGCCGACCGGATTGTTTGATATTTGTATGATAGAAAAACCCCGGGCAGCTTTTCATAGGGCCGTATGGAATGCTGAGCCTATGGTTCGTATTGCAGTGCGCGACAATGCTTTGGATATTGATCATGGCCGTGATTTATGGCAATGGCCCAATATGGCGTCTGTATGGAACTTTCCGCGCAGTTATGAAGGGCTTGTTATTGAACTAAATACCATTACAAATTGTGAAAAAGTTGCTCTGTTCAAAGATGGTGTGGAAATGGGTGTGCGTAAAACAGCAGATTATCCGAATAATACGATTGTGTGGTGTTTACCATATCATCCTGGTAAACTTCAGGCAAAAGGAATTAATGGGGTTGATACGGTAGCAGTTTACGAGATAAAAACAGCTGGTGAACCGGTTTATGTTCGTCTTTCGCCTGACCGTAAGGAACTTTGGGCAGATGGGCAAGACTTGAGTTACATCCAACTTGAATTATTGGATAAGGATGGCGTTCTTGTACAGCATAGAGACCGAATGGTTGATGTATCGATAGAGGGTGAAGGAAAGTTGATAGGCTTCATCAATAGTGATTTACGACGTGATACGCCTTTTACGTCTGATTGTGATGAAACATATTTTGGTCGTGCGATGGCAATAGTACAGACTACTCGGAAGGCTGGCAAAATACGTTTGCGCTTTGATGTGGAGGGGATGGAAGAACCGTATTTTATGGAATTGTCTACTGTAGAACTGCCTAAGAATTATAAATCGGATATACCAAGTTTCAGATAAAAAATTAATTAAACATGAGAAAAAAACATTTGCTGGCGGTTTTTTCTGCCATGACGTTCTCATTGAGCATAGAAGCTCAAAACATTGCGACTTTTACGGAGTTTACTTATCAAGGAACTGATAAACTTGAAAGTTATGACCCCGCTACTCAGTATCTTAATCCGATACTGTCCGGTTGCTATCCCGATCCAAGCATCACACGTAAAGGTGATGACTATTATTTGGCTAACAGTTCATTCTCGTATTTTCCGGGAGTTCCCATTTGGCATAGCCGTGATTTGGTGAACTGGGATTTTGTCGGCTATGCACTTGACCGGCCTTCACAGTTGAATTTGGGGGACGGTGTCGGGTTGTCGGAAGGAGTTTATGCGCCCGATATAAAGTATAATCCATACAATGATACGTTTTATTTGATTGTTACGGCCATCGGAAGCGGTGGCAACATCGTTGTTAAAACCAAAGATCCGGCGAAAGGCTGGAGTGACCCGATAAGGGTGGATGTACCGGGTATTGACCCTGCATTCCTTTTTGAACCTGACGGGAAAGCGTATATCGTGAATAATCAGGATCCGGAAACACCGGCGGAATATGATGGACACCGTGCCATTGGTTTGAGGGAATATGATTTGAAAACCGATCGGATAGTGGGTCCTTGTACGCAGCTCGTAAATAAGGGAGTACATCCTGAGGATAAGCCCATTTGGATTGAAGGGCCGCACCTTTATCATATTGGTGGTTCTTATTATTTAATGTGTGCCGAAGGCGGTACAGGGGATGACCACTCAGAGGTCGTTTTCAAAAGCGACAACGTACGTGGACCGTACACGCCCTGTTCCGTTAATCCTATTCTGACGCAGCGGACATTACCTAAAAACCGTCCTAACCCTATAACAGCGGCAGGTCATGCCGATTTGTTTCAGACACCGACCGGTGAATGGTGGGCAGTGTTCCTGTCCATTCTTCCATATCAGTATGACGATAAGAATGTGCTTTGCAATACCGGACGCAACACGTTGTTGTTGCCGGCGCGATGGGAAAACGGACAGCCGATTATTTTGGATAATGGAGAAACCGTTCCTTATGTAGTCGATAAAAAAGATATTGCTGCGGACGGCGAGCGTAAAAATAATACCGGTAATGTCACAATCCGTGATGAGTTTAAGGCAGAAACGTTGGACCCCATGTGGATGCAGTTGCGTACACCGAGAACAAAATGGTATGCTTTGACGGATAACGGATTGGAACTCCAGGCTCGCGATATTTCCATTTATGAGGAGAAGAATCCTTCATTCCTATGTCGATGGATTAAGAATTTCAACTTTACATCTACAGTGACAATGGTATACACTCCGAAGGCGAAAGGTGATTTTGCCGGGTTTGCATGTTATCAGAAAGAAAACTACAATTATGTGATTGGTAAGACGTTGGATAAGAAGGGTAAAGTTGTCATTGTACTTAATAAGCGTGCAGGTGATGTCGTGGAGGAGATTGCTTCGGTGGCTGTCGGTAGCAAGAAAACCAAAACCCCTGTACATTTCAAAATTGAGGCCAAGGCTAAGGATTACGCGTTTTTCTACAGTTTTGACGGTAGCAAGTGGGAACAACTGGGTGATGTGCAGGACGGCTCCATTCTCAGTACACAGGTCGCTGGAGGATTTACGGGCGCCGTGTTGGGTATGTATGCCACATCATCAAAAGACGCGGTGTCAAAAGGGAAATAAAGGTTAAATGAATATGTGTGAGACGGCGGAGGTCAGTAGTTATACTGCTTCTGCCGTATTTTATTCGGTCATCATAATGCCGTTCAGGATTCTTCCGGAATGGATGCCGCTCCTGCGGGCTGAAAAGAAACGGTCGTTGTTGTTGTATGTGCAGATACCAGCTACCTGAATGTTTGCAGCCGGTATGCCGGTATTTTCCAATGTTTTGAAATTGGCTTCCCACAAGTCGATATGCCACTTATGCTCACCGCCGTTTCCTGTTGGATATGGTTTTGCGATGTCTTCCATTGGGAAACGTGCATCGCGGAATGTTTCATAAACCTCGTCACCGACCTCGAAAGCGTCTATTGAGATTCCCGGCCCTATGACTGCTCTCAGTTCTGCCGGGTTCGTATCATACGAGTCTTTCATGGCCTCTATTGTCCGTTCGGTGATAGAAAGAACAGTTCCGCGCCATCCTGCGTGGGCTGCAGCTACGGCATGATGGCAGGCGTCATATAACAAGATGGGAATACAGTCGGCAGTGGAAACGCAGACACATACGTTCGGCAGGTCGGTCATGACGGCATCAATGCCTTCCAATGTTTCGAGGCGTTGGTTCTCAGACTTCTTGAGGAATTCTTTATCTATTTTACAAACTTTGTCGTGATGGGTCTGGTGCGGGATAATCAGGTTTTCAGGCTGCAAGCCAAGTGTATTGCAAAGCAACTGACGATTATGGCTGACATGTGCGGGGTCGTCGCCGCAAAATGAATTGGCGTTGAACGATGTATAAGTGCCTTCGCTGACGCCACCTTGCCTTTGGGTGCTGAAAGCCGTTACTTTTTTACCTAAATCATACCGGAATAATTTCGGCCCGTTGCCTGTTTCCATACCTTAATCGTTGTCTTCGTACTCAAAGTCTTCAAGTTCCTCAACATCTTCGATTTCATCCCCGTCGATGAATTCAATATCTTCATCTTCTCCCATGTCCGCCAATTCATTTTGCAGAAAACTGAGGTCTTTGTTTTTGTGGACAATGCGGGTCTGGTCAGTTATGGCTTGCAGTTTGTTGCTTTCGCTGTTCAGTTCTTTCCACAAGATATCTTTCAGTTCGCTGATGCCTTTGCCAGTTACTGCGGAGATAAAAACGTGAGGAATGTCATCCGGTAGATGTTCCGAAAGCATTTCTATCAACTCTTCATCCAATAAGTCGGATTTGGTGATAGCCAAAACACGTTGCTTGTCGGATAATTCCGGATTGAATGTGGCAACTTCGTTGAGCAGGATTTCGTATTCCTTTTTGATGTCATCCGTATCTCCGGGTACCATGAATAGCAGGAGTGAATTGCGCTCGATATGTCGCAGGAAACGCAACCCGAGTCCTTTCCCTTCGCTTGCTCCCTCGATAATACCCGGTATGTCAGCCATGACAAAAGACTGGTTATCTCGGTAAGAAACGATGCCCAAACTGGGTTCAAGGGTCGTAAAAGGGTAATTGGCAATTTTGGGCTTGGCAGAAGAAACGGCGCTCAGAAGCGTTGATTTTCCTGCATTTGGAAAACCGACAAGTCCTACGTCTGCCAGTAACTTCAGTTCCATGATGACGGTCAGTTCCTGCATAGGCTCACCTGGTTGTGCAAAGCGCGGCGCCTGGTTGGTGGAGGTTCTGAATTCCCAGTTGCCTAATCCTCCACGGCCTCCTTTGAGAAGCATGACAACCTGACCGTCTTGCGTGACATCGCAGATGTACTCGCCCGTTTCTGCGTTGTAGACAACCGTACCGCAAGGGACGTCAATGTATTTGTCTTCGCCGTCTTTTCCTGTAGAACGGCATTTAGAGCCGTTTCCGCCATGGCCGGCAAAGACATGCCGTTCATAACGCAGATGGAGCAAAGTCCAATAGTTACGGTTTCCGCGCAGATAGATATGGCCGCCCCGGCCACCGTTGCCGCCGTCAGGTCCACCGTTGGGCATGTATTTGGCTCTGTGCATGTGCATGGAACCGCGTCCGCCCTTTCCTGAGCGGCAGTAAATCTTTACATAGTCTACAAAATTTGATTCGGCCATATCTGTCTGTTGAGGTAATAAATGTTGTTATGCTTTGTCGATGGCATCGCAGATGTCTGCAAAAATAGTGTCAAGCGCGCCAGTGCCTTTGATATAGGTATATTTACCATCGGCTTTATACCAGTCGATAAGCGGTGAAGTTTGGTTGTGGTAGACTGTTAAACGCTTTTTGATGGTCTCTTCGTTGTCGTCTGCGCGTCCGGAAATCTGGCCGCGTTTGATGAGACGGTCCATTAGTTCTTCTTCCGGCACCTCAAGGTCGAGCATGACACTGACTTCGGTATTTCTTTCTGCAAGCATGGACTTCAGAGCCTCAGCCTGCGGAATGGTACGTGGAAAGCCGTCGAATATGACGCCTTCTACTTTTCCGAAGCTGTCGTAAACACTTGCCAAGATGTCTATCATCAATGAGTCCGGGATAAGTTGGCCGTTGTCTATATATTCTTTTGCCGTTTTTCCCAGTTCCGTGCCATTTTTGATTTCGTCACGGAGAACGTCACCGGTGGAAATGTGTTTGAAACCGTATTTTTCTACAATCTTGTCGCTTTGTGTGCCTTTGCCAGAGCCTGGCGCACCGAAAATAACAATGTTCTTCATATGTTTCTTTTAATATTGTTATAAATGTTCTTAAAAACAGTGTGATGATTATTCTGTCAATGTATAGATGTTTTTGGTATTACGACCGAATCCGTCATAGTCAAGCCCGTAGCCGAGTATAAAGTCATTGGGGACTTCAAAACATTTATACTGTATGTCTAAAGGGACTTTTGATTTCTCGGGTTTTACTAAGAGTGTGCAGACGGACAGTGATGCCGGTTTCATGCACTTGAGCCGATCTAACAGGAACTTCATGGTCAGCCCCGTATCGATGATATCCTCCACAACAATGACGTCACGACCTTCTATTGACTGATCTAATCCTATATGCTCTTTCACAACTCCTGTCGTATCGGTTCCTTCGTAAGATGACAATTTGACGAAAGAGATTGAGCATGGTATTGTTATTTCTCTTATCAGGTCTGCTGCAAAAATGAAAGCGCCATTGAGGACTGTAAGGAATAAAGGGGAATGACCTGAAAAGTCACGGTCTATTTCCGATGCTATGCGCTTGATCTGCTCCTTTATTTGTTGTTCGGTAATGGATATGGTGAATTTTTTGTCCTTGACCTGAATCGTTTCCATCCGTTTTTGCTAATTTTGTGCAAAGATATAAAAAATCTGCAAGAGAAAACGTTGTACGACGCCTATTTATATATATTTGCATTATGAAGATATTAACTTCTGTACAGCTGAAAGCAGTTGACAGATATACGATAGAACAAGAGCCGGTAAAGTCTATAGACTTGATGGAAAGGGTCTCCGTTGCGATGACGCGTGAATTACTGTCACGTTGGCCGGTGCAGACAAGGTTTGTTGTTTTTGCCGGACCGGGAAATAATGGCGGCGACGCTTTGGCCATTGCGCGGTTGTTATATAAGGCTGGAGCGGAAGACATGTCTGTTTTCCTTTTTAATGTTTCCGGTAGGTTGAGCGAAGATTGTCATGCCAACATGTTGCGGTTGAAAGATTGCCGTCATGTACGGTTTGAGGAGATAACAACACAATTTGATTTTCCGGATATTTCGGCTGAAGATGTGATTATAGACGGACTTTTCGGGACGGGGCTGAACAAACCGCTAAGCGGAGGGTATGCAGGACTTACTCAGAAGATTAACGAGGCGAAAGCAAAAAAGGTCAGCATAGACATTCCTTCGGGATTAATGTGTGAGGATAATACATATAATGTCATGACCGGGGTCGTGAAGGCTGACCTTACCCTGACAGTACAAATGCCGAAACTTTCCTTTTTCTTCCCTGAAAACCAAAGGTTCGTTGGCGAGGTTGTGGCTGTCGATGCCCGGTTGCATCCGGAGGCAATACGACAGGCTGAAAGCAGCATTTATCTGTTGGAGACTGAGGATGTAAAAAAAATGCTGAGGCCGAGGCCGGTTTTTGCACATAAAGGCACGATGGGACATGCCCTCATCGTCAGTGGCAGTTATGGTATGGCCGGTGCCACTGTGCTTTGTGCCAGAGCTTGCCTGAGAAGCGGAGTAGGTAAACTGACCGTTCATATTCCGGAATTGAACAATAATATCATGCAATGCACCGTTCCAGAAGCCATCATAAGCCACGACATGTCGGACATCATTATTTCGAAAGCTATCCCGACGGCGGATTTCGATGCGTTAGGTATCGGTCCCGCTTTAGGTACGGAGGATGAGACGGCTGAGGCTCTGAAAGATTTCATCAGCCACCATGATGGGGCACTTGTTGTAGATGCCGATGCGCTCAATATACTTGGGGGACATCCCGACTGGTTGAAATTGTTGCCTAAAGACTCCATACTGACGCCGCATCCTAAGGAGCTGGATAATCTGGTGGGACAATGTCAGGACAGTTATGACAGGTTGATGAAGGCACGGGCGTTGGCTGTTAACTTACAGGTATATATTATAGTAAAAGGACATAATAGTATGATATGTACACCGGCAGGACGAATTATCATTAACCCAACCGGTAATGCAGGAATGGCAACAGCCGGAAGTGGCGACGTCCTGACAGGTATGCTGACAGGATTGCTGGCACGTGGTTATATGGCCGGTGAGGCCTGTCAAATTGGAGTCTATCTTCACGGGTTGGCCGGAGACATCGCTAAGGAACGTTATGGTGAAGAGTCACTGGTGGCCGGAGATATAATAGATTCTATACCTGCTGCATTCAAACAATTAAACGATTGATATATGAAAGCAAATCTGCTGTTTATTTCATTTCTCTTATCCTCCTTTGGGCTAAATGCTCAGACGGAAGTGGCGCCTTATATGCCGGGCGTAACGGTAGAAGGTGTAACGTATTATTTGCCAAAGACGGCAATTCGTTTAGTCGTACAGGCAGAGAAACGAGTCTATAGTCCGGGAGAGTTCAGAGATTATGCAAATCTTTATTTAAGTTTGAGAAATATTCCAAAAGAGGCTTCTACAAAATGGAGTATAAAAAGTATAACGATGGATACCTATGGCGTACCCGACCCGACTAAAATATATAATATCAAATTACAGAAACGGACAGTTGCTCCATTAGTGGGCCTCAGTGCTGATGGCTTGCTGCTGTCTGTCAATACGGAAGGCTCGGAGGAAGTTTTGCCTGAATTGCCTAAACCTGTTCCTGCTCAGAAAAGGAAGAATCCGCGTGACTATATGGATAGGGAAATGCTTTCGGCCAGCAGTAGTGCAAAGATGGCGGAGCTGGTGGCTGATGAGATTTATGAGATCCGCGACAGTCGGAACGCGTTGATCCGAGGAGAGGCTGATAATACTCCCAAAGATGGGACACAGTTGAAATTGATGTTGGATAACTTGCAGCTTCAGGAAGAAGCCTTCCTGCAGATGTTCCGGGGATATACAGAGGTTAGCACAGAAGTATTTTGTATCGACATCGTTCCTGAGACTGAATTGGATAAAATGGTGTTGTTCCGTTTTTCGAGCAAACTTGGCGTTGTTGACAATGATGATTTGTCGGGAGAGCCGGTATATATTACCGTAAAAGACTTAAAAACGGTTCCAGAACCGGTCGTAGATGAAAAAGCCGCCAAAAAGAAGCAGAAGTTGGAACAGGGTATAAGCTATAATGTACCGAGCCGTGCAAAGGTAAGCGTCTATGCCGGTGACAAGGTGTATAGCGAGGGGACATATCCCTTTGCACAGTTTGGAAATGTTGAAATCCTCAGCGACGTGCTTTTTGATAAGAATGCCACGACGCAGGTCACTTTTTTTCAGAATACAGGAGGTATTGAACAGATTAGTGAGGGGTTTAGTGGCCAGTAGGTGAGAATACTCCTTATACAACAGTTTTCCTAAAAGAGCTTTCAATCCTTCACCATGCAAATAGTCTGCTGGCTACCAGTAGGTTGCAGGTGAAGGACTTTCTTTCATATAGCTTAATTCATTCCTTCACTGCAACTACATGTTACCTTAGATTACTTTCTTATCGGATTCCGACAGTAATATTATCTCTGCATATTGTGAAAGAAGCAGGTCTTTAGAAACAGCCTTGTTTATATAATAGAAGTAGAAGTGTTTTTCGTTCGTTAGATGGGGCGGTGAATGGTAAAAAAAAGTGGAGTCATAGACTTGCATAGTTTATGACTCCACAAATATTTCAATTAAAACTTCAAAGCAATTTATTTTGCATAGCTAACGGCACGCGTTTCGCGAATAACTGTGATTTTTACTTGTCCGGGGTAGGTCATTTCATCCTGAATCTTCTTTGCGATTTCCGTACTGAGATCTTCCGTTTCCTTATCATTGATTTTATCTGCACCGACGATGACGCGCAATTCCCGACCCGCTTGTATAGCGTATGTCTTTGTGACACCCGGATAGCTCATTGCAATATTCTCAAGGTCATTGAGACGTTTGATGTACGCCTCCACAATTTCGCGTCGTGCGCCCGGCCTTGCGCCACTGATGGCATCGCATACTTGCACAATGGGAGCCAGGAGAGAGGTCATTTCCATCTCATCATGGTGTGCGCCGATGGCGTTGCATATTTCCGGTTTTTCTTTATACTTTTCGGCTAATTTTGCACCGTAAATGGCATGTGGCATTTCCGGTTCTTCGTCAGGCACTTTACCGATGTCGTGCAGGAGCCCGGCGCGTTTTGCCTTTTTAGGATTGAGCCCGAGTTCCGAAGCCATGACTGCGCACAAGTTTGCTGTTTCGCGGGCATGTTGCAATAAGTTTTGTCCGTAACTGCTGCGGTATTTCATTTTTCCGACGATGCGTATCAGTTCCGGGTGAAGACCGTGTATACCGAGGTCGATGGCGGTGCGTTTTCCGGTTTCAATGATTTCCTCTTCTACCTGTTTTGTTACTTTGCTCACTACTTCTTCGATGCGTGCAGGATGGATGCGTCCGTCGGTCACAAGTTGGTGGAGCGCCAGACGGCAGATTTCGCGCCGAACAGGGTCGAATGCGGAGATAACGATGGCTTCTGGCGTGTCATCCACAACGATTTCCACGCCGGTGGCAGCTTCGAGGGCACGTATGTTGCGTCCTTCTCTTCCGATGATACGTCCTTTCACCTCGTCATTGTCGATGTGGAAAATGGTGACGCTGTTTTCTATGGCGGTTTCTGTCGCTACCCGCTGTATGCTTTGTATGACGATGCGTTTGGCTTCTTTGTTAGCCGTCATTTTTGCGTCATCCATGATTTCGTTGATATAACTTGCCGCATTGGTTTTTGCTTCGTCTTTCAGCGATTCAATCAGCCTTTCGCGCGCTTCGTCGGCGCTCAGGCCGCTGATAGCCTCCAGTTTGATGCGTTCCTGGATTTCCATCTCGCGCAACTCTGTCTCGCGTTTGTCTATGGCCTGTTGGAGACTTTCAATGCGTTTGTGTTCGTTATCCAGTTCGTTTTTCCGACGTCCCAACTCATCTTGCCGTTGGTTGAGACCTATTTCGCGTTGTTTCAGGCGGTTTTCGTGTTGCTGGATTTGTTGGTTGCGTTGCTGAACCTCTTTTTCTAATTCTGCTTTCTTATTGAGGAATTTTTCTTTGACTTCCAGCATTTTCTTTTGTTTGATGACTTCGGCCTCCTTGTGGGCTTCTTGTTGCATGGCCTTAAATTTGCTCGTCAGGACGTAGCGGAAAAGCAAATATCCCAGTATTATTCCGACAACCAAACCGGCTGCTAAGGCGATTATTATTTCTATCATAACTTTGTATGTTTATTATGTATTTATAAAAAAATAACGCACATTCCTTTACACCTATTCAGGGTAGGGAAACGTGCGTGTTGTTTACTGTTTAAGTTGTGTCACTCTTGCTGAGTTGTCGCTTCAAGTTCCTTGTCCAGCCGTTTTAACATGTTTTTCATGCTTTCTACAAGCGGCGCGGTATCGTTGCGCGCTTCTTCCCGCTTGAGCGCAAGGGCAATATCTAATGCTGCCATACACAAATGCGTGCTGTCGTCTATGTCCGGATAGCGTGTGGCGTAAAAACCTAAACGTTCGTTGATAATGCGTTCCGCTCTCCTGTAGAACAGTTCATCGCTTCGCTTGATTGTAATGGTCGGCAACTTGTAATTCCCGATTCTCAGACTTATCGTAAGGTATTCGCTGACTTCCATGTGTTTATACGTTCAGAAGGGCGATACATTTGTCTACTTCACGCACTAGCTTTGATAATCTTGACTTTGCATTTCTCATTTCATCGTCATTTATTTCAATTATCTTGGCTAATTTAAGATTGGCATAGTCTGCCTCCAAAGCCGTTATGCGTGCCTGCATTCCGCTCATTGCTGTCTCCTTTTCTTTCAGGTTGTTTTTTAAAGCAATGTTTTCAGCTTTTACTTTTTTGTAAGACAGAATTAATTGGATAAGTCTGTCTTCTAAGGCTTGCATTATTTTCTCTTCTTCTGCAGTCATAGCCACCTTTTCGTTACAAATTTATGAAAAAGTGTCTTATTCCCCAAATTTTTAGTTCTTTTTGTTGTCTGCGTCTTTGGGTTTTGGTTCTTTTTTTGCCAGCATGACGATTTGGTAAACGTATTCTGTCATCCAATTTTCTGAATACCCCAGCGTGTGTTGGTATTTTCTAATGCTTATGCAGGTTCGGCGCACATTGTCGTCTTTCCAGTCGTTTTTAGTCATGATGTCATGGATGGTTTTGGCCGTCATCGTACGTAAAGCTTTATGGAAAATGGAAGGCATGCGGAATTTCCATTGCATAAGGTTGCCCATCAGCATCATGAGGTCTTGGCTGAATCCTTGGAACATGACAAGGTAAGTGTGTATGTCGTTCATGTTCCGGCAGCAACGCTTGATACTGTTGTCAATCTCTTTGAAGAACTCTTCGCTGAGGTTGTATACATCAATCAGCATGGATTTGCAACGTTTCTTTTCACCTGTACCGAGCTTATTGTTGACGGTCGCTACATGCAGGGTTTGTTTGAATATGCGTAGATCAGGCAGCATGGCAAGGTTGCTGATGCCTAATTGTACGGCCATAGTCGCCTGATAATAGACACGGATAAGCGTCATGAAATCTTCCATGCCTCCTGTTTTGGGCTCGTCTTGCGTCGTTTTGTTTAATAGTTTAGATAATATTCCCATTTGTTGTTACCTCGTTTTTATGTTATAGTATGCAAAGATAATACCAACAGGCAATTTTACCCAATTTTTGCGCTATAAAGTGTTTTTTTTCTTTCCGGCTGGCAGAAATTGTGTAGAAAACCCCGCCTGAGACAGAGGTTTCGAAGCGGGGTTTCCGGTTTTGACGGGTGTTTTTTTTATTATTCTTTACGCGGAGGCTCCTGGCTGAGCCTTATCAGGTATTGCCCGTATTGGTTCTTTGCCATCGGGGCTGCCACTTCCCGTAATTTTTCCGCAGTAATCCATCTGTTACGGTAGGCAATGCCTTCAAGGCAGGCTATCTTGAGTCCTTGCCGTTTCTCGATGACTTCGATGAACGTGCTGGCTTCGCTCAAACTGTCGTGTGTGCCGGTGTCCAGCCATGCGAACCCTCGGCCCAATGTTTGAACTTTCAATGACTGGCTGCTTAAGTAAACCTGATTGACGGTTGTGATTTCCAGTTCGCCGCGTGCTGACGGTTTTATGCCGGCGGCAATGTCGACAACGCTGTTGGGGTAGAAATAAAGGCCGACAACGGCATAGTTGCTTTTCGGTTGTGCCGGTTTTTCTTCTATGCTCAGGCAGTTGCCGTCCTTGTCAAATTCTGCTACTCCATACCTTTCGGGATCGTTCACCCAATAACCGAAGACGGTTGCTTTGTTTTCTTGTTCGGCTGTCCGTACGGCTTCTTTCAGCATGTGGGTGAGACCGGCGCCATGGAATATATTGTCGCCGAGAACCAGGCATGCGCTGTCTTTGCCGATAAATTCCTTTCCAATAATAAAAGCCTGTGCGAGACCGTCTGGGGATGGCTGTTCGGCATAAGAAAACGTAACACCAAAATCGCTACCATCGCCTAATAAGCGTTTGAACCCCGGTAAGTCGTGAGGCGTGCTGATAATGAGGATCTCTCTTATGCCGGCCAGCATCAAGACGGAAATAGGGTAGTAGATCATCGGTTTGTCGAAAACTGGCAGCATTTGTTTGCTTACACCTTTTGTAATAGGGTATAATCGGGTTCCGGAGCCTCCGGCGAGAACAATTCCTTTCATGTTATTAATATGTTTTGTTAATAAGCGTTTTTTTCGTTTCGTTGAATCATGTTCATGGCAGTACGCCAAATAATGCGCAGATCTAAGAAAAATGTCCAGTTTTCTACATACCAAATGTCTGCTTTTACGCGTTCTTCCATCTGTTCCAGAGTCTTTGTTTCACCTCTGAAGCCATGTGACTGCGCCCATCCGGTGATGCCTGGTTTTACCCAGTGTCTGACCATGTAATTACTGATGAGTTTTGAATATTCCTGTGTATGCAGCAACATGTGTGGACGCGGACCGACGATGCTCATGCTTCCAAAGAATACATTGATGAATTGTGGCAACTCATCAATATTGGTGCGACGCATAAAGTCGCCGAACTTGAATTTTCGTGGGTCGTTTTCTGTCGCTTGCACCTTGTCTGCATCGCTGTTGACGTGCATCGACCGGAACTTGAGACAGTAGAATTCAGAACCGTCTAACCCGTTACGTTTTTGTTTGAAGATGATGGGGCCGGGGCTTTGCCTTTTTATAATCAGTCCGACGATCAGATAGACCACCGGAAAGACAGTCAGCAGGAAGATGCCCGATACGGTAATGTCAAACGTTCGTTTAACAGCTCTGTTCCAAATGTCTTGCAGTGGCTCGTCACGTGCGCTTAATATCGGAGTCGCACCTATATGAGACAAAGTCATTCTTTTTTTTAGAAAATCGATAAAAATCGGGAGAGCATAAAATCGGATGAGATTATTTTCACAATAGTGATAAATCCTTTTTGTTTCGGCGATATAGTCTTCATCTGGAACAAGGTAAACGTCTGTTACTTCATGGTGTGTCTTTAAGTAGTCGATGACCTGCGAACGGTCTCCCAAGTTTGTGAGTTTTATGTTCGATGGAATGGTTTGACGTGTAAAAATACCAGCCATCTTGTATCCTAATGAACTGTCCTTGAGCGTATCGTACAAGTTTTCCAAGTTCCATGGGTGGCCGATGAAAATAACGACACGTTGATTCCTTCCTGCATGGCGTTTTTTCCTTAAAAAGAAATGAATTGCTAATCGCTCGATAATTAAGAAGATGGAAAAAAAAACATACCCAAATATAATGACTTTATTCATGCCTGGTGTAAGGCTGACGATGCCTTTCAATGCAAGTACTATCAACAAGTGGGTGGTACACATGAAAAGACATCGCGAAATAATGTTGTCACTGTATGTGAGTCGTTTCATAAAAAGAGGAGGCGCTATCACGAATGCCGGTATGACGCTCATGCCTACAATTACAAAAAATGTTTTGATCTCATCTGGTACATGAAAGACCAGATCACTGCCTTTAAATATTAAAAGCGACAGCCAGTAGCTGAATATTGCAACTATGATGTCGTTACCGGCAATGAAAAATTGCACAATATGCGAATCTTCAGTAGTTCTTTGTTTCATGTTTAGGGGCAATTTGTTGAGATTCCTGTTTAATAGGCAAATTTATATCTTATTTTTATTAATGTCAAGTCTTGTATTGAAAAAATCCGCAAATAATCAGAAATATACCATTATAATATGTTTTGATTTGCTCACATTAAAAAAAAAACTTATTTTTGCGCTGTTAAAAAAACGACTATGTCACAGAATAATATTCAGAACGAACAATTAAACGGGGAAAGCGAAGCGGGTTTTGATTTCAAGGCGCTATGGGATATGGCTGTCTTATATTGGCATTGGTTCCTCATGTCCGTAGTTGCGTGTGTTTTTCTCGCATTTCTGTATTTGCGATATACGCCGCCGGTATATATGACTTCTGCTGAAATCCTGATAAAGGAGGACGATCCGTACACGCGCAGGATGCAAGGTAACGGATTGGCTAATTTTACTCAGTTGGGCATACTGAATAACACGAACGGTTTTGACAATGAAATGCAGATATTAAGCAGCAAGACATTGGCCAAACGTTCTGTGATGAATCTGAAATTATACGTACGCTATGCTTACGACGGTGTGGTGCGCGACGAAGAATTATATAAAAATACGCCAGTCACGGCGGATATGTCCACAATCGACCTGGATACCTTGTCTATGCCGGTGGAACTCCACCTCAAGGCCTTTGATGGAGGATATAAAATCAAAGGAACATCTTTGGAACAAGATTTTGAGGCGCAGATAAAAGGTTTCCCTTCAAGGGTCAAGACGCCTTCCGGATGGGTTTTTCTTAACAGAGTGGAAGACGTAGAGTTTGAAGACCGGGAGCTGCACATTGTTATTTACAATCCGGATCTCATGACTTATGCCATCATGGATAATACCACGATAGAGCCGATTAGTAAAATGACCACTATCGCGAGTATTTCGCTGACAGACACGCAGCGTAAGCGTGCAGAGGATTATCTTAATGAGTTGATCCGTGTTTATAATGAAGACGCCAACGAGAGTAAAAATGAGGTTGCCATCAAGACCGAGGCTTTCATTAACGAGCGTTTGGATATGATTGAACGTGAATTGGGGCGTACGGAATCAAATCTGGAAATTTACAAGCGGGAAAACAGCTTGGTGAATCTGACCTCAGACGCGCAGTTGGCCTATGGCGGCTTGGAAGAATACCAAAAACAACAGGTGGAAGTGGAAACCGAAATGGTGCTGGTAAAGTCTTTGCTTGATTATGTGATGAATCCGCAAAACGAGATGCAGGTCATACCGGCTAATCTGGGGCTGAGCGACCAGAGCCTGAATACAAGCATTGTGGAATATAATAACAATATATTAGCCCGGGCTCAACTTCTGAAATCTGCCTCTGAAAACTCACCCGTAGTTGTGAAGTTGACAGATGCCATCGAAACTGCATTACCCGGTATCCGGTATTCTTTACAGACCATTTATGACAATCTCCGGATAAAGAAGCGTCATGTTGATGATCAATATTCTGCATTCATGAGAAAGCTCTCTTCTGCGCCGACGCAAGAAAAGATGCTGAATAATATCGGAAGGCAACAAGAAATTCAGGCCTCTCTTTATCAGATTTTGTTGCAGAAACGGGAAGAGAACTCCATCTCTTTGGCTGCTACGGCTGCTAAGGCTCAGGTCGTTGATGCTCCCGAAAGCACGCTGAGGCCTATCGCGCCGCGTGGTAAACTTGTGTTGCTTGTCGCTTTGGTGCTGGGCATAGGTCTTCCGGCCGGATTGCTTTATGTTATTAATTTACTGAAATACCGCATCGAGGGACGGGCCGATGTTGAGAAACTGACTAAGATACCGGTGCTGGCGGATATCTTTGTGGCCAAAGACCTGAAAGAAGGACAGCGTGCCATTGTCATTAGGGAGAATACCAATGATATTATGGAAGAAACCTTCCGCAGCCTTCGTACGAATCTGGCCTTTATCATGAAGAAAAGCGAGCGGGTTCTAATTTGTACGTCCGTCATTCCCGGTGAGGGCAAGACTTTTGTTTCTACGAACCTGGCCATGAGTATGGCGCTTTTGGGCAAGAAGATTCTGGTAATCGGTCTCGACATCCGTAAACCTCGTTTAGCCCGCTTGTTTGGTCTCAACAGCGGTAGTCGCGGTTTAACCGCATTCCTTGCTTCAGAGGATAGTTCGGATGAATTCCTGCGCGAGCAGATCATCAACTCAGGCATTAATGCCAACCTCGACGTGCTGCCGGCCGGGCTTATCCCGCCAAATCCGGGAGAGTTGATTTCTTCAGAGCGTTTGGACTATGCGCTCTCTAAATTCAGGGAGTGGTACGATTTTGTAGTGGTTGATACACCGCCGTTGGGGCTTGTGAGTGATACGTTGCAGTTAGGGCGTCTGGCAGATGCCACGTTGATTGTATGTCGTGCCGATTACTCTTTGAAACGTAACTTTGATCTGATTAATAGCATTAACGAGGAAGGGAGACTTCCGAAAATCAATCTCGTCCTCAACGGCGTAGACCTCGGTCAGCGCAAGCATGGTTATTATTACGGTTACGGCCATTATGGACGTTATGGACGTTATGGACGTTATGGTCATTATGGTCATTATGGTACCTATGGTAATACGGAAACTTCTTCAGAAAAAGGTAAGAAACGTAGCGGTCGTTTCATTAAAGAGGAAGAGATGCACGATAGCGAATAGGAATAACTTTTCAATTAATAATTTGGGGCCGTTTCGGAAATATCTGTTCCGTTGCGGCCCCTTATGCTGTGTGATGTGAGAGGATAGCGTATGCTATATTCTCGTTCTTATTTTTTGCATTATTGCAAAAATGTCAGAACTGCCACCATTTTTTTCTTTTTGGTTGTTCGTAGTCATCCTGCATGTCCTCCATGAGAACCTGTTGCAGGGTTTTCTTTTCTCGTATGATTTTGTAGATGGTTCCCCAGTCGGGCAGTCCGCCTACGTTACGGTCGTCTATGAACATGTCAGCTTTCAGCTTGCGGCTGTAGTGCTTGTTCTTCGATTCGTCTTCTTCCGGAAAGTCTTTGTTGGTGGCATAAAACTCCAGTCCGCGTGCCTTGCACCATTCGATGGCCTCGTCCAACAGCCGGCCTTCCCTTACGCTCCACAGGATGAGCAAGTGATGTTCCTCCTGGAGTTTCTTCAGAGTTTCCACGGCAAAGGGTATTTCTCTGCCGATTTCCGGGTAACGGTGTTCCACGATTGTTCCGTCAAAGTCTACTGCAATAGTCATTTCCTTAGTGTTTGATAATCGTTGCGTTGATACAAAAGTTATTGTTTGCCGGTGTGCAGGTTCCTGGAGGGGGATTCCCGAAACCGCCGGCTGTTTTGCAAAGGTACGTATTTTTATTCTCTTCTGCCATGTAAAATAAATATTAATCGTTTCTCAGGCATGTTTTTTATGTAGACAAGAATGATATTGAACGGAAACATACATTTCCGTTCAATACCCCGATTACTCAAGAATTCCGTCTCATCCCTGCAAGCAGCTTCCGAAGATGACGCCTGCGATGGCGCTTGCCACGGCGATGATGATGTTGAGTACGGTTTGCCAGCTTTTCTTGTTCATGATTCTGTTTTTTTTGAAGGTTGGTAAATTAAATCTTTCTTTTATCGGCCTCTCCCTTATCGGAGGAGGCCAGTTTTGATGAGTGTCGCTCATCCCATGTACAGAGCCCAGCCGTCCGCGATTTCCGCCGTGCGGGCAGGCACGCCGTTCTCTATGCGGCTGATGGCGGCAGCCAGGGAGAGCATTGTATCAGGGTCAGTCACGTCTAAGTCACCGTCACGCGGTAGCCCCGTCAGGCAACAGATCTTACGGATATAAATGTCTGCTTCCATGTCGGAGATGTTGCCTTTCAACAGACCGGTGAGCGAAGTGACGGTGAGACCGCCGTGAGCGGCGTGCCAGCGCCGCAGGGTGACGAAGGCGGCCCGGTAGCCCCATGCCATACTCTTGAAGCGGTAATGGTCCGGGTCGTCCTGTTGTGCTGCCAGACCGCGCAGCAGCCGGCCGTCTCTCGGTAGGTTGAGAGGGTTGCGGTTGCGCAACCCCCTGCTTTCAGTGTTCCTTTTGTTCATGTCATTCGTTTTCATGCATCAGGCCGGTATTTCTTACGGTTCAGCCGTTTCCTCGGTGTCGACGCGCGAGAACTTCATGTCCGGATTCTCCGGGGCCAGCGCCGCTTTCAGGCGGCTGTTGGGTGTGAACACCACTTTCACACGTTCTATCATGGCGATGTTATAATTCTCTTTGGTGTCGCTGCCCGTACCGTTCAGCGAGGGACGGAACGTGCCGAGTCTTTCAAGGGAAACGCTTTTCCCGTCGCGCAGGTCATAGATCATTTGTTCCTGTAAGGCCGACAGTACGGCTTTCACGTCGTGCGGCGTGACGGTACATGTGGCGCTGATGCGTTCACTGAGCGTGTCCGTGTCGTTGGCCCCCGTCCATAACAGTTTGGCGTAATACTTGCCGGCTTCCAAAGGTTTTTGCGGATTTTTCTTTTCAATTAATTTGTAACGTAACATGATTGTAAGTTTTAAAAGGTGAATACTTTTGTTGATATTTTGTTTTGTCTTCCGGATGACAATGCAAAGTTACGTCGCGATGAAAAGTCCGTGTACGCTTTTGGTAGCCTTTGGTAGCTTTTGGTTACATTTGGTAGCTTTTGGTCGTATTTGGTTACTTTTTCCGGCCGGAAAATGGGCGAAGGCGCCTTGCCGCCGTCCGGATATGACAACCCCGTGGACATGCCGGTCGGGGGCATGTCCACGGGGCTGTGTCACGGAAAGAGTTCTGGATGAGTGTTTTGTCAGCTGCGGCCGCTACTATGCCTCATCCGGATCGCCAAGGACGGCGGTGATGGCCGCATACTGTTTCGGGGTCAATGCGCGCTGATACGGTCGGTAATGCAGCGCGCATAGACAGTCCCATAACTCTTTCTCACTTTTCAGCAGGCGTACAAAGCGTCTTTGCGCGTTGTAGCCGATGGAGCCGGGGCAGTAGAGGTGCGCCAGCTCCGCGATGTCATAAATGTTTTTCATAGGTTTGAAAGATTAGTATTAATAAAAATTAATATGCTTAAAGCGCTTTTGTTGACTATCTTTTGGCTTTATATGTAAAAAAACGTACCTTTGTGGGGCAATTTGACAGGTATGACAGACAAACTTTATCAGTTCTCCCCCCAATACAAGGAAACCTTGTGGGGCGGTCGGCGCCTCCTCCCGTTCAAGGGACTTCCGGCAGACAGCCGTGCCATCGGCGAAAGTTGGGAGGTCTCAGCCGTGCCGGGCCATGAATCTGTTGTTTGTGGCGGACCGTGCGACGGACTGTCGCTCACGCAGCTTTGTGCGCGTTATGGCGCATCGCTGGTCGGCAAGGAGAATTTCAGCCGTTTCGGGACGGCTTTTCCGCTGTTGGTCAAGTTTATCGATGCCGCCCGGCCGCTTTCCGTGCAGGTGCATCCCGGCGATGAAGTGGCGCTGCGGCGCCATGGCTGTTCGGGAAAGGCCGAGATGTGGTATGTTGTCGACAGCGCTTCCGGCTCCTATCTTCTCAACGGGTTCAGCCGCGACGTGACGCCGCAGGAGTACGAGGCCCGCGTGTCAAGCCAGACACTGCCCGAAGTGTTGCGCCAGGTGAACGTCCGTCCGGGCGATGTCTTTTTCCTGCCGCCGGGGCGTGTCCACAGCATTGGTCCGGGTTGCCTCATCTGCGAGATACAGCAAAGCAGCGATGTCACCTACCGCATTTATGATTTCGGCCGCACGGATGCCGATGGCCGTCCCCGCACGCTGCATCTGGAAGAGGCGCGCGACGTGATCGACTATTCGGCCGGCGAACCTCTCCGGCAGCCGGTAGTGGTCGACAACGAGCCGTTTACGGTGGCTTCCAGCCCGTATTTCACGACCGCCGTTTACCATCTGACAGAGCCTATGATGTGCGATTACAGCGAGCTCGACAGTTTCGTGCTGCTGGTTTGCACCGATGGTGCCTGCCGTATCACTTGCGATGCCCGCACCGTCAGCCTGCGTGCCGGGCAGACCATTCTGGTGGCTGCCGAAGCAGAGATGCTGGCTGTCGAAACTGAAACGCCGCGGGTTACCCTCATCGAAAGCTATGTTTAATCCTTCAACCCATAAACAATGACGAAGAAAATCCTTTCCACAGCGCTTGTGGTTCTGTTATTTTTCATGACTGCATGTACGTCTTACAAGACCGTTCCCTACATGCAGAACAGCGCGGAGGTGAACCTCGACAGCAGTGCCGTTCTCTACGATGCGCGTATCATGCCCAAGGACGAGCTGACCATCACCGTGAGCAGTCCCGACAACCCCGAAGCCGTGCAGGCTTTCAATCTGGTTGTGGCGCGCACCATGGCAAGTTACAACAACTACCTGACCTCCCAGCCGACACTGCAGACCTATCTGGTTAACAACGAGGGAACCATCAACTTCCCCGTGTTGGGCACCATGAAGGTAGAGGGCATGACGGTAAACCAGCTCGAAGACGAGATTGCCAACCGCATCGAGGCCAGCTACCTCAAGATGAAACCCATCGTGACCGTCCGCCTGAGCAACTATAAGATTTCCGTTCTCGGCGAGGTGACCAGTCCGGGCACCTATACCGTCTCTTCCGAGAAAATCAGCATCTATGGCGCTTTGGCCATGGCCAAGGACCTCACCATCTGGGGGCGCCGTGACAACGTCAAACTCATCCGTGAGGACGAGAACGGCAAGAAGTCCATCCACGAGTTGAACCTCAACGATGCAGACATCATCAACTCGCCGTACTATTATCTGCAGCAGAACGACGTGATATATGTCACACCTAATAAAACGAAGTCAAAGAACTCTGACATTGGTTCAAGTACGAGCTACTGGGTAAGTTCCATCAGTATCCTCGTGTCGGTGGCCTCATTGGTGACCAACCTGCTTAAATAAGGACCAGGAGTATTACAAATATACTGACAGAAAATGCACTGTGCAAATGTTCGGTTATGTTTAAGAACATGCGCAGTGCTTTTTTGTTTTTTTTACCCCACAGTACGCCGCGGTTTGCCGTGCCAACTGTTCCGGCCGGCCGGACACATATAATAAAAGGTACGCGCGTGCGCGCACGCGTAAGAGCAAACCGGCGGGGCGGATTTGCGACCTGTCGCTTTCCCAACGCGACCTGTCGCCTTGCAGAAGCGACAGGTCGCAGTTTTTGCTGCGAGCGCTCGCAGTTTCGCTTGCTCCAGACGTATGAAATTTTGGGTCTGGCATGCTTCGGGGAAATGCCGTTTCCGGAGGGATGACGTAACTCATTCCTTATGAAGAACGTTATATTTTGTGAACGGCTTTCATGCTTCCTGGCTGCTTATAGCGTGAACGCATTCAATGACATACGCGTTTCTTGTCTGCACGAATGTCGTTTTTTGGTTTTGTGTGAAAAAACACCTGATTTTTTTTGTTCCGTTGTATTTTTTTAATAAATTTGCCGTGATTCTATGAGAAGCATCTGCACAATACGGATTGCCGGCATGGCAATGTTTTTTGAAGTACAGCATTCTTTTTCTGGCTTGTATGCTTCCGAATAGAAGGGCGGTCTGATCATTAATCTAATTAACCTAAAAAGAAATTAACCTGAAAGAAAACTATTCAAACTGATTAACCTGAATGAAAAACAAATTAAACTATTAACCTAACAATTTCAATTTAACACACAGCTTATGAAAAAGAAATTACTAAGTATTGCGGCAGTGTTGGCTGTTAGCAGTATGGCTTTTGCGCAGGCGGATGGCGAATACTATTTGTACAATGAAAGTACAAAGACATTCTTCAGCCGGGGGGCGAATTGGGGCACTGAAGCTTCTTCCGATCGCTACGGTATTCCCGTGGTATGGAACTCTGCAAGTGGAACCTTATCGACAGTAGATTGGGCTGATGTTCGTATTTCTACTAAGGATGGAAGTACTGTTTATTCAGATATTAGTGTTAATGAGGCACAATGTACATGGAAGTTTACTGATGCTGGTGATGGCTCTTATTATTGGCAGACTTCCGATGGCGCAAAATATGTGAAACTGGATGTGGGCTCTTTAGGCAATTATTGTCATCTGGTAACTGAGGCAGCCTCTGCTACCACTTGGAAATTGCTTACGAAAGCTGAACGTGACGCCATTGTTGCGGCCTATCCTAACGATAATATTCAAAATGTGATAACGGCTTCAGAAAGTGAATTAACGGTCGATAATTTTGTCAGTACCATTAACGGTAGTGACTATTCACAAGTCGACTATACCAGTAAAATAGGTACAGCTCGTTTTACAGGATCTGCCGGTTCATGGACGTGGACACAAGTTCGGAATGAAAATGGTCAACCGGTTTATGGCACGGATTATTGTGAGGTTTATCAAGCTACAGGTACTTATTCTCAGACTATTACCGGATTACCGCAAGGGATATATAAGGTAACCGTGCAGGGATTTAGCCGGTCGGCAGCATTTGATGTGTGCAATGATTTAGAAACAAAGGGCTGGCGTATTTCTAATGACTATCTGAAGGCAAATGGTGAACAAGTGCAGTTGGAACCTTGGGTGGCAGAACGTACGGAACCCAGCAATCCTAATAGCCCGACTGAAGGTATTGCTGCATTTAATGAGGGTAAATATACTAATGAGGTATACACTTATGTGGGAGCAGACGGAAATCTGGATCTGGCTATAGTAATTCCGACATTTAAGTGGGGTAGATGGACATTGTTTAATAACTTCACCTTGACTTACTATGCAAGTACTGCTGAACTGAAAGCGTTATTTTCTTCTTTGAAAGCTGAAGCCGGCTCGCTGAAAGATGATGCTGCATTGAATACTTATTTTAAGAATATAGTGACTAATGCTTTAACGGAAGCTGAATCTGTTAATGTGGATGGCTCAACACCTGAGCAGTTGCAGGCTGCTATCGACGAGTTGGATGCCAGCCTAAGTCCGGTAAAGGCTGTTAAACCAAGTCTGGAGAGTTTGAAAAATGAAATAGCTGTTTGCCAGAACATCTCTACAAATTCAACATCTGAAGTAGATGCAAAGACTACTTTTGATGCAGCTGTGACAACTGCTCAGTCAGGATGGGAAGCGGCTAAAACTGCGGAAAGCATTCAGACACAACGCACCAATCTTGAGAATGCACGTCAGACTTATGTGCAGGTGGCATATCCAACTAATGGCGTGACTTTTGATATGACTTTCTTGTTGAACGATGCAGCTGTTACGAGCAATTCTGCATGGACAAATGGCGGAACGGCTTCAGGACAGCAGTATGACGGCGCACCGGATAATACTTATTTGGATAAATACGATGGAACAAGTGATATGTATCAAGAAGTAGCACTTCCCAAGGGCACTTATAAGTTGACAGCAGCTACACGCGCTCATGAAGCGGTTGAAGTAGGTTACATCTATTTTAATTCGGGCAGAGCCGATATTTATAATTTAGGTAACACTGGTAATGACCTCGGAAACGGTTGGGGATGGACTGTCGTTGAGGCTGGTTATGTGGCAGACGCCAGTGTTAAGGCTAAGATAGGATTCTATTCAGTTTGTACAAGTGGAAGATGGGCCGGTGCGGATAATTTTAAACTTGAACTTATTGGCGAATATAATGCTGCGGGTGAAGTACGGCAAAAACTTGAAGCATCAATTAAGGATGCAAACGCTTTAAATATAACTGCTAATGTAGGTAATAGCGCATTCCAGATACCTCAAGATGCAGTAACTACTTTTACTGCTGCTATAGCTACGGCTCAGGATGTGTATGATAATGGATCAGCTGATGCTTCAGCATTGGGCGATGCCAAAACGGCTTTGGATAATGCGATAGAAACATATAAGGCAACAGAACTGAACGCCCCGACAGCCGGGCAACGCTTCAATATTGTGATGAGTTATGCCGGTTGGGATTATGATGGCTGTGCTGTAACTTATGTTGCAAATGACCGTTCGGATCATGGAAACTATAATATTAAGTATTATGGCCAGAACACCAATTATGCACAGGCAATGATATTCACTAAAGTAGCAGGTGAAAGTGATACTTATACAATTATGAGTGTGGACGAGGATGGTAATGACCGTTATCTCTGTACGGGAACCGTTTATGGTGGTAATTCTTCTCAGATCCGTACTACAACAGATGCTTCAAAGGCATTGAAACTGAAAGTGATAGCAACTTCCACCGAAGGAATTTATAATCTGTTTAACACTGAAGCTAACAATTATATCGGTAGTCAGGATCAAGGCGTATTTACCGTTAATTCTCATATAACATTTAAGATTCAGGAAGCAGAAAAGGCAACAGTTGAACTTGCCGCCAATGCCGGATGGGCAACCCTTGCATTACCGTTTGCAGCAGAAATACCCGCAGGCTTGAAGGTTTATTCAGTAGCCGCTGTGAATAATGCAGTGATTGAATTGACTGACGAAGGTTCATTGAAAGCAAATACTCCTTATATTGTTAATGTGACAGCTGAACAGAAAGTGTCATTCAGCGGCTGGGGATTGGCTTCTTCTGTTACTTGTAACTCTGGCATGTTGACCGGCGTGTTTGCCAATACAGCGGCTCCTGTAGGTTCATACGTTTTGCAGAATCAGCCGGATGTTGACGGTGTGGCCTTCTATAATGTAGTGGCTGACGCACAGCCGACGGTAACTGCCAACCACGCTTATTTGACTTTGCCTGCCGATGCCGGTGCAAACATACGTGCCCTGCTCTTGCCGGGCAGCGATGCGACGGGCATTGAAACTGTAGAGGCAGCCGACGTAACGGTTGACGTTTACAGCATCAGCGGTGTGTTGGTACGCAGCGGTGTGAAGAAGAGCGAAGCGCTCAACGGTTTGGCCAAAGGTATTTATATCGTTGGCGGTGTAAAACGGACTGTAAAGTAACCCATGAGAGTGATTTGTAAGAGTAAGAACTGAACGTAAAAACAATAAAAAGTATGAAAAAGCAATATTATATCGCTCCGGAGACAAATGTAAGCCAGTTGGAAACAATCAGTATGTTGGCTAACTCGCTATCCGTGTCAGATGCTTCGGCAAAGCAGGATTTAGGTGCTCTGTCCAATCAGGACATCTGGGGAAATGGCTTGTGGTAAGCAACTTTTGATAATTCATTCATGGTAATGGGATGGCGTCTCCGTCATGGGGCGCCATCTTTTTTTTGACAAATCTTTTTTTATGACGTTTCCCGCGCTGATGGGGATTGTTTCGCCGCGCGGGCATGACGTTTGTGATAATTGGTAACATTGAATTTGACTTATGAGAAACAGTTTATCGCACAAACAATGGTTTGCCATCTTTCTGGCGTTGGGCTTGGGTAGTGTATGTCCGGCCGGCGCACAGACAACAACCGCCAGCAGTTATGTGAGTGCGCAGCCGCAGGCCGACCGCACAGTGCCGTTCCGCCTGTCGGATGCCGGCATCAAGCACGAATCCGTGCAGTGGGGCGGCGACCTGGCGTGGTTCAGTGAAGAGAACTTGCGCCGTTGCGTGGCTTTCATGGGGAAGGATGTGGTCGACGTGGTACGCGTGTCCTTCCAGCCTACCCATGCGTTGGAGAACGGTCAGCTTCATCAGAACCAGATCGACACCTTGTTGCAGCGTGTTCAGTTTTTGAACAACTGCGTGCGTCCGGATGTGGAACTGACGCTGAACTGCGACCATCCGCATGTTGATGAATGGTATCTTGGGAAGGATAAATTTATGGGCGTGATTTGGGATCCCTGTGATGACCAGCGATGGGTGGACCTGATTTATGCATCGAAGGCGTACTATGAGGAGGCCGGTTACAAGGTCGTCTCCATCGCTCCCTACAACGAGCCGGATAATATTGATGATAAGATTAACATGGGCACTCCGCATGAAGAGACCCGCAAGACGGAGTTCAGGAACATTGTCGCCAACATGAAAGGCGATGCCCGTTTCGACGGTTACCGGCTTTGCGGCGGCAACACGTTGAACTGCGATTATGCCATGGCATGGTATGACAATATGGATGAGTATCTCGACGAAGGCAATACGCATCAGCTGGCCGGCAGCTTCGATAATTACGCTGCTTTTCACCAAAGGGTGCACAGCGACGGCAAGCATGTCACGAACGACGAGATGCACAATATCATGGAGGGTATGGTCGGCTTGGAGTATGGCTTGCAGACCGGTATCTGGTGGGGAGCCGCCGAGTATGTGCGCGGCGAGTTCTGCAAGGCCACTCACGGCGAGCGGTTGGCTTATGCCGAGCATCGCAGCAACTGGACGGCGGCTTCTGTCTACCGTGCGCCGGACGGCAAGGTGCAGGCTTTCGGCGGCACGTCGGAGCGTCAGGCCAACCCGACGACTTACCGCTTCGTGTCGGAGGAGCGCGACGTGTTCTTCGACGGCCAGGGACCGCAGCGCGAGTACGTGATGAGCCTGCCGGGCGGTGAGCCGGGCTCTTACCAGAACGGGCAGACCAATGCCGAGGGCGTGGTGAACATCACATACGGCGAGGACATACAGCCCTATGTGAACGGCATGTATGTGATTTATAACAAAGGCAACAATAAGGTGATGGAGATAGAGAACGGCTCATCCGAGAATGTGGCCAACATCCAGACGGGGGCTTACAGCAGCACGAAGAGCTACCAGCAGTGGAATGTGACACCCGTTCCGACAACCATCGGAGGCGGTTTCAGCTATTACGGCATCTCGTCCGTAGCCAACGGCAAGTCGCCGGATGTGCTGAACTTCTCGCTCGACGAGGGTGCCAACATCATCAGTTACGACAAGGCGCTGGGCGAGAACCAGCAATGGTATCTGGAATACGCCGGCGACGGCTGGTTCTACATCCGCAGCCGTTTCAGCTCACTTTGTCTCGAGGCGGTGGGCACGAACGTGCAGCAGGAGGCCAAGGACGGCGCCGACGCCCAGTTGTGGCGTTTCCTGCCGGTGATAGCCTCACACAGCATCAAGAGCGTTTCCGCTCCGACCGGTGTGGCTGCGCAGGCACAATCTGCCTCCGTCAGAATCAGCTGGACGAATCCCGGCAACGATTATACGCAGAGCATCCTGCGCGCCGAGGTGGCGGGCGGTCCTTATGAGCTGATTGCACGCGGCGTGCAGGGCGGCGAGTTTGTCGACAACAAGGTGTGTGCCGGAAAAACCTATTATTATACGGTGAAGTCGACCGACCAGAGCCTGAACACTTCGCCCCGCAGCGAGGAAGTGTCGGCATCGCCGACGGGTGTCCGGGCGCAGGTGGCTTTCTATGGTTTTGAATATACGCTTGCCGACGCGTCGGAGAATGTCAATACGCCGGCTGTCTACGGAACAGCGGTCTATAACGTGGGGCGCGGTGAGACAAAGGCCGTGACGCTGGACGGCAGCAACTTCCTGCAGCTGTCTACGGGTGTGGCTTCGCACGACGCGATGACCGTGGCTGCGTGGATCAACTGGAACGGTAACGACGGCAGCGGTGAGCGCCTCTTTGAGTTCGCGGCGGGCGAAGACCGTTATTTCTATTGCTCGCCGAGTGCGTCAGGCAACACGGTGTGCGCCGGCATCAAGAACGGCACGCAGGAGGTGAAGGCTGAGGCTGCTTATTCACTCAAAGGTCAGTGGACACACATCGCCGTTACGATTGGTGACGGCAAACTGCGCCTGTACGTCAATGGGGCGGAGAAGGCGTCGGCCGACTGCACGCTGAAGCCGTCCGACTTCATGCCGTTCATGAACTATATCGGCCGCGGACAGGCTGCCGGTGCGGCCAACTTTATCGGTTATGTGGATAATTTCCATATCTACAATTATGCCATGACGGCGGCAGAGGTCGGCGAGGTGATGGCTTACAGCGAGGAAGGCAGCAATGAGCCGGGCGTGGACAACCCGATACAGACCGATTATGTGGTGAACCCGACGTTCGAGGAGAACAATACAAACGGTTGGACGTGGGTCGGTGACGCTGCGAATTTCTCAACCCATTCCGGTAATCAAAGCAATGATGTTACCAATATTTTCTGTGAAGCATGGGCTCAAAATTCGTACGTCGGAAAGATACAGCAGACGATCAATAATTTGCCCGACGGCGTGTATGAACTGAAGGCGGCTGTGTTCCGTGGCAACCTTGTCAACGTTTCAACCGGTGACCGTGACGTGGTATATCTGTTTGCGAATGATGACGAGACATTGGTAACGACCTCGGTAGGCACGTATCATACCGTGCTGACGACCGTGACCGGCGGAACTTTGACTATCGGTCTGGAGTCTAAAGAAGCCATTTACCAATGGATGGGTATCGACAACGTGTCGCTGACATATTACGGCGACGTGGCCATCGAGGACGTCCGCTTGAAGACGATCCGCGACCGTTATGCCGCTTTGCAGGCTGAGGCCGGTTTCCTGTTGCGCAACACTGCGTATGTGCAGGTGACCGGTGCCGAGCGCTCCGGTCTGGAAACGCTCCGGACGTTTGAGCCGGAGGCCACCGAAGCGGCTTATGAGGCGGCCATTGCCGACCTGAATGCCGGTATGGCAGCCTTGAAGGCAGCCTTGCCGTATTATCAGTTCTTCGGTCAGGAACTTGAGAACGCCCGTACCGTAGGGCTCGAAGTCAGCGAGGCTGAAGCGCTCTTCGCCGATGCGGATGTCGATGCCGCGGCGTTGAAAGATGCTTTCGGCGATTTATATACCCGGGTAAACAGAGCTATTGATGCTGCTTATACGGTGGACATTACCGACCGTGTGGGCGCCATCAGCACTTGGACAGGCGAAATGGTCAGCAACAAAGGACAGCATTGGGACGGTACGTCTACTTCCACGTATATGGAGCAAACCGGTGAACAGTGGGGATTGCCTGCCTGGACAACATATATGGAGAAGACCGTTGCATTGCCTGCCGGAAAGTATGCGTTGCGTGCTGCCGGCCGTACCTGTTCGGCTGATGTAGATCTGCGTATGAGTGTGGACGGTTGCTCCGTACGTTTCCCCATCAAGGGTGATACGGGGTATGGCATTGCAACGAATTGTGAGCTGACGTTCGATTCAGGTAAGACTTATGCCAACGGTGGCGCCGGCCGCGGTTGGGAGGCCCGTACCTGCCTGTTTGAACTGGCGCAGCCGGGCGAAGTGACGTTCCGCGTCGACTGTGAGGCCGTAGCTTTACATGAGTGGATGAGTATCACTTCCGTTGAGCTGTTAGCGGCTGAGACGGAAGTTGAGCTGACGGTGACGGAAGCCGGCTGGGCAACGCTGATGTTGCCTTTCGAGGCGGAGGTGCCCGAAGGGTTGACGGTGTACAGTTGTGAGAGCCTGAAATCGGAAGAGCTGCTTGCCCTGACAGAGGTGACAAGCATAGAGGCTAACAAACCATATATCGTGGCCGGTGAGGGCACATACAGCTTCTCCGGCATGAATACCGCTGACGCGTCTGCCTATACGTCGGGTTATCTCACGGGTGTGTATGCAGCGACACCGGCGCCGGTCGGTTCGTATGTGTTGCAGAACCACGACGGTGTGGTGGCTTTCTATAAGGTGGTTGAAGGCGTACAGCCTACGGTGGGTGCCAACCGTGCTTATGTGACGCTGCCGCCTGCGCAAGCCAACGTTCTCAGTCTGATATTCGGCGACGACGCGACAGCGATAGACGATGCCGTGACAGATGCCAGGTTGGTGGATGTCTATACCGTTGACGGCGTTCGGGTATGCGCGGGCGTGACATTTGGCGAAGCACTCAGGATGCTGAAGAAAGGCGAGGTGTATATCATCGGTGGCCGCAAGGTGGTTGTGAGATAACTTTTCGGCGGCCAACCGGTCGATGATAAAGTGACAAGTCAGGCAGTCGGTTTGGGCGGCTGTTCTGAAGTGATGGCGTCCCTGGTAAGGGGCGCCATCTTCTGATTTGTTACCGCAGATGGCATTTTTTCTTTTAAATTGTTTGTGTTTATGCCGATATTGTTTATCTTTGCAGTCGAAAGATTAAAAAACGAAGAAGATGAACCATTCCATTATACTACTGTCCGCACTGATTAACCGACTGCAAAGAGTTGCCGGAAGTGTGGAACGTGCGTAATGGTAGAGTAGAACTATACGAGAGCCTTTCCCCACTTCGGTGCGAGAAAGGCTTCTTTTTTATGAATTTATGGATAATTAAATGAAGAAAACGATATGAGTGACAGACTTTTTATTTTTGACACCACGCTCCGCGATGGCGAGCAGGTGCCCGGATGCCAGTTGAATACAGTGGAAAAGATTCAGGTGGCGCGCCAGTTGGAGGCGTTGGGCGTAGACATAATAGAAGCCGGTTTCCCCGTTTCAAGCCCCGGCGACTTCAATTCAGTGATAGAGATTTCAAAGGCCGTGACATGGCCGACCATCTGCGCCCTGACGCGTGCCGTTCAGAAAGACATCGACGTGGCTGCAGAGGCGTTGCAGTATGCCAAGCATAAGCGCATCCATACCGGTATCGGTACGTCGGATTCGCATATCCGCTACAAGTTCAACTCCAACCGTGAGGAGATTATCGAGCGTGCCGTGGCCGCTGTGAAATACGCCAAGAAATATGTTGAGGACGTGGAGTTTTATGCCGAAGATGCCGGCCGCACCGAGAATGAGTATCTGGCACGCGTCGTGGATGCCGTAGTGAAAGCCGGTGCCACGGTGGTGAATATTCCGGACACGACCGGTTATTGCCTGCCGCAGGAGTTCGGCGCGAAAATCAAATACCTGATGGAGCATGTCGACGGATTGTCAGCCGGTAAGGCCATCCTTTCCACACACTGCCATAATGATCTCGGCATGGCGACAGCCAATACCATCGCCGGCATCATGAACGGTGCAAGGCAGGCCGAGGTGACCATCAACGGTATCGGCGAACGTGCCGGCAACACGTCGCTCGAAGAAGTGGCCATGATATTGAAGTGTCATAAGGGAATCGGCATCGACACCAATATCAACACACAGAAGATATATCCCACGAGCCGTTTAGTGTCAAGTCTGATGAACATGCCGGTGCAGCCTAACAAAGCCATTGTCGGCCGCAATGCGTTCGCGCATTCCAGCGGTATCCATCAGGATGGCGTTCTGAAGAACGTACAGACTTATGAGATAATGAATCCGAAGGATGTGGGTATCGATGACAATGCCATCGTATTGACAGCCCGTAGCGGCCGTGCGGCGTTGAAGCACCGTTTGAACGTACTCGGTGTGGAAATCGACGGCGAGCGTTTGGACGCCACCTATCAGGAATTCCTGAAGCTGGCCGATAAGAAGAAGGAAGTGAATGACGATGACATCCTGATGCTGGCAGGGGCCGACCGTGCAGCCGCACATGCCGTGAAACTTGATTACCTGCAAGTGACGACGGGTATGGGCGTGAAATCGGTGGCTTGCATCGGACTGGATATTGCCGGCGAGAAGTTCGAGGCTTCGGCCAGCGGCAACGGACCGGTGGATGCTGCCATCCGGGCACTGAAGAACATCATCAAACGCCAGATGGTGCTGAAGGAATTCACGATCCAGGCCATCAGCAAGGGGTCTGACGACGTGGGTAAGGTACACATGCAGGTAGAATATGACGATCATCTGTATTATGGCTTCGGTGCCAACACGGATATCGTTACTGCTTCTGTAGAGGCCTATATCGATTGTATTAACAAATTCAAGAAATAAACACAATATTAAATAATCAACATGGCAAATACACTCTTTGACAAGATTTGGGACAAGCACGTGGTGCAGAATGTCACCGACGGTCCCACACAACTTTATATTGACCGGCTTTATTGTCACGAGGTAACGAGTCCGCAGGCTTTTGCCGGAATGCGTGCCCGCGGTTTGAAGTGTTTCCGTCCGAAACAGATTTTCTGCATGCCGGACCACAATACGCCGACGCACGACCAGGACAAACCGATTGAGGATCCCGTGAGCAAGACGCAGGTGGATACGCTGGCGAAAAATGCCGCTGACTTCGGATTGGAACATTTCGGAATGATGCACCCGAAGAATGGCATCATTCATGTGGTAGGTCCAGAGCGTGGCCTTTCGTTGCCGGGTATGACCATCGTTTGCGGTGACTCCCACACGTCCACACATGGCGCGATGGGTGCCGTTGCGTTCGGTATCGGTACTTCCGAAGTGGAAATGGTTCTGGCATCGCAGTGCATTCTGCAACAGAAGCCGAAGTCCATGCGTATTACGGTCAACGGACGTTTAGGCAAGGGCGTGACGGCAAAGGACGTGGCGCTTTACATCATGAGCAAGATGACGACCTCGGGCGCTACAGGTTATTTCGTGGAATACGCCGGTGAAGTGGTGCGCAATCTGACGATGGAAGGCCGTCTGACATTGTGTAACCTTTCGATAGAGATGGGTGCCCGCGGCGGTTTCATTGCTCCGGACGAAGTGACGTTTGAGTATTTGAAAGGGCGTGAATACGCTCCGAAAGGTGAGGCTTGGGACAAAGCCGTGGCTTATTGGCAGACGCTGAAGAGCGGTGATGACGCCGTGTTCGACCGTGAAGTGGCTTTCGATGCGGCAGACATTGAGCCGATGGTGACTTACGGTACCAATCCCGGTATGGGCATGGGCATCAGCAAGCAGATTCCGTCAATGGATACGGTGCCGGCTGCCGGACAGGCTTCTTATAAGAAATCTTTGGATTACATGGGCTTCGCTCCGGGCGAGCAGATGTTGGGCAAGCCGGTGGACTATGTTTTCTGCGGCTCATGCACGAACGGACGTATCGAGGACTTCCGGGCTTTCGCATCCATCGTGAAAGGACGCCGCAAGGCTGACCATGTTACTTGCTGGTTGGTTCCAGGTTCATGGATGGTGGCCGACCAAATCAAGGCGGAAGGTCTTGACAAGATTTTCGAGGAGGCCGGTTTCAGTCTCCGCCAGCCGGGTTGTTCGGCTTGTCTGGCCATGAACGATGACAAGATTCCGGCCGGCAAACTGGCGGTGTCTACTTCCAACCGTAATTTTGAAGGCCGTCAGGGACCCGGCGCACGTACCGTGCTGGCCAGCCCGTTAGTGGCTGCCGCTGCTGCCGTAACAGGCGTTATCACCGATCCGCGAACATTAATGTAATCAGACTTATGAAACAGAAATTCGATATAATTACGAGTACTTGTGTACCCCTCCCATTGGAGAATGTTGATACAGACCAGATTATTCCGGCACGTTTTTTGAAGGCTACGACGAAGGAAGAGAAGTTTTTCGGAGAGAACCTGTTCCGTGACTGGCGTTATAACCCGGATGGCAGTCTGAACAAAAATTTTGTGTTGAACGACCCGACTTACGGGGGAGAGATATTGGTGGCCGGCAAGAACTTCGGTAGCGGTTCCAGTCGCGAACATGCGGCGTGGGCTATCGCCGGTTATGGTTTCCGTGTGGTCATCAGCAGTTTTTTTGCCGACATCCATAAGAACAACGAATTGAACAACTTTGTGTTGCCGGTGGTGGTCAGTGAGGATTTTCTTGCCGAGTTGTTTGCATCCATCAAGGCAGACCCGAAGACCTTGGTCGAGGTGGATGTGCCTAACCAGACCGTAACCAACAAGGCTACCGGCCGCAGCGAGCGTTTTGAAATCAACGGCTATAAGAAATACTGCCTCATGAACGCGCTGGATGACATTGATTTCCTTTTGGAAAACAAGGCAAAGATAGAAGCGTGGGAGGCTGCGAACGCATAAAGGAAACAACATGAGGAATCCCGGACAAGTGAAAATAGAAATCATGGACACGACGCTGCGCGACGGCGAGCAGACGAGCGGCGTCAGTTTCGTGCCCCATGAGAAGTTGATGATAGCCCGTGCCTTGCTTCAGGATTTGAACGTGGACCGCATAGAAGTCGCCTCGGCCCGGGTGTCGGACGGGGAACTTGAAGCTGTCCGTAATATTTGCCAGTGGGCGAAGCAGACGGGACGTCTTGACAGGGTCGAGGTGTTGGGATTCGTCGACGGGCATACCTCGTTGGACTGGATCAACAGTTGCGGTTGCCGTAACATCAACCTGCTGTGCAAGGGGTCGTTGAACCATTGTACCAACCAACTGAAGAAAACGCCTGAGGAACATGTTGCCGACATCCGTCGCTCGTTGGCCTATGCCGAGGAACTGGGCATAGGGGTGAATATCTATCTTGAGGACTGGAGCAACGGCATGAAGCATTCGCCCGACTATGTATTCTTCATGATGGATGCGTTGAAAGATACCAATATCAGACGTTTTATGTTGCCGGACACGTTGGGTATCCTTAATCCGCTTGAGTTGTTGAGTTTCATGCGCAAGATGAAACGCCGCTATCCCGATGTGCATTTCGATTTCCATGCGCACAATGATTACGACCTTGCCATATCGAATGTGCTGGCTGCTGTTCTCGGTGGCTGCAAAGGTATTCATACGTCGGTGAACGGATTGGGAGAGCGAGCCGGCAATGCGCCGCTGGCCAGTGTGCAGGCCATCCTGACCGACCAGTTCAATGCTCTGACCAACATCGACGAAAGCCGGCTTAACGAGGTGAGCCGCATGGTGGAAAGCTATTCGGGCATTCCCATTCCTCCCAACAAACCGATAACGGGTGACAATGTGTTTACCCAGGTGGCCGGGGTACATGCCGACGGTGACAATAAGGCGAATCTTTATTGCAATGACTTGTTGCCGGAACGTTTCGGGCGGCGGCGCGAGTATGCGTTGGGAAAGAACAGCGGAAAGGCGAATATCCTGAAGAACCTTGAGGAACTGGGATTGGAACTTTCGCCGGAGCAGACCCGTAAGGTTACGGAACGTATCATTGAGTTGGGTGACAAGAAAGAGCTGGTGACACAGGAGGATTTGCCTTTCATCGTTTCGGACGTGTTGAAGCATGACACACCGGAAGAACATGTAAAGCTGCTGAGCTATGTGGTGACGACGGCTTACGGGTTGAAGCCGATGGCTTCCGTCCGGCTGGAAATCAACGGACAGGCTTATGAGGAGAATGCTTCGGGCGACGGACAGTTTGACGCTTTCATGCGTGCGGCCCGCCATATCTACAAGAACAGGCTGGCGCGCAAGTTCCCGTGGCTGACGAATTACACGGTGAGCATCCCTCCCGGCGGACGTACCGACGCCTTGGTGCAGACCATCATCACGTGGAACTGGAACGAACGTACCTACCGGACGCGCGGTTTGGATGCAGACCAAACGGAAGCTGCCATTAAGGCGACTATCAAAATGCTGAACCTGATAGAGAAAGAATATTAAAGACTAAACTTAAAAACATATCAAGATTATGAAATTGAAAATAGCCGTATTGCCGGGTGACGGCATAGGCCCTGAGATATCTGAACAGGGCGTGGCTGTGATGAACGCAGTATGTGAGAAATTCGGTCATGAGGTAAGTTACCAATATGCACTGTGCGGTGCGGATGCCATTGACAAGGTGGGCGACCCGTTCCCGGAAGAGACTTTCAAGGTCTGTATGGACGCTGATGCCGTTTTGTTTTCGGCTGTCGGTGACCCGAAGTTTGACAACGACCCGACGGCGAAGGTTCGTCCCGAGCAAGGTCTGTTGGCCATGCGCAAGAAGCTGGGATTGTTTGCAAACATTCGTCCGGTAGAGACGTTTGATTGTCTGATTCACAAATCCCCGCTAAAAGATGAGTTGGTGCGCGGTGCTGACTTTATCTGCATCCGTGAATTGACCGGCGGCATGTATTTCGGTGAGAAATATCAGGACGATGAGAAGGCTTACGACACGAATGCTTATACCCGTCCGGAGATAGAACGGATTTTGAAGGTGGCTTACGAGTATGCCATGCGCCGCCGCAAACATCTGACAGTGGTTGATAAGGCCAATGTGCTGGCTTCCTCACGCCTTTGGCGACAGGTAGCCAAGGAGATGGCGCCGCAGTATCCGGAGGTGGAGACGGACTACATGTTTGTGGACAATGCCGCCATGCGTATGATTCAGGATCCGAAGTTCTTCGATGTGATGGTGACTGAGAATACGTTCGGTGACATCCTGACGGACGAAGGTTCTTGCATTACCGGCTCGATGGGCTTGTTGCCGTCAGCTTCGACGGGTGAGCATACACCGGTGTTTGAACCGATTCACGGTTCATGGCCGCAGGCAAAAGGCTTGAATATCGCCAACCCGCTGGCTCAGATTCTTTCTGTAGCCATGTTGTTTGAATACTTTAACCTGAAAGAGGAAGGCGCCTTGATTCGCAAGGCCGTGAATGCGTCGTTGGATGCTAATGTGCGCACCCCGGAAATTCAGGTCGAGGGCGGTGAGCGTTATGGCACGACCGAGGTTGGCCAATGGATTGTTGATTATATCAAAAAGGCTTGATAATTCATCCAATAAATTCTAAAAATCCCTGCCGGAGTTCTTCTTTGGCGGGGATTTTCCGTATTTTTGCGCTCATGAAGACAACTATCATATTCGTTTGCCTGATGTCTTTTACGCTTCTGTCGTCAGCACAAACTTATCAGGATTATGTGCGCAAGGGTTTGGAAGCAGCGGCGGAGGACAGCATCGATCTGGCGGAAAAATATTTCAGGGAAGCCATGCGCGCGGAGCCTGCCCAACGTTCAAACGCCATGTTGTATTATTATATCGGTCAGATACAAGAGCGCAGGGGGCAGACGGATCTGGCCATGGAGAGTTATGCCATGGGGCTGAACATAGCACCACATCTGATTCCCTTGCGGATGGGACGCGCGGCGCTTTACATGCATCTTGGAAGACCTGAAAAGGCATTGGTGGATTACAGTGACATATTGGACTGGAAGCCGGATTATGTGGAGGCGTTGTTCATGCGTGCCTACATATATGCCGGCCAAAAACTTTATAAAAAAGCGCGCGAAGATTATGAGGCATTGCTGAAAATAGATCCTCAACATGAAGAGGCACAGATAGGTCTGATCTTGGTTAATGACAAGGATAACCGTCCGCGCGAAGCCATGGAGCAGGTAAACGCGCTGATAACAGCGAGTCCGGATCATGCCATCCTGTATGCCGTGAGGGCGGGCATGGAACATGGGCGAAAACTGTATGAGTTGGCCGAAATGGACTTTGCAAAAGCCATCGCGTTGGAACCCGGCAACGCGGATTATTATATCAGCCGTGCCATGTTGTATACTGATACCGGTGACAAGAAGAAAGCGCGTGCAGACCTTGAGCAGGCTTTGAAATTGGGTGCGGATGAGCAGACGGTGGCTTCGATGCTACATAATTTGCGTTAAGTCCGGGAAAAACCGGAACAAATGTCTTTAACTCTTGTTGGATTGTAAACGTCAGTTAGTCTGGATGTTACCGTGCGGATTCCGACATGGACGCTTTGGGCCGGAAATGCAAGCGGTCGCAATAATAACTTGTAAATCAATGAATTCTAAAAATCAATGTTGTTGCCTTATTTTCTTTCGATGGTCTGGGCTCTGTCAGGTCCTACAGACAAGATGGTAATCGGCGTTTCAAGTTCAGTTTCCAAGAACTTGATATAGTCTTTGAATGCTTGCGGGAATTGTGACTCGTCGGTCATCTTCGTGAGGTCGCATTTCCAGCCCGGCAGTTCCTTGTATACGGCTTCGCATCCTTCGGTTTCAAAAGGCATGTCTTCCATGATGACGCCGTCTTTTTTGTAAGCCACGCAGGCTTTGATGGTGTCGAAGTCGTCGAGGACATCGCTCTTCATCATGATGAGTTGGGTTACGCCGTTCATCATGATGGCGTATTTCAGTGCTACGAGGTCGACCCATCCGCAACGGCGGTTGCGTCCGGTTACGGCACCGTATTCGTGTCCGATTTCCCGAATGGTGTCGCCCGTCTCGTCAAACAGTTCGACGGGGAAAGGGCCGGAACCGACACGGGTGCTGTATGCCTTGAAGATACCGAAAACTTCTCCGATGACGTTTGGTCCCACGCCTAAGCCGGTGCAGACACCGCCACTGGTCGTGTTGGACGAACTGACAAAGGGATATGTGCCGTGGTCTATGTCGAGCATCGTGCCTTGTGCGCCTTCAGCCAGTACGTTTTTACCCTCTTTTAAATAGCGGTTGATTTCTATTTCCGTGTCGTTCAGTTGGAAACTCCGCATGTAGTCAACACCTTCGAGCCATACTTTTTCTTCGTCCGTGATGTCGTAGTCTGTATAATGCAGGTCTTTGAGAATTTGTTCGTGACGTGCTTTTAGGGCCGCATATTTCTCATTGAAATTCTCCAGGATGTCACCGACACGCAGGCCGATGCGGCTGGCTTTGTCGCTGTAGGTCGGGCCGATGCCCTTGCCGGTGGTTCCGACCTTGGCTTTTCCTTTTGCCGCTTCATACGCGCGGTCAAGTACACGGTGGGTCGGAAGGATGAGATGGGCGCGCTTGCTGATATGCAACCTGTCTTTCAGATTGTAACCTGCAGCCTCTAATTCTTTGGCTTCTGCCATGAACAGGTCGGGTGCGATGACACAACCGTTACCGATAATGTTTACTTTGTCTTCAGCGAAGATACCGGACGGTATGGAACGCAGCACAAATTTCTTTCCTTCAAAGATAATGGTATGTCCGGCGTTCGGACCGCCGGCGAAACGTGCTACTACGTCATATCTGGGCGTGAACACGTCTACGACCTTACCTTTTCCTTCGTCTCCGAATACGATGCCCAGCAGGGCGTCAACTTTTCCTTTTTTCATTTGATAAAAAAGTTATGGTTACTTTTTATGTTGTTTAGATTTTTTTCTCATGGCGGCTTCACACCGGGAGCAGATGCCGTAGATGTAGATGACATGATGCGAGGTGTGGAATTTGTGATGTTTGATGGTATCGACCATAGCATTGATGTTTTCCACTTCTTTTTCTTTGACAGTTTCGCAGACTGTGCAGATGCGGTGAAGGTGCGGCCTGACACCATATACTTTCTCAAATTGAGATGCTTCAGGGAACGAATGTCTCACCAGGAGGTTTGCCAGTATGAGATGGTTGACGTTATTATACAAGGTTGCTCTACTGACATGAAACTTAATTTCGTCGGCCAACTTGTTTTTGAGATCCTCCATCGTGAAGTGGCCGTCGAAAGTATAGATAGCCTTTAAGATTTCATATCGTTCGGCTGTTTTGCGCAGTTTGTTTCTTTCAAGGTATTCTGTCAGCAACTGGCAAATGATTTCATTGGTTTCGTTCTCGCACATTTATACGCTTCTTAGTTGCACAAAGTTAAGAGTTTTTATGTAATAAACGAAAGGAGGCATATAAAAATATGCTTTTGGTCATTCAAGTTCCGCAAAGAGCCGGTCGCCGTTCTTGGCTGTTTTTTCATTCAAGGTTTGATATTTTTGTATGGCGGACGTGGCAGCTCTCCTTATTTCCGGCGTGGAACGGAGAGCAGTTTGTGCCTGGTCGAGAAACTCGTGTTCCGATTGTTCATTGAGTGTCTTTCCTTGCATGAACAGGCGTGCCAATATTAAATAGCCGCAGACTTGGTACAGTTCCCGTTCGTCGGCAATCCATTGGAACGCTTTCGCTGAGGCGTAAGGCAGGCGGCAGAACAGGTGTTGTGTGGTATGTTGGACTATTTCAACGTTGGGCATATCCTCCATCCATAGGTCTGCCAGTTCGGGAAAGAAGGTCTCGACTGGTTGCAGCATGGCGGCCAGCAGGCGGCATTCACGGATGTTTTCTTTCCATAGCGCCTGAGCCAGTTCGTGACTGTGAGGCAGGGTGGAGGCCAGCATTTGGAGACGCGGCAGTTCTACACCGAAATTGAGCCGGTAGCTGATACCGTTTTCACGCATGTATGCAGATGCTACCCCGTTCATGGAAAGGCGCAGTTCGGTTTTTATTTTCCTGATTTGTTCGTGTAGGTCGTTTGCTTCCATATCAGTCGTTAATATAAGGGAGCGTTGCATAGTCCTTGCTGTATCTTAGCATTTGGGCGTCGTATGCTTCGCCATAGACTATTTGGACGTCAATAATTTCGCCCTTTTCGTTATATGAAGGTTTGTAAACCGGATTGATGAAACCTTTGTACGGGCAGAGTTGGAGCGCTTTGTAACGTGCAAGGATTTCTTGGTGTAATGCCGGGTCTATTTTGATGGCATAGCGTTCGATGAGTTCGCGTGCCGCATTGTAATCACCTTCGCTTTTGATGCGTTGTATCTCGGCCAGCAATTTGCCAAAAAGTTCGCGCAGACGTTCGTAATTGTTGATGCGCAAGTAGGTTTTCCCGTTGTTGTTTATGATTTCAGCAACGTTTTCTGCCTTGCCTTGTTCAAAGGCCCATCTGGCAATGAGCGCCCTGTTGCGCATGTGGGCTTCTTCTATGTCTTTGCCGGGCTCAATCCGGACTGTTTGGGTCAGCAGCCCGTTTAGCATGTAGCCGTAATATTGCGCTTTGTAGGCCTGCATATCAGGTACAAGCCCTAATTCGAACAGTTTCGGATCGGCGATATAATACAGGCCGAAGAGGTCGGCTCTGGCTTCTTCGATGGTTGCCCCATAGGCTTTTAAGGCATCCGGGTCGACGCCCGGAAGCAATCTTCCGCTGCCATGTCCGAGGCATTCGTGGAGGTCGGTATGCAAGTCGTCGCAAGCGTCTTGATACTTGTCAAGAAGTTGTAACGTCTCTGCGTCGATTACGAATTCTTTAAGGAAACCATTGCCGTGGGCTGCTTTGTTGTATGCGTCGGTAAGGTTGCCGATGGTGACACTTTTGCTGCCATATTCCGCACGTACCCAGTTGGAGTTTGGCAGGTTGATGCCGATGGCAGATGCGGGATAAAGGTCGCCTCCCAGTATGGCGGCTTTGATGACTTTGGCAGAAACTCCCTTGCAACAGTTTTTCTTGAATCTTTTGTCAACGGGTGAATGGTCCTCAAACCATTGCGCGTTGGAACTGAGCTTTTCCGTTCGGAGAGTCGCTTCAACGTCTTTGAAATTGACATAACCTTCCCAACTTGCTTTCAAACCTAACGGGTCGCCGTAAGTTTCGGTAAAGCCGTTGGTGAAGTCAATCATGCTTTCCGTTTCTTGCACCCAGGCGATGGTGTATTCGTCGAAGGTCTTGAGGTCGCCTGTCTTGTAGAATGAAACAAGTTTCTGCAAGACGGTTGCTTGATGTTCGTTTTCTGCAAAAGGAATGGCTTTTTCCAGCCAGTAGACAATTTTATGGATGGCAGCACCATATAGTCCGTCTATTTTCCAGACTTTTTCTTTCAGGATGCCGTCTTCTTTCACTAACCGGCTGTTCATACCGTACATGACCGGCTGTGGGTTGTTTTCATCTTTCAAACCGTTATAAAACGCTTCGGCTTCTGCTTGAGTGACATCCTCGCCATAATAGTTGCAGGCGGAAGTCAGCAGCAGGTCTTCGCCGTCGGCTTGATTGACGCGCTTGGGCAGAAAAGCGGGGTCAAAAATCACCGGATACAGTTCTTCATATAATTCTTCAACTGTTTGTCTTTGTCGCAAAGGCAGGTGTATGGGATTGACCTGCAACAATGCTTTTCTGAAAAAACTTTCATCAAAACCGGGCTTGAACTTGTCGCATCCGTAATGATGGTGGAGCCCATTGGAGAACCATATCCGTTTCAAATATACGGTGAAAGCGTCGAAAGCTGTTTTTTCTTCTTGGGTCGGGTGGTATTCTGTGTAGATTGTCTCAAGTGTTTTGCGGACACGCAGGTTGTATTTGCAATTCTGGTCCCAGAGGATGTCTCTACCGTATAAAGCTGCTTGTGACAAGAAATAGATAAAGGTTTTCTGTCTTAATGATAATTTGCTAAATCCATCTACCTTGAAACGAAGCATTTGTATGTCTGCAAACTTCTCGTCGTTGTACGCAAAGGTTTCTGTTTGTATCATATTTTAAAAAGAAAAAGAGTTGCATCACTTCATTTTGATACAACTCTTGTACATTTATTTGGGTTCGTTTAATTCTTAATCAGGTCTTTCTCTTTTGCGAGATGGTTCATGCGGTAAGCACGGGGAGTCATACCCATGTTCTTATAAAATGCCGCATAAAATGATTGCCGGTTAGCAAATCCTACCATGGCAGAAATCTCTTCCATAGTCTTGGACATGTGGCGTTTGTCTACCAATAAATATTTGGCGTCTTTAATTCGGTACTCGTTCACCAGACTTGAATAGTTCTGGTTGAAACGAATATTAACAACGGCGCTGATATAGCGAGTGTTGGTTTGTAACTCTTCTGCTAATTTTTTTGCAGAATAATTAGGATCACGATACTTTTTGTCAACAACGAAGATTTTTAGTATCTTCTCATACAATTCATCGACTAACTCAGCTCGGACTAATGAGCGATAAGCTGCGTTTTTTTCTTTTTTCTCTGTTAAATTATACTTTCCCATACTTTAAATTATTCAGAAAATTATACCTACATCCCCCTATGATTAAGTGGGCATAATTATCATTCTTATATTTTCCCCATGCAAAAATCGTTTTTTTTTCTTTATTGCACAAGTTTACTATTTTAAAAAAGACTAAAAAAGATTGTCTTAATAGGAGGAAAAGGAGTTTTTTTTATAAAATGTGTAAGTAAAGCAGGAAACGAATTTGAAGGTTATTATCTTTCTATTCTTTTTTCATGGAAGGTTGTTTCGACAATTTAACGATAATGCTGCATGAGCAAAAAGATATGATGATAATTTTAGAACGTAAATATAGGGTAAAATGTCAAGAATTGCTACCTTTTCTGATTAGATTTTTTTAGCCTGTCGAAGTAAATAAATTATTATGTAGGTGTACCTGATTAAGGTTAATGCGGGGAAATATTGCAAAATTGTAGACATGTGCTTATCTTTGTCGTAGAACGTTGCATAAAACTGAAAATTGTTTTTAAATTATATATGAAAAGGTCTATATTTTGTGTCATAGCGATGTGTTATGTTTGTCTGTTTCTAACGACAGTTTTTGCGCAGAATCAAACAGCGTTTTTCCCAGGACAAAGATGGGAGGATGTTGATGGGAATACAATCAATGCCCATGGGGGTGGGATGTTGTTTCATAAGGGACGTTACTATTGGTATGGTGAAAATCGACCGGAAAAAGGATTCACGACAGAAGTCGGAATAGGAGTTTATTCTTCTGATGATCTTTTAAATTGGAAAGATGAAGGTGTAGCATTAGCGGTTTCCGAGGAAAAGGGAAGCCCTATTGAGCGGGGGTGTATTATGGAGCGTCCGAAGGTAATATATAATGAATTGACAAAGAAGTATGTTATGTTATTTCATTTGGAGTTGAAAGGACAGGGATACGCGGCAGCAAGGGTCGGCTTTGCCGTGGCAGAACAACCGGAGGGGCCTTTTACATTTATAAGAAGTTTACGTCCTAATGCTGGAAAGTGGCCAGCCGATTTTTCCGAGCAGGACATCCGGAAGGCTCTGACGTTGGATGAGGCTGATTATCCGGACTGGTGGACACAACCATGGCGGAAAGCAATTGCCGACGGGCTTTTGTTGAAACGTGACATTGAAGGAGGGCAAATGAGTCGTGACATGACAGTGTTTGTTGATGACGATGGAAAAGCGTATCATATATTTTCAGCTGAAGAAAATCTTACTTTGAATCTGGCCGAACTAACATCAGACTATTTGGATTATACAGGTAAATATATCCGTATTGCTCCGGGAGGTCAAAACGAGGCTCCGACGATATTTAAGCGTCAGGGAGTTTATTGGTTGATAACGAGTGGTTGTACAGGCTGGGAGCCTAATGAAGCCAGGATGTTCCGTTCAACGTCTTTGTGGGGACCGTGGGAACAGTTGCCAAATCCATTTGTGGGAGAGAATGCAAATAAGACTTTTTTCAGTCAGGGTACTTATATATTTAAAAAGGAAAATACGGAAGACGGTTATATCTTTATGGCAGATAGATGGATGCCAGCCAGCTTGAAATATTCTCCGTATGTTTGGCTTCCGATAGATTTTGATGGTGAAGGATGTCCTGTCATCAAGTGGCGCGATCAATGGTCGCCTGAGGAGTTGAAATAGTATCTATTTTTTTATGTGTTTTTAGAGAAAATCTGCTGTGATGTTTTTGTCTTGGGCTATATCTCATTTTAGTTATCAGGTAATGGCTTTGAGAGACAGGTATAATATATTTTTCTGAGAAAGTTATATAATTGTATCTCATAGATGAAATATCGATAATGAGAAGGAAATGGGAGATAGCCCAATTTACGTCTTAGTTTATGCGATAAACGATGGTACTCGATGGTAAAGTAATAGTTTTTCAGAAGCTTTTTGATGATATTACGTTCTTGTTTGGTGAAATTCTTGCGGTGATTCAAGTAGAAGATGTGTAAACCTACTAAGTTAATCCAACGATGGTTCTCGTAATAAGAAATTAATGCTTGGTCGATGTGCTCACGTTCCATTATTGTTTTCATGTTGTAATTAGCTATGGCATAATCGAAATGTCGAATATTAACAGCATGTGTTATCGATGCGGCATGTTGACGATAATAGTAAATACCGTTGCTACGCCATACTTCACCTGCATGTAAAAAGTGAATGCGTGTTGTGTTGTCGTCACTGTAGGACCTGCAACTGTCATCATAAGGATATTTCAGATGTATCTCTCTTTTTACAAGGTAAAGACCATGTATGCTCCAGTCTAAACTTAGCTTGAAGGCTTCGTGGCCAGTAAAATTGGTCTTGTTTGTACGGTATGAGTAATGCCATTCTTTTTCCGTTGAATCATCATGGTATATAACATCGAACAGAATGGCACCGGCCATCGGATGCCTTTTGGCGACTTCGCATGCTTGTTTTAATGTATTTTTGTCCAGCCAGTCGTCACTGTCAACCATTGTGATGTAATCTCCTGTTGCGTAAACTAATCCGCTGTTGCGTGCTTTTGCCTGTCCGCCGTTTTCTTTTTGCCGTAGTATGACGATTCTATTGTCAATGGAAGCATATTGTTGCAGAATATTCCATGAATGATCTGTTGAGGCATCGTCTATAGCGATGATTTCGATGTCAGTATGAGTCTGTTGCAATAATGAGTCCAGACATTTGCGTAAATACTTCTCTGAATTATAAATAGCAACCAATATGGAAATTTTCATGTATGATTGTTTTTTAAGTTTATCTTTTAGGGGACAATTTATGATTGCGTCATATCCTTTTTAAGGTGTTTCATAGATACGATTGTTGAAATGGCAATACAAATTGCACCTGCTATCCAATAGGAAAGGCCGTCTGTCAAAAGTACAATGATGAAGGTTCCTAAGATGATAGGCGCTTGTATGGCAAATTTCTTTATCGTTTCCGGTGCAAGATGAAATTTGTAATAAAGTCTTGCGACAGACCATATCAGTATGAAATCGGCTACAGCCGATAACAAAAGTGCTTGACCGGAACCTTTCAAACCACCGAAAGCGTAACCTGTTGTAATAAATATGGCGGCAAAAATGTCATAAGCTGTTTCTGTAAGAAGAAAGATTTTCGACTGCCCTTTGGCCAATGATAAATAAGCCATAGGAAGGGTTGCAGCCCTTACGAACATGCCAAGGATTGCCCATTGCGCCATCGTGATGACCGGCATGAAACTGTTGGCATAAAGCAATGGCAAAAGTTGGGGCAATACAATGAGAAAAATGACCAGCAGTGGAGCTATTAGTAATAGAGAAACTTCTATTTGCTTGTTTACCACGTCGTTGGAACGTTGGGTGTCGTGATTGACAGCGGAGAGACGTGGGAAATAATCAGTTTCCATGGCGGTGAAAATCATGGAGGCATAAGTTATGGTTAGAACGTACCCTGCATTGTATAGTCCCACATCTTCTTCTGTTCCTTTTTGCATGATGAATGCACGGATGAAGAATTCTGTTCCAGACCCCAATATGCCCGCAATGGTATAGGCTAGTCCCAAACGAATCATATTGCCCCCTTGTGCTAAAATTTTACGCGTTAAATGAAAGGGGTGAAAAGGATGATCGTGAATGGAAAAATAAAGGACAGATAGTAGCATCGTAATGGCAAACACCAATATGGAGGGGATGATTCCGTCTATCCCCAAAAAGTAATAGAACGGAAGTGAAGTGAATACGGCGCCTATTGAGATGGTTAAAGACTGGATGGCAACTTGTTTCATCATGTGCATGCCTTTCAGTATGGCTAATTCACCACCGGCAATAGTCGTAAGAGCGACAGCAGGTGATAACCATGCAAATATGTACCAATGGTATATGTCGCTGAAATAAGCAAGACTCAAGAGAGGGGAGACTGCGGCGCATAATGCCATGCCCAAAATAGCTGTAACTAAACTCCATGTGCGTATAGTGTGGATATATTGGTTGGTAAGGTTGATGTCGTTTTTTTCGCGTAACTCCGACAGATGGCGTATGGCGCTGAAAGGTATACCCAGGTTAGTAGTATTACCTATTAGGGTAATGGCTGTGTTGTATAAGGAAACAAGTCCCAATCCTGAGGGCCCGAGTATGACGGCTGCAATTTTATTCCGGATGACTGAAGCTAACAAATTGATGATTTGAACGCCGCCAAACAAACTGGTGTATTTGATGATATGGCGTTTGTCGTTTTCTTCGTTTTTTTGCATGGTATATTTAAGATGGTATGCAAAGGTATAATTATTTCCGAATATTCTTATCTATTTGGGATTTGTAATATTGGATATGGAGAAGGAAAAACTGATTGGTAATTGATGTTTTGGCGTTCGTTTGGCTGGTAGAATGCTATATCTAAACCTCTTTTTATTTCCTGTTTTCAAATAAATAGCTGTAGTAAGGCATTGTGACCCGTTTTTTTTGTAACTTTGCACGCTAAAAAGTATTTAATAATAAAACATTATACATCATGGAATTAGCAAGTAAATACAATCCGGCTGATGTAGAGGGAAAGTGGTACCAATATTGGCTGGATAATAAGCTATTTAGTTCAAAACCTGACGGGCGTGAACCATATACTATTGTCATCCCACCTCCAAACGTGACGGGTGTACTCCATATGGGGCACATGTTGAACAATACCATACAAGACATTCTTGTACGTCGTGCCCGTATGGAAGGTAAAAATGCTTGCTGGGTGCCGGGCACCGATCATGCTTCTATTGCTACCGAGGCTAAAGTCGTAAATAAACTGGCAGCTCAGGGTGTTAAAAAGACGGATCTCAGCCGTGATGAATTTTTGAAGCATGCATGGGCATGGACAGAAGAACATGGCGGTATTATTCTTAAACAGCTTCGCAAACTTGGAGCCAGTTGTGATTGGGACCGTACGGCATTTACTATGGATGAACAGCGCAGTGAAAGCGTTATTAAGGTCTTTGTAGATTTGTATAATAAAGGTCTTATTTATCGTGGCGTGCGTATGGTAAATTGGGATCCGAAGGCTCTTACGGCGTTGAGTGATGAGGAGGTGATTTATAAAGAAGAACACAGCAAACTTTATTATCTCAAATATTATGTCGCCGATGATGATAGATCTGGTGAGACCGGCGATGAAAAGGAAGTGGTACATCGTGATGCCGATGGACGCCGTTATGCTGTAGTTGCGACAACGCGCCCGGAGACCATTATGGGTGATACGGCCATGTGTATTAACCCGGCAGACCCGAAGAACCATTGGCTTCGCGGGAAAAAAGTTATCGTACCTTTGGTAAATCGCGTTATACCTGTTATTGAGGATGATTATGTTGATATAGAATTCGGTACGGGATGTTTGAAAGTAACGCCTGCTCACGATGTAAATGATTATATGCTGGGTGAGAAATATAATCTGCCGAGCATTGATATATTCAACGATAATGGTACGCTTAGTGAAGCTGCGGGGTTGTATGTGGGTATGGACCGTTTTGAGGTACGCGAACAGATAGAAAAAGATCTTGGTGCTGCAGGATTGCTTGAAAAAGTGGAACCTTATACAAATAAAGTCGGTTTTTCAGAACGAACAAATGTAGCTATCGAACCTAAACTTTCCATGCAGTGGTTCCTCAAAATGCGACATTTTGCAGACATGGCACTGCCACCGGTCATGAATGATGAACTGAAATTTTATCCAGCTAAATATAAGAATACATACAAAAACTGGTTGGAAAATATAAAGGACTGGTGCATTAGTCGCCAACTCTGGTGGGGGCATCGTATTCCGGCTTATTTCCTGCCTGAGGGGGGGTATGTTGTGGCTGCAGCACCCGAGGAGGCACTTGAATTGGCTAAGCAGAAGACTGGCAATGCAGATCTGTCTGTTGCAGATCTACGTCAGGATGAAGACTGTCTTGATACATGGTTTTCTTCGTGGCTTTGGCCCATCTCACTTTTTGATGGCATTAATAATCCTGAAAACGAAGAACTGAAATATTATTATCCTACGAGTGACCTCGTGACAGGACCGGATATTATATTCTTTTGGGTCGCTCGTATGATTATGGCGGGCTATGAGTATATGGGCGACATGCCTTTCCGCAATGTCTATTTTACAGGTATAGTTCGCGATAAGTTAGGCCGTAAAATGTCCAAGTCGCTCGGTAACTCACCAGATCCGCTCGAACTTATTGACAAATACGGTGCCGATGGCGTTCGGATGGGTATGATGTTGTCTGCGCCGGCCGGTAATGATATCCTTTTCGACGATGCCCTTTGTGAACAGGGACGCAACTTTAATAACAAAATATGGAATGCGTTCCGTTTGGTTAAAGGATGGCAAGTGGCAGACGTTTCACAAACAGAAAGTGCCGCTATTGCAATACGGTGGTTTGATGCGATGCTCAAAACGACGGCTGACGAGGTGGCAGACCTTTTCAAGAAATATCGTCTGAGTGAAGCTCTCATGGTGGTATATAAACTTTTTTGGGATGAGTTCTCCAGCTGGTATTTGGAAATGATAAAACCTGCCTATGGGCAGCCTATCGACCGCGAGACTTACGAACGGACCTTACAGTTCTTTGATACCTTGCTCAAACTGCTTCATCCTTTTATGCCTTTCATTACAGAAGAACTCTGGCAGCATATTTATGATCGTTTGCCGGGTGAGAGTATCATGATTTCTCCTCTTCACGTTGCGGCTCCGGTAGAGGCTGATCGTGAACTGATATCACAGATGGAAGCTGTAAAAGAGATTGTGGCGGCAGTACGTGCCGTACGCAACCAAAAGAATATAGCACCGAAAGAGGTCCTCAACCTGGAAGTAACGGGTGATAATCCTTATGTTGCGTTCAATGCTGTGATATGCAAGATGGCCAACATTGATATGATAAAGATTGTTGCTCAGAAAACAGAAGGTACAGCGTCTTTCATGGTTGGTACTACTGAATATGCCGTTCCATTGGGTAATCTTGTGGATGTGGAGGCTGAGATTGCGAAACAGGAGGCCGAGTTGAAGCATCTTGAAGGTTTCTTGGCCGGGGTACGCAAGAAACTGTCAAACGAACGTTTTGTGGCTAACGCTCCTGCTGCCGTAGTTGAGCTTGAACGTAAGAAACAGGCTGATGCAGAAAGTAAAATTGCTGCCTTGCAGGAAAGTTTGGCTGCTTTGAAGAAATAACAGTAGTTTACATCCTATTTGTAGGCTGTTTGACAGGTGGCCGGTATGCGGCTTTTTATAAATGTCGTACATGCGGCACATTAGGTTATCCCGATTATGCCTTTTAATTTATTGAGTAAAGACGCTGATTTGTCAGAAACTCAACATAAAGGGCATAATTGGGATTTTTTTAATTTTGCTTGGGAGTATGAATGCTCGGCTATTTTGTTCGCGTCTGTTGCTGTTTTTGATACCGGATAAGTTTTGTTTGAATCTCGGTTAGCAAAAGATGTGTGATTTATGTATAAGATATTCTCCAAAAGTTTTAAGTCTTTTAATCTACATATAAAAAATTGTTATTCTGTAGATTATTAGTGAATTTATTCTTGTTTTTCCCGCTTTGTTTTTTCTCTGAAAAAGCAAGCGGTTGCAGTAAAATTTGCGACCTGTCGCTTCACAGAAGCGACAGGTCGTGTTGTAGAAGCGAGCTGTCGCCGTGAGAGGCTGTG
>CASGAM010000023.1 GCA_949299545.1 uncultured Prevotellaceae bacterium | reverse complement strand
TGTTTATTTTTACTACCCCATAAAAAACTAAAAAAAAAAAACAAACAAATTTCTCACTACTAAGCCGCGGCGGCCCACCACAATGTGCCCCCCGTTCAATCCCTGCCGGGCCCGGTCCACCTATCCCCCCCCCCCACCGCTCGCTTTTTTGACAGGATGGGGGAAGGAACTTCTACTGAAAACTTTATGTCTTCAATTAGTTGTTTATCAGCAGATTGTGCACCTCCTTAAAATTATTTCCAATATAAAAACAAACTCTCCCCCATATACAAATGAAGGAGAGTTTGAACAAATCGGTTTTGTTCCTCAGAAAAGTTTAGTTCAAATTAATATTCAGATTATAGTTTTTGGCTGTTGTTGTTTCCAACGTCTTGACTCCGGATTCAAAGGTTTCCCCGTCTGCATTGGTCACACTGAACGAATATTCCAAAAGACCGCTTTCGGGAATATTGAAATAGGTCAGGTTTTTATTATCTACACCTGTAATTTCTACTTGCCTGTCGGTTGAAGGTGACCTCAGGGTACAACAAACGGAGGTGAAAGCGGTTGTAAACAGTTCGTCCTGATACAGCAAGTAGATGCCGATATTAGCCTGCGTTGCCGTCAGATTACCTAATGTGGTGGTCAGGTCAGCTTGTATTTGGAACGCCTGACTGACAGAATAAGTTGCGTTGCCTTGCATGTTGTCGGCCGCTTCGCTCATGTCCGGTGTGTGGGCTATGAGGGTATAACTGCCGACAGGCAGACTGATGGTGCTGTTCAGTGCCGTACTGCCGGCTTCGTATGTTCGTACGATGGTGGACCCCTGAAGGATGTCTACCTGCAAAGAAGCATCCACACCGCGTTTCACCACTTCGGTTTCTGCTTCGGTTTGTATCTCTATCGGCAATATTTTCAGTGTGCCGTAAGCTGTTATTTCCGGCAGATTGTCTTCCGTGGTGCATGCGCCTAAAAGACAGAGGGCGAACAGATAAGTCAGTATATGTTTCATAGTTTTATTTGTCGTAAATGAGTGAGATGTCGTCGATGGTCAGGATGCTGCCTACGAGAGCGTCGCTATATGATTCGGTTCCTGTTCCTTGATTGATATAGAAAGTATATGTTTGTTTACTGTATGACATATTTTTGCCGGGATTGTTGGTAGAATTGAAAACAACATAGATGTATGTTGCTTTATTATAATCTTGACCGTCTTGATAAGGTAGGGTTAGAGTAGCTTCTGTCCAGTCATTAGTTTGATTACTGTTAGAATAATCTGCTTGGCTGATTATTTCGTTGTTTTCGTCTAAAAGTTCCATGTGGGCAGTCCAAGTGTCGGAACCGGAGGGAGCATATTTATACCAGAATTTTATTGCTGTTGGCCGAACAAAGAACTGTGCATCTTTATATATGTTGAGTTCATCTTCTGGAAATGCATCTGTTCCACCTTTTATACATTCTGCTGTGCCGGTGAAAAGTTGGCCTGCAACTTTGTTATAGTCTTTTACTTGGATATTGAAGATTTTTGTGTTGCCTCGTCCATTACCCGTACTTCTTAGTTCTGCTGCAAGTCCGGAACGTCCTGGTACGTATGATACTGCATGGAAACCATTATAATGGTCACGTCCTACAGTGTTCCACCTGTGGCGTGTTGTCCATGAATTATTGGTATCCCAGTGACAACTGTTTTTAGTTATCCACGGATAAAAACAATAATAGTCACTGTTATAAATTTCATCAGTCCACTCATCCATATTGGAATTTGGCAGTTGTGTCGGCGTCTCAAGCGTTACATCCGCTATATTTGATGCAAGAGCGTTACGATAAAGTGCGCGGACAGTATAGTTCTTGATTTCCGGATGTGTACTGAACTTTTGTTTCATGCCCTCACTGAAAGTGGTCCATGAGCCTCCGCCGTCTGTGCTGTATTGGTAAACGGTTTGTGCCTTGACCTTGTCTGCATTACCTTCCGTGACGTTGAAATCGCGGATGGCAAACTCTTTCGACCAGAAGTCGTTCTCATTGACGGCGATGTTGAATTCAGGCCGCAAGGTGTTGATGGTATATGTGCCGGTGTCGCTCCAGCGGTTGTTGGCTTTTATGCGCACGTCTATCCGGTTGACAGCGGTGCTGCCGTCGTTGGCACATAATAGTTTGTTGGTCATTCCGGTCAGGTCGATGCTACCGGTCGTGGCGTTCAATGCCGGCAAGGTGACGCCGGCTGCCACTAACGCTTGGCGTTCCTCTTCCGTCAGTTCCGACAGGAGATAAGTTTTGTTCAATGATTGGAGATTCTGGTCTTCAAGGTTAAATGTGAATTCTATTTCTTCTACCGGTTTGAGAGCCTGATAGTTTATTTTTGTGGCAGGTGCGTCGGTCGTTTCCCGATAGTTCAAGGTGTTGTTTCCATCAAATCCGTCGGCCGTCAGTTTGGCTTTCGGCAGCCATTCTTGCGGTAAGGTTTCGGTGATGGTGATGCTTTCGACGCTGGTGTTGACGGTAATGCCGAGTAGGGCATTGCCTTCCGTGGCTTCACCTATGGTCAGCGTGTATTTGTAGTTCATCTGTCGTTTGGCGGATGAGATGCTGGCAAATTTATAATCAACTTGTTTGTTGTCAGTGGTCGTACCTTGCAGATAGAAGTCTACAGTGACGCCTTCCCTGAAATAAGGGTTATGTCCGTCGTCTGCTGTACAACTTACGGTGGTTTCGCCTACTTTTGTTACAAAAGAATATGTCGGCAGTAGTTCCGAGGCTTTTTCAGCATCGGCAAAAGCGAACGATGCCAAGGCGTTGCCGACAGAACAGAGCAGGTTGATGTCGGTTGTCTTGTTGGCGCTGATGGTGCCGGGCTGTTTTTCGGAAGTGTAATAAGGCTCATCAATGGCCAACTCCTTGTTCTCACCGTAAGTAGCCTGAAGATAATAAGTTGCGGGTTTCAGTGCCGGACTGCCGGCATTATATGCTTCGAGCGTGCCTTTAAAGTTGCTTTTACCGCTTTCGTCTTCGATGTTGATGACAAACTGTCTCTTCAATTCATCCGACAGTTCGGTCGGCAGGCTGCGCTTATAGGTGTCAGCCGGTGCATCTTGCAGGGTGATGTTGAACTGCCCCCCGGTTGTCGTGATGTTTTCTTCCTGACAGGCCTGTGAGGAAAAAATGGTCAATGCAAGTATGAGGTAGTGAATGTATTTTTTCATATCCATTGTACGCTGTTAGTCATAAGATAACTCAAATTCGTCAACCCACAGGGTGCTGCCGTCACCAACCTGACCGACAACTTTTGCGCCGGAAAATTCGCCGCCATAGTGGCTCGAGGTGGCTACAATCGTGATTTTTGCAGGTTTTGACTTTGTGTCAGAGTAGTTAATGTCAAATTCAAACGGTTGATAGGTTGTTACTTTCTCCGTTCCGACGAACTCGCCGTAGGCGATTTCTTTGTCATTGGCGTCCCAGAGCCGTAAGTAAATGTGGCACTCATCCGTTTGCAGGTTGCCGGGTACGGTGCCGTTGTTGGTAATCGGCATGGGGGTGTATTTGTAGTAACCTTTCATTTTAGTCGGACGGGCTCCGGAATATGCGCGTCCGAACGAGACACTTGCCGAAGGGTTACCCATGTTCGTCTTGTATGTTCCGATGAACAGGTTGCCTGCTGCTGCACCTACAAGGGTGACGCCTGTGATGGAGTGTAGCTTGGCGGCTTTACCTTTGTAGGCGTCCGAGCCGCTTACAGGTTCGGTTAAGGCATCATGCCCGCCTGCCAATGATGAAGTAACTCCTTCATTACCGCTGGCCCACCATGCTTTAGGGTTGTCGTAATTGTCTGCAACATCGTTGGCGTACCAGTTTTTTCCGTTTTGGGTCCATGTGTCGAAATTCATGTTGGGGAGTTCCACGATGGTTTCCGTCTCAAAAGTGGCCGGTTCGCAGGCTGTCCCGTCGACAGATACGCGCCATTCGTAGGTCGTTCCGCTTTGCAGACCGCTGGCTTCAGCGATGAATGATGTGGATGATTTTATTGTCACGTTGTCTGACGGCAATTCTGTCCAGTCTGTTTCCGTAGCTTGTTTATACTCTACGACCGGTGTTGCACCGCTTTTCATTTCACCCTGAAGCGTGGCTTTGGTAGCCCAGGCATTGACCTCTCCCGTCGCTGAGAGGGTTGTGGAAGGTTGGACATCAACTGTCCATGCGCCAAGATAAATGTCTCCCTTAAAATACTCGAATGTTCTTGCACGTGAAAAGTCGGTTACAGTTGTAGGATCCGGTACGGCTGTCGCCTTGCTGCCTTCCAAATTAAGTTTGATTATATGCACGTCTGTCAGTGACCGGCCATCTTCTATATAAATAATGGCACGTTTGTTTTGCTCATCAATTTGTGCATTTCCGATTTGATGCTCGATCTCAACAGTTCTTTCGATATTTTGTGTTACTTTTATTGTCCACACATAATCTTGATAGGTGCTGAGCGTTATTTTTAAAGGTGTTGTGAAGTCTGCCGATGTGTTTGCATTGGCAGGAAGTTCGCTTAATGATGTAAAACTGTAGTTTGGAAACTGGTCGGGACGTATACATGCAGATGTGTCCGGAAATATAGAAGCTTCCGCATTTGCCACCAGTTTGGTTATTTGCAGACTGTTGAGCCATGCGTCCTCACCGACTGTCAACTCTACAATTCTTCTTTTTGTGTCGATTTGTGCATCTCCTTGCATATCATATACGGCGATGTCTTGTATGACACCTTCAATATATGGATATGGGATATCATTGTGGATGCAAGACATGAGGTTCAGGCCTGCAAGAACAATAGCAAAGTCTATGATTGTTTTTTTGAACATCTTCGTTTCTTTTAAAAGTAGGTACACAAACCGATGTTGATAGAGAATATGTCGATTTTAAAGTTGGCGGAGCTTTTTCTGAAACTTCCGCTTTCCACCTGGTTCGTTTTCTGGTCAATCCATTGGAAGTTAAGACCTAATACATCGACAGAGACTTCAACGGCCAGGTTGTTGGTGACAAAAGCTGTGAGGCCGGGCGTGGCACCAATCTGGAGCCGGCTGGCCGTTTGATATGTACCTGTTACGTTATTACCCGAACCGGAAACTGTTTTTCCTTGACTATAGCCGCACGTTATACTCAGTTCATTGAAAAAACCGAAAACTTTACTGTTGCCAAGTCCCATGTAGGTTCTGAGGAATGCGGTAGTGGAGAACTCATGGTCAATATAACCATAATCTTTTACTTCCATACTTAGGTCATCGCCCAAATCAATACCTATGTTTCCTACATCGGCAAAAGTACGTTGATATACAACTCTTAAGCCGGCGCTGATATTGTCTTTAAAAAAGTAGGATGCGTGCGGACTGATCTTGAAAGTATAGCCTTCGCCTAATATGTCATTGAGAACAAGAAATTTATAGTTGTCGCTTTCCATTTCAAGATAGGAAAAAGACAAACCGCTCGACCAAGTCCCTTTAGGGACAAAAAGTGATTTTGGGATTTCGCGGTCAAAACCTTTAAGTGCGTAGCTGTTGACTACGCACATAAAGATTGACAATATGATGATAAGTTTTCTTTTCATTAAGTGTTTATTCGTATGATAAACTGAATTCGTCTACCCACAGGGTACTGCCGGCTCCTACTTGTCCGACTACTTTGGCACCACTGAACTCTCCGCCATAATGGCTTGAGGTCGCTACGATCGTGATTGTGGCAGGGCGTTTCTTCGGGTCGGAATAATTGATATTAAACTCGAATGGAGTATAAGTATCAACTTGTTCTTTGCCGACAAATTCGCCAAATCCAATTTCATTACCTTCAGAGTCCCAAAGCCGCACGTAAATATTACATTCATCATTTACAAGGTTGCCAGGAACACTGCCATCATTGCTAATGGGTTTAGGTGTGTATTTGTAATATCCAGACAGTTTTGTAGGACGGGCACCTGTGTAGGGACGTCCGAAAGTGACGCTGGCTGATGGCTCCCCCATATTTGTTTTATATTTCCCGATAAACAAGTTTCCTGAAGCGGCGCCGACTAAAGTTATACCTGTGATAGTATGCATCTCTGCGGCATATCCTGAAACAGCATCATCCGTTCTGACTGTGATGGGGTCGTTACTTCCGGCGAGAAATGATGTAACACCTTCATTGCCGGTGGCCCAATAGGCACCTTCACCTTCGTAAGCGTTGGCTACAGCATTAGCGAACCAGTTCTTTCCGTCTTGTGTCCACGTGTCGAGGTTTAAATTCGGAATTTCCTCATAAGGTTCAGTTGTAAAACTTAGAACGGAGCCTTCCGCTTCGCCGCATACGATTTTATACTGATATTCTGTTCCGAATTCCAGATTTGTAACTTTGGCTGTATAAAGATTTGTTTCATTGTCTTTTATGGCCGTTGCTGTTTCCCAAGTATCGTCAGTTGTCTTTTTATATTTGAATTCGACAGGTGATTCCGGTTCAATGAAAGTACATTGGCCTTCTAATATGGCAAATTTACCCCATACCTTAGAATTGTCGCCTGCGATAGCTGTGGTAGAAACGCCGTCTGGTTTCAAAGGTACACCTAAAGTAATTTCATATTCATGACGATCTTGATTTACTGATATATTGATATCGCCTATACCTTCCGTGTTTACATCGTATTTAACATTGTAACGATAGGCCGGTAATGCATTTTCTACAATTGTTCGTTCAATATTGGTCGGTGAACCTCCGTTAGGTGTTAAGTTCAATGATGCTTTCAGAGGTTGACCGGCTTTTACGTATGCTGACCGCGTTTCGGTAGAATTGAAAACAATACTCAGGTCGTCATTGCCGGTGATGGTCGTTTCATAGTCAGAGAAATGTTTTTTGAAATTGTCTGAGTAGGAAACTGTCACCATACTTTGGCTTAATTTACAAACTATTTCTACATTATGAGCTGTGTTAGCTTTGACCGTGAGTTCTTCCTTACCGCTGTAATAAGGCTCTGCATCGAAACCTTGACTTTCATTTTTAGATGCAGAATAGGCTTCGATGGTGTATGTCGTGCCGGCCGGAACTAGGAAATTTACTCCTTGAAGTTCTGTCCAGTCATCAGTTTGTTTGTATACGGTGCCATCGGCTGCAATTATTTTAACGCCCATGATTTCATCGGTTGCTCTGGTCTGTACATTTTTATCTATTTCAATTGATGATAATTGTATATAACCTTCGCCTTCAGTCTGATGTATGAGTTCCTCAGACTGGCATGATGCAAGCAGCAGTGCAGTTGCACAGATGTTTATATATATATACTTTTTCACGTTCTCAAGTATTTAAGTTATTCAATATTAACCTTCAGGTCTCCTCCTTTTGATATGGATTGTGTGTCGACAACTTCTATGGAGAATACGTTCTCACCGGAACCGTATAATGGTAACAACGTCATAAACTCTGTGACATCAAATACAAAAGATGTTTCACCTTTAATTTTTTGGCCTGGTTTCAGAAGTCCAATACCTTCTCCATCTTCTAGTGAACCCGTCAGTATGGCTTCCAATTCGCCGGGATTTGCAATGTCAAATGTTTCTGCTAATCCGAATCCCTGTAGAGTTCCCATAAAGCCCTGATTTGTACTGCTGATGGTGACAAATAAGTTTGCTATTCCATTTTTTGCGTTGATAGTTACTACAACAGGTGTTCCGCTAGCTCCCGGATTCGTGTAAGTTTCCGGTAGGCCTATAAATGTTATTGCCTCTTCCGGTTCTTCATTATCGCCTTCACCGCTTTCACCTTCTTGTTCTGTAAAGGTTATGTTTTCAGCTGGTATTGTAATTACCTCTTCCTTTTCAGCAAAACTAAAGTCAACACTCATGCCGAAGTCAACGTAAGATGAGGTTGAACCGTCTTCTGTAAGGTTGATGATAAACGCATCTCCTTCACCTAATATATTGTTACCTTCCGAGTCAGCTGGTTTTGTTACTGTATAGGTGCGTTGGATGAGTTGATTATCTTCTGCCGTATTAGCTTTAATGGAAACAGTTATGCTGCTCTTGTCTTCAGGTACGGCAAAATAATATTTTGTGTTGATGTTTTCTGATGTAAATATCTGGATGGCACCTGCGCCATTGTCAACGGTTATTTCATAATCGCTGTTAAAGCTGGTTTTGAAACTTTGGTCTAATGAAATGGCTACTTCGATGTTTTGAAGTTTGCAGCTGATATTTGCAGTTGTCTTTGTCCCGGGAAGGATGGTCAAATTGCTTGTACCTAAGAAATAAGGTCTGGTTGAAACATTGACGTTACTTCCGTCATAATTGTATGCTTTAACAGTGTATCCGCCTTCTTCAAGTGACAGAGAGATATTGCCGTTGCTGCCCAATTCGGAAGCTAAGCCTTTTTTAACTTCTAGGTCTGTATTGTTATCAGAGATAACGACTGTATAATTATTGACGTTGACTTCTTCAGCAGGAAATACCCCCGGTTTTATGCCGTTATCTTCAGCTGTAGAACGTACCACTGTACTTATTTGTGCATCATTGGAGATGTTTAACTGAAGTTCTCCCTGGTTTTCGCTATTGTTTTTTGAGCCTAATAATTCATCTTTCATTTCACAGGATGAAAATGCTGCTAAAAGAAACAAGGAACTGCAGGCTGTATATAGAATCTTGTTCATATCAATTCGTTTTAGGAGTTAGTTGTTAAAAATATCATTAGGAACTACAATATTTACATCCTCATCTGTAACATCTGTGTTGACAGATACGTTGATACCGAATTTACCTCCTTCTATTTCTGTCACATCCGGTTTGATGGTAAGTTTGAGCAATGTTTGAGGATTTACTGTAACATTCTTTGTGCTGCTGAATCCGTCTGGAGATACTGACTCACCGTTTTTGTCTTTAATGTCAAAAGCAAGTTCTACATTTTCTTCTTCATCTGTTTGAAGAAACAAATCTTTACCTACGTCGACTTTTGACATTGTCCATGCTTGATCCATGTGTTTTGTTTTGATGCTGACTATACAGTCTGAGAAATATGTTTCAAAATCATCAGAATAGATGACGTTTACTTTTGCAGCTTGTGGCTTGCATTGGAAACTGATGACTTTGGTAGATCCTGCCTGAACTGTGAATACTTCACTTCCTTTGACTAAAAGATTGTCATAGCTTGCAGGAACGGCTTGACCATAACTGGCCGTTAAACGGTATTCCACATTTGATTCCACTTCATATGCCAATGCCCATTCACTGTATAATGCGCTGTATATTTGTTCGTTCCCTGCTGTTTTTTCTAATGTCACAGTATAGTTGCGGATATTCGAAAATTCTGTTTCGTCAATACTGCGCAGGTTCGTTGTTTTTGCTGATGAATTTCTGAATGTAAGGTCTGTATCTATATTTACAGCCAATTTGCCAGTGCCGGCAGAAGCAAGCGCGTCACTTTCTTGGGTACAGGAACTTACTCCGTACAATAAGCCCAACAGGGCCACTGAATAGAATACAATTTTCATTTTAGTTATATTTTTTACGTTGCAAAAATGGGTGTATTTTTTGGTATATAGGGGAAATTTTGGTAGTTTTTTAGGTGAAAAATGTGGTCTATATGGGTAAATTTCAGTATTTTTCCTACGAAGGTTATGAAAACAAGGGGTTTCGCTTGTAGTCGGGCGCGATGAAAATTTTTGGCCTTGATGTTTTTGTTTATAGTTTTTCTGTCCTTAAAAGATGTTTTTGAAGTGTTTTCTCTGCTTTTTTGGATAATTGTTCTATTGACGCTTCATTGATGAAAATGTCAGTTAAAGGCTTGTCGGTAGAATCGGTGGAAACGGCCTGAATGTTTTTTACAACTTCCATTCCTTCGATAACTTCCCCAAAAACAGTATAAGCGCCGTCTAATTCAGGTGTACCACCTATTGTGCGGTAGTCCAATGACATGTCTAAAGAAAAATTGACGGGAAGCTTGTCAAGTTCGTTCGAAGTGTAGGTTCTACCCCATACGATATAAAATTGCGAACCGTTGCTCAGGTGGTCGGGATTGACGCTGTCGTCTTCGCGTGCCATTGCTACAGCTCCCCGACAGTGGTATTGGTATGGTAAGTCAATCTCGGGAGCTAACAGGTAACCGGGGCTTCCACTCCCCAAATTTTCGGAAGCGGGCTTTTGTTTTGATAGAGGGTCGCCTCCCTGGATAATGAAGTCTTTAATGACACGGTGGAATGTTGTACCGTTATAGAAACCTTGTCGGATTAATTTTATAAAGTTGTCTCTATGTCCGGGCGTGTCGTCGCTGAGGGCAATGCGAATAACACCGTAAGTCGTTTCAAGTCGCACCACGGAACGTCTCTCGCGGCTGCATAATGAACCTACGAGGTATACTGTCAGGATAGCCAACATCAAAAGTCGTTTCATAGTTGTGCTTTTATGGCGATAAATTTACAAAATAAATTTTAGAATTCTTATATTTTAAATATAAAAACGATATATCAACAGGGTGTTGAAAAATAAATGTCATTTTATAAGGTGTCACTGGGCGGAATTTTGTATCTTTGACTCCAAAAATATAAGGAGGCACGCATTCATGGAGGGTAGTGTTTATCATGTGCCGGTTTTGTTGAAAGAGGCCGTTGATGGATTGAATATCAATCCCGAAGGTGTTTATGTAGATGTGACGTTTGGAGGTGGTGGCCATAGTCGTGAAATATTGGAGCGTTTGTCTTCTAACGGGCATTTGTACAGCTTTGACCAAGATGCGGATGCCGCAGCAAACGTTTGGGAGGACAGCCGCTTTACGTTTATTCGCAGCAATTTCAGATATTTAAAGAACTGGATGCGTTATTATAATGTAAATCAGATTGATGGGTTGTTGGCAGATCTTGGTGTGTCAAGCCATCATTTTGATGTGGAGGAACGCGGTTTTTCGTTTCGTTTTGATGGATTATTGGATATGCGGATGAACCGTCAGGCGAGAATGACTGCGGCAGATGTCATTAACCTGTATGATGAAGAACGGCTGGCGAATCTGTTTTATCTGTATGGTGAGTTAAAACAATCGCGCAAATTGGCTGCGCTTTTGGTTAAATCCCGTAAAATCAGACGGATAGAGACGTCTGCAGCTTTGATGGAGGTTGTCAGGCCTGTTTTTGCAAGAGACCGTGAGAAGAAAGAACTGGCAAAACTATTTCAAGCGTTAAGGATAGAGGTCAATGAGGAAATGGATGCACTTCGCAGGATGTTGCAGTCTGCTACGCAACTGATTCGGCCGGGAGGGCGGTTGGTTGTATTGACTTACCATTCATTGGAAGACAGAATGGTGAAAAATATTATAAAATGCGGTAATGTTGAAGGGCAGATTGAACAGGATTTGTTTGGACGGACAAATACGCCTTTTAGAGCGGTAAACAATAAGGTGATTGTTGCTGGCGAAGAGGAAATAAGGATGAATCCCCGTAGCCGGAGTGCAAAGTTGAGAATTGCAGAAAGAATTGATTTTAAGAGTGGAAGCGTATGAACTTGAAAGGGCTTTTCAAACATAAAAAGCATGGTTTAGAAGATGTGGAACCGGGTGGGGCGGTTGAAAGCGAAACTGTATTGGGAGATGCCGCGGAATTTTTTGCGGCAGAAGATCGTGAAGGAGATACGGTGGAGTCGGGGCTGGCTTCAATAAAGGAGTTTACCCGATCGGAGGGTGTTGAAGTGACCCGCGGTAATGTTTCGTTGCGTGAAATCTTGGGCGGTGACATTTTTATGAATGGTTGGCTGAGACGGCAAATGGGCGTAATTGTTTTATGTGTCGTGCTATCCATCGTGTATATAACTAATCGTTATTCCGCAGAACAGGAAATAATCGAAATAGAGAAGCTAAAGACTGATTTGACGGAAGTGCGCTATCGTGCATTGACACGTTCAGGGGAATTGACTGTTAAGACGCGTCAAAGCCAGGTGGAGGCGTTTTTGAAACAGACGCCTGACAGTGTATTGGTCTTGCCGAAGGAGCCTCCTTTCATTATTAAATATAAGGAAAAGTAGCAATGAATTTCGATCATAAGAATATCATGCCGAGATATTTCGTCATTATTATATTGATGACGTTGGGAGGAGTTTACATACTCGGTAATGCGGCATATCAGATGGTGTTTCAAAGCGATTATTGGACTGAAGTCAGTAAAAAACTGGTTAAAGAGGATGTGCCAATTCCAGCCAAGCGTGGAAACATTCTTTCTGCCGATGGGCAGATTATGGCTAGTTCGTTGCCGGAATATAAGATTTATATGGATTTTATGGCTTATGACAAGGATCCTAAGGTGAAAGCGGAATTGCAGGCTTGGCGTGATAGTATGTTGAGAGACAAACTTGACAGTATTTCGGAAGGGCTTCATCGGATATTCCCAGATAAGTCGGCCGGCTATTTTAAAGACCGCTTGAAGAAAGGGCGTCGGAAAAAAAGTCGCCATTGGGCGATTTATGGGAATCGTATTTCTTATATCCAATATAAGGATTGTAAAGAATTGCCGTTGTTTAAGGAAAGTCCGTTTAAGGGCGGTTTTTATGCAGAAGAGTTTAACCAGCGTAAAAAACCATATGGATCTTTGGCGACGAGGACATTAGGGGCTTTATATGCCGGAAAGGACTCGGCACGCTATGGTCTTGAATTGTCATTTGACTCGATTTTACGAGGAAAAGAAGGTTTGTCTCACCGTACGAAGGTGCGTAATAAATGGTTGAGCATTGTAGATGTGCCACCAGAGGATGGATATGATATTGTGACGACTATTGATGTTTCTATGCAGGACATAGCTGAAAAAGCGTTGTTGAAACAGTTGAAGAATATCAATGGTGAAGTAGGTGTAGCGGTATTGATGGAAGTGGCTACCGGCGATGTTAAGGCCATTGTAAACATGACAAAATGTAATGATGGTGTTTATCGGGAAATAAAGAACAATGCGATTGCTGATTTGATGGAACCGGGCTCGACGTTTAAGACGGCTTCCATCATGGTGGCTCTTGAGGACGGTAAGATTAAAAAGGAAGATTATGTGGATACTGGCAATGGGCAATGGGAGATGCATGGACGCGTCATGAAGGATCATAATTGGCGTCGGGGGGGATATGCACGTATCAGTGTCCCGGAGGTATTGATGTATTCCTCTAATATAGGTGTGAGCCGGTTGATAGATGAAAATTATGCGGATGCGCCGGAGAAGTTTGTGGATGGATTATATCGAGAAGGAGTAGGTATTCCTTTAAACCTACCGTTGGTAGGGAGTGGTGAACCTCGTGTGCGGCGTCCAAAAGAGGACAGGAGCAACTGGTCGAAAACAGCCTTGCCGTGGATGAGTATCGGTTATGAGACACAGATTCCTCCGATTGCGACTTTGACGTTTTATAATGCGATAGCCAACGAAGGCAAGATGGTAAAACCACGATTTGTGAAAGCCATAAGTAAGAATGGAGAAATGGTGCGTGAGTATCCTGTGGAAGTCTTGAGGGAGCAGATTTGTTCGCCCACTACTTTGAACGATATTCGTGAAATTTTGGAACTGGTTGTTAGTAAGGGGCTCGGGAAAGCCGCTGGCAACAAGAATTTTAAGGTTTCAGGTAAAACCGGTACGGCTCAGGTGGCACAGGGAGCCGGAGGCTACCATTCGGGTAGGATGAAATATTTAATTAGTTTTTGTGGTTATTTTCCGTCAGAAAAACCTCAATATAGTTGTATTGTCGCGATTCAGAAGTATGGTCTGCCTGCGTCGGGCGGTGGACAGTGCGGTCCGGTTTTCAGTGAGATCGCGCAAAGCGTGATGGCAAAGGGTGTTTACCGTGATGTGGCAGAAGCGTCTGACTCCAATTCAGTTTATGTGCCGGATGTGTTGGATGGCAATATGGGGGCTGCAGTGGAAATTCTGGATGAATTACATATACCTTATCGTAAAGATTGGAATACTTCTGAAACGGCTACGCTTTGGGGGCGAGCGACTAATGGTGGCAGTAATGTAAACATGGTATCAGAGAAAATTCCCGAAAGCATTGTCCCGGATGTGAGAGGAATGGGATTGCGGGATGCACTGTTTCTTCTTGAAAGCCGTGGCCTGAAGATCAAGGTTGAGGGGGAAGGAACAGTATTCTGGCAAAGTGTTTATCCTGACAGTAGGATTAATAAGGGGACAGTGATACATATTAAATTGAAAAGATAGGAGATAGATATGAATCTAAATGAGTTGTTAAAGGCTTTCCGTCCCGTGAAAGTTATCGGGATAACGGATAAGGAGATCGAGGGTGTGAATATAGACTCGCGAAAGGTGGGCGCAGGAGATTTGTTTGTTGCAGTGAAAGGAACACAGTCTGACGGACATCTATATATCCAAAATGCAGTTGAAAAAGGCGCTGTTGCCATCGTTTGCCAGCAGATACCGGAGCGAAGGGCTGAAAGTGTGACTTATATTGAAGTTAAGGATTCTGAAGGAGTTGTGGGTGAAATCGCGACGGTGTTTTATGGTAATCCGACCTCAAAATTGCAATTGGTAGGGGTGACTGGTACCAATGGGAAAACAACTGTTGCAACTTTGTTGTATTATCTGTTTCGGGCATTTGGTTATAAATGTGGCCTTTGCTCTACTGTTTGTAATTATATTGATGATGAGGCGATTCCTGCAGAACATACCACGCCCGATCCTATCACATTAAACAAACTTTTGGGCAGGATGGCGGATGAAGGATGTAAATATGCATTTATGGAAGTCAGTTCGCATGCAGTAGCTCAGAAACGTATAGCAGGTTTGAAGTTTGCAGGAGGTATATTTACAAACCTGACGCGCGACCATTTGGATTATCATAAAACATTTGAGAGTTATCGGGATGCCAAAAAAGCTTTTTTTGATCAACTGCCAAAGGACGCCTTTGTCATAACTAATATCGATGACCGGAATGGCATGGTTATGGTTCAAAACACAAAAGCCACTGTAAAGACTTATTCATTACGTGCCATGGCTGATTTTAAGGCAAAGGTAGTTGAAGAATCTTTTGAAGGTATGTCCATGGATATAAATGGTTGGGTGGTAGGTGTGCCTTTTATAGGCCGTTTCAATGTATATAATCTGCTGGCTGTTTATGGCGCAGCCTTAATGTTGGGCAAGATTCCGGAAGATGTTCTTGTGAAGATGAGTTTGTTGCGCCCAGTAAACGGGCGTTTCGAAACAATTCGTTCAAATGATGGTATAACAGCGATAGTGGATTATGCCCACACTCCGGATGCATTGGAGAATGTTCTTTCTACCGTGCGTGAAATATTGGGAAATAAAGGAGAACTTATTACAGTTTGCGGTGCTGGTGGAAACCGGGACAAAGGGAAGCGCCCGTTGATGGCACAAGAGGCGGTAAAATGGAGTGACCGTGTAGTGATAACGAGTGATAACCCACGTTTTGAAGAGCCACAGGATATTATCAATGATATGATGGCCGGCTTGGATGCTGAACAGATGCGCAAGGTGCTTTCCATTGTTGACCGTAAAGAGGCTATCCGTACGGCTTGCGTCATGGCACATCCCTGTGACGTTGTCGTGGTAGCCGGAAAAGGACATGAGAATTATCAGGAAATAAAAGGTGTGAAGTACCATTTTGATGACCACGAGGTGATAAAAGAAATATTCTGCATTTAATTTCAGATTATGTTGTACTATTTGTTCAGGTATTTGGGAGAGTTTGGTATTCCGGGTTCACATATGTGGACTTATATCTCTTTCCGTTCTTTGTTGACGTTGATTTTGTCGCTAATTATCTCCGCATGGTTTGGTGGTTACTTTATTCGTTGGATGAAAAGGCATCAAATCAGTGAGACACAGCGTGATAAGACGATAGATCCTTATGGCGTTGAAAAAAAAGGTGTACCGACTATGGGAGGTATCATTATATTAGTTTCCATCATTGTGCCGTGTTTGCTTTTCGGCAGGCTGCGCAATATTTACATGATATTGATGCTGGTGACAACTGTATGGCTTGGCGCTTTAGGCTTTTTGGATGATTATATAAAGATGAAAGTCAATAAGGATGGTCTTCGACCTATTTATAAATTAATAGGGCAGACATTCTTGGGATTGTTCGTTGGGTTGACTTTGTGGCTGAGTCCGGATGCCGTTATCCGCGAAAATGTCATGATGGAAAGAAACGGGCAGGCTGAAGAAGTGGTACATAAAAGCGAGAAGGTAAAATCAACCATTACGACTATTCCGTTTGTTAAGAATAATAATTTAGATTATGCAGAAATCATGAGTTTCTGTGGTAAATATAAGAGGGCGGCCGGTTGGTTGTTGTTTGTTATGATGACGACATTTGTGGTTGTTGCCGTGTCAAACGGTTCAAACCTTAACGATGGTATGGACGGTATGGCAGCGGGAAATTCTGCGGTTATTGGCTTGGGATTGGGGGTTTTTGCTTATGTCTCAAGTCATATAGAATTTGCCAGCTATTTGAATATCATGTATATTCCGGGTTCAGAAGAGTTGGTTATCTTTATTTGTGCATTTGTTGGGGCTTTGATTGGTTTTTTGTGGTATAACGCTTATCCTGCACAGGTTTTCATGGGGGACACGGGCAGTTTGGCGATAGGTGGGATTATAGCTGTTACAGCTATAATTATTCATAAGGAGTTACTTATTCCGCTGATGTGTTTCGTATTTCTGGCAGAGAGTCTGAGCGTGATTTTTCAGGTTAATTATGCAAAGTGGGGAAATAAACGTGGTTTGAAATTACGTGTGTTCAAACGTGCGCCTATTCATGATGCGTTCCGTGTCCGTCCTGGTCAGTTGGCACCTGACATAAAGGTGTTGTTTAACTGGCCAAAAGGATGTTGGTTGGAGTCTAAAGTTACAGTCCGTTTCTGGATTGTTACCATTATATTGGTGGCGATGTCCATCATAACATTAAAGGTTAGGTAGATATTTTTTTATATTCTAAATAAATACAGATATATGAAAAAAAGAATTGTTGCACTTGGAGCGGCTGAAAGCGGGGTCGGGGCGGCCGTATTAGCAAGTAAGAAAGGATTTGATGTATTTGTTTCCGATATGGGCAAAATCAAGCCGCATTATACAGAGATGTTGGATAGGTATGGTATTGCGTGGGAAGAAGGGCGACATACAGAAGATCTAATACTGAATGCAGATGAAATTGTTAAAAGTCCTGGCATACCTGATAATGCTCCGATGGTGCAGAAAATAAAGGAAAGGGGTATTCCTATTATTTCAGAGATAGAGTTTGCGGGTCGTTATACGAATGCCAAAATGATTTGTATAACGGGTAGCAATGGGAAGACAACTACTACATCGTTGATATATCATATATTTAAAGCAGCCGGTTACAATGTAGGTTTGGCCGGCAACATAGGCCGCAGCCTCGCTTTGCAAGTTGCGGAAGAAAATTATGATTATTATGTGATAGAATTGAGCAGTTTCCAGTTGGACAATATGTATGAGTTCAGGGCAAATATCGCTGTTCTCTTGAATATTACGCCGGATCATTTGGACCGTTATGATTATAATATGCAAAATTATATAGACGCTAAGATGAGGATTTTGCAAAACCAAAAAGAAGAGGATGCTTTTGTTTATTGGAATGATGATCCAGTAATTCAGAAAGAACTCAAGAAGTATGGGATAAAGGCTAAGATGTGCCCTTTCTCTATAATAAAGAAAGAAGGAATGATTGGTTATATTGCAGACGGACAGTATGTTTTGGAATATCCTACTCCTTTTAATATGGAACAAGAGTCGTTGGCGTTGAACGGTAAGCATAACATGTATAATTCTTTAGCTGCCGGCATTACCGCAGATTTGGCTGGAATAAAGAATGAAGTCATTCGTCAAAGCCTGAGCGATTTTCAAGGGGTAGAACATCGGTTGGAGAAAGTTGCTCGGGTGAAAGGAGTTGATTATATTAACGATTCAAAGGCGACGAATGTAGATGCCTGTTGGTATGCTTTAGAAAGCATGACGAGCCCCACAGTGTTGATTATTGGCGGAAAAGATAAAGGGAATGATTATCGTGAAATAGAAGAACTTGTAAAGAAGAAATGTCGTGCATTGGTGTTCTTGGGAGCGGATAATGCGAAGCTGCATCAATTTTTTGATGGCTTTGGTATTCCGATAGCGGATACACACAGTATGAAAGATTGTGTGGAGGCATGCTATCGTTTTGCCAAGCCAGGTGATACTGTCTTATTAAGTCCCTGTTGCGCCAGTTTTGACTTGTTTAAAAGTATGGAAGATAGGGGTGAGCAGTTTAAGTCATTTGTTAGTTCTTTATAAAATATGGTGAGTTTATCTGTTAATCGGATCAAGAAGTGGCGACTTTTTGAGGGGGACAAGGTCGTTTGGATGATATTGTTCTTTTTGTGTGTCATTTCAATTATTGAGGTTTACAGTGCGTCCAGTAATATGAGTTATAAAACGGGACAGTATTGGCGTCCGATTGTACAACATGCTTCCTATTTGTTGGTAGGCGTAATAGCAACTGTTCTCATACATAAGATACATTGTCGCTTTTTTAAATTGATTCCCGTAATAGGATTGCCGATTTCCGTTCTGTTGTTGGTTGCAACAATGTTTACTGAAAAAGTAAATAATGCCAGTCGATGGTTTGAAGTTGCAGGCATCACCTTTCAACCATCGGAGTTGGCTAAAGGGGTTCTTGTTACGACGACGGCTATGATTCTTTCAAGTATGCGCAATGAGCATGGAGCAAGTAAGCGGGCTTTTAATTTTATATTAATCATAGCTGGCGGTATATGTTTACTCATAGCTCCTGAAAATTTCTCTACAGCTGCTATGACTTTTTTTGTCATCATACTGATGATGTTTGTAGGAGGTATACCATGGAAACAGTTGAGCGGTTTGATTGCAATTATTGTCATTGTTGGAGGAATATTTTTTTCTTTCTTAAAATTTGCTTCGGATGACACGTTGCAGACCATCGGAAAACTTCCGTTGCTGCATCGTGTTGAAACATGGGCGGGACGTGTTAATGAAAGTCATGGCTTGCCTGAGAATCCTGTTGATTATGATATATCAGAAAATCCTCAGGTTACGCATGCCAGAATTGCCATTGCAACTTGTAATATTATAGGTAAAGGCCCTGGAAATTCTGTGGCGAGGGATTTTCTTCCACAGTCTTTTTCTGATTTTATATACGCCATAGTTATAGAAGAGTTAGGGTTGTTAGGGGGGACTTTCGTAATGTTTTTGTATATTGTCTTGTTGTTTCGAGCTGCTCGTATTGCAGGACGGTGTGAGCGGAACTTTCCGGCGTTTTTAGTGATGGGATTGGCACTTATGCTGGTTGTTCAGGCAATGATAAATATGGCTGTTGCCGTTGACGTATTTCCTGTGACAGGACAGCCATTGCCTTTGATTAGCAAGGGAGGAACCTCAACGATGATTAATTGTGCGTATATTGGTATTATTTTAAGTGTGAGTCGTTCGGCAAAGAAACGTGTGGACAATGAAAATGTTGTAGTACAAGAATCTGCGGAAATGAATTAATCCAGATGAGGTTAAATAAAATAAAATCAAGGGAAATAGCCAATAATAAAAGATTTATTACTACTTTTGCTGACAAAATACATTTTTATGGAAGAGGCGTTAAGGGTCATTGTAAGTGGAGGCGGTACCGGAGGGCATATTTTTCCGGCAATTTCTATTGCAAATGCTATCAGACTGCAACATCCGGAGGCGGAAATTCTGTTTGTTGGAGCGGAAGGACGTATGGAAATGCAGCGTGTTCCTGCGGCAGGTTATCGTATCAAGGCCTTGCCAATTTCAGGTTTTGACAGAAAGCATTTGTTAAGGAATGTTGCGGTGCTTTATAAAATATGGAAGAGCCGACGTCTGGCGAAGAAGATTATCCGGGAGTTCAAGCCTATGGTGGCTGTTGGTGTAGGAGGCTATGCAAGTGGCCCTACATTGAATGTTGCTGCTGAAATGGGTATTCCTACTTTAATTCAGGAACAGAACTCTTATGCAGGTGTGACAAACAAATTACTGGCAAAAGGTGCGGATAAAATATGTGTGGCATACGATGGCATGGAACGTTTTTTCCCAAAAGAGAAGATTATATTAACGGGTAACCCCGTAAGGCAGAATCTGCGCAGTTGTAAGAAATCGCGTGCTGAGATCTTGACTGCGTTCGGCCTTTTGCCTGATAAAAAAACGATTCTCATTATCGGTGGGAGTCTTGGGGCACGTACTATTAATGAAAGTGTGTTGGAAAACCTTTCGTTGATAAATGATTCCAATGTTCAGTTTATATGGCAGACCGGAGGTTATTATTACAAGGAGATACAAGCGCGTTTGAATAAAAAAGGAAAACCTGAAAATTTGTATGTGACGGATTTTATTGGAAAAATGGCTGAGGCATATGCTGCCGCTGATCTTGTAATTTCGAGGGCCGGAGCGAGCAGTATCTCTGAATTGTGTCTGCTGGCAAAACCTTCTGTTTTGGTGCCATCTCCCAATGTCGCCGAAGATCATCAGACAAAAAATGCTTTAGCGTTGGTTGATAAAAATGCCGCTTTATATGTAAAAGATGATGACGCCATACGACAAATGATCCCTTTGGCTATTGATACAGTCAAGGATGTTGAGGCTTTATCTGCTTTGAGCCAGCATATATCTGCGCTTGCGATTGAAGATTCCGCTGACCGCATCGCAAATGAAGTGTATAAATTGGCTGTTATTTATAAGGAAAGGAGGAAATCATAATGGATTTCAGTAGTATAAGGTCTGTTTATTTCATAGGTATCGGAGGTATTGGGATGAGTGCTATTGCACGTTATTTCCTATGTAAGGGCATATCTGTTGGTGGGTATGACCGAATTGAAAGTGAACTGACGGAAAAACTGCGTTACGAAGGAGCTTGGATTCATTATGAAGATTGTGTAGAGACTATCCCTGATAATTTTAAGAGAAAAACAGAAACTTTGGTGGTTTATACTCCTGCGATCCCTGAAGACCATGCGGAATTGTGTTTTTTCAAAGAACAAGGATTTGAGGTCGAGAAGCGTGCGCAGGTGTTAGGGACACTGACACGTGCCGGTAAAGGATTATGTGTTGCGGGAACTCATGGAAAGACGACGACGTCGTCAATGGTGGCACATATTCTTCATGAGAGCCATGTCGGTTGTAATGCTTTCCTTGGTGGAATAACTAAGAATTATGGGACTAACTACATCCTATCAGATAAAAGTGACTATATAGTAGTGGAAGCTGATGAGTTTGATCGTTCCTTTCATTGGCTTACTCCTTACGCTTCTGTTATAACGGCTACAGACGCGGATCATCTTGACATCTATGGAACAAAGGAAGCTTACCTTGAAAGTTTTCGGAAATATACTTCATTGATAAGAAATGACGGATATTTGATAATTCATGAAGGCTTGGAATTGCAACCGGCTGTTCGCGGTGGAGTGACAATTTATACGTACGGACAAGTGACGGGAGATTTTCATGCAGAAAATATTCGCATCGGTAACGGTGAGATATTCTTTGATTTTGTGTCTCCGTTAGGTTCTGTTAAGGATATTCAGTTAGGCGTCCCTGTCAGTATTAATATTGAGAACGGGCTTGCAGCAATGGCTTTGGCTCAAATTAGTGGTGTAACTTCTGAAGAAATGAGAAAAGCGATGGCTACGTTTATGGGAGTCGATAGGCGGTTTGATTTTAAGCTTAAAACTTCTGAAGTGGCTTTATTGGTTGATTATGCTCATCATCCTGCCGAGATTTTTCAAAGTGTCAAATCCATTAAAGAACTTTATTCCAGTAAAAGGATAATGGCTATTTTTCAGCCTCATCTTTACACGCGTACTAGGGATTTCTATAAAGATTTTGCGGAAAGTCTGTCTTTGCTTGATGAGGTGGCTCTTGTGGATATTTATCCGGCTCGCGAGAAACCTATTCCTGGAGTTTCTTCCAGGCTGATATACGATAGGCTTGCTCCGGGTGTGAAAAAAGTTTTATGTCATAAAGAAGAAATACCGGACGTTGTAAAAGCATCGGATGCAGATGTATTTATAATTTTAGGTGCGGGTGATATTGATGTTTACGCTTCGGTTATTGCTGATATATTAAAGAAAAGATGCTGAAAAGGATTGCTGTACTTCTTTTGTTGTTATTGGCAACAGTTTATTTTATAGTTGCTATAACAATGTTTGATAAACCGAAAACCCCTGTTATATGTGAGGGACTTGTCGTGTCTGTCGAAGATAGTCTGCATACAGGTTTTCTTAAGAAAAATGATATCGTGCAAATTTTGACAAAGAAGAAATGTAATCCGACTGGTAAGAAAATGGAGGATGTTGATTTGCAGATGATAGAAAATGCACTGGCAGAACATCCGTATATAAATAAAGCTTTGTGTTATAAAACGCCCGGTGGAAAAGTGTGTATAAGGGTTGAACAAAAATATGCGGTTATACATGTTTTAGCAGACAATGGCGAAGATTATTATATAGACCGTTCGGGTGAAATAATGTCGCATTCGGCTTATTGTGTCAGTTTACCTGTGGCAACTGGTACTATAACGAAAAAATATGCTACGCAGTATTTAGCTGGTTTGGGTCGGCAGATTGTTACAGATCCGTTTTGGAACAATCAGATTCAACAAGTCATGGTGAAAACTGACGGAAAGGTGGAACTGGTGCCTCGGGTTGGTGAACATATAATAATGCTGGGAAAGCCTGTTAATGTGAAGGAAAAGTTGGATAGGATGAAGATTTTTTATACGGAAGGATTGAACAAAGTGGGCTGGAATAAGTATTCGGCTATAAATCTGGAATATGATAATCAGGTAATTTGCAAAAAGAAAAAGTAGATATATGACTTCAGAAAGAGAAATAATAGTTGCGATTGAGTTTGGTTCCTCCAAGATAAGAGGAATTGCAGGTTGCAAGAATCTTGACGGGTCGGTGCAAGTTTTGGACATCGCTCAGAAAAATGCCCGTCATTGTATTCGCAAAGGGGTGATATACAATGTCGATAAAACTGTTTTGAGTGTAAAAGCCATTGTAGAAGAATTAGAGAAAGAACTGGGAGAACATATATCTCAGGTTTATGTGGGTGTGGGTGGCAGATCGTTACAGACAAAAAGGAATACTTCATCACGTCAGTTAGAAACAAAAGTAGTTATCTCATCTGATTTGGTAGACAGCCTGGCACAATCCAATGAAGAAACGACTTATTCCGGCTATGAGATATTGCAGACAGTGGCGCAGGAATATAGAATCGGAACAGATTTGACCGTTGAACCGGTTGGAGTATTGAGTAATCAGATTGAAGCGCGTTATGTGAACGTAATTGCTCGGAAAGATATTAAGGAATATCTGACTTCTTGTGTAGAGAAGTCAGGTGTAAGAATAGCTGGTTACTTTGTGGCACCGATGGTGTTGGCCGATTGCATCCTTACGGAATCAGAGCGCCGTTCAGGTTGTGTCTTGGTCGATTTTGGTGCAGACCTGACGACTGTTTCAGTGTATAAAAATAATATTCTTCGACATTTGGTTTCTATACCGCTTGGAGGTAACAATATTACGACTGATATAGCTTCATTGCAAATTGAGGAGGATGAAGCAGAGGAATTGAAATTAAAATATGGAATGGCTTATACAGACTTCAACAGTGATTCTTTAGAAAAGAACATTTTAGTTAATAATGTTCGGACAATAGAAGAGCGCGAAATGGTGGAGATTGTAGAAGCTCGAGTGGAGGAAATATTGGATAATGTATGGCAACAAATCTGTTTGAGTGGTTTTAGAGACAAATTAAATGCAGGAATGGTGATTACAGGAGGAGCTTCCAATATTAAGAATCTTGATCAGGCAATCCAAAATCGGATGGGAGTGGACAAATTGAGAGTTGCACGAATTGTCCCTGTCCAGTTGCAGTTTACACATGTGGAACAGCTGGAGAAAGATGGAACTCTCAATACGTTGATTGCACTTTTGAATGCAGGCAGTCAGCCCTGCACCATACCTTTTGAAACGGAAGAGCCTAAGGACGTTGTTGTAGAAGAGCCTGTTGATGAAGAGGTGAAAGAGTTGAAAGAAGAGCCGAAAGAACAGGTAAAGATAGAGGAAGAAGTTCCGGAAGAGCCGATTGAGCCGGTCAAATCTGAAAAGAAACCAGGTTTCTTCTCAAAGATAGTCAAGAAACTGGGAGAGTTAACTAAAGAAATGGTGGACGAAGAATAAATTAAAGATCAAGAATATGGATAGTAATATGGACGAAATAAATGGCATACCGTTCAATCTTGATTCAAATACACAAAGTATCATCAAGGTAATTGGTGTCGGTGGTGGTGGTGGCAATGCTGTTAATCATATGTACAAGGAAGGCATACATGATGTAAGCTTTGTCTTATGCAATACCGATAAACAGGCATTGAGCTATTCTGCGTTGCCAATGCGCTTACAGTTGGGGACTGAAGGGCTTGGTGCGGGAAATCGTCCGGAACGTGGTCGAAAAGCTGCTCTTGAGAGTATTGAAGATATTCGCAAAATGTTGAATGATGGTACTAAGATGGTTTTCATCACAGCAGGTATGGGAGGAGGAACCGGAACGGGTGCAGCTCCCATTATAGCGCAATGTGCGAAAGAGTTGGGAATCCTGACTGTTGGAATTGTTACCATACCTTTTGTATTTGAAGGACGTAAGAAAATAGATCAGGCGCTAGACGGTGTGGAAGAGATTTCTAAGCATGTGGATGCGCTTTTGGTAATTAATAATGAGCGGTTGAGAGAGATTTATCCAGAACTGACTTTATTAAATGCTTTTGCTAAAGCTGACGATACTCTTTCCATAGCAGCAAAAAGTATTGCTGAGATTATTACTGTCCATGGTATCGTAAATCTCGATTTTCAGGATGTAACAACTGTTCTGAAAGACGGCGGTGTTGCTCTGATGAGTACGGGTTATGGTGAAGGAGAAGGGCGTGTCAAACGTGCTATAGAGAATGCATTGCACTCTCCTCTTCTAAACAATAATGATATTTTCAATTCTAAGAAAGTACTTTTGAGTATATCATTTAGTAGCAAGGATGAGAGCGAGGAGTTGACGATGGAGGAGATGAACGAGGTTCATGACTTTATGAAACGTTTTTCGCCGGATGTTGAAACAAAATTTGGTCTTGCTACAGATTCAGCGTTGGAAAAAAAAGTGAAAATTACTGTGTTGGCGACGGGATTTGGATTAGAGAATGTGCCGGGTATGGATAATGCCATGCAACATACTCAGGAGGAAGTTGAGCGTAGGGCCCAACAAGAAGAAATGGAAATCCGTAAGCATGACCGCCGTCTTAAATATTACAAAGAGGATGACAATCGTCATTATACGAAACGCCGTCATCATGTTTATATTTTTACTCAGGAAGATATGGATAATGAGAATGTTATCGCTTCTGTGGAGGCGAGTCCTACTTTCAAGCGTACGCGGGAAATGTTGGCCAGCATAAAAAGTCAAAACGAAGTAAGCGAAGAAGCAGGAGCAGATGTAATTGAATCACAATCAGGTGCAACAATCATTTTTTAATAAAAGAAAATATATTATTATGACACTTTTTGAACAAATAAGCAAAGGCATTCCTGCAGCCATGAAGGCTAAAGATAAAGTCACATTGGAGGCATTGCGTAATATTAAGAAGTATTTTATCGAAGCAAAGACAGCGCCCGGTGCAAATGACGAACTTACAGATGAAGTAGCGTTGAAGATTCTTTCTAAGATGGCTAAGCAGGGAAAAGATGCTGCCGCTTTGTACATAAACCAGGGACGACAGGATTTGGCCGATGAAGAAATGTCTCAAGTCGAGGTTATCGAACGTTATCTTCCGAAGCCCATGTCTACAGATGAACTTGAGACGATCCTGAAGAATATCATAATCGAATGTGGTGCGATTTCTGCAAAAGATATGGGAAAAGTGATGGGAATCGCTACGAAAAGGCTTGCAGGAAAAGCAGATGGTAAGATTATTAGTGAGGTCGTGAAGCAATTGTTAGGATAATTTATACCTTATTACGGTAAATATAGCGCGCCTTATACAAGTTTTATGAAGTGTGTTGGGGTATCTTTTTGAATCCATTCTAGTTTTCTTTGTTATGGTTATGATATGGGCGTAAAATACGCTAAATGTTTTTGCATTAAAATATCTTAAAATAAAGATGATTTGTCTTGAGTTTACTTGCTTACGCTATATTTTTGCATAATAAAAGTTAAGGCAAAATGGAAATATGAAAGAGATAGGTTTAGTTTTGGGCTTACTTTTATGTTGTGTTCAAATGGCTGCAAGTGGAAATGCAGTTGTGCAGAATAAAACACACACTGATACTGTCCGACATAAAACGTCTGGTAGTGAGTATGGCCAGATATACAGAGTAAGACAGGTTTCTTCCCTTTTCCCAGTTGAGATTAAGGTGAAAGGTCATAACTTGTATGTTGTTAGTCAGCACAATCAAGTTTTGCCCGTTTATAAGGAAACAGGCGTTTTTTATGGTCTTTTTAGATTGAATAAGGGAACAAATTGGATAAGTGGTTTGCCTAAAGGTGCTTATATAATTAATAATCGGCGTGTGGAAGTAATATAACCTTTTGAGATCTGTCTCGGCAAATAGAATTTATATTAAGATAGTTCATGCAACAAAAAAAGATAACGTTAATTGACATAGACAGGATCGTTAGAAATAGGGCAGGGAAGAAGTCTAGATACATTCCTCAGTTCGTGTTAACGTGGCTGAAGCGTCTTATACATCAGGATTTCATCAACGGTTACTTAAAGGAGGGATATGAAGGCGTTGATTTCTGTGAGAATTGTCTGCGTTATTTGGATGTGAAAGTTGAAGTAGACGGTTTAGAGAATTTAAGTGATACCACAAAATTCTATACCTTTGTTTCAAACCATCCTTTAGGAGCGATCGATGGCGTAACATTGGGTATGATCCTGGGACGACATTATAATGGTAATATTAAGTATCTGGTTAACGACTTGTTAATGAATCTTCAGGGATTAGCTCCTTTGTGTGTACCCATCAATAAAATTGGTAAGCAGGCTCGTAATTTGCCACAGTTAATTGATGATGCCTTTAAAGCGAAACAGCATATTATTATGTTTCCCGCAGGCTTGTGTTCTCGTCGGATTAACGGTCAGATTTGTGATATCGAATGGAATAAAAGTTTCATCACAAAGAGTGTGGCGGCTCACCGAGATGTTGTTCCTATTCATTTTATAGGACAAAATTCAGACCGTTTTTATACGATTGCTTCATGGTGTAAACGTCTGAGGCTTAAGTTTAACCTTGCTATGCTTTTTTTACCTGATGAGATGTATAAAAGTCAGCATGGCAAGTATAAGGTGATAATAGGCAAACCGATACCGTGGACAACCTTTGATAAGACACGCACTCCACATCAGTGGGCGCAGTACGTCAGAGAACAAGTATATAAGTTATAGTTATAAATAATAGAAACCATTTCCAAATATGGAGGACATTATTGCGCCCGTGAATCGGGATTTGTTGAAAGCAGAATTGACGCCGGACAAAAGATTGCGTTATACAAACAAAAGTCATAATGAAATTTATGTCTTGACTTATCAGGATTCACCCAATGTGGTGAAAGAGATAGGACGTTTGAGGGAGATTGCCTTTAGAGCTTCGGGTGGGGGTACAGGTATGTCGATGGATCTCGATGAGTTTGATACGATGGAAAATCCTTATAAACAGCTAATTGTATGGGATCCAGAGGTTGAAGAGATTTTAGGGGGCTATCGTTATCTTCTTGGTTCAGAGGTTAAGATTGGTGAGGACGGGCAGCCTTTGTTGGCAACCTCACACATGTTTCGTTTCTCCGAAGAGTTTATGAAGAATTATATGCCGTATACCATTGAACTTGGCCGTTCATTTGTTACGTTGGAGTACCAGAGTACAAGAATGGGGTCACGCGGGTTATTTGCTCTTGACAACTTGTGGGATGGTCTTGGGGCATTAACGGTACTTGAGCCGGATGTACGCTATTATTTCGGAAAAATGACCATGTATCCCTCTTATCATCGTTATGGACGTGATATGATACTTTATTTTTTGAAAAAACATTTTGAGGACAAGGATAAACTTATCGTGCCGATTCATCCATTAAAACTGGAAGTTCCAGAAGAAGAATTAGAACGTCTTTTTGTGGAGAATGATTTTAAGGAAGATTATAAGATTCTGAACACCGAGGTACGCAAACTTGGTTATAACATACCGCCACTGGTTAATGCTTATATGGGGCTTTCTCCAACAATGAAGATGTTTGGAACTGCTATTAATTATGAATTTGGAGACGTTGAAGAAACAGGTATTTTGATTGCCGTTGATGAGATCAGGGAGGAAAAACGCAAACGGCATATTGATACTTTTGAAGTTCAAAAATGATTTTGCAGGTTTTCCTGTGTATTAGAGGATGTACAAAGCAGATAATTGCTTTGTACATCTTTTTTTTAAGGAAAAATATTTTCATGCAAATAAATTGCACCTAATTTGAAAATATTTTCAGGGTATCAGTATTTACTTGTCTTTTATCTTTGCGGAAGAGATAAATAAAATTAATTAAGATTATGCGAATATTTTGTTTAGGGAGACAGGCTTGTCACAGATGGAAAGCCGTTCTTATCAGTTTTTTTTTAAGTGCTTTTTCTGTTGTGCAGGCGGTAGATTTGTCAATCACTCATTTGCGAGTGAATGGTTTACAGAATCCGGTAGGAATAGATGATTTGTCACCGGCTTTTTCATGGATAATTTCATCTGGTACTGATAGAGGGGTATTTCAGATTGCTTATGAAATAATGCTCTTTTCTGATAAAGATTGTCAGAATGCTGTATGGAACTCTGGAAAAATTGTTTCAGGTTTGAGCGTCGATCGTCTTTATGACGGAGTAGCATTGATGCCATCTACTCGTTATTATTGGAAAGTTAATGTTTGGGATAATAAAGGTCGTGAGAAAGAATCTGAAGAAATAGCATATTTTGAAACAGGATTGATGAATGAAGGATGGTCTGGTGCTAAGTGGATTAAGGCGACAGATATTCCTTCAGGGCAACAGGAAATAGATCATTATACGGTTGAGACAGATTTTGAGGTAGAGAACTTGGCTGCCGGTATTATTTTTGGAGCGAAAGATGAACAGAATTATTTTATGTGGCAGATAAATTTTGAGGCCGGTTATCCACGTTTTCGACCCCACTCCTGGCGAAATGGTCAGGCAACCTGCCATGAAGAGAAAGATTTACGCCAGTTGATTGATGTAAAGTTACATCAAACTTATAAATTACGAATTGAGGTCGATAGGAATATGGCAAGGACATTCATTGATGATGTTTTAATAGATGAACGTGTTTGTCCTTGGGGAGGTGAATACGGTTATGGACAGGTTGGAATCAGACAAGATCGTGCATTGTATAATTATTATGATCTGGAAAAAGCCTATTTTGATAACCTTGTTGTAAAGAACTTGTCAGGAGATAGTGAAGAAATACTTGTCAAAGAAACCTTTGACGAGGGCACAGAAAATCCTTTTTCTGCCGGAAAAATAGAAGACGGTAGGTTGTTTGTGGAGGCGCAGTACGCTTGGTATGAGATGAGTCGTCAATATGCGGCTTATGATTTGACGTTGGATGTGAAGATTGGGCGCGATAATGCAGGTATAATCTTTTCTGCCTATGACGTGCAGAACTTTCATATGTGGTCTTTAAATGTGCGAGATGGTGGGAGTCCGATTCTCCGACGTCATTTGCGGGTTAATGGCGTTTTTTCTTCTTCTGATGTTAGCTTGGATCAATATATTACTAAGGAACAGTTGAAGGGTACTTTTTGTAAAGTGAAGATTTCTGTGAGAGGGCAGACAGTAGAAACCTATATTAATGATGTACTTGTTGATACTTATAATGACACGTCAGGTCGCTTGCAATTCGGACAAATCGGATTTCGCGCTTATTATGACAATACGATGAATGAAGAAGCCTATTATGACAATATTGTTTTGACACGTTACGATATGGATCCTGCCGGAACATTGGTTTTTTCTGAAAACTTTGAGAATGCCGGAAACGTTTTTTCTGGTGGGGAGATTGTGATGGTAGACGATAATAAAGTGTTGAAGATAACTTCTTCCTATGAAGAATCATGTGTACTCCAGCAGCAGGAGAAAGGTATGCCTATGTTCAGAAAGGAGTTCTCGATTGGAGATGGGCAGATACGACGCGCCTTTTTATATAGTAGTGCATTAGGCGTTTACGATGTTTATGTCAATGGCCAACGGGCAGGTCGAATGGAAGACGGCAATATGGTTTATGATGAATTGAAGCCCGGCTGGACAGATTATCGTTTTGAAGCCTTTTACTTGGCTTATGATGTAACAGAACTGCTTCAGAAGGGTGCAAATGTGATAGGTGCTTGTGTGAGCAGGGGATGGTGGAACGGTGCTATTTCTAGGGGCGTTTATGGAAATGTTTCACCGGGTTTTATTGCGAAATTGAGAGTGGAATATGAAGATGGTACGGTTCAAAATATTGTGACCGATACTGATTGGCAATCTTCTTACTGTGGTCCTTTGATTTATGGGGACATTTATGATGGTGAAATATATGATGCTCGGCGTGAAGGAGATTGGTTTGAACCCGATTACGATGCAAGCGGTTGGTATAAAGTTGCTGAAAATACAGATTTCAAGGGGAAACTAGTAGCTTGGCTGGGTGCAACCGTTCAAACCAGGAAAGATATGGAGCGTCGTCCAAACAAAGTGACGGTTTACGAAGGCATTGATGATACAGGAACAACCTATGGACAGATACATGTCAAAAGAGAGCAGGACGGAGAGACGACCTTATTGCTGAAGGTGGGTGAGACGGCTATTTTTGATATGGGACAGAACATGGTGGGCTGGATACGTTTTAATGTTAAGGGTGCGGCAGGTACGCAACTGAAATTTAGGTTTGGAGAGATGTTAAACGATACAGGAGATGCCGGACGGGCCGATGATGGTCCGGGCGGAAGTGTTTATACCTATAACTTGCGTACAGCAAAAGCTACACTTTTGTATACATTGAAAGGATTATCCGAAGGTGAGACTTATGCTCCTACATCTACTTTCTTTGGATTCAGATATTGTCAACTGACGGCAACCAGCGATGTTGAAATTGCTGTGACTGGAGAAGTCGTGGGTTCAGCTCTTGAGGAAACGGCTCACTTTGAGACTGATCATGAAGATGTGAATCAGTTGTATCAAAACATTATTTGGGGGCAGCGAGGTAATTTCCTGAGTATTCCAACCGATTGCCCACAAAGAGACGAACGTTTAGGATGGGCTGGTGATACCCAGATATTTGCCCGTACGGCTAATTATAATTCCGACGCTCGTGCTTTCTATCGAAAATGGATGAGAGATTTGCGCAATGGGCAACGTTCTGACGGTGCTTATCCCGACATGGCGCCTTATTGCAACTTCTGGGGATATGGCAATGCCGCATGGGGAGATGCAGGTATCATTGTTCCATGGACGGTTTATACGATGACAGGGAATACACAGATTCTTTCAGAGAATTATCTTTCCATGCAGTCTTATATGGATTTTCTTGAGAAACAATCCGGGGGAGGATTTTTGTATAACGGAGCCGGTGTTTCTTTCGGTGATTGGCTTGCTTACGAGAATATGGATACACGGTATGTCAGCGTATGCTATTATGCTTATGTCGCAGATTTGATGGCAAAGATAGCAGGTGCATTGGGAGATGGTTATCAGGCTGATTCTTTGGAATATGCCAAACTTCATGAGAACATAATAGAAGAATACCGCAAGAGGTACATAGGTCCTGACGGATTACCTGTTTTTTCCACACAGACAGCTTATTTGCTACCCTTGAGTTTTAAATTATTGTCGGAAGACAGCGAAAAGAAAGTTGTTGCTGCTTTACGTGATAAAATAACTAAAAATGGTTATAAATTAAGCACAGGGTTTGTCGGAACAGGTTTGTTGAATCAGACGTTGAGCCAATATTCTATGGACGATTTGGCATACAATTTATTGTTGCAGCGTGATAATCCCTCATGGTTGTATAGCGTTGACCAAGGTGCTACTACTATTTGGGAAAGATGGGATTCCTATACCATTGAAGGTGGATTCAACAAGCATCCATGGATTATGAATTCATTCAATCATTATGCTTATGGGGTAATTGCCGAATGGTTATATCGTTATGTTGGCGGTATTGAGGTTGATGAGGCAAATCCCGGCTTTAAACATTTTATTTTACAGCCGACGCCTGATGTGAGGACTTTTATTCCGCAAGGTCAAAAACAGATAAACAAGGCAAGTGTTACTTTTCGGAGCGTTAATGGGGTAATTGAAAGTGGGTGGCAGATAAAAGATGATGGTCGACTTGATTATCGCGCGGTTGTACCGGCCAATACTTCGGCCACACTTTACTTGCCTATACTTGACGCCTCTGATAAAGTGCTCGAAAGTGGAAAGTCGCTTGATGAATGTGAAGGTGTAACTTTCCGTGGTATAGAGGGTGGCAAGGCCGTTATTGAGTTACAGTCAGGCTGTTATGAGTTCAATGTCCAGAAAGGTGAGCCTGATCGTGTAGATAATACTGTTTCTGTAAACATGCAGGTTCTACCTAATCCTTTTGTTGATTATTTATTGGTGCAGACTTCCGATTCAGTTCGTGCAGTATCAATTTTCGATGTCAACGGAACGGTGATGTGTAAACAAGATAACGGTGGACAGGTCAATACAGCTTCATGGGCTCCAGGTATTTACATCGTTAATGTGGCTACGGAACAGCATAATGCTGTATGCAAAGTGCTGAAATGTGAGTGATTATATAACAGTCCGCCATGAATATGATCATGGCGGACTGTTATTTTTGTCCATGCCGTTATGTAAGTGGCATGGATATAGAGAATTTGATTAATGTTTGACAGTAAACTTTCGTTGGGCATTGCGTCCCTCCGAAGTTGCTTTAAGTACATAAACTCCTTCCGGCCAAGAAGATACGTTGATGTCAGTGCTGCCGTTCTGCATTATTGAACTGAGTACGCGGTTGCCCTGCATGTTGAATATGGAAATAAAACTGTTTTGTTCGCCCCATTTTACTGTCAATATGTCATTGGCCGGTAGCGGGAAGATATAAAGACTGGCCGCTTCGTTAGTAACTTCTTCGATGTTTACGGAATTGCCGTTGGCAATCGTTTTGATTTCTTCGCTGCTTAGTGCGTGATTATAGATAATGAAGTCGTCTATCATACCTTCAAATAGAGGAACACTTGCGAATTGACTGCGACCTATGTAGTTGACAAACGGCTGTAAATCGGAGAACTCGACTCCAATATCAGAGGTTGATGCCACTTCTTCGCCGTTTAAATAAAGTTTTACGGCGCTACCTTCCATTGTAACAGCTACATGTAGCCATTTTCTTAAAAGTGTAGTTGCAGGGAGTTCTGATTCTATAAATTGCTCTTCCCCCCCGTTTCTGATGGCAAAACGTAGCGTCCGGTTGTCAGAACGCGGCGTAAGGAACATGTAATGTTCTTCGTCGTATCCAAAGTCAAACAAACGTTGCCATGTATTGCTAATGTTGGTGCAATACATCCATGTCGAAATGGTCAACTCGTTTCCGATACCAAGTACGCTGGGCAGTTGCACATGGTTTTTACCGTCTAAAACCAATGACTCTCCGAATTTTCCTTCATCCCATGTCAGAGTGTAGGGAGCAATAGCATGCCGCATGTTACCGGTAGAGTCATTCAGGTCCTCATCAAAAGCGTAGTACAGTACTGCCGTATCCTCGTCGGAAGTGGATGCACTGACTTCATTGGAAACTACGGATGTATATTGGCATTCATTCTGAGCCTTAACTACGTAGTAATACGTTTTGCCTGCTTCGGCCTTATTATCGGTGAAACTCGTTTCTGAAAATCCTCGTCCTATTAGGGTGTATGGACCGCCGGTTTGCTCGCCTCTCAGAACAATGTAAGTTAAGTCTTCGTCTGGTGCAGTCCAGTTCAAAACGATAGTGGCTGCATGTTCTTCCGCTTTTAGATCGGCAGGGGCATTGGGCGCGATGGAGTCAGTTCTACTGATACGCCTGATACTGCTGTCTAATAGGCGCCAAAGCTGCTTGTCTGTACCGTCCTTGGTCTTTTGTTGTACTTTCCCGCCATAAGATTCGAGGCAAAGCGCACTATAACGGCTCCTAATGTAGTACCATCCGTCTCCAGCATACTCGAGAAACCATTGTTGGTTGTGGCCTTTGGCGTTGTTATATAAAATGATGCTGCCGCCATCCTCTAAAGACCAGTTTAGAATGTCTAAAGAAAGGCCACTGTTACTGGCAGGAGTGATGGAGAAGTAACTGAAGTCTCCACCAATGGTACTTGCTACTGGAGTTACGTTCCACACTTGAGTCTTTTTTGAAAGAAGTCGTGAATCCGTGATGATATTTTTGCCTGTACTCATTATATCGTCTTCAATCATCATGACTTTTCCCGTGCCTTTGTTGAATAACAGATATTCCCCGTTGATAGGCCGTTCCACATCTTCACCAGTTGTGATGTTTACCACACATTCTGCGCTTGTTTGTCCTTCTTGATAACTGCCCGGTGCTCCGCCCGGAAGTTCCACGACAAATTCTCGTTGTGGTCCGTAGCCGTTAAAGAAAACATCTCCCGTTTTAGATATAAAACGGTAACTTGTTGTAACGGCTTGACGTTCAGATGATCCTGCAAACGCCTGCACTTTGCCATCAGGACTTTTATAGACGGCTGCGGCAGTCCAGTTAGGACGATGTTCCGAGTATGCTAACCGTTGGCCGTCGCTGGCCTTGACGAACTCTGCACGCGCATAATCTGTTGTACCCCACCATATTCCCGTTTGCATGCCATATTCTACGCCCACTATCGCTTCCATTACGTTGTGTAACTCGTCTGCGGTGGCATGATGTCCGTTGCTTCTTACAGTTTCAAAGAAGTTAGCATAGTTATCAAAAGTACCGGCAAGTTGATGGGTATTGCCCTCATCCAAATATTCTTTTAGGAAATTATACCATATAAGTGCCTGGTCACAGTTCAGTGTATTGCCGCCGCAAATGCGAATGTTGTCAAAACGAGGGTTCTTGCGCAATTCTGCTGCGATGTTGTAAAAGTCTTGCATTGTACCTTGACCGGTGTAAGTGTAGTCTGGTTCGTTGAAAGGAGCTACCGATACGATTTCACGTCCGGCGGCTTGATAACGCTGAGCTGTCAGGTCGATAAGCTGTGCCCAACGTTCGGCGTTGCCGACAAACCAACTGTCTACGCGCGGATGGTCGCAGTTCAATGTTAATTTTGTATCGTCACCGGTCAGGTCAACCAACTGTAATCGTAAGTCAATGGAATCTTTTTGATATTGGTGAAGCTCTCCGTCAGTCAGCGGCCATGTTGGTTGAAAAGAAACTCTTACCACATCGATCAGGTCTTTTCCAAGGAAAGCGACGCCCCTTTTGATGTTGGCTTCGTCCGGCCACGCCGTGTCCAGTCCCCATTCTATAGGCAGATATTCTCCTTCGTCCTGAAGGGCAAACGGAACTTGTCGGTCTGTAGCAGGTTGAGTAGTGAGTGATGCGCTGGCATAATTTTGTGCTTTTATTTGACTGGCACTAATAGCTGCCAATGCAATGAACAATAATCTTTTTTTCATGGAAATTAGGTTTTATGAGTGTATTCAAGTTACAAATATAATATTTTCATTATGAAAAAGATATGTTCCGGTAGGAAAAGTTTCTGTAATCAGATGTTATGTGTGATTTATGACGTATGACACTCAGTATAGCTTGACGACCGTTTATAAGATGCCTAACAGATTAAGCAGCAGTGGTGTGAAAAGCGCAGTCAAAAGCCCGTTGAGGATGAGCCCCAAGCTGGCATATGCTCCGTAAGTGTGTCCGTATTCCATGGCTCGTGAGGTGCCTACGGCATGTGAGGCTGTTCCCATGCTGATGCTTTGCGCTATGGGACTTTTGACGTGCCCAACCTGGAGAATCTTAAAACCGAATACCGCCCCAAACAGCCCGACCGTAACGACTATGGCCGCTGTCAGTGAAGGAATGCCTTGCAGTGATTCCGAAACTTCCATGGCGATGGGTGTCGTGACGGATTTCGGTGCCAGGGAAATGATAACGGCATCGGATGCGCCCAGCCATTTGGCCGTAAGGACGACCGAAACGATGCCCACGAAGCAACCCACAAGTTGTGATATTATCACGGGCAGCAGTTGCCGGCGTATGCTTTTCAGTTGCAGATAGAGCGGAACGCCCAAGGCAACGATGGCCGGTTTGAGCCAAAAGTCGATGATGGACGCGCTTTTTGCGTAGGTTTCATACGTTATGCCTGTCAGCTTCAGGAAACCTATCAGGAACAGGATAGACAACAGAATCGGGTTGAGGAATACCCAGCCTGTGCGTGCCTGAAGCAGTTTGGCTAAAAAATAAACGCCGAAAGTCAGCGCAATCATAAAAAAGTTACTTTCGAGATATGCCATGTCTTCTTACCCATTGATGAACGTGTCCTGTAACAACCAATACTAAAACCGTGCTGACGACGGTGGCGATGACAATCGGCCAAAACTCGGCTGCGATGACATCAAAGTACAACATCAGCGCCACACCGGGTGGAACGAAAAAGAATCCCATGTTGCTGACTAAAAAGTCCGAGATGCCTTTTATCCATTTCAACTTGACCCAGCCTAACTGAAGGAAGGCTGTCAGCAACAGCATGCCGATGATGCTGCCCGGCAATTTAATGCCTGTGAGCCACACGATGAAGTCGCCCAATGCCAGACAGCCGAATAAAATTGTACATTGTTTCACCATAATGATGCAGTTTTCTGAAACCGCCTGCAAAATTACAACTAAAATCAGTCCGTTGTACCTGTACCACGCAATTAATTTGCCTCTGCGTCATTGTTTTTGTTTGTCGGGTTTGCTGCCGGTCGGGGTTCCGTTTCTGCGAAATTCATGTATGGCGCTAATCTCTTCAGATCATCTGCTGTGAAAGTGTCGTAGAGCGACAAAGCGTTCATATCTTTTATGGAGCCGTATTTGCGACGGTGTTCCATGATGGTGCGGCATTGCAGGTTGTTCAGATAAGGATGCCTTATCAGTTCCCTGTAATCGGCGCGGTTGATGTTTATATGGCGATAAACACCCGAATCCGGAAGGAACCAGTCGGTAATGTTCTCAGGCAGGCCTTCTATCTCTTTCAATTGCCGGGGTGAGGCGAACCCGCCCAAACGTTCCCGGTATTCTACGATTTTGCGGGCATAGTAGCTCCAGATGCCCGGAATCATTTTCAGTTCTGATGTATCACAGTTGTTCAGGCTGATTTTGGTGCCCGGTGCATATTTGTTGCGTTTTTCATATATTCCTGGCCGTTCATGGCGTTGGATTTTTTTCGGACCATCCTTTTTTATCCCGTCGGCCATTCCCGTTTTTGTGGGCGATGCGGGCATGTTGCCGTCTATGGCTTCTTTGGGCTGTTCTTCCTCCGGTAATGTCTGTGCTGATTCTCGGAAGTCCTGCCAAGTTGCTTCTTGTTGTGCGAGATAAAGTTTGTGCGTACAGATTCCTGCGAGAAAACTGCAGGCGGCTATCAGTACGGCACGTACGGCCGGAGAATGGGCTATCAGGTTTCGCCAGCGTTCCTGGGGAGTCATGTGAGGGTTATTTCAGTAATTCGTTGATGAAGATGGAGCCGATACAGATGGGAGCCACAAACTTCAGCAGGAAGATGAATAGTCCGTAAAAGCCTATGTGCAGCCGTCCGCCGTTGGTCACCTCGTCACGCACTATTTTCTTGTCAAGATACCAGCCGGTAAAGATGGCGATGAACATGCCGCAAAGAGGTAGGAACAGTTTGGCCGTTACAAAGTCGAAGAGGTCGAAGATGGTCATGCCGAACAGTTTCCATGAGCCCAGCATACCGAAAGACAAGGCGCAGAAGGTTCCGAGGAAAATGCAGATGGCGGTCATGCAACAGGCGGCTTTGCGGCGGCTCATGTTGAATTTCTCGTGCAGGAAGGCTGTTGTCACCTCATGCAGCGAGATGGTGGAGGTCAGAGCCGCCAGCACCAAGAGAATGTAGAACATCAGCGAGAACAGATAGCCTAACCACGGAACACTGTGGAAAGCCAGCTGGAATACGTTGGGCAGGGTGACAAACACCAGACCGGGACCTGCGTTGGCAGACAGGCCGGGAACCGAGAAGACTGCGGGGAAAATGATAAAACCTGCCATCACCGCCACTAAGGTGTCTATCAGAGCCACGCTGCCGGCCGTTTTAAAAAGGTTGGCATCTTTGGTGAAGTACGAGGCATAGGTACACAGGCATCCCATGCCGATGCTCATCGAGAAGAAGGCCTGCCCCATCGCATCAAGGATGACTTTCGAGGTCACTTTGCTGAAGTCGGGTTTCAGTAGGAAGCGCAGTCCTTCGATGGAGCCGGGCATGGAGAACGAGCAAACCACCAATACGCAGATAATGAGCAACAGAAGCGGCATCATCACTTTCGAGAACTTCTCTATCCCGTCTTTAACGCCCTTTACGATGATGAAATGGGTCAGCAGCATGAAGATGACCATATACATGACAGGTTTGACGGGGTCGCTCACAAAATTGTTGAAAAACAGGGTGAAGTCCTGGTTCTTGCTGAACATGCCGGCAGCCGATGCAATCATGTATTCTAATGTCCATCCCGCTACTACGGCATAGTAGCTGAGAATGAGAAACGACGATATGACCCCGAAGATGCCGATCCACTTCCATTGGGTACCGGGGGAAAGGACTTCGTAAGCGCTTCCCGTGTTGGCATGTGAACGTCGGCCGATGAGAAATTCCGAGACCATGACCGGTATGCCTAACAGAACGATGCAACACAGGTAGACAAGGATAAAGGCGGCTCCGCCGTTCTCACCCACCTGGCATGGAAACCGCCAGATGTTGCCCAAGCCGACGGCTGAACCGGCCGATGCCAATATGATACCTATTTTACTTCCGAAATTTGCTCTGCGACTGTCCGACATGAAAAAACTGATATTTTATATCTTTCCTGGTGACAAAAGTACAAAAAAAGAATTAATTTTGCACTAAATTGTAGAATATATGCGGATTGCTATAACAAATTATCTGAAAAATTACCCTTTAACTTTGATTTTGGTGGCAGCCATCTGGTATTTGTCGCTTTTCACACCGCCGCAGACGCGCCTTGATGACATACGCTTTATCGACAAATGGGCGCATTTCGGCATGTATGCCTTGTTGACACTCGTGTTTGGTGTTGAGGCTTACCGTTCCGGACGGCCGGTGTCGCGCAGATTGAAAGCTGCGGTGTGCCTGTTGCCTGCACTGATGGGCGGTCTGGTGGAACTGGCACAGGCTTATTGTACGGACAACCGGACCGGTGACTGGTTCGATTTCCTGGCTAATGGTGTGGGAGTGATTATAGGTGTTGTGATACTCTTTGTGTGGAGAAGACTGTTTTTATGGAAAAAATAAGAATATTGAAGGAACGCTGTTTGTCGTGGTTGCTGTTACTGTCCGCTTTGTCGGTTACTTCCGAAGCCATGGCAGACAACGTCTATACCGTGCGCGGCCGTGTCATTGATGAGTGGTCGCGTCAGCCCGTTATCGGTGCTTATGTCTATGTGATGAAGGCAGACACCTTGAAAGCTGTGACAGACACGGCGGGTGTGTTCGTCTTTCCTGCCGTATCGCCCGGCATGACGGCTTTCAGGGTGGAGGCCGACGGCTTTATGTCGAAACAGACGCCCTATTACATGGTTTCTGCCACGACGCCCGAGATTAATGTCGAACTGGCGGGCTTTGTCTTGAAAGGCATTATGGTGCGCCCCCAGTCGTATGGGAAAACGGCTGAAAGTCCTGTCAGTGTGCAAGTCATCAACGCGCGGGAGATAGAAAAGAGTCCCGGTGCCAACAGAGATATTTCCAGAATCGTCAGGGGGTATCCCGGTGTGGCGTTCTCGCCTGTAGGTTACCGCAACGACCTGATTGTACGTGGCGGCGGTCCGTCGGAGAACCGTTTTTACATGGACGGTATCGAGATTCCCAATATCAACCATTTCGCTACCCAGGGCGCTACAGGAGGGCCGGTAAGTATCGTCAATGCCGACCTCGTACGCGAGATAAAGTTTTATACCGGTGCCTTCCCCGCCGAGAATGCCGGTGCCATGAGTTCGGTACTCAGCTTCAGACTTCGTGAGGGTAATACGGGAGGCCATACCTTCAAGGCCACGCTGGGCGCTTCCGAGGCGGCCTTGAGCGGCAGCGGGCATTTCGGCGACCGTACGACCTATCTTTTTTCTATCCGTCAGTCTTATCTGCAACTGTTGTTCAAGTTGCTCGAACTGCCATTCCTGCCCAATTACATAGACGGGCAGATGAAAATCACCACAAAGATTTCCGATAACGATGAATTTTCTTTCATGGCGCTGACCGGTGTGGACCGCATGGCACTCAACACCTCGCTCAGCGGAAAAGAGTCGGCAGACTATATCTTGAGTTACTTGCCGAAGATTGAGCAGGAAACTTTCACGGTCGGTGCAACCTGGCGCCATTATGCCGGCAATCATACACAGACATACGTTTTAAGCCACAATTTCCTGAACAATCGCAATCTGAAATACCGCGGCAACGACGAGTCTTCGGAAGATAATCTGACGCTGCGTCTGCGCTCGACGGAACAGAAAAGTACCTTCCGCGTCGAGAACAGGACAGCGCTTGAAGGCGGCTGGACCTTGCGCGAGAGTTTCGAAGCCAACTACATGGGCTACAGAGACCGTGAGCGTCGTTTGCTCCCTTCGGCCGCCTGGGCGGCTTATGACACGCAGCTCGATCTTTTTGGTTACGGCGGTTCGTTTACGGCGGCTTATGCTTCGTCCGATGAGAAATTCAGCACATCGGCCGGCATCCGGGTCGACGGTAACACTTACTCATCCCGCATGGCATCCCTTTGGGAACAGCTTTCGCCCCGGGCCTCGTTCCGTTACGCTTTTACGCCCCATTGGTCAGTGGCGGCCTCCTCGGGGTGGTACCATCAGTTGCCGCCTTATACCGCGCTTGGCTATAAGGATGACAGCGGGCAACTGGTCAACAAAGATTTGCGTTATATGAGCGTCAGCCAGTCATCGGCCGGGGCTGAGTGGCGCATCAACGAACGGTGGGCGCTTTCGGCCGAGGGCTTTTTTAAAGCCTATTTTCATGTACCCTTGTCGTTGGCCGATAACATTCCCCTTGCCTGCAAGGGGGCCGATTACGGCGTCGTGGGCAATGAGCCGTTGGTTTCTTCGGCCCGCGGGCGTGCTTATGGCGTGGAGGCGCTCCTGAAATGGAACATCCCCGATCGTTTGAACCTGACAGGTTCTCTTACGCTTTACCGCAGCGAGTACCGTGCCGATTCCCACTCCGCCTATATCCCTTCATCGTGGGACAACCGGTTTATCCTGAACATGAGCGGTACATACGACTTGCCCCGCCAGTGGAGTGTCGGGGCACGGTTGAGTTGCATCGGTGGTGCGCCGTACACGCCTTATGACGAAGTCCAGTCATCCTACGTTACATATTGGGATGCCCGCGGCCAGGCTGCTTATGATTACAGCCGTTACAACACGGAGCGGTTGCCGGCCTTTGCACAACTCGATTTGCGTGTTGACAAGGATTTCTTTTTCCGTCGCTGGCGTCTGGGCATCTACGTCGACTTGCAGAATGTCACTGTCAGTAAAATCCGTTCGCAGGACATCATCATGAGTACAGGGGTCATCGAGAACCCTGATGCGCCGCTTGCCGAACAGCGCTATGTGATGAAACGAGTCCGGCAGGTCAACGGTGTGTTGTTGCCCACCATCGGTCTGACGGCTGAATTCTGATGACGCAACGGCTTGTCTCCCGTTTTCCGGTGTGTTTGTCGGCTTCTTACCGGCAATATCTTCGAAATTGAAAATCTTTTATAAAAATTCTTATTTCTGCCGATCCCGGAGAACAGGTGATTGGGCAGTGGAAATTACAAGCGGTCGCAGCATTTTTTGCGACCGCTTGTAATTTTTGCTGCGACCGCTTGCAAAAAATGCTGCGACCGCTCGCTTTTTTTAGAGCGACTTTTCTCCTCTTTTTGAGGACTTTATGCGTTGTCGGCTGTATCGCGAAAAAGGTAAATCACACTTTCTGACGGGAAGCAGTGCGGTTTCAAAAAACAGGAAACCGGTTCGTTTTACGGTTACGGCTGCATGGGGGTGGGAGAATCGTGTTGTTTCTGTTCTCCAAACGGACACAGTGTCCGTTTTCGGACACCCTTTGGAAATTCAAATTGCTGATAAACAGTTGTTTCAGATTTTGGCACGGGTTTTGCACCGTTAAGAAACGTAAACGTATATAAAGACAAGAATGGACAGAAACATACCTAAAAGTGAAATCCGTCGCAGGCGGTTGATTACGACCATCAAGGTGGGCATGGCGGCGGTTGTGGTCATCGGCGGCATTATCATGGTTCTCAATACCCTCCAGAGCAGTATAAAACGCTCGTCAATAACCATCTGCACTGTCGACAGCGGCGTGATTGAAGCCAGTATCAGTGCTTACGGCAAAGTGGTGCCGGCCTTCGAGGAAGTCATCAACTCGCCCATCAACACCCGCATCGTGGAGGTGTACTGCCGCAACGGAGACAGTGTGGACGTGGGCACGCCGCTTTTGAAACTCGATTTGCAGAGCATCGAGAACGAGTACCGCAACTTGCAGAACGAGGAGAAGATGAAGCGCTACCAGATGGAGCAACAGGTCATCAACACGAAAACGTCTCTGAGCGACATGGCCATGCAAATCAAAATATCGGAGATGAAACTCAACCGCTTGCTGGTGGACTATCACAATGAACAGCATCTCGACAGTCTCGGTTCAGGCACGGCCGACCAGGTGAGGCAGGCCGAGTTTGCTTACACCACCGCCCGGTTGGAACTGGAACAACTCAAGCAACGGTATGAGACCGAACAGATGGTGCGTGAGGCCGATATGAAAGTGAAGATGCTGGAAATGGAAATTTTCCTGAAGAAGATGGAGGAGACCAGACGGACGCTCGAAGATGCCCGTATCCTTTCGCCCCACAAGGCGGTGCTGACATACATCAACACGCAAGTGGGCGCCCGCGTGGCGCAAGGTGAACAGGTGGCAACCGTGTCCGACCTGGATCATTTCAAGATCGAGAGCGAGATTGCCGACAGGTATGCCGCCAATGTCCGCCTTGGTGGCAAGGTGTTGGTCCGCATCAACGACAAGGTCTTCACCGGGACGGTGGTGCAGGCAGACCCGCTGAGCGCGGACGGCGTGAACCGTTTTGTCGTGCAGCCCGACGAGGTGCGGAAAGGGCAGATGCGTTCCGGACAGAAGGCTGACATTTATGTGGTACAGACCATGAATGAGAATGCCGTCCGCATTAAAAACGCGTCATTTTATGCCGGGCCGGGAGAATACGACTTGTTTGTTGAAGAAGAGAAAGACCGCCTGGTGAAGCGGAAAGTCAACCTTGGCGAATGCGATTTCGACCATGTGGAAGTGCTTGAAGGGCTTCGGCCGGGCGACCGGGTGGTTGTCAGCGACATGAGCCTTTATAAGAAGCAGCCGGAATTAAAAATCAGATAAAAAAGGAACAATATGATGAAACGTTATTTCAAACAGACTTGGCAGTTGTTGCGGCAGAACAAGACTTTCAGTACGTTATATCTTGCGGGCACGGCCATACCCGTTGCGTTGACGATGGTGGTGGTGATGTATTACCACATCCGCATCTCCCCGGTGTATCCGGAACTGCATCGTGACAACCTCTACGAACTGAAGAGCGTGGGCAACTTTTTTCCGAACGGCGGAATGAGGGGTGGCGCCTGTTCCTTGCAGATGATACGGGAATGGTTCTACCCCCTCCAGTCTGCCGAAGCCGTGACAGCTATCTATTACTATCGTCTTCCCCCCTATGCCATCCAGTTGCCCGACGGAGAGTCGGAGCTGATGGTGAAATGCCAGGCCACGGATCCGGCTTTCTTTAAAGTGTTCGATTTCCGATTTGTCGACGGAGGACCGTTTACGGAAACCGATTTCCAGAGTCGCAGGTGCAGTGCCGTACTGGCAGCTTCCACCGCACGCCGCCTGTTCGGTACGGAGCAGGCTGCAGGCCGTCATTTTACGATGAATTATCGCGACTATGTCGTGGCCGGTGTGGTGCGCGACGCCAGTACGTTGACGCCATTGTCGTTCGGACAGGTCTATCAGCCGTACACCTGTCTGCCCGATTATGACCAGTTGGATCAGCAGACGGGCAGTCTCACCGGTCCTTTCACGACCTGTTTCCGTACGACCGATAAACAACAGGCGCGCCGCATGCTGGCCGACATCAATGAACTGGTACGGAAATACAATCTGGCGCACGCCGCAGAAGGTGACAGCATAGAACTGGGCGGCCCCATGCCGGCCTGGAAACGCAACCTGAAAATGGGCAACGGCGAGGTGGATGTGCAGGAGATTGCTCTGCTCTGGGGCGGATTGGTGCTGTTGTTCCTCCTGGTACCGGCTCTGAACCTGAGCGGCATGATTGCCAACCGCATGGAGAGCCGCCGGGCGGAGATGGGCATCTGCAAGGCATTCGGTGCCGGGCAAGGGTATCTGTTGCGGCAGGTCATACGCGAAAATCTGCTGTTGACATTGGCCGGCGGCACACTCGGCCTGTTGCTTTCGTGGAGTGTGCTGACGTTAGGAAGCAAATGGGTTCTTAACATGTTCGATCCTTACCGGACGTTGCAGGTCGATGGCGTAGACATTGTTTTTACTCCGTCGATGCTCTTCTCGCCGCGCATCTTCATCTGTGCTTTCCTGTTCTGTGTCGTGCTGAACATTGTTTCTGCATTGCTGCCGGCCTGGAGAACGTTGCGTAAACCTATTGTGGAATCCCTTAATCAAAAAAGATAAGACTTATGTGGCGAATGATGTTCAAAATGTTATCGGCACGCAAAGCCCGTTTCGGGTGGTTGGTGGCCGAGTTGGTGATTGTTACCATGGCGGTATGGGCGTTGCTCGATCCGATAATTGTGCAAAATGCCGTAGAGAGGCAGGACAAAGGTTTTGAAGTGCGGCATCTTTATCGGATAGAGTTGAGACAGCAACCTTGGAACTCGCCCCGCTTTGTAAAGCGGAGTGAAGAACAATGGCGTGATGACCGCTGGCGCCTGTTGCGGATGGTACGCGACTATGCGGGCGTGGCTTCAGCCACTTTTGAAAGTTCCATTGCTCCTTTTTCTCAGAGTAGTGCTTCGGCTTATGTCAACTGCGACACTTTGGGTTCTACAGTCTATGATATCGCGTTTGTGCCGCTGAGCGATTTCTTCACGACATTCCGTTTCTCCGAGAGCGGACGGTTGGGTCGCGCAGACCTCGACCGGATGGCATTCGAGGATGGCGGTGTGGTCATGAGCGAGGGGACGTTTCCCGGGCGGACCACCATGGGGTTGGTCGATACGTTGTCCGGCACAAAGGTCGTGGCTACCACAGGCATGGTCAGGATACGCCCCGGCATACCGGCCGTTCCTGTCAGAATATGCCCGCAGCCGAACATGCAGGCAGAGGCCATTGTGTTCCGTGCCGACGACAATATGGACGGGAAGGCCTTCCGGGAGGCTTTTGCGGACTGGGCCGGGAAGCAGCTCAAGGCCGGCAATTATTATGCCGGTGCCGTACAGACATACAGCGAGTATATTGACGACGGGAATACCGAAGTGGCCACATTTCTGCAATCGCGCACGGTGTTGGGGGCGTTTTTCCTGTTTTGCCTCTTTCTCGGAATTTCCGGTTCCTTCTGGATGCAAACCGACAGCCGGCGGGAGGAGATTGGTGTTATGAAGAGTTTCGGTGCCACGTCGGGCTACATTATGCGCATGCTCATTACGGAAGGTCTCATACTGACGACCGTTGCAGTCTTGTTAGGTTGTTTCATTTATTTGCAATATGCCATGAAAGCAGGACTTTACACACCGGCGGACGCTTTTGGAGGTAATTTGCCGGGATTGTTAGCCGGGCGCTACTGGTTCGAACATTTCACAACCCATTTCCTCGTCGTTTCATTGGCCACATGGTTTGTGATGGCCGTTGTGGCCTGTACGGGCATCTGCATCCCGGCACGCAACATCAGCCGCATCATGCCGACCGACGCGCTGCATGACGAATAAAAATACCTTGATTTCAATATAATATCACATCATAAAAACAAAATCCATACAATTATGAACAACATGATTCAACTGACCGGTATCAACAAGATATACCGCACAAACGAAATCGAGACACAGGCTTTGGAGAACGTCAACCTGACGGTGGAAAAAGGCGAGTTCCTGAGTGTGATGGGTCCATCAGGCTGCGGCAAGTCCACACTGCTGAACATCATCGGACTTTTAGACAACCCCACCAGCGGTACTTTGGAATTAGGCGGTACGCCGGTTTCCTCGAAGATGAGCGACCGCCAGCAGGCCGCCTTCCGTAACCGCATGTTAGGTTTCGTCTTCCAGTCGTTCCATCTGATAAACACGCTGAACGTACTCGACAATGTGGAACTGCCGCTCATCTTCCGCAAGATGTCCGGCAGCGAACGCACGCGGCGCGCCAAAGAGGTTCTTGAACGTGTGGGGCTGACCCACCGCATGAAGCACATGCCTTCGCAACTGTCGGGCGGACAATGCCAGCGCGTGGCCATCGCCCGTGCCATCATCGGCAACCCGGAAATCATCCTGGCCGACGAGCCTACGGGTAACCTCGATTCCAAGATGGGCGCGGAGGTGATGGACATTCTTTGTCGCCTGAACAAGGAAGACGGCCGCACCATCGTCATGGTGACGCACAACGAAGAGCAGGCACGCCTCTCTTCTCGAACCATCCATTTCTTCGACGGACGACAGGTGGACTGATGCCGTTTGTCCGCAGAAAGATTCAGATTATAAAAACACTTGAACTGAAAGCAAAATGATAAAGCGATATATAAAACAGACCTGGCAGTTGTTGCGGCAGGACCGGCTGTTCGGCACGCTCTACATCATCGGGACGGCCATACCGGTGGCGCTGACGATGATTGTCATCACGTTCCAGTATATCCGTGTCGGATCCATCTATCCCGAGTATGACAGGGACGAACTGTGGGTGTCTGAACGGGCAGAGTTCGTCAATACGGCCAACGGCTCCTATATGTCCTCTGCGGGAGCTATCTCTCTGCGTACCGTCAAGGAGTGGTTTTATCCGCTCCGGAAGTATGGTCATGTGACGGCTTTACAATGTTTTAATGATGTCTTCGTACAGTTGCCCGATGGCAAAAACATGAGAGTTGTCAAGGTTATGGCAACCGACACGGACTTCTTCCGGGTATTCAATTTTGAATTTCTGGCGGGCAAGCCTTTCACCGAAGCAGATTTTCACAGCGGCCGGTATTGTACCGTGATTGCGGCGTCGTTGGCCGGACAGTTGTTCGGCAGCGCTGAGGAGGCTGTCGGCAAAACGATCTGGATGAATCTCACCGACTATGTGGTGACAGGTGTGGTGCGCGATGCCAGCAGCCTCACGCCGAGAGCCTATGCGCAGGTTTACACGCCTTACACTTGTCTGAAAGAGACAGAGATTCCTGACCCTTTCAATGTGTGCGGCCGTTATAAGGTTTGCATACGGGCGTCCGAGGATAATGGCCGGCAGATACAGGCGGAGATAGAGGAACGGATGCGTCAGGTCAACGTAAACGATGAGGAGCAACATGTCTTTGTAGAAACGCCCTACAAAAGCTGGCGGGCGAATATCGCCGGAAATAGTGGGGGAGAAGATGAAAAGTTGGCTAAATCGCTCAGAATCTTTGGCGGATTGCTAATCGTGTTTCTTCTTGTTCCGGCGCTTAACCTGAGCGGCATGATTGCCGGACGCATGGAAAAGCGTCTCTCCGAGATGGGCGTTTGCAAGGCTTTCGGAGCCACCCGCCGGCATTTGCTCGGTCAGGTGATGGGCGAGAATCTGGTGCTGACATTGATAGGCGGATGTTTCGGTTTGCTGATTTCGTGGTGCGTATTGGTATGGGGACGCCATTGGGTGTTCGATTTCTTCAGTCCCGGCTTTTATATTTTTACGGAAAACACGGATGACGTCTTGTTAAGGGGCGAAATGCTTTTTTCTCCGTGGATATTTCTGTCGGCCTTTTTGGTGTGTGCGGTACTGAATGTGGTATCGGCCCTCATTCCGGCCTGGAATGCATTGAAGGCGGAGATTGTATATTCGTTGAACCAGAAAAAATAAATGAGTATGATACGTTTGGTTTTTAAGAATCTGTGGGCAAAGAAGAAACGCAACGGTTGGCTGTTGGCCGAACTGGTGGCGGTCAGCATCATCCTGTGGCACTTTGTCGACCCGTTGGTGGTGCAAACGTATGTGAACCTTTTGCCGGACGGATATGATAAGGAAAATCTTTTCCTCATCAAGTTGTCCACTTATCCGTCCTCGTCTTCTTTTTACAGTCGGGATGCCGATGAGTTGGAAAACCGGCGTTCGGTCAAATGGCGGTTATTGGAACAGGTGCGCCATTATCCCGGTGTGGAGTCAGCTTCTTTTCAGATGGGGGATTTTGCCCCGGGAGGAGCCTCCTGGTCATCAAGCGCTTTTAATTTTTTTAAAGACTCTGTCATGCTAACGATGTTTTGTCTGGAATATGTCCCTCAGAGCGATTATTTCAAGACTTACCGTTTTCAGTCGGCAGGAGGTCCTTCGATAGCGGAAATAGACTCGATGGGATTTCAAAAACAAAAGATTATGACCGAAGGCGCATTTGAGGACGGACCGACATTGGGGAGGTCTATTTTAGAAGGCAAAGAAGTACGGGTCATCGCTACGGTTCAACCCATAAAAGTGCGTCCCGAACGGGCGCCCCAACAAGTCGTTTTCGGACAACGGCATCCTGAAGATGCAAACATTGTATTCCGTTTGCGTGAGGGTATTGATGCGGAAGATTTTCTTTCGGAGTTTCGTCCGTGGGTTCAGAAAACGCTTTGCGCGGGCAACTTTTTTGTGCAGAGCGTGAGTTCTTATGAAGACTACGTGAAACGGAGTACTATCCAGATGGATTACGATTATAGGATCAATATGCTTCTGATGGCTTTCTTTCTTTTCTGCCTGTTCTTCGGGGTTACAGGTGCCTTCTGGATGCAGACCCGGAGCCGGCGCGAAGAAGTCGGCATCATGAAGAGTTTCGGCGCTACGTCGGCCGGAGTCGTCGGGTTGTTTGTAAGCGAAGGGCTTGTACTGGCCACGGTTGCCGTGACGGCCGGGAGTGTTATTTATCTGCAATATGCGCTTCATGAAGGTTTTTTCTTGCCGGATAACGGAAACTGCAGTCAGTTTGTCCATTACTGGTATGAGAACTTCAAGTTGCACTTTGCCGTCATCATGTCCATGGTCTGGCTGTTGACCGCTTTGGTGGTGAGTGTCGGCATTTGCATTCCGGCCTGGGGGATCAGCCGTAAGTCACCGACGGATTCACTGCACGATGAGTGACGCCTTCTCGGAACCCTTCCTTTGGCAGGGCATTCCATAAAACAAATGAGCATTCATGTTATGACGAACTATTTTCATTTTTCATTTTTTTCAGAACGCTTCCGCGTGTTCCTGCTTGCGTGTGTCCTGTTGTCGGTGGCCGGCCCGTCGGCAGCTGGAGAAGGGGCGACCCGTACAATTACGTTGCCCGAGGCCATTGCCCTGGCACGCAAGCAGAGCGTGGACGCTGCATCGGCCTTGGGACAGTTGAAGTCGGCCTATTGGAGCTACCGCACATTCCGTGCCAACCTGTTGCCGGAAGTAAACTTTTCAACGACCATGCCCAGCTATCGCAAGAACTACAGTGTCTATCAGCAGAGCGACGGTTCGCACACCTACGTGCGGAACGATTACATGAGCCTTAACGGGGCGCTTTCCATCGACCAGAGCATTTGGTTTACGGGCGGTACGCTTTCGCTCAGCACATCGCTCGATTTCATGACGCAACTCGGAGGCGGCAAGGCCGGGCGCCAGTTTATGGCCGTACCGGTAGTGCTGACCCTGAACCAGCCCATCTTCGGTGTGAACACCGTGAAGTGGAACCGGCGCATCGAGCCGTTGCGTTACGCCGAAGCACAAGCCAACTTCCTGACCGCTACCGAACAGGTGACGATGACCGTCATACAATATTTTTTCAACCTGTTGCTGGCACGCGAGAATGTGACCATCGCCCGACAGAACTTGCAGAATGCGGAGAAACTGTGCGAGGTGGCCGAAAGCAAACGGCGCATGGGGCGCATCAGCGAGAATGACCTGCTGCAGTTACGGCTCAACGTGTTGAATGCCCGTTCGTCGCTGACTTCCAGCGAAAGCAGCCTGAGGTCGCAGATGTTCTCGTTGTGTTCATATTTGGCGCTGGACAATGTGGATGAGCTGATACCCGTACTGCCCGACGAGGTACCGTCGCTGCAACTCAATTACGACGAGGTGCTTGAAAAGGCATTGGCCAACAACGCTTTCTCTTACAACATACGGCGGCGCCAGTTGGAAGCCGACTATTATGTGGCGCAGACCAAAGGCAACCGCCGGCAGGTTTCACTCTATGCGCAGGTCGGTTTTACAGGTTCCGACAATGTGTTTGACAATGCCTATCGGGAGTTGAAAGACAATCAGGTGGTAGAAGTCGGCATGCGAATCCCGTTGCTTGACTGGGGCAAGCGGCGCGGCCAGGTCAAAGTGGCTGAAAGCAACCGTGAGGTGGTGCGCCAGCAGTTGCGTAAAGAGGCTACCGATTTCAACCAGAGCCTGTTCGTGCTGACCGAACAGTTTAACAATCAGGTTAACCAGCTGCACATCGCCATTGCGGCCGACTCCATCGCGCAGCGGCGTTACCGTACGAACATGGAAACGTTTCTCATCGGTCGCATCAGTACGCTCGACCTGAATGACGCGCAAAGCAGCAAGGATGATGCGCGTCGCAAATGTATCAACGAACTGTTCAGCTATTGGTATTATTATTACCAGATACGTAGCATCACGTTGTGGGATTTTGCGGCGCAGACGAACATTGACGCCGATTTTGAGCAGATTGTACGATAAAAAGAATTAACTTTGTCACTGTTATGATATTAGTGATAGATGATGACAACGCGATTCGTTCGTCGCTCACTTTCCTGTTGAAGCGGAGCGGCCTGGAAGCGGTTGCCGTTCCGGGACCTTCGGAGGCGATGGCGGCCATCCGCGAGATGACGCCGCAGCTGATACTGATGGACATGAATTTCGGTATCTCTACCGATGGCGCCGACGGCCTTCGCCTGTTGGGACGGATGAAGGTCGCCTTGCCCCACGTGCCCGTCATTCTCATGACGGCATGGGGCAGTATCGAATTAGCCGTGAGAGGGATGCAGGCGGGCGCTTTCGACTTTATTACCAAGCCATGGAACAATCTGGTGCTGATGCAACGGGTGGGGATAGCGCTGGAACTGAACGGCGGGACAACTGCGGCAGGGCAACCGGCAGCGGGCGGTGGTGACGGTACGTTCGACCGCAGCCTGATTGTAGGGCATAGCGAAGCGTTGGAAGAGGTTCTGGAAGTGGTGCGACGGGTAGCCGCCACGAATGCTCCCGTGCTGATTACCGGTGAGAACGGAACGGGTAAGGAGTTGATAGCCGAAACCATCCATCGCAACAGCCTGCGTGCCGGCAAGTCTTTTGTCAAGGTAAACCTGGGCGGCATATCGCAGACCCTGTTCGAGAGTGAGATGTTCGGTCACAGAAAGGGGGCTTTCACGGATGCCGTGAGCGACCGTACCGGGCGTTTCGAGTTGGCTGAGAAAGGCACCATTTTCCTGGACGAGATAGGTGATCTGGATCCGGCTTGCCAGGTCAAACTGTTGCGTGTGCTGCAGGACCAGACTTACGAGGTGTTGGGCGACAGCCGCCAGCGGAAGGCCGATGTGCGGGTCGTCAGTGCCACAAACGCCGACTTGCGTCAGATGATACGCGACCACTCTTTCCGTGAGGATTTGTTCTATCGCATCAATCTGATTACGGTACGCCTGCCGGCCTTGCGCGAACGCAGGGAAGACATACCGTTGCTGGCAGAACATTTCATAAAGAGGCAATGCCGGCAATACAGGCTCGACCCCGTGTCCGTCAAGCCGGATGCCATGCGCTTCCTGATGTCGTTACCCTATCCGGGTAATATCCGCGAGCTGAAGAATCTTGTGGAACGGACTGTCCTGGTGTCCGGCAAAAGGGAACTGGGAGCGGACGATTTTCAAAGCCAATACAAGGCTGTCCCGGCCGGCGATTTGCCGGCAGCTGCCGCAACTGCTTTGCAGGGACTTACTTTGGAGGAGGTGGAGCGACAGACCATCACACAAACCATCCGGCAATTTGGCGGCAACCTTTCACAAGTGGCGGCTGCGTTGGGTATCAGCCGTGGCGCGCTTTACCGCCGGATGGAGAAATACCACATACATCCTGGCGACGACTTGTCTCCGGCGGATGAAAAAACTTATTGACACATGCGCATCAAATGGTTGTTCATCGTCTGGATGTTGTTGCTCTGCGCCCTCGGCGCTCTGTTCTTCATCCTACTGCCGCCTTCGGGGACGGCTTTTTATGTGGCGGAAAGCGCGGTGGCGGTCTGCCTTCTCTTCTTATATTATTTTTACCGCAAGGCCGTCAAGCCCCTGCATACCATCGGTAATGCCATGGACTTGCTCAACGAACAGGATTTCAGCAGCCGGCTGGCTCATGTGGGGCAGCAGGATGCCGACCGCATAGTGGATCTTTTCAACAAGCTGATGGAGCAACTCAAGAACGAGCGCCTCCGCGTCAGGGAACAGAATCATTTTCTGGATTTACTCATACGGGTGTCGCCCATGGGCGTTATCCTTTTTGACTTTGACCGCAGGATAACAGGCGCCAATGCGGCTGCGCTTGGTTTCCTCGGTAATATGGGGGAAAGCGAGGTCACTGGCCGCCTGTTGGGCGAACTGTCTTCACCCCTGGCTGCCCGGCTGGCCGGTTTGCCGCCCGGCAGCGTGGAGACGGTGCGTCTGAGCGATGCGATGATTTACCGCTGTTCTCATCTTTCGTTTGTTGACCGGGGTTACGCTCATCCGTTCCTCTTGATAGAGAGTCTGACTTCTGAGATTGTGAAGGCGGAGAAGAAGACGTATGAGAAAGTTATCCGCATGATTGCCCACGAGGTGAACAACAGTGTGGCGGCCGTAACCTCTACTCTCGACTCGCTGGGCGAGATCGTCAGTCCGTATGACGAAACGGGTGACTTGGGGCATATCATACGGGTCTGTTCCGACCGTTGCTACGGCATGAACCGTTTCATTGCCCGGCTGGCCGACATCGTGCGCATTCCCGAGCCGCATTTGCAGACGGTTCGGCTGAATAGTCGCATAGACGCCTGCCGGCTGTTGATGGAGGATGCCTGTCGTCGGCGGAACATTCGTTTGCAGATTCTTTCTGACGGAGATGGTCCCGAAGTGCGTTTGGATCCCATCCTTTTTGAACAGGTGATGGTCAACATCGTGAAGAATGCAGCCGAAAGCATCGGCGCGGACGGTGAGATCATCATCCGTTCGGGCGGTAATCCGGCCGTGGTAGAGATCGCGGATAACGGCAGCGGCATTGCAAAAGATGATGAAGAGAAACTCTTCACGCCTTTCTTTTCCACCAAGCCTGACGGACAAGGCATCGGGCTTATGTTGGTGCGCGAGATATTAGACCGTCACGGTTGCCGTTTCTCGCTGGAAACCGGTGAGGACGGCTGGACGCGCTTCACGATTCGCTTTCCGCAGGGATGGAAGGGCTGAACGGGCGATAAAGAATACCGATGCTGATACATTAATCCACTTTGCCTATTCTTGTTTCTCGCTCAACTTCTCCTCAATCTCTTTAATGGTTGGAATTGTTCCTTCTACCTTTTCAGGATAGAATTTCTCAAGGTCATATTCGGAGATGCCCAATGGTTGAGTACTTGATTCCAATGCATATTGGGCTTGTACTCTGTCTTTTTCCTTGCAAATGAGTAAACCAATAGTGGGATTGTCGCGCCCTTCTTTGCGAAGCTGATGATTACAGGCAACAACATATCCTCCTAATTGACCAATGTCTTTAAATTCAAATTGACCAATTTTCACTTCTATAACCACGTAACACGACAGATTGAGGTTGTAGAACAGCAAGTCAATGAAATTCTCTGTTTGACCTATTTGCAAGCGATATTCCTTGCCAACATACGCAAAGCCTGTTCCTAATTCCGTAAGGAAATGGGTAATGTTATTCAGCAATGCACTTTTGAGCATTCGTTCGTTATATGGTTGGGTAATTCCGGTGAATGCAAAGTTGTACGGATCTTTGGTTATTTCTTGAGCCAAATCGCTGTTAATCTTGGGAAGAGTATTCTTGAAATTGGTTAATGCTTTGCCTTGCCGCTCATATAAGTCCGTATTGATGAAGTTCATTAACATGGAACGACTCCAGCCATTTTCTATGGTTTGACGAATGTAGAACATTGCTTTTGCTACGTCGCCTTTTACTTTATCCATTATTAGACAATGGTGACGCCAAGGTATTTCAAATATTCCCTCAAGTTGGCGGAATATTTCCTCATCGGATGTTTTTCCCTCAAGATGGTGGAAAATTTCATTTGAAGGTTTGTACAGTTGGTAAAATTTACGGCAGTAATAGATATTTGTTTTTGATAGTCCCTGGACATCCGGCATTTCTGCCCTTAAATCTTTACTGAGTTGTGTTATTACGCTCTCGCCCCAACGTTGCTCTATATTCATTTCCACAATATCACGTCCCAGCAACCAGTTATATTTTAATTGTTCGGTGTTTACTTTCACTGCTGCTTGAATCTGGCTTTGGCGATAACGCCTGCATAGGTCTTTCACCCATTGCAGGTAATCTTTATCCAAAATGTTTATAGATTTGCTCATACGCCATGCGACTTTAGATATTGTTTATGTTCTGATGATAAATTCTTTTATATTAACTCATAATAGAGGTGTTGCTTTCAACTGTTTATTGGAGGTGAGCTGCGGTGAACTGGTTCATCATTTTTAAATTTGTTGATAAGCTGATAGCCAACTGTTCTGTCAACTATTTATTGTTAGACTAATAACATACAAATATAGGAATATTCCGGCATTCAGCCTCTTTTTGATTATGAAAACAAAATAATCTTGAGTCAATGACCATTGAGCCTATTCTTTTGTCTTGTGAAAAAAGAGTATGCCAACGGCTATGACGACAAAACCTGCCAACGAAACGACTGGCGCAATGCCAATACGTCGTGGATTGAAAATATCGGATTCATAATACGTGTCGACTGTACCCGGGCCTGTCATCAGCAGAAACCCCAGTATGACCAGCAGACAACCTGCCATCACAATAATGATATTTTCCCGTTTCGGGAAAAAAGACTTGTTTTCCTTTTCCATCATTCATTGAATTTAATATCTGTTTTGTTCCTTTCTTTTATCAACCGGTACAGCCCTTCCATCTGCTCGTATGCGTGACGGCCGTCTTTGAAAAGCGTTTCATTCCTGATTTCGCGCAGACATTTGTCAAGAACGGCTTTAGCCTTTCCGTACTGCTGTTTGCTGTAAAGTTCTGCGGCCAGCACGATATGCAGGTTTTGAAGCAGGACCGCCATGTTGCGGTTGGTGTCGTCAAGGTGTAGCCCGGGAATGTCTAATCCTCCGTAACGGAAACGGTGCATCACGCAATCGTAGGTCTTGTCCGTATCCATTCTGATGTCGGCTTTGCGCACGTTGTAGGGAACAATCCTGTAAACCATTCCCTCCTGAAGCAGGAAGTCGGACAGGTCGATGTATTCGTTCAATCCCACCGTGACTGCGACATACAGCGGACGTTCCCAGTTGGCGCCGGCTATCATGTCGATGAGCAGGAGAGCCGCCCGTGCTACATGGCTGCGGTCGTTTATCCGTATGGTCATGGTGTCGGGAATCTCCATGCCTTCGGGTATCAGCATGCCCGAACGCACGACGGCTTCCTTGTCGACAGGGATATGGATCTCGTCGGTAGGGATGCAGCGCATGGAGGGTTCATCGGATGTCAGCCAGTAACGTACGATGTTTTTCCACTCGAACGGGTCGTCGCCGAATGGTTTTTCCGTGGGGCGTGAACGGTAAATGTTCTCTATTTCCGATTTTAAGGTGACGGGTTGTCCGTTCTCCGTGCCGATGACGGGATTGACGCGTACGAAATCGTTTACTCCGTCGCGATAGCAGGCTTTCGGGATGGTATAGGGCAGGCCCGGTGCCGTGTGGGCCGGCTGTTGCATCTGTGCGGCATAGATACCGCCATGCAGGTACATCAGGTTGCAGGCTCTGACGTCAGGCCGTACCTGTTCCACCTCAATGTTATACCAGACGGGGAACGTGTCGTTGTCGCCGTTGACGAACAGTATCGGACAGCCCTCCTTTTGCGTGGAGTTGAGATAGTTTTGTCCCATGTCACGGCAAAGGGTTCGTCCGCTCCGGTCGTGGTCATCCCAATTCTGGCCGGCCATCTGTATGGGAATGGCTAAAGAGGCCACACTACCCACAGCCAAGGCCGCGGCCGGTTTCATCCGGCGGCGTAAGCCACGTATGACGGCAGTTGCTCCCATCCCTGTCCAGATGGAAAAGGCATAAAAGGAACCCGCAAAGACATAATCCCGTTCACGCGGTTGGCGGGGCGTGTCGTTGAGATAGATGATGATGGCCAGTCCGGTCATGAAGAAAAGCAGGGCGATGACATTGAACTGCCGTTGGCCGGTCTTACCCTGCCGTGTTTGCCAAACGATTCCCAACAGTCCCAGCAGGAGTGGGAGCGCATAGTAGACGTTGCGTCCTTTACTGTCCGCACCACTGTCCGGGTCGTGACCTATCCAGCGGTCGAGCGGGGTAATACCCGTCAGCCAGTTCCCGTTTTGGTCGTCGCCGTGTCCTTGCCGGTCGTTCTGCCGTCCCACGAAGTTCCAAAGGAAATAACGCCAGTACATGAAGTTGACCTGATAACGCAGGAAAAATCTCAGGTTGTCCTTATACGAAGGAATGACTGTTGTCTGCCATGAGTCTGTCTGCAAATCAAGATATCGGACTGTACGTCCCGATGGCTCGCCAACCCATTGCCGGTATTGTGCGGCGTGGTCGGCCGAGTGCATGCGTGGAAACCACATGCAGGCTTGCGGTTCGTATTTGTAGTCCAGCTTCCGGCCTGTTTCGATATACCGGGGGGCAGCATCACCCGTGACTTGCTGTTGCCGGCGGTAAATGGGCGCGCCTTCCGTAAAGTCATATCTGAGGATATTGCCTTCCTGTACCAGCGCATGCGGTGAGCAGTAGGTTCGTCCGTAAACAAGCGGCTTGTCGGCATATTGTTCCCTTCCCAAATAACTTTGGAGGGCAAACGGATTGTCACATGCCTGTTGATTCATGGGCGGATTGTCAGAAGCGCGGATAAGTATCACCGTATAGGAGCTGTAGCCGATCACCAACACGAACAGCGCGCAAGCGGCGATGCGTAATGTGTGCCACGTGGCTTGTGGCGCCAGCCGCCAATATCGGCGTAAGGCGAAGTGAACAATAAGCAAGAGGATAAAGGTAGACAGCAGCGTGGACGTGATGGTGGATTGAAGGGTCACGCCGCATAAAACAAGTGTGATGGCAACCGCTACGGACATGAACAGACGGTTGTGCCCCCGCATGGCGATGTAAATGCAGCCCACAATACCCGCGAGCAGGAAAATGCTGTATGCCAACGTCCCGCTGTTGTAAGGCAACCCCATAGTGTTGACGGCGAAAAGGTCGAAATATCCTGCCATCTTCATAATGCCCGGCACGATACCCCACAATACGAACGCAACGATGGCAAGTGAGAGCAGGAATGTCAGCAGACTCCCTTTCAAGGTTGGTTGCGTCGTGAGCCGGTAATAGCAGAAAAGGCAGATAGCCGGGATGCAGAGCAGATTCAGCAAATGTACTCCGATGGACAGTCCCACAAGGTAGGCGATGAAAACAAGCCAGCGGTCGGCCGACGGCGAGCCATGGCAATCATCCCATTTCAGGATACACCAGAATGTAAGGGCGGTGAAAAAGGACGAACAGGCATAGACTTCACCCTCCACGGCCGAATACCAGAACGTGTCGCTGAAGGCATAAACCAGAGCGCCCGTCAAGCCGCCTGTCATGATGGAGACAGTTTGCCAGCGGGAAGGCTGGTCGGTGCCATCGGCAATGAGCCGGCGCAGCAAAACCGTAATCGTGTAAAACAAAAGCATGACGCAGGCCGCACTGAAGAGCCCGTTCATGAAGTTGATGCACCAGGCAATACCGGATGCGTCCGGTGCCATGTGGGAAAACAGATTGCCCAAAAGCATGAAAAACGGGGCGCCGGGCGGATGTCCCACTTCCAATCGTGCGGCAGAGGTGATGAACTCGGGACAGTCCCAAAAACTTGCAGAAGACTCGAGGGTCAGTGTGTAGACCGTTGCTGCGGCGATGAATACACTCCAACCGCAGAGCCTGTTGATTGTTCGGTAACTTTGCATAATCCTTGTTTTGATTTGTTTGCTGCAAAGTTAGCAGGACTTATGGCTGTTTGTCTGAATCGGATGCGGACATTTATAACAGCTTTAATTTGCTGTTTATTATTGTATTAATGCTGTTTTTGATGTAGTGGGATACGGACATTCCACTTCCGAGACAGTCCGGTTGCCGGCCGTTGGACTTCATTCAGGCCTCACACAGGTTACCGGTTTTTTCTTTGATGCGGAATTTGGCTTTGGTTACCGACCCCGGCGAGATTCCGTAAAATACGGCCAACTGTCCGGTGGTGAATCCCAACAAGGTCAGGCAGGATATTTCCTTGTCCCGGTCTGTCAGCTGCGGTGCGTTCTCAATGACCTGCATCTCTTCCGGATAAAGGCGTGCCGCCAATGTCTTTAACGCGGTCCACTCCTGTTTCGTTTTTACGCACTGGTAACCCGGCCGGCTTTTTATCCGTTCCAGAATGGCCAAAGCCTTGATGTTTGTCTCGGACATCAGTTCCGCCATCTGTTTGTCCAACTGTTTTTCCTTGTTTGCAAGCGCTTCGCGAAGTTGTTCCTGACGGCTGTATTCCTGTTCCATCTGCACCGCTTTTGCTTTCTCGCTTTCTGCGATGGCCTTAAACCTGGCCGTTTCCATGCGTTCACCCTGCAACTGCCGGTCGAGATGCAGCTGGCGGTCGTGGTACTGCCGTTCCTTCCTTTTCTTGCTGCGATAGGTCAGGCACATCAGGATTAATGCCAGCGAGCCTGCCGAAGCGCTTCCGGCACGGTGCAGGATGTTTTTCCTGTGTTCTTCGGCCTTTGCCATGGCCTTGCGTGATTCCAGTGTCCGGTTCATCCATTGCAACAGCACTTCCCGTTCGCGGACATCTTTTTTTGATGGAAAATCTTTTTGTCCGCGTGTCGGCTGGCAGGCGATTCCTTTAATGCGTTTCGCGATATTATCGAAATATTCGGCGGTGTCCGGCCGGTTCATTTGTCTGTAGTCATCGGCAAGACATGATGCTGCTTCTGCCCGTAAGTGGCGGCATCCGTTCTGTTTGGCCATGTCGAGCCCTTTCCTGTGATATTCTGTTGCTTTTTCGGGCAGTCCGCAGTCCGATAACAGATTGCCGAGCCGGCAATAGACGGTTGCAGCGAGCCCGGCCGTATCGGGGCATTGTGGTTCCTGTAAAAGGTCAAGCGCATCCCAATAACAGATAAGAGCCTGTTCCGGTTTATCCTGCAGTTCGCAAAAACGGGCCTGTTGGAGCAACGTATCGGTCTTTTCCCTGTTCTCGGAAAATTGCTGTTCCGGTGACAGACGGCATGACGAAAAGATGCAGGCAAAGAGCATCACTAAACAATTCAGGTGGAGCAGTATTCTCATAAGACAGAGTTTTTAATCTTATATAATCTTTACGCGTTGGCGGAATTATATTAATAAAAGATTTATTTATAGCAATTTTTGCACATTGCTGATATATAGAAAATTAAGGATCGATACACTTCTAATGACAAATATCGTATGCACAATCTATATGCAATATTCGCAAAATTTCTGAATATATGCAAGCAAGTGTCCGGCATTTTAATCAATGAATCATCCTTGGCCGTAATGGCATATATATCGAAATGAAAATCCAGCATTTTTTTACTCACATCGATTCCTTTTGGTAAGAGTTTTGTTAAGGTGGGAATATGGTTTCTCCGCTTGTCCGCGCCGCATATTTCCCTGCCTGCGCGTAAAAAAGAAAAGCATGGCCGGAGCCATGCTTTTGGGAACAATATCAAGAAAATAATCTCGGAATTACCAGCTGTCCGTCCGGAAGGGCGAAGCCAGAAGGCCGTCCTTGTTGCAAAGGTTGGCATCCTCGGGGTTGTTGCTCCAGGCGTAACGAACGGCCACAGGCTGCTTCACCTGCGGGCTGCTTACGATGACCTTGTTGCCCTTGATCTTCGCATCTGCCCACACGAACTTGCGGTCTTCGCCGGCGATGGCGAAATGCTTCAGCGTCTTGCCTCCGCCCCGGATGGCCAGCCCCTTCCCGGTCTCCGAGAAAGAAAGCACGATGCGGTCGCCGTCAATCTCCATCGATTTATAAACGGGGCCCGAGCTGACGAGTTTCTCCCCGTAGATCAGTTTACGTGCCCCGAGGAAGAGCCGCTGTGCCACCGTTTTCTTGTCCAGCGGGTGGATGTCATTCCATTCGCCTGCGTCATAAGTCACCGCCAGGGCCGTGTAGGGCACCGACCGGGCAACCTGAAGCTGGGCCTCGCGCAAACGTGCCCATCCGCTGTCGGACGGTTTATCCTGCTTGGCCATGTAATTGGGCAACTGCACCAACAGGAAAGGCATATCAGCGCAATCAAAGGTCTCGCGCCAGCCGGCAATCAGGTTCTTCAGCAAAGCCGCATATTCCCCGGCCCGCCCGGCATTGTTCTCGCCCTGGTACCAGATGACGCCTTTCACTTTCCAGTCGCGCAGGGGGTAAATCATGCCGTTGTAGAGTCCGGAACCTGCTGTTCTCAGATTCACCTGCCTTGAGTATTGGTCGGCTTCGGCGCGGTCAAGTCCAACCTTGTATTTCCACGTGCCGCTCAGTTCCACCGTGTCGTCATCCCCCTGAAGTTTGTATGGCTTGTCAGGAACGATTTCCCCGTGTCCGTTCATCGCTGTCAGTTTCAACGTAATCACATTCTTGCCTTCCACCAGCACGCCGGCCGGCACATCGTACTTGCGCGGCGGACCGAAGTAAGCCGTCGTGCCCACAAACGTGCCGTTGACGAACACCGAGTCGGCGTCGGCCATCCGTCCCATATAGAGCTTGGCATGCCGCCCTATCATGGAAGTGGGCAGGTCGAAACTCTTACGATACCACACGCTGCCTCTCACCTTGATGCCCCGCTCGTCCCACGTACCGGGGAACTCCACCGTGTCCCAGTCCGAATCGTCAAAATCGCGTTTGTTCCACACGCCGGACCCTTTGTCCCTGCGTGCCTCCTTCAAGTTCTGAAGAGCTTCCTGGTCCACCACCAGTCTGGGAAAATCCTTTAAATGCGCCTGGTCTATCCATGCTTCAATGTCCGTGCCCCCCTTGCTCGACACCAACATCCCCACCGGGACCTTGTAGCGGTTGTACACCTCGGTGGCGAAGAAATAGGCCAGTGAGGTCCAGTTCAAGACCTCGGAAGCCGTGGCCGAATGCCACACGGCGTCGCCTGCAATCTCCTCGCGCACGCCGTCCGTCACGTCCTGATAAGGCACTTTGTAGTGGCGGATCATGTGGTTGTTCGACACGGGGATTTCCGGGAATTTCTCCACCAGACGTTCAATAGGGTTCTCCTGGTTCGACTGCCCGCCGCAGAGGTAGACATCGCCCACCAGCACATCGCGAATCACCTTGTCATTCACTTCCATCACAAACGGTCCACCCGGTTCCTGCGGAGGCAACATGACATGCCACCGCCCGTCCGCACCGGTTTCCGTATAGTAATGTGAACCACGGAAACGCACCGTTATTCTCTCTCCGGGGTCGGCCCATCCCCAGATTTTCAGCTCCGTTTCCCGTTGGAGCACCATGCGGTCGCTCACTAACTTGGGCAAACGGACTGCAGCCGAAAGTGTACACATGCTGCCTGATCCCATGCAAAGCAGCAGTGCCAAAAAAAGTTTCTTTGCTGATAGTTTCATAACTACACTTTATTATATATGTATATTTACCACTTCTTAGTCGTGCTTTTTATCTCTAAAAATATTCCTAAAAAACTTTATTGAAAGTTACGTTTCAAAAGTATATAAAAAAATTAAATAGGGAAAATAATATGAAGGTTTAATATTGCTAATAATCCGTAAAATAACCGTGCTGTTTGTAAATGCGGAAAGAAATCTCTGATTATGCGGTCAGCAACCAATACGAACCAAACAGGTGCCTTTTTATTTCCAAGTGTTTTCACAAGATAACGTGTGGTTTTAACACATAACACCGAATCTTCATTTCACCGTCACACAACCGTAACACGGCCGGCGTACCTTTGCCGTAAATTTTAAGACAGACATGAATAAAGGTTGGTTTTGTTTATTGGCTTTGACAAGTGCATTGCATACGAATGCCGAAATTATAAGAGGCAGAATCATGGACGCACAGACAGGCGAAGAGATTATCGGCGCCAGGGTATCGGTGAAGGAAAATCCTTCGCAGGCTGTTATCAGCGGCCTTGACGGCAGTTTCAACATCGACATAACCGGCGGCTGTACACTCGTCTGCTCATATATGGGATATCAGCCGTACGAGATAGAAATAACGTCTGATAACGCGGAGATAGAAATCCCGCTTGTCAGCAAGGTCATAGAACTTAACGATGTGACAGTGACCGCTACCAATACGGGGCGTAGCGAAGCCGGCGCACGCCTTATTGAGAAAAATGCCCTGAACGTGGTGAATGTCTTGAGCGCGAAAGCCATTGAGCTGAGCCCTGACATCACCGTTGCCAATGTCATCCAGCGGATGAGCGGCGTCACCATTGAACGTAATTCGAGCGGCGAAGGACAATATGCCATCTTGCGCGGCATGGACAAGCGCTACAACTATACGTTGGTGAACGGTGTGAAGATTGCCAGCCCCGACAATAAGAACCGTTTCGTCCCGCTGGATATTTTCCCGAGCGAACTGCTGGACCGTCTGGAGGTCACGAAGTCTCTTACGGCCGACATGGAAGGTGACGGTATCGGCGGCGCCGTCAACCTGGTAATGAAAGACGCCCCCTCAGAACGTCAGCTGACCGCCAGCATCTCGACCGGCTACAATGCCATGTATTTCGACCGTGACTTCAAGTCGTTTGCCTGGGATAAGATTGTCCGCCGTTCGCCTGATGAGCGGTGGGGCACCACGCAGACCGGCAGCAAGGTCAGTGCCGCAGATTTCAGTTCCTCTTCGCTGCACATGACCGAAAAGAAACCGATGCCCGATCTGACGGCAGGCTTCTCTTACGGTGACCGCTTCTTTAATGACAAGCTGGGAATCATGCTGGCCGCCAGCTACAGCAACACTTATCGCGGACGTGAGAGTGAAATAGAGTATAAGCCCGGTGAGTCGGTGCGCAACGGTACCGTCTACCGTGACTATTCCGTACAGCAAAGCCGGCTCGGGACGCACCTGAAACTGGATTATGACATCAACCGCCGGAACAAACTGACCTGGTATAACGGTTATATGGATCTGCGGGAGGCAGAGGTCCGCGACGAAAGCGACGAGGTCTACCGCTCCGTACGTTTGGAATGGAACCGCCAGTACATCTACAATTCCACGCTGAAGGGCGAACACAGGATGCTTCGTGACGACAGGATGCAGATAGACTGGAGCGCCAACTATTCAAAAGCCTATAACGAGACGCCCGACCGCGTCAAGATGGAGTTCATGGGCGGGCGCATCATGAGTTCCGATTGTGCGGAACGTCGCTGGGAGCATAATGACGACCGCGATGTGGAAGGATGCCTCAATGTCAGCTACCGGCCGGACGTCGAAACCGGAACGCTCGAACTCAAGACCGGCGGACTCTACCGCGACAAGGCACGTACCAGTTTCTGCAATTATTATACCTTCAATTCCGATACGGGCAATGATTGGGAGAACTTTGATGACATAGCGTTTTATCCGCGCCGCTCTTACGGCAATATCGGCGGCGCACTGAATTATGACGCTTCAGAGCGGATAGGTGCGGCGTATGCAATGGTTAAATATACGGTCAGCGCATGGGAGATCAATGGCGGCGTGCGTGCGGAGCATACCGACCAGGGTTATGAATTGCGTTTCCCCGAAGAGAGCGTAGACCCGGAGGGGACGCAGAAATACTGGGATATTTTGCCTTCCGTGCATTTGAAATACAACGTACACCGTAACGCGAACCTCCGTTTTTCCTATGCACGGGCTGTCAACCGTCCGAGTTTCTTCGAGATAGCGCCTTACAGCATCATCGGCGATGACTACAAGGAAGAAGGAAATCCCGACCTGAAACATACCGTGGCCGACAACATCGACCTGCGCTATGAGTTCTTCCCGGGTTCCAGCGAACAGTTCATGGTCGGACTCTTCTACAAGAACATCCAAAATCCGATTGAATACGGTTTGATTACGGAAGGGCAGGATCTGAAATACAAGCCCATGAACTTCGGAACGGCGCGCAATCTCGGTGCCGAGGTTGACATCATGAAATATTTCAACTGGTTCGGCGTCAAGGCAAATTATACTTATACCCATTCGGCCATCACCACCACGAAACGCCAGATGAACGGCAACGAAGTGGAAATGCTCGAACAGACGCGGCCGCTTTACGGACAGGCAGCCCATGTGGCCAACCTTTCGCTGCTCTTCAAGAGTCCGCGGCATGCCTGGGAAGGTCAGATACTGGGTAGCTATACGGGCAAGCGTCTGGCCGACATCTCAAGCTGGTATGATGACGATATATGGGAACGGGGCTTCTTCCAGCTCGACGCTTCCCTTGAGAAAGGTTTCAAATACGGGCTGACGGTTTTTGCCAAGGCCTCCAACCTGCTGAATACGCCCATCCTGAGATATATCCGGAAGGGACCACATACGGTGAACGTCGATTCCCGCCGCTTCGACGGTAACGTCGTTGAGCGCGAATCCCGCAGCGGACAGACTTTTATGATCGGATTACGGTATAAACTCTAAAAAATAAAAACCGAAATATTAAACTGACAAACCATTTATTACTTTTGTTATGAAATTCAGACATTATGTGATGGCGGCCGCCATGTTGGCCGCATTCGGTACGACATTCGTATCATGCAGTGAAGAGACAGACGGAACGGAAAACACTCCCGGACAAGGTGGAAGCGGTCAGGGCGGAGATAATCAGGGTGGAAACACCTACGACCTGACGGTGGAGGGCAATGTTGAAGGAACGTGGACAAAGGGCAGCCGCATCCATGTTACCGGCCACATAACCGTGCCCGAAGGTAAGAGCCTGAACATTGAGGAAGGCGTTGAACTGATTTTTGCCACTGAAGGGGTCGGTGTCAACCACGTGCCTGTGGAGTTTATCGTGAAAGGTAACCTCTATTGCAACGGTACGGCCGAGAATCCCATCCTGATGTCTGTACCTGAAAACCAGCGGCTGGCCGGAAATATCTTTCAGGAAGAACACCAGTGGGGCGGCATCGTGGCTTACCCTTCATGCGCAGAGATGCTCATCAATTACACGACCATCGAATACACCGGCGGTCAGGTCATCGAAGGCTCACCGGCAGCTTCCGCGGGTATTTATGAGGCCGGCGACGACGCTTATCCGCAAATCACGACCAACAACCCGGACGGCAACTATGTCATTACGAACAGCACCATCCGTTACGGCTGGTCCGACGGCATCTACATGATGGGCGGAAATGCCATCATTGCCAACAACATCTTCGCCGGCAACGGTTATGACGGTGCCGAGTCGGTCAACGTCAAGGCCGGATGTAAAGTTGACGTGGCCGGCAATATCATGTATGCGCCGAACACCAACGGACTGAAACTCTCCAGCGACGGGCAGGATGACGTTACCCGTGCGCAAGGCAGGATTAAAGCCTACAACAATACGATATTTAATGCCGGATGGCGTCGCGACGGCGAGAAGGGCGGCTGTATCTATGCGGAGAAGAACGTGCGGGCGGATGTGTTCAACAATATGCTGGTCAACTGCAAATACCGTGCCCAGACACCGGGCTGGAAAGATCCGAACAACATCGAAGAGGGCTATGACAGCAAATCCGTCATCGACTACAACTGCTATATCTCAGGCAACCGGCAAAGCGACGTGATCTGGGGCGGTGAGATGAACGACGAAGGCGAATGGGAAGCCGGCTCAGGCATCGCTTATGCGTGGGAAGGTTACAACTATGAACATAAGAACTACCACACGGCCGAATTTACGACGGCCGACGGAACGGTTGTTCCGGGCATTGATGTACACAGTGTCATTGCCACTGAAACAAACCTTCCGGATCCGGAATTTGTCAACTACGACATCAACACGGCCAAGATGAGCGAGGTGGTTTATGACGAGGCGTGGGATTTCCATACGGCCAATGTCATTGCCGGCGCTTACAGCGGTAACGAGGCTTTCGCCCAACCTTATTTCCAGACTGCCGGGCTGACCGTTAACGGACAGACTTACTACTCTCCGGCCGTGAAGGCTCACTTCGGTGTGTATGGGGCAAACTAAACAGAACAAAAACAGTAACAAACGATAATTATCCCTATGAGAAAATCATTAATCATCCTGCTGGCATTCACGTGTACAATGGTATTCGCCCAGAACGAGGCGGCGTGGAAGGCCATAGAAAAACCGCTGAATTTCTACATTGCCAACGACCTCGGACGAAACGGTTATTATGACCAGAAACCGGTGGCACGTACCATGGGAAAGATGGCCGAGAACATAGACATAGAATGTGTGGTGGCCCCCGGTGACGTTCATCACTTTGAAGGTGTGCGCAGCACGTCCGACCCCTTGTGGATGACCAACTTCGAACTGATATACGACCACCCGGAACTGATGTTGCCCTGGTATGCGATTGCCGGCAACCACGAATACAGGGGCAACACGCAGGCGGTCATTGACTACAGCCGGGTGAGCGCACGCTGGAACATGCCCTATTTTTATTACACCAAGGTGCTCGAAAGTGACGATATAACCGTGCGCCTCGTGATGCTGGACACGTCTCCCTTGTTGGACAAGTACAGGAAAGACACGGAGGACTATCCCGATGCCGGCAAACGCGATATCGACCGTCAGCTCGTATGGCTGGATTCCGTACTGAATGTCTCTAAGGAAGATTGGGTCATCGTTGTGGGACATCACCCCATTTATGCCGATACGGAAAAGAACGAGACGGAGCGTACGGACATGCAGAAACGTGTTGACACCATCCTCAGACGCCATAAGAATGTCGACCTGTATGTGTGCGGACACATCCATAATTTCCAGCACATCCGCCGCAGCGGGGCCGATTATGATTATGTGGTCAACACGTCAGGCTCGTTGACCCGCCCCGTCAAGAAAATTGAGGGAACGCAGTTCTGCAGCAGCGTCTCAGGCTATTCGTTGGTGACGGCTGACAAAAAAGAATTATCATTACATCTGATTGACAAGGACGGGAAGATTGTCTACTCCTTGAAACGTTCAAAATAAGTGTATCCCGTTCCCTTCTTGCAAGGAATGTTTTCGACTGCAGGCAGGGGACGGGTCATTTGATTTATTTCCCCTTTATACAATAGGTTTTCCCAAAAAATCCTTCACTCCTTCACCTTTGTTGTAATCTGTTTTATTACAGATTGTTACAGGTGAAGGATTTTGTTTCTCCGGGGTTCACCGTCTGTCGGAGTCTGCCCGTTGCGATGTGAAAACTGCAAGCGGTTGCCGTCCGGATTGCGACCTGTCGCTTCTGTGAGGCGACAGGTCGTGTTGGCAAGGCGACAGGTCGCAATTCCGGTCCGCTCCCGATGGAGGCAATGAACGTCCGGTGAACCCTTTTTCATCAAAAGTCCTTCACCTGTAAACGACTGAATAACTATGCGTTATAACCGTAGGTGAAGGAGTGAAGGATAAAAACATAAAACTGTGTGTAGGGAGAGAGGGGGTGCGTTGTGCGAAGCATAACGCACGGTTGTGGCAGGATGTTTCTGAAGGAAGTGCGCAGCCTCTTTTTGTGATACATCTGTCCGATGCTTCGTGCTGCCAATAGACAGAACATACCTTAATATTTCGCTTTTAGGTTTGCAGGTAATAAAAAAATAATTACCTTTGCGATGAATCTCCATCACTGCCTGCAGGCAAAATCCGGTGGCGACAGCCATCTGTAGCCGGCAGCAGAACGAAAGCCCGCGCCGAGACGCGAAAGCGGGGGCTTAGGGTGGGCGGAGATGCTTGACATATTAAAGGCGTTTACATGACGTCTTGTTCTTGACCTTGGAAATCTCGCAAATTTCTGTCACCGTCAAGGATGAGGCAACAAGTAGATGTCCTCGGGATGTGTATTATGCGCATCCCTTTTCGATACATATCTTTGTGTGTCGTTAAGGGAAAAGTATATTCATATCGGCGTGGGCTCTGCGCGTTGCTCGTTCAACGGTGAAGGGCATGCGAGAGCCTCCAGGGTGGGACGGGTAACGACGGTCTCACGCTTTTTTTGTGTCATCACACTTCTCAGGAGTCAGAGTGTGATGGGTACGTTGATCAATGTAGCCAGTCAGACGGAAGACCCTCAGGGTATGCTTCCATGTGAAGGCTTGCCGCCTCTCACAGCCGCCGGTGCGGAAAACATGGCCACCGGGGTGTCCTTGGAGTATATCCTGCAGCCGGACCGCCCGCTGCCTGAAGGTTACCGCTGGTATGTGTTACGGGTCACATACGGCCGCGAGTTGGAAGCCGAGAGCCTGCTAACCGGCAGCGGACTGTTGACCTACGTCCCCAAACGTAAGACCCTGCAGGAGGTGGACGGCAAGAAAAAGAAAGTCGAAGAATCCCTGTTGCACAACCTCCTTTTCGTTTATGTCGACGCGGCTACCGTCCGTTCATTGGTAGCCACACCCCTTAAAACCAACAGTTCCCGTAAGGACAAAGCCCCTTTGCAGCTTCATTTCATGTACGACCGTACCCGTCAGAATGACAGAGGCCGGAACGACATTATCACCATTCCCCACCGCGAGATGGTCAACTTCATCCGTTTCACCGTTAGCGGCAGCGAGTCCATCCGTGCCGTCACCCCTGCTGATTTCCGCATCAAGAGAGACCAGCGTGTGATGATTACCGATGGCGAGTTCAAGGGCGTTGTCGGCCGTGTGGCCCGTGTCGGCCGCCAGACCTGCGTCCTTGTCGACCTGCATCCCGTATGTTTCCTGGCTTCCGCCTACATCCCGAAGGCGTTTTTGAGGGAGGTGGGGGAGGAGATGTAGAGTTCATTACGTTTCTATATTTTATTTATATATATTGGAACACTTGACCCTGTTATAAAGAAAAAGATATGTGTGGTACAGCAGAAAAAAATATTTGTTACTATCCTAATTTATTAGATTATTTACGTGTATTAGGCATTTCTTTTGTATTGCTAGGTCATCTTTATTATGAACCAGAAAGTATAGGAAAGAAATTTGATGCATGGATATATACATTTCACATGCCTTTATTCTTTTTCATCAGTGGTTTGTTTCACAAAGATGGTTTTAAAAAGAACTTAAATGCACTTTTATCAATGGTATTTGTTTTTTTATTGTTTAATATACCATATGTATTGAAAAATCCTGAATATGTAAGCGCTATTCTTAAATTCAAGATACCTAACGTACCTACATGGTTCTTTTTGACATTGGGAGGAGTAAAACTTATTTGTTATAAAATAACATATATGAGAGGATCTATTTTAGTGTTAATATCGCTGATTTTTATAGTGTTATATCATAATTATAGATTTACTTGCCATCAATATCTTCTTTCGTTTTCCATGGCAATTCCATTTTATGTTTTAACAGCTCTTTATAAAGATTATTTAGTCAGTATGACAAGAAAGAAATGGTTAATGTTTATATTCATTTCGCTTTCTGTGGGATGTTCATTATTACATGGTAGATGTGATATGTACCAAGGAATATATTGGAGATCGATCCTATTATATGTACTCATGGCATATTTTGCAATACTCCCGTTGTATTCGTTTTCGGAATATTTATGGAGAAAAGTGCGGCCTAATGAGATCATATTTTATCTTTCACGTACTACAGGTTTTATTGTAGCTACGCATTATATGATTACCACGTCATTTAGAAAAATAGAACTTGGAGGGATAGTTGTTAATGTTATAATCTCAGTTGCATTATTGTTATTATATTATCCTATATGCAAATGGGTTTATTCTCGCGCGAGATTTTTAATTGGGAAAGTTCAATTTATAAAATAAAAATTATTGCATCGAAAAGTTTGCTTAATGTATAACGAAAAAATATTTATATGAAAATTACAGCAGTTATTCCAATAAGGTCCGGTTCTCAACGTGTTAAGGATAAGAATCTGAGATCTTTTGTAGATACAACACTTATGGAGTTGAAAATAAAAACTTTATTAAAAGTACCTGAACTTACTTCCATTGTAATAAATACTAATTCTGAAGAAGCAATTAATATTGTTAACAAATATTATAAGGAGAGGGTAAAAATTCATCGCCGTGAAGAGTACTATGCGTCTTCTCAATGTAGTGGAAGCGAATTTTTCCGTCACTTAGGTGAAGTTACTGAAACGGACATATTTGTTTATGCACCGTGTACTTCTCCATTCATTAAACCCGAAACGATCTCACAGTGCATAAATTTCTTTATAGACAATCAGGACTATTGTGATTGTGTGGCATCTGTGAGTTCTATAAAGGAGTTTATGTGGCTTGAAGGTAAACCATTAAATTATGATCCGCAGCATGCACCAAATTCGCAAGACTTACCAAATGTAGTTGCATTAAATTTCGGTGTTACTGTTACTTCGCGCGATAGCTTAATAAAGAACAGTAATATAATTGGCAAACAGCCAAAGTTTATAATTATTGATGAGATTGAAGCAGTAGATATTGACACTCCGCTTGATTTTTATATTGCGGAACAATTGTATCGTAAGTTGGTTGTTGAAAAAAAACAGCTATTAGAGTAACAATAAGTTAAAAAGTTAAACGATAATGGCTGTGATAATTAATAGTGTTATTATAAAAGTTATAAAAAACAATTACAGCCATTATTCCTGCGTGTGCAGGCAGCACTCGGCTTAAAAACAAAAATGTGGCTCTGAACGAGAACAAATTTTTTAATTAACAAGATCCATCAATTACAGGAGGTTAAAAAGATAACCCGTATCGTCGTTTCTTCAGACTCGGATATAATGCTGGCAATGGCAAAATCTGCAGGTGCTGATATTCATAAACGAACGCTTGAGGATTGTGATGAGAAAACAAAAACATTTGGGGAGGTCGTGAGGCATATTGCCGAGAGTGTATATGGAGAGACTATTTTGTGGGCTACATGTACATCTCCATTGGTTTTTCCGAAAGACTACCGTGAGGCTATTGCTGCTTATTATCCTGCATTAGAACAAGGTTGTGATTCTTTGATGAGTGTTGAAAGTTTTAAACGTTATATAAGAAACGAAGAGGAACTTATCAATTATGGATTAGGCTTAAAACATGTTCCAAGTCAGCAGTTACCAACTTTTTATTTTGTAACAGATGGGGTTTTAATGGCGCCTCGGTTAAAAATGATAGAATGGGCTTACTTTCACGGCAAACATCCTTATAAGTTTTTGGTAAATAAACGTACTGGGTGTGACATAGATGATGGATTAGATTTAGCGTGTGCAAGGGCATGGTTAGATATGGGTGAAAGTGTTTAATAAATTGATCCTTATATGATTAAAGGTTAATTATGTTTAAGTTAAGGCTGCTTGTGTACATGTTTTTGAAACAGTATGCTTAAATAGCCTTGTTTATATAGAATGACAAATATGAGTATGCTGTTGAGATTAAAACAATTTGCAAAGGAAATACGCAGGCGATATAGCTTGTGGCTTTATTTCCTTTCCGGTAAGGAAGAATATAATGATGTAAATATGCAGTTACTACACGATAAATATGTAGGCAAACGTTGTTTTATAATATGTAATGGTCCGAGTTTAAAAGCAGAGGATTTAGAAAAAATACATAAGAATAATGATTTTTCTTTTGCGTCAAATAAAATAGATAAAATTTTTCCGCATACAAGTTGGAGACCTACCTTCTATTCAGTCATTGACGAAAGTTTTCAGTATAGTTTGCTAGGAACGATGAATAAGATACCGGCACAAACGAAATTTTTCCGGAAAGAGAGTTATATTACAACGCGTAAAGTACGAGGAAACTGTGTATGGATGAATACGGACGGTGACAGATCTTTGCTTGATAATCCAAGATTTTCAGATAATTGTGCTGAAGTAGTTTATACTATAGCAACTGTGACTTATGTCTTGTTTGAACTTGCAGTATATATGGGATTTCGCGAACTTTATATTATTGGTTGTGATAATTCATATGGATTGGAGAAAAAGAAAGATGGAACTATTGTGAACCATGGGACAGAATCTTATTTTGCAGGTAGCAATCCAAACGACAAGAAGCTCATAGGTGCTACTTGGGAGATGAATATTGCATATGAGTATGCAAGGCAATTTGCAGACGAACATGGTATAAAGATATATAACGCCACACGTGGAGGGCATCTTGAAGCATTTGAGAGGGTTGATTTCGATTCATTATTCTAAGAAATGGATTTAAAAAGTAAACGAATTGCCAAGAATACAGTATTTCTATATATACGAATGCTGTTTCTTATGGCAGTAACTCTTTTTACATCAAGGGTTGTTCTTGATAAATTAGGCATAGAGGATTATGGAATATATAATGTTGTTGGTGGATTGGCATCAATGTTTGTGTTTTTTCAGAGTTCTCTGGCCAATGCTACGCAGCGTTTTTTAAATGTGGAACTTGGTAAGAGCAATCTGCATGAAGCTAATAATGTGTTTTGTCAGCATTTAGTGCTTTATGCAATAATGGCAGCAACTGTTATTGCTGTAGGAGAGACCGTAGGCTTGTGGTTTGTAGGCAATAAACTAAATATTCCTCCTGATAGATTGGTTGCAACCATTTGGGTTTATCAGTTTACTTTGCTTTCCTTATGTGTTACATTAATAGGTATAGTGTTTAATTCTGAGATTATAGCGCATGAAGATATGGGTGTCTATTCGTATGTTGGTATCTTTGAGGGATTTGCGCGTCTCGGAGTGGCATACGCTATAAGTGTCTCACCTTTTGACAGATTAATCGTTTACGGTTTCTTGATGCTTGTCGTTTCCGTTGTGGTTCAGATATTTTATTTTGTTTATTGCCGTAGAAAATACATTGAATGTAAAGTTTATTTTATTTGGAATAAACACTTGCTGAAAGAAACGTCTTCGATAGTAGGATGGAATACAGTGGGCACAGCCGTTTATGCAGTAAATGATGCGGGCGTAAACATCCTGTTAAACATGTTTTTCGGACCTGTTGTGAATGCAGCGCGCGGTGTTTCATATCAGATAAACAGTGCCGTAAATAATTTTACTACAAATTTTTTTGTTTCTGTACGTCCACAGATCGTAAAGTCATATGCAGCCGGAGATAAAGAGTATTTGCTGAAACTATTTTATAAAAGTTCAAAATATTCTTTTTTCCTGCTTTGGACTTTGTGTCTGCCTATAGGATTTAGCATCGATAGAATATTAAACTTATGGCTAAAAGAGGTTCCGGAGTATACAAGTATTTTTACACTATGGATTTTTGCATATTCTCTCATAAATGTATTGAACAATCCAATATGGTCAGTGGCGTTAGCTGTAGGAAAACTGAAAAAATATATTTCCATTGGAAGTGGAGTATTTCTTCTGGTTTTCCCACTCTCATATATAGCATTGAAAAATGGTTGTTCGCCTGTTAGTGTATATATAATTCTTTTTGTTGTTCGCTTCTGTTATTTGATTGTGGTATTGAAAATAATAAAACCATATATAAACTATTCTGCTATAGAATATATAAGGCAGGTGGTATTTCCAATTCTTGTAGTTGTGATAGTTTCTTTTGTCATGAATTTTATAATCAGGAATCAGATTCCCGACACATTATTGCTGATGTTTGTGTTCATAGCTTTTTCGATGCTGATTACAGGTGCGACGATATGGTTGTTGGGAATGACAATCAATGAAAGAAGTCAGATAATATCATTAGTAAGAAAAAAAATATATTATGAGAATAATTAATAAACTGAGAAAAGCGTATTCAATATATATAATACGTAAGTTGTGGTGTCATTGGTTTAATCCATTATACACGTTTTATTTTAACTTCATATTTTTTCCATTACGTCAGGCAATCAAATTTCCTGTTTTTGTTTACGGTAGGCCTAAGTTATTTTCTCAGTATGGAACTATGGAATGTGTGGGTAAATGCAAAACAGGCATGGTAAGACTGAATGTCACAATACCAGGCGGCCCTCAGTTTGCCACAGGTAACACTCAACTTAATATTTGGGGAAAAGTGATATTTCGTGGTAAGTGTGAGATAGGAACGGGCAACAAGTTAAATGTTGGGTTAAATGGACTATTGGATATGGGAGACGGAACAAAAATAACAAGTTTTTGTAATATAACAGCATATTCTGAAATTCGCGTAGGTACACAATCTAGAATTGTACACAGGTCTCAAGTATTTGATACTAATTTTCATTTTATTGCAGATTTTAATAAACATTATATAAGAAAATGGTCTAAACCAATTAGTATAGGTAATTATTGTTGGATCTGTAATTCATCAACAATAACCGGTGGTGCTGTGATACCGGACAAGACAATTGTCGCAAGCAATAGTCTTGTTGGCAAGGACTTCTCGGACATTCCTTCAGAGTCAATTATTGGAGGGATTCCTGCTAAATTTATATCTACTGGACATCGTAAAGTTGAAAGCCATAAATTGGAACGAGCTATTTTCAAATACTTTGCTGAAAATCCCGATGCAAAGGTTTATCCATTGGAAGAAAACGTTAACCATAATATTTGTGATGTAGATAATTAATTATTGTTAAAAAAGCTCGGAATATAATGTAATAGTTGAACTATATGATACCTAAGATAATTCATTATTGTTGGTTAAGTGATGATCCAATACCAGTTTCATTGCAGAAGTGTATGGAAAGTTGGAAAAAGTACCTTCCTGATTATGAATTTATCCATTGGAACTTTGATAGGTTTAACAAAGACTCATCGTTATGGGTGAAGCAGGCTTTTGAGAATAAGAAATACGCTTTTGCTGCCGATTATATAAGATTGTATGCCCTTTATCATTATGGTGGTATTTATTTAGACATGGATGTTGAGGTGCTGAAGAGTTTTGATGCCTTGTTAAGTATGGATACGATGATATGTTTTGAGAACTCTAAGGATCAAAGATTAGAAGTTGCCGCCTTTGGTGTAGAGAAGAATTCAGAGTGGGTACATACTTGTTTGTCTTATTATCATAATAAAAGCTTTATAAAAGAAGATGGTAGCTTTGATACAAAAGTATTACCGATCATTATAAGAAATTGTCTTGTTCAAAATGGTTTTATATTGGAATCTGTAAAAGGAATTGAGGACGCAATGATGTGTGGTTTCCATAAAATACCGGTATTCCCTTATTATTACTTTAGTCCTAAATCCTATGCAACAGGTAAAATTGAATGTAAGGAAGATACTTATTGTATACACCATTTCGCAGGTTCATGGCAGCCTTGGTTCATAACCGTAGAGAATAAATTTTGGAATCGGTTGGGGCTATTCAATCCACATATTTTGTTAAGGTTTTATAACCTTTTTAAGTATGGAACATTAAGACAGTACGTTAAATAGTGAATAAAATATCGCCAAAATATTATTCGTAGTAGTGCATGAAAGTAAAACTATTTAAGTTGATGTTTGTGTCTGTGATATTATTATCATGCACAAATATATTATATGCCATAGGATATATAAGTCCCGATGAGAATTATTCCTTTATTAGAGGCTTAAATCCTATTGTTTATTTTATATTTCTAATTTGTTTTATCCGAAAATGTAATTTTGCAAGTGATAAAGGAAATCTTTATTTCCTTATATTTTTATTGTTTCTATCTTCTTTTAATCTTATTACAGGTAGAAATGTAGATATGAAGATGATGATTACAGGATTTGTTTGTCCAATATTTGTATATCAGTTTTTTCAAGCCTACAAAACTGAATATTATATTTTGCTTGCAAAGAAATATCTTGTGTACTTTTATATAGCAGAGTGTTCTATTGCCATACTGGAACGTATCCTTTCTACAACATTTTTTGCTGATATAACAGATGCAAATGAAAGTTTTAGAAGTTTTGCTCTTATTGGTCATCCGTTGCAGAATGCTTTATGTGTTTCAATAATGATGAGTTTTATCTTATTGTCAGATTTAAAAAGAAAATTTCTTTTATTTGGTTTAGGCTTATTGTCTATTTTGTGTTTTAATACCAGAAGTTCTATGCTTTTATGGGGTATGCTATCCATAGTATATTGGTTATTTTTAATAAGAAGGAACAAAACAGAGTTTTTTCATTTTAGTGTTTATATATTGGCAGGTGGGTGTGTTCTTTTATTTTTAATGTTTGTTATAGGTTGGGGTAACAGATTATTTGAGATGGGGATATATGATGAAAGTAGTGCTGCAGTGCGCATTAAAATATTTGATATATTTCAGTATTACTCATTGCAAGATTTTATTTTAGGTTTTCCTTCAAAAGAACTTGAGTTTGTTTACTATAATTCAGGAACAGATGATTTGATCATAGAAAATTACTGGTTGATGTTTATATTGCGTTTTGGCATAGTATTTACGATACCACTTTTTATTTTTATGATTAAATTTTTGCTGTTAATGTTGAAAGATCGCAGTGTGTTTGAGAAATTATTTATTGTTGTTTCTTTTTTATTGCTGAGCTCAACAAATAATTCTTTATCGATTCCAAATAATGGTATTTTATGTTGTTTCGTCTTGAGTTATTTTGCCTTTTTAAAACCTCTATCAACGAGCAAAACTAGATAGAAAATAAGAATATTGAAAAATAATTTTTAAACTTAATGGATTTATCTCTTATTCAAACATCTCAAAATCGTAAGGATGAACTTGCCCGGTTCGTTGTTTCTCTGAATGCACAGGAGGGGATAGACTTAAGTAAAATACAGTTGATTTTTATAGACCAAGAGGATAATCAAGAAGTTTTTTCTGAATTAAGTCCTGACATTGATTTTACTTATATTCCTTATAAACATTGTTCATTATCCCATGCTCGTAATATAGGTTTGCCTTATGTAAAAGGTAAGTATGTTGGTTTCCCGGATGATGATTGCTGGTATGAGCCTGAAACGCTTTATAAGGTTTTGAAATATTTGTGTGAAGGGAAGTACCAAGGAGTAACAGGAAAGGGGACTGATAAAGATGGGGTGCCTACATCTGTATTTCCAGAATCTGCTTCGGAACTTAGTATAGAGAAAAGATGCGCTGCTATATCATATACGTTGTTTTTTAAGTTCTGTCCATATTTGAATTTTGATGAGATAATGGGTGTGGGTTCGCCGTATAATATAGGCGCTGGCGAAGAAACAGATTATTTGCTGACGCTTATGGAGAAATATAGCTATAGAGTATATTATGATCCTGTAATATCTATACATCATCCAACGTCTTCCATATACGATAAGCAGCAATTAATAAAGAAGTCATATAGTTATGCAAGAGGTGCTGGATATCTAATGCGTAAACATAAATTTTCTTTCGGTTATAAACTTAGACAATTTGCAAGACCATTTTTTGGTATAGTTATTCATGCTCTTAGAGGGCACTTGTCAGACGCTCGTAAATCGTTTATGATTTTAAAGGGTAGAATAGAAGGATATAATTTTAAACTACCTATATGATACAATTAGCAGATAAACTGAATTGTACGGGATGTGCCTCATGCGCTCAATCGTGTCCGCATTTGGCAATAGAAATGCAACCTGATGACGAAGGTTTTTTGCAGCCAGTAATTAATAATGAAATATGTGTGGAATGTGGACTTTGTATAAAAAGGTGTCCGGTGTTGAATCCTGTTAAGGTTTCCCTGCATGAACAAACAGTTTATGCACTGATAAATTATAAAGATCGGGCAGTAAGCAGTTCTGGTGGAGCTTTTTCTGCATTTGCTGACTATGTGATAGAAAAAGGAGGGGTGGTTTTTGGCGCAATAATAGATGATGGTTTTCAAGTAAGACATATTGCTGTTGAAGATGAAAATGGTCTGCCTTTGCTGAGAGGCTCTAAATATGTACAAAGCAAAATTGGTGATTGTTATAAACAAGTAAAGGATTATTTAAAAGAAGGCAGACTTGTGTTGTTTTCTGGGACTCCTTGCCAAATAGCCGGATTATATTCTTTTTTGGGAGGTAAACGGTATGATGATAAATTAATAACAATAGATTTGGTTTGCCATGGTGTACCGTCACAGGGGATATTTAATGCCTATTTAGATAAATTAAGAAAGTCCCCTCGTTTTAACGATAAGAATATTGAGACATTTCAATTTCGTAGATTTGATAGTTGGGATTATTTACCTTCAGTTAAGGTAGCGAAATCAAGACGGATTGTTTTGAGGCTGGTTGAGAATGCGTATATGGCTGCATTTTTTGAAGGGCTAATTTTCAGAGAGAGTTGTTTTCGTTGTCAATACTGCAATACTCAGCGTTTGGGAACGTTTACTATAGCTGATTTCTGGGGAATTGGTCGGCATGGTAAAAGATTTAGTAAGAATGTTGCATGTGGAGTTTCTTTGGTAATAGATAATCAGAGTATGATAAATTTGTTGTTTCCTAGACTTCTTAATGATGTTTATATAGAGAAGAGAAGTATTGAAGAGGCTGTAATGGAACAAACAAATTTAAAGAATCCAGTGATGAGACGACCAGAAAGGAATCTATCAGTTAAAATAATGATGAATCCGGAAACTTCTTTGAGTGATTTTTTACGGTTGTGTAATTTGCCATGGAAAGAAGATTGGAAATGTAAATTTATTAGAATGTTTAAATATATAATATATAAGTTGAGACTTTATAATATCTATAAAACTATAATATATAAATTAGTCAAGAAATGAGGATTGGGATTGTGACATATATTAAAGATGATAATTATGGAGAAGAACTTCAGGCCTTTGCATTACAATATTTTTTAAATAAAAATGGCTATGATGCAGAAGTAATAGATTTAGAAAAACGGCTTAAAGATTTATCAAAAAGTAAAGAAACCATATTGCCAGCAATCATAAATAGATTCAAAGTATATGGCGTACAAGCTCCTATTTATATAGTTAAAAAAGTGATAGATGTATATAGAAAGAGAAGGTTTGACAGGAACAATCAAGAATACAAGGAAATATATCATAAACAATTTGTAGATTTCTTTAATGCATATACAAAACACTCTGAAAGTTTTTATACATTAGAAAGAATACGGTCTACAATGGACTTATCGTACGATACATTTATAGCAGGTAGCGACCAAATATGGAATTTTATGCATACGGATTTTCTTGATGTTTTTTTCTTGGAGTTTGCCAAAAAATTCAAAGCCAAACGTATATCATATGCAGCAAGTATTTCGGTCTCTAAAATTCCTGATTCAATGAAAAAGAAATATCAAGATTTGATAAAAAATATTGATTATTTGTCAGTAAGAGAAATTCAAGGCGCCGAATTGTTAAAGGGCATTTGTGGAAGAGATGCGGAAGTCGTTTTAGATCCAACTTTATTGCTAAATAAACAAGATTGGATAGATACATGTGTATATAAATTGCCTTTATTTGATAATTATGTATTGGTATATACACTCTCAGGTTCAAGACAAATAAAAAAATTAGCGTATTCTATTTCAAATTCCTATAAATGTTCAACAATTATTTTTATAATAGGTGATAGAAGTATATTAAGTAAAGAAGGAACTGAGACACCTATTATTGTTGGTCCATCTGAATGGTTAGGGCTATTTCTTAAAGCTCGTTATGTAGTTACGGACAGTTTCCATGGAACTGCATTCTCTATTAATTTTAATATTCCTTTTACAACATTAGTGAATCCTGTTAGTAATATGAATTCTAGAGTTTTATCTATTCTTACGATAACTAAACTAATGGGTCGTATTGTATATGATGGTAAGAAAATTAAAATACCAGAAGTCTTAAATATAGATTTTAGTGAAGTAAATGAGATTATAGATTCTTGGAGAAAGAAGTCTTTTAATTTTTTATATTTATCATTAAAAAATGAAAGTATTAATTGATCTAACCCCAATTTATGGTCGTAAAGCCACGGGGGTAGAACTTTATGCCATAGACTTATATAAGGCGTTGATAAAAAGTAGTCATATTGTTATTCCTGTTTTTCATGTAGAAAATACTATTGATAATAATCATGAAAGTATTATTATTAAAAAAACGCCAAGATTATTACTGGAAAACATAATATTACCAAAGGTAGTAAAGAATATAAAAGCAGATGTTGCAATTTTCCCGATATTTCCACCACCAATTAATGTGTATGGAAAAGATATAAAGATAGTGCCTGTTTTGCATGATTTGGCATATTTAAAGTATAGGAGTACGCTTAATGTTGCTGCAAAATATTATCTGACTCCTAAAATGAATAGAGCATTGAAAAAAGCAACTGCCATAATAACCATTTCTGAAACGGTAAAGAGTGATGCAAGTAAGATTACAAAATTGCCAATATATAATTGTGGTGAGAATATTGCTGAGATGTATAAAGGATGTTCTAATTTAGCGAGGTTAGACCATTTAAGACGATGGGGAATAGAACCTAAAAAGTATATTATATCTGTTTCAACAATAGAGCCAAGAAAGAATTTTAAATATCTTCTTAAAGTTATTAAGCCTCTTTTAGAAAAGAAACATCTAAAGTTGGTATTAGTAGGACGTAAAGGTTGGGGAAAGGATAAAGAGCTTCGGTTTTTGATTGAAGAAATGAAAGATTTACTGATTTTTACAGAATATATTGATTGGAAATATCTTGTTTCTCTTTATCATTTTGCTTATGCGTTTGTATTGTTGTCTATTGATGAGGGATTTGGGCGTACACCATTTGAAGCTTTAGCTTGTGGCTGTAAGAAAATCATTCTCAGCGATATACCTATATTCAGAGAGACTTTTAAAGAAGATGCTTTATTTCTTCCTTTGTATGATGTTTCAAAATGTAAAAAAATATGCTTAAAAGAAGATATTCCTGAAGTGACTGATAAAATAAAAGTCCCGTTTGATATATTGGAAAGAAATATTCCGAGTGTATTGAATGAAATAGAGATGATTAAATAGAACTTGATTGGAATATTTACAATGAACAGTATTGACTTCTTAAATATTAGGATTCAGGTAATAACGCAACACAAATTACTTGAGACTTTAAATAAAGGCGTTCTCATTACCCCCAATGTAGACCATCTGGTGAAACTTCAGCGAGACAAAGCGTTTTATGACGTTTACCAACAGGCGGAATGGGTGGTGTGCGACAGTAAGATTTTGTATCTGATGTCTAAACTGTTAAAGAAGTCTTTGCCGGAGGCTATACCGGGTAGCAGTTTCTTTACCGCGTATTACATGTATCATAAGGATGATGTGAACTGTAAGATTTTCTTGTTGGGAGCGGCAGAAGGGATCGCTGAGAAAGCGCGTAACAATATCAATGAGAAGGTTGGGCGTGAGATAGTTGTCGGTGCGCATTCTCCGTCTTATGGCTTTGAGAAGAATGACCAGGAATGTGAGGAGTTGGTGCGTATCGTCAATGAGAGTGGGGCGAATGTATTGCTTGTCGGTGTAGGAGCGCCTAAACAGGAGAAATGGATTATGAAATATCGCGACCGTATGCCGGGGGTTGAGGTGTTTATGGCTTTGGGGGCGACCATTGATTTTGAAGCCGGCACACTGAAGCGTGCGCCGCTTGTTTGGCAGAAGTGTGGTATGGAGTGGTTGTACAGGGTTATAAAAGAGCCCAAACGGTTGTTCAAACGTTACTTCGTTGACGACATGCAGTTTTTTTATTATTTCACCAGGCAGTTGCTGGGTATTTATAAAGATCCGTTTAAGAAATAGACGTTATTTCCTAAACAGTTTCGTTATCAGGGCTATCGGTACAAGGATGATAGCGGAGAGATAGGCTATGACAATCCTAATAAACTTTTTCATGTTGCAAAGATAGTGGAAGGCGAGTGCAGAGACAAACGAAAACGTAGTTTTCTGGTTCGGTTATGCCGAGCCGCATCCTATCTTATCCAAAGATAGCGGAAGGTGAGTGCAGAGACAAACGAAAACGTAGTTTTCTGGTTTTGGTTATGCCGAGCCGTATCCTATCTTATCCAAAGATAGTGGAAGGTGAGTGCAATGACAAACGAAAATGAAGTTTTCATATTTGACATTGCCGGGCTGCATCCTGTCTTTTCTAAAGATATTGGATTGATCGTTTTTTACTGTTGTGAGATGATGTCTTTATGACCTTTTATCCGTTTACATGGAACTTCGTGATTACCAAAAGGAGATGAAGAGCCGCCTCTATGGGCGGTGGCGGGACGGTGTGCGCAGCATACTGGTGCAGATGCCGACGGGTACCGGGAAGACGGTGCTGATGGCGGAGGTCATCAGGGAGCAGGCGGAGGCCGGAGTTCTTGTGGTGACGCACAGGGTGGAGCTGGTGGAGCAGATCGCGGAGACGTTGCGCCGGTTCGGCGTGCAGCACGGGGTGATTGCAGGCGGGAAGAAACGGGTGTCGGCGGACAGGGTGCAGGTGGCGAGCATACAGACGCTGAACAGGCGTGCCGGACTGCTTGAGTTTGTTCCGGGAACGGTGGTGGTGGATGAGGCGCATCATGCGCCGGCCAAGACGTACCGGATGTTATGGGAATGGTGGCCGGCTGCACGTTTCGTCGGGTTGACGGCGACGCCTTACCGGATGGGGGGTGAGCCTCTGACGGACTTGTTTGACGAGATGTTGCAGTCGTGGAGCATCGGCACGTTCATTGAGCAGGGCTGGCTGTCGGACTTTGAGTATGTGAGTGCTGACCCTAACAGTGAGGCGGTGCGCCGTGTGTCCGGACTGACGAAACGGGGCGTCGACGGGGATTATCAGGTGAAGGAGATGGCCACGGTGATGGATTGTCCGGAGAGCATCGCGCATCTGTATGATTCGTACAAGGCGTTTGCCGACGGTAAGAAGGGAATTGTTTATGCCATCAACCGGGAGCATGCGCGTCACATCGCGGATTATTATACGGAGCGGGGAGTGCGCTGTTGTGTGGTGGACGCGAAGACGCCGGCGGAGGAGCGTCGCCGCATGGTGGAGGCCTACCGCAGGGGCGACATCGGCTTGATGGTCAACGTGGATATATTTTCCGAGGGGTGGGATGTGCCGGAGGTGGAAGTGATCCAGCTGGCGCGTCCGACGCTTTCGCTTTCTAAATATTTGCAGCAGGTGGGGCGCGGCATGCGTGTGGCGGACGGGAAGAGTCACGTGGTGATATTAGACCAGGTGGGCACGTACCTTACTTTCGGCATGCCGACCGAGAACCGTGACTGGCAGCGGCTGTTTGCCGGCGGGCTGAGAGGCCGGGGCGGTGCAACGCAGGACTATCCGGTTTATCTGTGTGACGAAGGTGCGGAGAAGCATCTGCTGAACCTGGAGATGGTGCGTATCAAAAGGAGGAACGAGCGGCGCGAGGGCGTGGAAATCTTTTTGTTGCACGGGAAGTATGGCATTGCGGTGGACGGGAAAATGACGTGTGCGCCGCAGTTTGTCAAGGTGGAGCGGTTGCCGAAGCCGTATTTCGCAATGTGTTCTTATCCGTATGACCCGGTTTACCGCGGTAAGGTGACAGTGGTGGACGAGCGCGGGTGTGACCTGCGTTCGGAACTTTACGGAAAAGTGGAACACACGGGCGACATTTTCAAGGGGACTGACTTCAGCGGGCGGCAGGTGTATTGGGACGGCCGTTCGCACAGGAATTATACGAGCAGGCCTGAGCTGGGGCGTCTCGGCCGTTTTGAGATTGTGAAGCAGGGGCAGGCGTACATGTTCCGCTTCGACCGGCAGGGGCTTGACTTCCGCTTCCGAAAGGATGAGGTGAGAGTCAATGCTGCCGGCAACATCCTGATAATCGGAGACCGGCTGATTGTCAGCAATGGTAAGGATTTTAATCTTTATGAGTTTGTGGGTTTCAGCCGCGGGATGATTCTTGCGAAACTGACCGGGCGGAATATTTACCGGCTCATCATGGACACGGGCAACAGTTACTGTGACTACAAACCGCCGTATACGGGGGCCGTTTCACGGACGCCTGACATGGTGAACACACGTTTTTATCTGTGGCAGGGGTTTTAGGTGCATCCCTTCAGATGGGAGCCGTTCATGGCTGTGCGGCTTCTTCCTGCTCGAGTGCACGGCACAGTTCAAGGCAGGTTTTTCCCAATGTGGGATGAATCCGGTCCGGTGCGATTTCTGCCAGCGGTTCCATGACGAACCGTCGTTTGTGCATCAGCGGGTGGGGGAGCGTAAGGCGTCTTGCCACGCCGTCATGGTCGGTATAGACGGTGTCGAGCACCATGTCGTCATAGAACAGCAGGTCGATGTCGATGGGACGGTCGGCGTAGGTCGTTCCGGTGCTTTTGCGGGTTCGTCCCAACTCGCGTTCGATGTCCTGCGTAATGAATAAGACCTCCTGCGGCCTGAGCGGCGTATTGACGCAGACCACCGCGTTCAGGAACGGGTGAGGTGAAGAAAAGCCCCATGGGGCTGTTTCATGGAAGGCGGACAGGCTTATGAGTGAGCCTATCCGCCTTTCTATGTTTTTAACGGCCTGGCGGAGCAGGCGTTGCCTGTCGCCGAGGTTGCTTCCCAAACCTAAATACAAGGTGGCCATCAGTCGTTGACTATCAGCATGGCGTCGCCGTACGTTCCGAAGCGGTAACCTTCCTTGAGGGCTTCCTTGTAGCCTTTCATCACCAGGTCGTAACCGCCGAATGCGGCCGTGAGCATGAGCAGGGTGCTGTAGGGCATGTAGAAGTTGGCTACCATGCTGTCGGCGATGCCGAAATCATAGGGTGGGAAGATGAACTTGTTCGTCCATCCGTCGAACTCTTTCAGGCGGAAGTCGGTGCCGACCGATGTCTCGATGGCGCGCTGCACGGTGGTGCCTACGGCGCAGACTTTGTGTCCTTCCTCCTTGGCGTGGTTGACGATGCGGCATGCTTCCTCGTTGATGTGCATCTCTTCGCTGTCCATCTTGTGTTTGGTCAGGTCCTCAACGTCGATGGCCCTGAAGCTGCCCAATCCGCAATGCATGGTGATGAACGCTAAGTCGATGCCTTTTATCTCCATGCGTTTGAGAAGCTCGCGGGAGAAGTGCAGGCCGGAAGACGGGGCCGTGACAGCGCCTTCATTCCTGGCGAAGATGCACTGGAAACGCTCCATGTCTTCGGGTTCGGACGGGCGTTTGATGATGTGTTTGGGCAGTGGTGCCTCGCCCAATGCAAAGAGGGCTTCCTTGAACTCGTCGTGCGGGCCGTCGTAAAGAAAACGGAGTGTGCGGCCTCTCGACGTCGTGTTGTCTATCACTTCTGCTACCATGGAGTCGTCCTCCCCGAAATACAGCTTGTTGCCGATACGGATTTTGCGGGCCGGGTCGACCAGTACGTCCCAAAGGCGGAACTCTTCGTTGAGTTCGCGCAGGAGGAAGACTTCTATCTTGGCTCCGGTTTTTTCCTTGTTGCCATAGAGGCGTGCGGGAAAGACTTTTGTATCATTGAAAATAAACACATCCTTGTCGTCGAAATAATCGAGGATGTCCTTGAAGTACTGGCGGTGTTCGATGTCACCACTTTTCTTGTGCAATACCATCAGGCGGGATTCGTCGCGGTGCATGGTAGGGTAGAGCGCGATTTGTTCTTCAGGTAACTTGAATTTAAACTGTGATAGCTTCATGATATAACGCCTTTCTATGAAATTAGTTTTTTTATTCAGATTCACATTCGATTGTTTGTTCGGCTAACCAGTTGCCGAACGTTTCTATATCCATGCAGTCTTCCACACAGATGTCGCCCACCCTTGTACGCCGCAAGGCCGTGAGGTGTGCGCCGCTGCCGAGGGCGAAGCCGATGTCGCGTGCCAAGGCACGGATGTAGGTGCCTTTGCTGCATACGACGCGGATGACGATTTCCGGCAGGTTGCAGCTGACAAGTTCCAACTCGTCGATGACCAGCGTTTTGGCCTTGAGCGTGATCTCCTCGCCCTTGCGGGCCAGTTCATAGGCGCGTTCGCCGTTGACTTTGCAGGCTGAAAAGGCCGGTGGAACCTGCTCTATGGTTCCTATGAATTGTTTCAGTGTTTCCTCGACTGACTCGGGAGTGATGTGTGCTGTGGGATATTCCGCATCGATGGGTTTCTCCAAATCAAAAGAGGGAGTAGTGGCGCCTAACCTGATGGTGGCGACATACTCTTTCGTATGGGCTTGCAGCTGTTCGATCTGTTTGGTTGCCTTGCCGGTGCAGAGGATGAGTACGCCGGTGGCCAGTGGATCCAATGTGCCGGCATGGCCCACCTTGAGTTTTTTGACGCCGATTCTGCGGCATATCAGGTAACGTGCCTTTGCCACTAAAGCAAAAGACGTCCAGCCGTATGGCTTGTCGAAAGCAATGATTTCTCCTTTCTTAAAATCCACGCGAAAAAGGTTTTATGCCAGACATTGGTTGACGATGATGACGGCGCCGACAATTGCGCAATAGGCGGCGAAGTATATCAGCTTGCCTTTCTTTACAATATCTATCATCCATTTGCAGGCCAGACAGCCTGAAAGGAACGCAGCCAGGAAACCGACTGAAAGGGGCAGCAGTCCGATGCTGCCGGTGGCGGCTTCCGCGCCGTGTCTGACGGCTTTCACGATGTCAAGCAACGCTTCGCCAAGAATGGGCGGGATAACCATCAGGAAAGAAAATTGTGCCAGCTTGGCTTTGTTGTTGCCGAGCAGCAGGCCGGTTGCGATGGTCGAACCGGAACGTGACAGTCCAGGCAGGACGGCACAAGCCTGTGCAAGACCTATGATGAATGCATCGCGCATGGAAATGCTTTCTTTCTGCCGCGGTTTGGCAAAGTATGAGAAGGCGAGCAGTAGTGCCGTTACCAGCAGGCAGATACCCACAATCAGCAGGCCGCTGCTGAAGATGTCTTCCACATAGTCTTTGAAAAAGAGTCCTACGATACCTACCGGAATCATCGAGATGATGATGTTGACGGCATAGCGTTGTTCGTTGTTCATGCCGGGGGTGTTGAATTTGAACAGCCCGCGGAATATCCACGCAATTTCTTTCCACAGGATGACTAAAGTGCTGAAAACTGTGGCTACGTGTACGGCAACGGTGAATGTCAGGTTCTCTTCGCCGTTCATGCCGAAAAAGTTGGAGGCAATGGCCAGATGGCCGCTGCTGCTGACCGGCAGATATTCTGTCAGTCCCTGCAGGATACCCATGATAAGTGCTTCGGAAATTTCCATTCTTGTTTTAGATGTACGGTTTTTATATCAATGGCGTGCATTCTTATTTTTCCGGAACGTTTTCTTCTGTTGGAGTAGTTCCGTTGTCTTTGTCCGACGGCCTGTGCAGGATGGCGTAAATGATGAACAGGAAACCGAACAGGCTCACGACGGGCGCTACCTTTATTCTTCTTGTGCTGAAAATATCAGGATTGAAGACCGTTTCGCTGCTGCCGGGACCGGACATGAGCAGGAAGCCGATGATGACAATGGCCATGCCGATGGCAAGCAGGATGAAGTTTGTTCTGTTAAATGCAAAATTTCGTTTGTCCATGATGGTATATGTTTTTGTTAGAATCTTAATAAACGTCGCAGGCTTTCATCCGCAAATACTTGTTGACGGAGAAGTACGTGCAAAGGAGTGTCAGTGAAAGTCCTAGCAAGAGTACGGCACCGCCTACGCAGACCAGCATCGTGTTGTCGATATAAGCCGTGAGCCCGGCGTCATACCGTACGACGACATGTATGCCGCCATACAGGATGCCGTTGGCAAAGATGGCGGAAAGGAATCCGAGGCTGAAACTCCGTTTCATGAACGGTTGCCGGATAAAGCCTCTGGAGGCGCCCACCAGTTTCATCGTACGGATGACGAATCGTCCGGCATGCAGGCTGAGTCGGACCGTGTTGTTAATCAGCGCGAATGAAATCAGCAGGAGCAATGCCGCTACCGCCAGCAGGAGATAGCTGAGCCGATGGATGTTCTTGTTAATGGCGTCGACCAGTTCCTTTTGGTAAATAACGTCTTCTACACAAGGCTGTTGTTTCAGAAAGGTTGAAATCCACATAAGACTGTCGGAATTGGAATATTCCGATTTCATTTGGAGTTCAAGTGAAGCCGTAAAGGGGTTGGCGCCGAGGAACTCCGAAGGGTCATTGCCCATGGCTTCTATTTGTTCCTGCAACGCTTTTTCCTTGGAAATGTATTGGATGCTTTTGATGAAAGGGGTCTCTGAGAGCGTCTTTCTGAATCGGTCAAGTTCTTGTTGCTCCGTGGCGTCCGATATGAGGACACTGACCGTCAAATCTTCTTTGACGGAGTCGGACAGCTTGTGGGCAAAAAGCAAAAAGAAGAGGACGGCTCCTAAAAGGATCAGTACTAATGTCGTGCTGACACCGGTAGTCAGCCATTGCAGGCCTAATGAGACTTTTCCTTTTTTCATGTTTTTAACTTCTGTAATGTGCTTGCGGGTAATGGCTTAAACTGTCTGGTCGGCTTTGGATATGGCGTCGCCAAACAGGGTGGCAGACGAACTGCCGGTTATCTTGACCATGACGAAATCGCCGATGCGGAAGTCTTTCCGGTCGAAAACAACCACCTTGTTTTGTTCCGTGCGTCCGTAGAGTTGCTCCTTTGAACGTTTGCTGACGCCTTCGGCCAAGACCTCGTAGACGTTGCCTTCGCTGCGTTTGTTGCTCTCGGCCGAAAGACGGTTCTGCAATGCAATCAGTTCGTTGAGCCTTCTTATCTTGACGTCTTCCGGTATGTCGTCGGATAAATGTTTGGCCGCGTATGTGCCCGGCCTTTCCGAATATTTGAACATGAATGCGCTGTCGTAGGCGCATGCTTCCATCAGCGACAGTGAAGCCTGATGGTCTTCTTCCGTTTCAGTACAATAGCCGGAGAAAATATCTGTCGAAAGGCCGCAGTCGGGAATGATGCGCCGGATGGCCTCCACTCTGTCGAGATACCATTCCCGCGTGTATTTGCGGTTCATGAGTTTCAGTATGCGGTTGCTGCCGCTTTGTACCGGCAGGTGGATGTGGCGGCACACGTTCGGTTCTTCGGCGATGACGCGCAACGTCTCATCACTCATGTCCTTCGGATGGGACGTTGTGAAGCGGACGCGCATTCTGTCTGCTTCATGAGCTACGAGACGCAGCAGGTCGGGGAAGTTGACGTCTTGTCCGCCGTTCCCGTCCTGCCAGTGATAGGAGTTGACGTTTTGACCCAGCAGCGTAACTTCCTTGTAACCCTTTTCGCGCAGGTCGCGTACTTCATTCAGGATGCTGGCCACATCGCGGCTGCGTTCGCGGCCGCGTGTGTAGGGTACGATGCAGTAGTGGCAGAAGTTGTTGCAGCCACGCATGATGCTGACGTATCCGGCAATTTTCGAGCCGCATATACGCTGCGGTATAACGTCTTTGTATGTTTCCGAGAGAGACAGTTCCACGTTGATGGCCTTGTGTCCGGTTTCTGCCTGTGCTATCAGGTCGGGCAGTGTCAGGTAGGCGTCCGGTCCTGCCACAAGGTCGGCGTGGTGATTCTTGATAAGGTCATCCTTGACACGTTCGGCCATACAGCCCAGTACGCCGACGATCAGATGTTTGCCTTTCCGCTGCAAAGCATGAAAGAACTCCAAACGATTGACAATCTTCTGTTCTGCGTTTTCACGTACTGAGCAGGTGTTGAGAAACACGGCGTCGGCATCTTCCAATGTTTCAGTGGTTTCATAGCCAGCCATTTTCATGATGGAAGCAACGACCTCGCTGTCCGCCACATTCATTTGGCAGCCGTATGTTTCTATAAAGAGTTTTTTCATTCTTTAGTTGTAATTTGCCGGCAAAGATACAAAATTTATGTCAGAATATGGTGCTTGTCAGATATAAAGAAATGGAAGAAGCATAATTTAATGCTAAAAAACATTAACGCGCGGTGTGTTCTGTTCGTAATATTTCTAAAGACGGGCGTGTCGGTGGTGGAATGTTGATAAAATGAAAGTTAAGGACGGTTTTTTGTCTTTGTTTTGTTGCCGTAGCGGTCAGAAAATGACAAAATGTGAAGGCCGATGCTGAAAACACCTCACTAAAAGTGAACTGTTTGAAAAAAATGTGCTACCTTTGTGCCATTGAAGTTAACAATAAATATTATCCTATGGGTTTTAACAAGATTACAGCTGCGGAAGCAGCATCGTTTATCCAAAACGGAGACACTATCGGACTGAGCGGCTTTACACCGGCCGGTGCCCCGAAATCCGTGCCCGCAGAAATTGCAAAAAAAGCTGAACGTGAACATGCGGACAATAAAGCGTTTAAAATTAATATTTTTACCGGAGCTTCAACCGGTCAGAGCTGTGACGGTATGTTGGCTAATGCACATGCCATCGGATTCAGGGCTCCTTATACGACCAACAAGGATTTCCGCACATGTGTGAACAAGAATGAAATATCATATTCCGATTTGAACCTTTCCAATATGGCCACCCAAATCCGTCAGGGGTATTTGGGAAAAGTCGATTGGGCTATTATAGAAGCCTGCGAGATTGAACAGGTGGGTGACAAGGCCCGTATCTATTTGACCGCAGCCGGAGGTATCAGCCCGACGGTTTGCCGTTTGGCCGAAAAAGGTATTTTTGTGGAACTGAATGCTTTCCATAGCAAAAGTTGCATGGGAATACATGATGTTTATGAGATAGAAGATCATCCGTACCGTACGCCGCTGATGATTATGAAAGCGACCGACCGTATCGGCAAGCCGTATGTGGAAGTGGATGCCAACCGTATCGTCGGAGTCATTGAGTGTGACATTCCTGACGAGGCGCGTGCTTTCAAGGATGCCGATCCGATAACGACCAAAATAGGAATGAATGTTGCCGACTTCCTGCTGGCGAACTTGAAAGAGGGAAAGATACCGCCTACATTCCTGAACTTGCAGAGCGGTGTGGGAAGTGGTGCCAATGCTGTGTTGGGGGCTTTGGGGCAATGTCCGGAAGTGCCGAATTTCAACATCTATACGGAAGTGTTGCAGGATGCACCGGTGCAGTTGATGCGTGAAGGACGCGTGCTGTCCGCATCGGCTTGCTCACTGACCGTTACCAACGAATGTCTGCAGGGTATTTACCGTGATATGGATTTCTTTAAGGACAAACTCGTGTTGCGTCCTTCAGAAATATCCAACTCGCCTGAGGTCATTGCACGCATTGGTGTTTGTTCATTGAATACGGCCATAGAGGTAGACATTTACGGACATGTCAATTCAACCAAAATTTGCGGTACGAAGATGATGAACGGTATCGGCGGTTCGGCCGACTTTACGAACAATGCTTACCTGAGTATTTTTACTTGCGGTTCTACCACCAAGGGAGGCGCCATCAGCAGCATCGTGCCGTTCTGTTCACACATCGACCATACGAGTCATTTCGTGGATGCCGTGATTACGGAATACGGTGTGGCTGACTTGCGTGGCAAATGTGCGATGGAAAAGGCTGAAGAGCTGATTAAGGTGGCTCATCCGGATTATCAGCCGATGTTGCGCGACTATCTGAAGTACGCAGCCAAGTTTGGCGGACATACGCATCACTGCCTGTCAGCTGCTTTCGCCATGCACGACACTTATGTCCGGAAAGGTGACATGCGCCTGACGGACTGGGCGGAGTATGTAAAATAACGTTTCTCCTTATGTAGTAGTTTTTTTAACGGAAATATGGGACAGCCTTCCACCGGTGTTTTCGGCGGAAGGCTGTTTGCTGTTTTTGTGGCTTTATTCTTAAAAAAAATTAAGCCGGTTGACAAAATGTAATATAATCTGCTTTTTTATTGTATTTTTGCGCGGAAATAAGCAAAAACGATTGCCGGAAAAATATTTTGTAATAAAATGGAGATGAAAAAGTATCTGATAAGTGTTGCTGCGTTCTTTACTGCCGGATTGATGTCCGCTCAACAAGCACTCACGCCGGAAGTGCTGGCTGAACTTTCCGGAAGCTACGAGAATACCGCAGCAGATAAGGCTATTCGCAATGCCGTTGGTGGCAATGCCATCAAGAAGTTGGCGAAGAATGCCGCCCAGCCTGCAGTACCCGATGCGGGTTTTACGTATAAAGTCAACAGTTCCGGCATTACCGACCAACAGTCGAGCGGCCGTTGTTGGCTTTTTACCGGCACGAACGTGTTGCGCGCCGACGTGATGGCCAAGACCGGCATGCGCAATTTTGAGTTTTCGCAGGTTTATAGTTTCTTTTACGACCAATTAGAGAAGAGCAATCTTTTTTTACAGGGAGTGATAGACACCCGGGAGAAACCGATGGAAGACAAGATGGTGGAGTGGCTGTTCCGTAATCCTCTTAGTGATGGCGGCCAGTTTACCGGTGTTTCAGACTTGTTCGCAAAATATGGTGTAGTGCCGAAAGAAGTGATGCCGGAAACCTACAGCAGCGACAATACGTCCGAAATAGCTTCGCTCCTGAAACGAAAGTTGCGCGAATACGGCTTGCAGTTGCGCGAGATGTCCGAAGCCGGCGCTTCCCAAAAGAAGCTGGAACGGCAAAAGGTGGAAATGCTCAAAACCGTTTATCGCATGTTGGTGTATGCATACGGTGAACCGCCTAAGACGTTCAGGTGGGCGCCTCCCTCTGAAAACGGGCGTGCCGGTGCGATGAAAGAGTACACTCCCCTGGGCTTTTATAAAGAAGTGTGCGGAGGCGAAGATCTGAATGCCAATTATGTGATGCTCATGAACGACCCCACGCGTCCTTATAATAAGGTATATGAGATAGATTATGACCGTCATACCTATGACGGGAACAACTGGCTTTATCTTAATCTGCCGATAGAGGATATTAAGGAAATGGCGATTGCGAGCCTGAAGGACAGTTCCATGATGTATTTCAGTTGTGATGTCGGGAAGTTTCTGGATGCCGCAACCGGGACGCTTGATATAAACAACTATGATTATGAGAGTCTTTTCGGCACCACTTTCGGGATGGACAAGGCGCAGCGCATCCGCAGTTTCGATAGCGGCAGCACACATGCCATGACCTTGATGGCTGTCGATCTGGATGAGGCCGGGAAGCCTGTCAAATGGATGGTGGAGAACAGCTGGGGAGCAGCGTCCGGTTACCGGGGGCATCTGATTATGACGGACGAGTGGTTTGACGAGTATATGTTCCGTTTGGTCGTCAATCGCAAATATTGTCCTGCTGAGATCCTGGAACTCATGAAACAGGAGCCGGTGCGTTTGCCGGCATGGGACCCGATGTTTCAGAACGAACTATAAGTTATAATTATATAAGAACCAAAATAATAATAGAAAGATGAAAAAGATTAGAGCAGCAGTGGTAGGATATGGAAATATCGGTCACTATACATTGCAGGCGCTTGAGGCAGCTCCCGATTTTGAGGTGGCCGGCATCGTTCGCCGTCAGGGTGCTGAGAACAAGCCGGAGGAACTGGCCAAATATGACGTAGTCAAGGATATCCGCGAGTTGAAAGATGTGGATGTTGCCATTCTTGCCACTCCGACACGCAGCGTGGAGAAGTATGCGAAAGAGATTCTGGCATTGGGTATCAATACGGTGGACAGCTTTGACATCCATACGCAGATTACTTCCTTGCGTCGTTCGCTGGACGAGAGTGCGAAGGCTGGTAAGGCCGTTTCAATCATTTCAGCAGGCTGGGATCCGGGAAGTGACTCCGTCGTGCGCGCCATGCTTCAGGCCATTGCGCCGAAAGGCATCACGTATACCAACTTCGGTCCCGGTATGAGTATGGGGCATACCGTTGCTGTCAAGGCTGTCGAAGGCGTGAAAGCCGCCCTTTCGATGACTATCCCGACAGGTACGGGCATCCATCGCCGCATGGTGTACATAGAAGTGAAGGAAGGCTATGAGTACGAGAAGGTGGCTGCTGCCATCAAGGCCGATCCGTATTTCGTGAATGACGAGACACATGTCATCCAGGTGCCTTGTGTGGATGAACTGCTTGATATGGGACATGGTGTAAACCTTACCCGCAAAGGCGTGTCAGGAAAGACGCAGAATCAGTTGTTTGAATTCAATATGCACATCAACAATCCGGCGTTGACCGGTCAGGTGCTGGTATGTGTGGCTCGCGCTTCCATGAAGCAGGCGCCGGGCTGTTATACCATGATTGAAGTGCCGGTGATAGATTTATTGCCCGGAGAGCGTGAGGAGCTGATTGCTCATCTCGTTTAAACCGGATATTCATAAATCCTTCTTAAGGGGGTGTGCCGAAATGCAGTTATGGGGATGCAAAACGGTGTGCCCCCTTTTTTTGTCTCCACCCCCTATCTGTCTTATATGACGTTAAGAAACAGTCTGAGGCTTTTGGGTGACACTTTGTTACAAAAAAAACGTTGAAAGCTGACGTGGCCGTTGGAGAAAAAGTTGTAAATAGAGCGGTATATGCATGTTTATACAATTCAGACGACGATAGTTGTGTATAAATATGCAAATATTGAAAGAGAAGTGTTCTTTAAAAAAGCTAAAACCGGATTTGCAACAGCGAGAAATAAAAAATATGGAGCCAACAATAAAAATTGCGACAGGTAGAAAATCCGAAAGCTACCTGTCGCTTCCGTAAAAATAGCAGCCGGGAGTTATTTTTTCGCTCCCAAACTTGTTTTTTTACGCTGTTTGATATCTTTTTACAGCGGTTGTTTTTTCTGTTAAATGCCTAACTATTATATTATTATTGCTTTTTTCGCTTTCTGAGAATTGTTTTTTTTCTTCCAAGCGTAAGGAACGTTCGGATTTTTACTGTCTCAAAGAGGTAAGAAATACAAAGTGTCACTTTCCGCGTCCGTCATTTTCATAGCAATTCCCGGACAATTTCTTTGTTTCTTGAATATCTTTTATGTATGAGAAAGTGTAATATTATTGTGTTAAAAATAAGATTTTTGCAATATTTTTTTGGCTTTTTAATAAAAAAATGTTAGCTTTGCGCCGTTTTTAATTAGAGGCTGTCTAAAATAAGGCTCTTTCGCGTTATTTGAACGTATGTCAGGGTGTTAGTTATTGATTTTTGTGACGGTGGTGTTTTGGGCGGTTTATAAAGCAATTTTTGTTGCAAATTGAATAATAATTATATAGAATAGTCAAAAGATGAAAAAATGGAGTCTTTTATGGGTGCTTTTCGCGATATGCGGCATACAGTCTGCGGTGGCACAGGTTTACACCGTGAAAGGGCAAGTCATCTCCGATGCGGATAAGGAACCGTTGATGGGAGTGGCTGTTCGTCAGAAAGGCACTATGAATGGCGTTGTGACGGATTTAGACGGTTTTTATGAGATTAAGATTGACGGTGGGAAAGCTACGCTGACCTTTACGTTTATGGGTATGGAAACGCAGGAGAAGACTGTGGACGAAAATACCAAGACATTGAATATTACACTCAAGGATGACACAAAGTTAATCGACGAGGTGGTTGTGGTGGCATACGGTGTACGTAAGAAGGGAACAGTAGCCGGTTCAGTCTCAACGATAGGTTCTGATGAAGTTGCCGACGTGCCGACAGCCAGTTTTGACCAGGCGTTGCAGGGAAAGGCTCCGGGACTTACCGTCGTTTCTGCATCTGGTGAGCCGAGTCGGGCTGCCACTTTTCAGATACGTGGTACGAACTCTATCAATTCCGGAACAACTCCTTTGTTCATACTTGACGGTGTGCCTATTGAATCTTCCAGTTTCAATGCTATCAACCCTAATGATATAGAATCAATATCTGTATTGAAGGATGCTTCATCCACCTCTATTTACGGTGCGCGGGCTGCCAATGGTGTCGTGGTTATCACGACCAAACGCGGTCGTAATATCGGTAGTGCGAAGGTTGCTTTTACGGGCCAATGGGGTATTTCGCAGCTGGCCGGTGACAATTGGGATCTGATGAATACGGAAGAGCGTATTAAATATGAGAAAGAAATCGGCCAGGATTTGGGCGATGACTATTATAAGAAGGTGATGAATACCGATGTCAACTGGCTGGAAGAGGTGTTTAAAAACAATGCGCCAATGCAGAGCTATGAGGTTTCGGTGAATGGTGCTACTGATAAAACGAATTATTTCGTTTCCGGTGGTTTCTTTGATCAGGACGGTATTACAATAGGCTCAATGTTCAGACGTTATAACATGCGTGCCAATGTAGAACACCGAGCTAAAAGTTGGTTGAAAATGGGTACCAACACTTTGTTGGCTTATGAAGACATAGAGCAGGCTGAAGACGGCGAGTACGCGCTCTATTCACCTATTTCCGCTTCACGTTTCATGTTGCCTTATTGGAATCCCTATAATGAGGACGGCACATTGGCTTCTACTAATGACGGATCATGGAAAGGTACCGGTCTGAACCCGTTGGAATGGATGGAAGAAAATCCGGTACGACATAATTCATATAAGGTCATTTCTTCCTTATATGCGGAAGTGACTCCGATTAAAGGATTGTCAATCAAGTCTCTTTTCGGTGTGGATTATGATCACTCCACTTCTTTCATGCGCTCATTCCCGAGTTACGCCAATAATAACGGGATGGGTTCTGCCGGCCGTGCATCATCAGACGGTCTGACACTCTCAGTAACCAATACGGCCAATTATGTGTTTGATGTTGATGACAAACATCATTTCAATTTTCTCGTTGGTCAGGAGGGAATCAATTATAACTATGAGTCTTTCCAGGTGGTAACCGAGGGGCAGAATAATGATGTGCTGACAAACCTTTCTTCAGGTTCTTTCGCAAGTTCATGGAATGACGCCACAACATCATACGGTTTCCTTTCTTTTTTCGGTCGTGCGGAATATGATTATGAGAACCGCTACTATGCTGATTTCTCTTTGCGTTCAGACGCCTCTTCACGTTTTGGAAAAAACAACCGCTGGGCTACTTTCTGGTCAGTTGGTACGATGTGGGATATGAAGCGTGAGCATTTCATGGAAGATGTGGAATGGCTTTCCAACGCCCAGGTGACGTTCAGTACAGGAACATCCGGAAACTCTTCTATTTCAAACTATGCCCACATGGCGTTGGTTTATGGCGATTCCAATTATATGGGTGATGTCGGTATCGTTCCGGTTACCCGCGGCAATGAAGACCTGACATGGGAGAAGTTGTGGACGACGAATGTCGGTTTGCGTTTAGGTTTCCTTAATCGTTTTAACCTTACCGCGGAGTTTTACAACAAGTACACCTCCAACATGCTGATGCAGGTTCCACAGAGCTACGCAGACGGTGGCTACGGAGTCTATTGGGATAATGTAGGTGCGATGGTGAACCGTGGTTTTGAATTGTCAGCCGATGCAGAGGTTTTGCGCTTTAAAGATTTTTCATGGTCGTTGTATGCCAATGTATCTTACAATAAGAATAAGTTGACCGAATTGTATAACGGTATAGAGGAGTATGTTGATAACAATGCTACGCTCTATGCAGTAGGAAAATCAGTCAGCGGCTTCTATCTGGTGCGTTATGCAGGGGTTAATCCGGCCAACGGTGATGCGCTTTGGTATACAAAGGATGGTGAGATCACAAATGAGTTCAGCGAGGATGATCGCGTTTACATTGAAGGAAAGAGCTATATTGCGCCGTGGGAAGGAGGATTTGGTACCTCATTGTCATGGAAGGGATTGTCTCTGACCGCACATTTCAGTTGGATGGCAGACCGTTGGTTATATAATAATGACCGTATTATGGATGAGAGTAACGGTTTGTATACGGCTTACAACCAATCAAAACGTTTGTTGTACGACCGCTGGAAAAAACCGGGTGACATAACGGATATACCGCGTCATGGCGTAACGCCCCAGTTTGATACACATTATTTGGAGGATGCTTCATTCCTGAGACTTAAGAATGTGGTGCTGGCTTATAGCTTGCCTCAGCGTTGGTTGGCTAAGACGCATTTCCTTGAAAAAGTGCGTGTCTTTGCACAGGGACAGAATTTGCTGACCTTTACGGCTTTCTCCGGATTGGATCCGGAAGTGAGCAGCAATATTTACCGTGCGCAATATCCGTCTACAAGGCAATTTACATTCGGTGTCGAACTTAATTTTTAAACAATGAATATGAAATTGGTTAAAACAAAAGCATACATATTGGGCGTGATTTCCCTCTGGTTGTGTACTTCTTGTTTGGATAAGTATCCGTCAGACGCTATACCTTCCAATCGGGCCATTACGACTGTGGAAGAGGCCAACCAGGCAGTTATCGGAATTTATGCAGACTATAAGAGTTCCAGCCTTTATAGCGGCAACCTCACATTGTTGCCGGACATTCAGGCTGATTTGGTATATGCCGTTAATGGTTATACAAACGTTTTCGGAGATGTATGGCGGTGGAGTATCAAGCCGACAAATGAGGATATTGAGGCTGTTTATGCTGCCCTTTATAAAGTCATTGGTGACTGCAACTATTTTTTTGAGCAAATCGGAAAATGGGAGAATACTTTGACCGATGACGATGCTTACGAGAAATTACAGGGATATAAGGGGGAGGTTTATTTTGCCCGTGCGCTTGCTTATTCGGAATTGATAAAGTGTTTCTGCAAAGCCTATGACCCTGAAACCGCCAAAAATGAACTTGGTGTGGTACTTGTATCAAAATATACAAATGCTGGAAAACTGGAACGTTCTTCGCTCTATGATTCTTATGATTTTGTGTTGAAAGATCTGGAGAAAGCAGAAGAGGCGCTCGCCTTGGATGAGGATGAGGAAGATGATGTTCTTTACAATACACCGTATTTCTCATATTATGCCGTGAAGGCATTGCAGGCACGAGTATATCTTTATATGCAAGATTGGGAAAAAGCTGAAGAATGTGCCACTGAGGTGATTGAGAGTGACAAGTACATTCTGTCTGATGTCAATACCATTTATACTGGTAATTATTCATATTATGATTACATGTGGCAGTACGACCAGTCGACAGAAATCATTTGGAAAGTCGGCTTTACTTCAACTTCTTACGGTGGGCGTCTCGGACAGGTATTCTTGAATTATGATTATGTGTCGTACAGACCCGATTATGTTCCCGCTTCATGGGTCTTGGCATTATATGAAGCTAACGATTTAAGATATAATGCGTTTTTCGGTCAGGTGACGACAGGATTCAGTCACGGACTGACTTGGCCATTGCTGATCAAATATCACGGCAATCAGGATTTTATGAATAGTTATAACATTCTGCATGTCAGCATGCCAAAGGTATTCCGTTTGTCAGAACAATATCTTATAAGGGCAGAAGCGTATTGCAGGTTGAAGAATTACGGAAGTGCGGCAGAGGATCTGACTACTTTACGCAAGGCGCGCTATTCTTCTTATGGTAATGCCATGTTGGGCGAAGAAAACTGGCTTGACGAGATCAGCAACGAACGTGTACGCGAACTTTATATGGAAGGTTTCAGGCTGAATGACCTTAAGAGATGGGGAAAAGGTTTTGAAAGAAAACCGCAGTTGGAAAGCGTAACGGATGGAAGTAGCCTGAAGATATCAGCCGACAATCCATTGTTTGTATGGCCGATACCACAGCATGAGATTGATCTGCCGGATGCCGATATTCAACCAAATGAGAGTAATTAACGGATGTTGAACTTATCTTAATTATATAATGAACAAGTATTTATCTGTCGTATTACTGTCTTGCGCAACATTCTTTTTAGTAGCTTGCGAAGCTGATAAAATAACTTATGAGGGGCCGGATTATATCATGTTTTCGGATTCTTTGCAGACTATTGCCATTCAGGATGCAGAGACTTATCATGAAATTCCGGTGGTAGCCACGACGGTTTGTGATTATGACCGCACGTTTGCAGTAGAACTTATTGACAAAGAAAGCAATGCCATTGAAGGTGTGCATTATGATTTGGCTTCCAATACCGTAACGATAAAGGCTGGAGAAACAGTGGGTGCGGTAAAGATACGCGGGCATTTCGATGATTTTGAGGAGACTGATTCTATTGGCATTTCTTTGCGACTGGTTGTATCAAAAGATAAAGTATGGTCACTTTACGGTGACAATACCAAGGTTGTCTTGGTTAAAGTTTGTCCGTTTGATATCGAACGTTTTGTAGGGCATGCTGTTCTTACTTCTACGTTCTTTACAGAATATATGCCGACGACAGATTTGCGACTGATAGAAACGTTGCGTGATCCGGAAGAGAAGAATGGTATTATATTGAAAGACTTTCTCTATGACGGTTATGATATAAAAGTGCGCTTTAATACGGACGATCCGCTTGAACCGAAATTGGAGATGGACCCTCAGATTGTGGCTTTGGCATCAGAGCCATTCCAAGGTGCAATTTGGGGAGATAATAAATTAAGAGTGTCCCAACCTGCAAATGTGACATCTTTCTTTAATGTTTGTCAAGGTTTCTTTTTCCAGTATATGACGTTTTATGTCAATGAAGTGGGAACGGTAGGAACTTATGCAAATGTGGTAGAATGGATTTCGGATGACGAATACGAATATTTAAAGAGGCAGGGATATTGATTTAAGGATAAGAATGATAATTTATTAACTTTAAAAAATAATGTATGAGAAGGTTTAATTTATTCATGCAACTTTCAGTATTGTTTGTTGCTCTTTTAGGTTTATTCTCATGTGAAGAGGATAGCCAGTTAACAAGTGGAAGTGAAGGTAATGACTCGCTGGATATCAGCGACTCTACAGGTGGAGTCGTAGATTCGGTTCAGACTGAATTTTTTGTGGTGTTGAAAGATACTGTAGTAGATTTGCAGTTTACAGCAAACAGTGATTGGGTGATGCGGTCATCAAAATCTTGGTGTGTATTTCCTAATGCAGCAATTGTGTACAATGGTGCCGCCGGCGAACAGAGTGTGACGCTTACGATTACTGATGACGAAATGAAAGTTTTCAATGATACGGCAGACATTCAGTTGATTGAAGGAACTGAAGAAAAAATCATTGCACGCATTGTCCGTTTAGGTGATACACCTGTTGTCATGAATGCATCCGGTGTGGTTTATAACGATTCCAATATAGTAGAAATCAAGCATAATGCAAATGGTGCGTCAGGCTATTTTACTTTCAAGGCGAATTTTGACTGGACACTCGAGTCTTGTCCGTCATGGTTGACTACAGATAAAGCACTTCCGATTTCTACGGAAGCTAACGTGGAAAATACCATTACGTTTACTGTAGAGACACAGTATTGGACTTCTGCACAGTTTGATACTCTGTATTTCTGTGTACAGGGTACAGATATAAAGGTTCCTGTATATGTTGAATTTGCAGGCATGCAGGATGGCGAGATTGCGGTTGATGGTATAGATGGTGCTTACTGGTGGATAATTTCAGCGGATGGTTTGTCTTTCCATAAAGAGTCTATTATGGGCGGTGATGGTGAAGCAGAGGATATTCCGTTCCCATTTTCATTCAATGTTTATGCAAATGATAACCAGTATAAGATTCTTCAGTTCGAACAGAGCGGCGAATGGTTGAATTATGTTGATGAGTTTGCTTCTATGAAGGTCGTTGATGATGCTCAAGGTAATGTGGAAATAGAATCTGTTCAGGCAAACAGCTCAGCTCAGGAACGCCTTGCTTATATTCTTGCACTTCCTACTGATGTTTATGAGAAGGCTTTGGAGGAAAGTAATGGCGATTTGAATATGGTAATGACTAATTCAAAGGGTGATGATCTCAATGACGAATATTTCAATTACGTTATCATGGCGTTTAAACAAGAGGGTGCAGCTGCTGGTGCAGGTATGAGCATTGTCAATGGTATGTATGAAAGTGTTGACTTTGAGTCAGGGGATGGCGGATTGGTTATAGAGGGAACCGAAATCGGTAGCTTTATCTCAGGTGAATATGGTGTTCCAGCAGAAGACATATACACTGTACGTACGTCTGCCGGAGCTTCATTAATAATTGATCCTATGATATCCGACTGGAAAAATTGGGCAGGTGATTTCCTTGCTACCTCATTGAAAACAATGGAGCCGCTTTTCGAGGGATTTGAAAAGACATCTTTAATGTCAGGTGGAATGGGTCTTAATTATCATTCTATTCAGGAAAACTGTTTCATCATATTTAAAGATGCAAGCAGCATGAATAAGAAAGCATTGATTGTTGTTGTAGAATAATTTATTATAAAAGGTGAGGGTGTGCCTCTCATGGCACACCCTCATAACTATAACTCGTTAGAGGACAGTTGGCAAGCCGACATAAAAAGAAATAGAATTTTATTATATCGATTTTAACGATGAATATATCCATGAACATTTATAAGCTGCTGAAAGGATGTCTGTTATTGTTAGGGCTTTCCGTTATGGCCATTGGTTGTACTGATGATGAAACAAACTTTACCAATAGCCAAGGCGGTTATGTCCAGTTTAAGTTATACAAAAGTGCATCGTATGACAAACGAGTATCTTTGCGTGCAGGCAATAACCAGCTCGATTTTCTGAATGAGGCGAAGAAGATGAAGGTCTCTTTGTTGAAAGAAGGTGAGACAAAGCCTTTCTCTCAAACGATGTTGTTGAATGCATACGATGCGGAAAATGCAGAATTTGGTTTGCGGAGCGATAAACTGAACTTGGCAGAAGGGACTTATACGGTACTCGCTTATTATCTTTATGGAAAGGTAGAAGATCAGATATTTGTCGGTAGTCCTACGGAAACGATGAAATTCACTGTGACGAGCGGAGGCTTGGTTGTCAAAGATCTGCTGGTGGATGTTCAGCCAAGAGGATTCGTTAATTTTAAGTTGGTTAAAAACTTGTTGGCAGGAACGAAAACTGCGGAAGGCAATAAGGATGAAGCATATCCTTTCAGTAGTATTGACGAAATAAGTTTGACTATTCTGGATGTTGCTACGCAGACAAACTTGCCTGATATAAAAGACTTGGAAGTTGAATACACAGAAGATTATAAGGGAGATGGTGAGGGCAAATTGACTTCATACGGTGAAATTGATTCTTTAATTTCTTTAAAAGCAGGTACATATAGAATTATTTCTTACGAGGCCAAGCAAAATAACGGAACTTTGCAGTATTTTGCAGATGAAGTGGATGGTGTTGCAGAGTTTACGGTGAAAGACAATGAAATAGTGAAAGTCGATGTGCCCATTACGTTACTTGAGACGGCTGCAAATATTCAAGACTATTTGGCACTTAAGGCTATATGGCAGGCATTGGATGGTCCAAACTGGTCTTATAAAGGAGAAAGTTACCCGGCAGGTACAAATTGGGATTTTGAGAAAGATATTGACATGTGGGGTGAGCAACCAGGGGTCGTGCTTGATAAGAATGGTCGTGTCTCATCTTTGTCTTTAGGTGATTTCGGTGCAAAAGGTAAGATTCCCGATGCAATAGGACAATTAAGTGAATTAAAGACTTTGGCATTGGGAACACACAACGACTTTATCAAAAACGAGACGGTTGATCCTAATAATCCGATTGATCCTTCATGTTTAAAAGGACAATTGACAGAAACTCAGCTTAAGAATATGCGTGACGATTATATGAATAGATTTGTTATGCATGATATTCGAGAAGATCTTTCCGAGCCTCTGAAGTTGGGAATGAAAATAAAAGGTGATTATAATTCCGCAATAAAGGGAATGTCAGTCTCACCAAAAGATGTAGTATGGGGAGATCTGACCAATGGTATAGATGGCATTAGTCCGGCTATTGGAAAATTAAAGAAGTTAGAGGTTTTGTATATTGCCAATGCACCAATCGAAACATTACCGGAGGCTTCAACTGAGAATCCTGAATATCAGGGAATGGCCGGATTGGAATCATGTACCGATCTTGAGATATATAACTGTCCTTACATGAAAAAATTCCCGACAGTAATTGCACAGATGAAAGAGCTGATACAGATTAATCTGGCGATGAACAAGCAGATGAGTGGCGCGGAGTTTACGGAAGGATTGAGAGCTTTGGCAAATGGAAAATCAAAAGATAAGATTCAGATATTATATTTAGGTCATAATAATATAGAAGAACTTCCAGACAATATCAATCAACTGACAAAACTGGGGAAAATAGACTGTGTTTATAATAAATTAAAAAAATTACCAGCTTTTGGGCCGGATGTGAATCTTGTGCAAGCAGCATTTGATTATAATCAGATTGAGGAAATTGAAACTATGGCAATTTCTGATGAGAATGGTGCGAAAGAGGTATTCTGTGGTATGGAAGATGTCGAGAATTTGTCCTTCTCTCATAATAAACTGAAGAAGTTACCAAACATATTTGATGTCAATTCAATCTATACTATGGCCTCAGTAGATTTCTCATATAACGAGATAGGTGATGATGGTCTTAAAGACTTTGAAGGAATCAATACCAGCAATTTGTCATTGGCAGGTAATAAATTGGAACATTTCCCTGGAGTTCTGTTTGAGAAAGGTTCGCCGTTGACTGTTCTTAATCTTAGCGCGAATAAGATCAGTACATTTGAAGATGAAGATTTGAAAGGTGATAAGACTTATCTTTTAACAACGCTTGATTTGACTTATAATAAGTTGTCTAAGTTACCGGATGCGTTTAATGGGCATGTTTTGCCTTATCTTTATGGTTTGGATCTGAGTGGTAACCGTTTGACAGGTTTCCCGTGGGGAGCTGCTAATATATCTTACTTGACAGTGTTGGCATTGCGTAACCAGAGAGATGATGATGGTAACAGAGTTTATAAAGAATGGCCTGAGGGTATTGCTGAACATATTGGATTGAGGGCGTTGTTCCTTGGCGGAAATAATATTGGAAAGGTTCCTGAAACAGAAACAATCTCTTATCTGATATATACTTTGGATGTCAGTGACAATCCAAATCTAATTTTAAATGTTTCGGATGTATGTGCTTATATCAAGTCAGGCATCTATATGTTGATTTATGACAGAACGCAGGACATTAGAGGGTGTGATGCTTTGGATCTTGATTGAAATTAATTAAAGTATTGGGTGTTTATGCAAATTACGATAACCAAGATGAAAAGAATTATAGTTTATTTTTCGGTAGTATTGGCATATAGCTTGTTGGCCATTTCTTGTAAAGAAGATGAGCCTGTGATTGCAGATTTATCTGTCAATGTTGAGGATATAGCGATGGGGGCTGATGGCGGCTTAGCTTTAGTGGAGGTTTCAGGGGACGTTAGCTGGTACACCAGTGTTGAGGAACCGTGGTTGACGGTTACACCTGCAACCGGTTTCGGTCCTGCAATATGTGAAATAAAGGTAGATTCGTCTGTGATTGCTGAATATAGGAATACGGATATCTTCTTTTATTCCTCAACCGGTACCTCAAAGCGTGTTCATGTAGTGCAGGCCGGTTATGAGAAGGGGCTTTATATAGAGAATGCTGAAGATACTTTATTTGTGGAAAATTCTGCTGAGATAGATAAACGTGTTCTTGAAATAAAATTAACGACAAATGTTCAATTTGATGTAACTATTGAGTCTGAGAGTAAATGGTTGACCTATAAGAAGACAGACATTGAATTGGATTATGGTGACCGCCCAAGGACTATTGTTTCCCGTTTTGATTGGATCGTGAATACAGAAAGCACGCCTCGTTTTGCAAAGATAATTTTTACGCCTGACGAAGGTGAGCCAGTCAAAATTAACGTGCAACAAAAGGCCGCACCGAAAATTACGGATGACAGAGCCGGTGATTCTCTTGCAGTTTTAGCGATTTATAATGCTATGAATGGTATCTTTAAGTGGGATGCAAGTGAGAACATGATGTATTGGGATGGTGTCGAACTGTGGGAAGCTACGGATAAAGAAGTTAAGGATAATCCGAAGTTGTTAGGTCGTTTGAAATCTGTTGCATTCAGACTATTTGAAACAAAGGAAACGATTCCTTATCAGGTTAAATATCTGAAAACAGCTCGTTCAATAACCTTTACAGGAAACTCAAATACCTTTATAAAGAGTATAGCTTTGGGCAATGAGATTACCGAACTGGCTCAGTATGGAAATCTCAAGGAGTTGACAATCAGTGCTTATGGTTTGGTTTCTTTACCGGATAATTTTATGTTATTGGGTAAGAGTCTTGAGAAATTGGATTTGAGTAGCAATAATTTTGAGTACGACGGATTGGAATGTCTTACAAAAGAAAATTTCAGTAAGCTGAAGGTCCTGAGACTTAATAAGATAAGTAGATACGATACAACAAAGAATTTAAACGAGATAACCAAAGACAGTATTGGTTTTAGATGGTTTACAGGGTATGGTGATGGATTCACGCCTTCTGATAAAGTCAATAAGACTTTTTTCAAGAGGCTGATGCAATGGGATACTTTGGAAGAACTATCCTTAGCTCTTAATCTTTTAGACGGGGAATTACCATCAAATGAAGAATTGAAGGCTGATCCAGAATGGACAGAATTCTACGAAGAAAAAGACTTTGATAAGAATTTTGCAACGACAGATGAAGAAAAACTGTTTATTGATACTATTGTTACAGCTAAAGATTCTTTGATTGGCACTCCTAAGGTATGGCCGAAGATGAAGGTACTTTCCATAAATCTTTGCTTCTTGACAGGAGATCTGCCTAACTGGATCTTGTATCATCCCTATTTAGCATTCTGGAATCCGTTCTCTATGATATTTACACAGGAAACCGATGCTATCAATTCTTTGGGACAAAAAGCAGGATTTAATAGTGAACCAGTCAGTTTGAGCAATTACTCTGCTGTAAACAAGGAAAAGAGTTATTATGAACTTTATCCGTGGCGTAACCCGAATTATGAAGAATAGTATTATACTGACAGTTTTAAATTTATTCAGTAAAAATAGGATGTTTATGAAAATGAGAAAACTTAATATAGCTCTCGTGTTTATCTTTTGTGTATCGTTATTTTCATGTTCAGATAATAATGAATATTTAGAAGATGTTGTAGATGAAAGCAATGTATCTCATGTTGTCAAGTTGCCAGATGACGCTGTAAACGGAGAGTTGTTTATCAAGTTCAAACCGGAAGTAGAAGATATTCTGGAGGCGGCGAATGTGATTAGTGTTAAGGGCGTCAGAACGCGTTCTAATATACCTTCTGTTGATCAGATACTTAATATTGCAGGCAGTTATACTTTTGAAAGGGTGTTTCCAGTTGATAAACGCAACGAAGATAGAACACGCAAGACAGGTTTACATCTTTGGTATATCGTACGTTTCGATAAAGATGCTGATTTGGAGAAGGTAGCTAATGATATGGCGTCACTTGCTGAAGTTGCGACAGTTGAATATAACCGTGAAATCAAACGTTCATATCGTACTGATGTCAAGGCAAAACCAGCAGCTATGACTTTGTCAGCAGAAAATGATGGATTGTCTAAGCAGTGGGCGCTGATTAATAATGGTTCAATTAATGGAGTGGCCCCGTCAACAGCAGCAGCTATTAAAGGAAAGGACATAAATTGGAAAGAAGCAACCAAGAAATGTACTGGCGATCCTTCTATTATTGTTGCTGTAATGGATGAGGGCGTTATGTACAATCATGTGGACTTGCAGGCAAACATGTGGAGAAATACCGGTGAAGAGCATGGGAGCAATGAAGACCACGATGGAAATGGTTATGCCGGTGATTATTATGGATATAATTTTGCAACTAACAGCGGTTTGATTACTTATAACGATATTAACGATGTAGGTCATGGAACCCATGTCGCTGGAATAATTGCAGCTGACAATAAGGATGGTAATGGTGTTTATGGAGTGGCAGGTGGTTCTGATACTCAGGAAGGTGTTAAGATTATGTCTTTGCAGATATTCTCAGGAAACAGTGGAGCGACAATGCTTCAAGAGGCAAAGGCTGTTAAATATGCCGCTGACAATGGAGCTGTTATATTACAGTGTAGCTGGGGATATAATTCTGGCTATGCGAACCCTAATAATTATGTGCCAGGTTTTTTGACGGACGAAGAGTACGTGGAGAATTGTACTCTTGAGAAAGAAGTCTTTGATTATTTTATCAATTATGCCGGAGATCCGAATGGAACGATTGAGGGAGGTTTAGTTATTTTTGCGGCGGGTAATGAATATGCCCCGCTCTCTGCCTATCCAGGTGCCTATAAAGATTATGTATGTGTGGCATCTGTAGGTCCGGATGGATTACCGGCTTCATATTCAAATTATGCAACTCCATCAGGAAACAAGAATATGATAACCGCGCCTGGAGGTGACTTGTCGGCATTCTGCAATAATGAGGCCATGATCTATTCAACAATGCCAACAATGGCGATAGAAGGTGGTGATCCTGTTGCAGATGGTATGAGTGGATATGGTTATATGGAAGGAACTTCTATGGCCTGTCCTTATGTTTCAGGTGTTGCTGCTTTGGGACTCTCCTATGCTGCAAAGTTACGTAAGCATTACCGTGCAGAAGATTTTAGGCAAATGTTGCTTGAGTCAGTTATATCTTTAGAAGATACGCTTAAAGGTGAGAAATCCTACTGGTATGGCTGGTCTGACTTTCCGGAGTCATCCATACACATTAAAGTCGGTTTGTCTAATTATAGGAATAAAATAGGTGGTTTGGTAGATGCAAACAAATTGTTGGAGAATATAGAAAATGGTGCATATGGAGCGCAACCTATGCGTGTACCCAATGTGAGTGTTGCTGTTGACGGAACATATACGATAAAGTTTGAACGTATTTTCAAAGAAGGGGTAACGGCAACTGATTTTGATGTTATAGATAGCAGCATTGCTGCTGTTGAGTTGGCTAACAATTGTTTGACTGTAAAAGGTGTTAAAATGGGAGTAACTAAAGCATCAGTAGAAGATAGTGACGGAAATAAACATGACTTTACTATAACAGTAAGCCTGTCAACAGGTAACGGCTGGATGTGATGTCGTTTCACCCCCAAAATGTGAAGTAGTATGAACAAACGGTTCTGCTTGTTAGGTAGTGTTACAGCGGCATTGTTCGGAATGTCTTTGCAGGTTGTCGCGCAGACGATTCCTACGGCGTCACAGCTCTTGGCTGTCATGAATCCAGAGATAAGCGCCGTGGCAGATAGTGTTTTGCGTTTTGAAACTACTGAATATTCTCTCGGTGAGCTGTCAGAAGACAGTGGTTCGGTTACACGTACTTTTGTGGCTCAGAATGTCAGTAAGCATCAAGTTGCTATTGAGAAATTGAGGACAACGTGTGGTTGTACAACGGCGACATCAGGAAAAAAACTTCTTGAACCTGGTGATACAACGCAGATACATGTAACATTTAATCCAGCCAACCAGCCGGGAAAACTATATGTACGTGTGTTTGTTTATGCTGATGCAGATTCCAATAGGCCAATAGCTGCACTTTCGTTAACAGGGAGTGTAACTCCCTCTGCTTCATTATGGAAAGATTATCGCTATTCCATGGGTACACTGAGACTTCGGCGTAAGAGCGTTGATTTTGAGAATGTAAGCGAGGGGCAACAACGCAGTGAGCGAATACCTTGTGCGAATGCTGGTTCATCTCCATTGCATATACGTCCAGTCAAAGGCTTTATACCTGACTATCTTGATGTTAAAACTGAACCAGAGACTTTGGAACCATCACAAACCGGCGAAATTGTTATAACGCTTAAGGTTAATAAATCAGTTCTATCTGAGAATGGTAAGGCGATTATAAGCCGCATCCTTTTAGATGGACTGGATGTACGGCCTTCAGAACGGATGTTACGAGTGAGTGTTAGTAGCGTGGTTGGACAATAAAAATCGTATTAAAAACAATTAGATAAATAAAAAATAGTCTTATGATAAAACAGATTCTTAAATTCGCTTTGTTATGTGTTATGTTTCTGTCTGTCACCTCTTGTGACAAGACTGAAGAAAAGTCAGCTGTTGCATATCTCGAAGTGAATTATGCTTCTCTTAATGGAACGTGGCGCCTTTCAGATTGGAATGGTCAGGAATGGATCGAAAAAGATGGAGAGACGTATGTTTATATTACTTTCAATAGAAAAGAACATACGTTTGAGATGTATGATAATGTTGGCAGTATGTACTCACATCATACAACAGGTTCTTTTACGTTGACTGAAGATGACGACTACGGTATATTATTGAGTGGAATCTATGACTATTCAGATGTGGAGTGGGGTGATTATATTGTAACTGAGATGACAGAAAATACTATGAAATGGAGCAGAAAGGATAACATAGGAGATGTGTCTGTATATACTCGCGTTTCTGCTGTTCCCGATGATATTGTAAACGGTGTCCGAATGATCCATTAATTGTTTAATAGGGGAATACTTGTTTCCCTATTTCGAAGGTGTTAAATAATATTTTTCCATGAGACAGTATAAATTGGCTGCTTTTGAGATTAATGTCTTCAAAAGCAGCCAATTTGCCTTATAATATTTTGGTGTGTTATAAAGAGGGGCTATAATTGTGTCTGATATGTTTACGGATAATTCTTTTTGCATGTGCAATGGTATTATATACACATTTAGCTGAAATGTCAAGCTCTTGTGCAATGTCAACTTGTTTCATTCCTTTGTTGAAGTTCATGAGGTAGATTGTCTGGTGATATTCTGGAAGAGTCTTGATGGCCTGCTTGTGTAAACTGTTCAACTCCTTATAGTTGTTGTTATCTTCAGTAGAGTTGTTCTGCAGGTCATGCGTATATTGTAGATAATTGGCAAAATCAGTTTCTTTCTGGTAGTGTCTTATCCTGTCAATAATAATGTTATGGGCGATTTTATAAATGAGTGCATTGGCCGTTTCCGGTTTTAAAGCATCTATGTGTTTCCATAGGCGTATAAACACATCTTGGGTGAGATCTTCAGCATGTTCGCTATTCGTGATTCTTGCGGCTATAAAGTTCATGACACTTTTTTTGTTTTTGACATAACAGTCAGTGAACAGCTGGATTTTATGGTCTGATTTCACAGTATCTTGGTTTTAACAGTTCAATTTTACCAGCAAAGATAGCGTAATGATACTTGATATGTCGGATAATTTGTTCCTTAATCATGGACGTTTTTTCCCATGTAATTCATTTCAGACCTTTTTGTTTGTTGTATAACAATATACAAAGGTTTAAATAAAAATAACTCATGAAATGAATTTACTTCAAATTTCATGAGTTATTTTATTAAAGGATTTCAGAATATAATATCAATTTTCTGTTGACTCGCCATATTCCATTTCACCTGCTACTACCCACATTAAATCTTCCGGATGATACTTACCCATTTTGTCTTTTGCCGCTTGTTTGATAATATAGTCAACGACTTTTTCCTGGTCAATTTCTATGTAGCCTTCTTTATCGGGTGTGACATCAAGCACACCACTTGTGGTATAATAGTCAATAATTACATCTAAAAAGTAATAGAGTTCTTCGTCGGAAAATTTGTTTTTTAGTTCCTGGGGCAGATAGTTTTTTATAAACTCTACTGTCCGCATATCGTCTTCCGCATCTTTTAGAATTTCCTGATCAAGACTGTCCATAGCATAGGATATTGAGAAACCTTATAGAATTTCTTTTAATTTATTCTCGAAAACATCTTTTGTTGCAGCACCGACTTGTTTTTCTATGACTTCACCATTCTTGATATATAATACAGTTGGCACGTTACGTATACCAAAGCGCATTGCCAAATCATCATTCTCTTCTACATCGCATTTTCCGATAATGGCGCTGTCTTTATATTCCTCAGCCAATTCTTCAATGTACGGCCCAATTTTTTTGCACGGGCCACACCATGTTGCCCAAAAATCAATCACTAATGGTTTCCCGGAGGCTACAAGTTCTTCAAAATTAGAGTCTGTAATTGCTAATGCCATAATCAAATAATAATTTTAATCGTTGAGATTTTCTACAAATATACTAATTAATTTTATAACTCAGTGCCGGTTGACTTTGTATATACGAAATTAAATTCTTTTTAACTGATATCTTTCCCTGTTTGGACAGGAACGTAAGCCCCATTTGATTCTCAGTATCAACAACATGGAAATGAAGAGCTACATCTCCCGGATTATCTTTCAGCAGCGCTGATAAAGACATTACAATATCATCGTCCATTTCATTAATATTCATATTTATTGTAATGCTTTCGATAAGTGTATCTTTAACGTCAGCCAGAAAATCAATTTTTCCTATCTTGAAATCTAATTTACTGGGATCCCATTGCCTTGGTTGGCACTTTGCGGTAATATATAATGTGTTTCCAATATCCATGTATGATCCCCAGGTTGGCCAGTCCTGTCCGAAAAGAGCCAGTTCAAAAGAACCACTGTAATCTTCAAGTGTCACAATACCATAAGGCTTGCCGCTTTTAGAAACACCCTTGCGCAATGCTGTCACCATGCCCCCCAGCGTCAGATCCATATTGACAAGGTTTTCCATGTTTTGCAAGTCTGACATTTTGGTGTTGCATACATCTTGTAAAATGACAGCGTAGTCGTCCAGCGGATGTGCCGACAAATAGATACCCACGAGTTCTCGCTCTTTATTAAGTTTTTCCAACGCACTCCACGGCGCGGCATTTGGTATTTCTGGTGTGGATATTTCCACCATGCCCATGTCGCCGAAAAGAGAATTCTGTGCAGAGTTGAGATCTGCCTGGTAGCGTGCGCCATATTTTGAGAGGGCCTCGACAAAGGTTTCTCCTTTACTGTTTAAGGCAAAGTACTGTTCGCGCGATATATCCTTGAAGCAGTCAAAGCTGCCGGATAGTACAAGGCTTTCTATGTTGTTACGTTTGCACGCGCTGCTGGGAACACGTTGTATGAAATCAAAAACAGAAACAAAAAGGCCGTTTTTTTCACGTTCCGAAATGATGGCTTCCACGGCTGCATCGCCTAATCCTTTTACTGCGCCCAGTCCAAAACGGATATTACCGTCCTCGTCAACACTGAATTTACGTCGACTGTGGTTTACATCCGGTCCCAAAGTATTGATACCAATACTCTTACATTCGCTCATTAGTTTGGTGATATCTGTAATGTTTGCCAAACTTCGGCTCATGACCGCTGCCATGTATTGTGCCGGGAAATTGGCTTTCAGATAAGCTGTCTGGTATGCTACCCACGAGTAGCAGGTGGCATGACTTTTGTTAAAGGCATAGGATGCAAACTTTTTCCAGTCTGCCCATATCTTTTCGAGCTTTTTCGGGTCATGTCCATTCTTTTTGCCGCCTTCAACAAATTTTGGGTACATGTGATTCAATTTGTCAATCAACTTTTTACCCATAGCCTTACGCAACGTGTCACTTTCGCCGCGGGTGAAATTGGCTAACTGGCGCGACAGCAACATCACCTGCTCCTGATAGACCGTAATGCCGTAGGTGTCTTTCAGGTAGGTTTCCATGCAAGGTATATCGTATTCAACCGGCTTGCGTCCCTGTTTGCGGTCGATAAAGTCCGGTATATAGTCCATTGGTCCCGGGCGATACAAGGCGTTCATCGCTATCAAGTCCTCGAATGTGGAGGGTTGAAGCTCACGCAGGTATTTTTGCATACCCGCCGATTCAAACTGGAATGTTCCAATGGTGCGACCGTCACAATACAGCTTGTAAGTCGCCGGGTCTTCTATATCTAAGTTGTCAACATCGATGTCTAGTCCTAAACTGTCGCGTATATTTGCCTGACATTCTTTAATGATGGACAGGGTTTTCAAACCGAGGAAGTCCATTTTAATGAGTCCGGTATCTTCAATGACGGAACCTTCGTATTGGGTGCAGCGTAATTTCTCGCCGGTTTCCTTGTCTTCAGCCGTGCTGATAGGAACCCAGTCTGATACGTCATCGCGGCATATAATTACGCCACATGCGTGTACACCGGTGTTGCGTACATTGCCTTCGAGCATCTTTGCATACCGAATAGTGTCACGTAAGAGTGGGTTCGGTGATGCTTCGGCTTGTTGTAGTTCGGGAATACACGCGATGGCATTGGGAAGGTTCATTTTTCGGGACTTGCCGTTTTCATCGTCCGGCAACTTGTCCGGAATGAGCTTACACAAACCGTTTGAAATATCCAAAGGCAACTTTTGCACACGGGCTACGTCTTTTATAGCCAGTTTCGTGGCCATCGTTCCGTATGTAATGATGTGAGCCACCTTTTCTTCGCCATATTTTTGAGTTACCCAGCTCAGAACTTTACCACGTCCGTCATCATCGAAGTCTACGTCTATATCGGGCAGTGAAATACGGTCCGGGTTTAAAAATCTTTCAAACAGCAGGTCATATTTGATGGGGTCTATTTTTGTGATGCCTAAGCAGTATGCGACGGCCGACCCTGCAGCCGACCCACGTCCAGGACCGACAGACACACCTAATTCGTGCCTTGCTGCATTGATATAATCCTGTACAATCAGAAAGTAACCCGGGAAACCCATTGTCTTCATGATATGCAGCTCAAAGTTGATACGTTCCCGCACTGCTTCCGGCAATGGATCGCCATACAATTTCTTGGCCCCGTTATATGCCAGCTTTGCCAAATAGTCTGCTTCCAGTTTCAATCGGTAGAGTTTGTCACATCCTCCCAACTTCTTGACTTTGTCTTTGGCTGCGTCTTCCGAAAGTACCACATTCCCATTTTCGTCCCGTGTGAATTCTTCAAATAAGTCTTGATCGGAAAACCTTTGCCTGTAGCTTTCTTCCGTTCCAAAAGATTCCGGTATTTCAAAGTTCGGCATGATGGGTGCATGGTCGATACTGTAAAATTCCACTTTGTCACAAATTTCGCAGGTGTTATCCAAGGCTTCCGGTATGTCCCCGAAGACATCATTCATTTCCGCACGGGTTTTGAACCACTCTTGTTTTGAATAAAGCATTCGTTTGGGATCATCCAAGTCACGGTTTGTACTTAGGCAGATCAGACGGTCATGTGCTTCTGCATTCTCCTGATCCACAAAATGGCAGTCGTTTGTACAAACGAGTTTGACATTGTATTTCTTTGCCAGTTCGATGAGTACCGCATTGGCTTTTTGTTGCAGGGGGTATGTTTCGCGGTTAGCTCTTTGTTTCAGGTCTTTTACTTCGTGGCGTTGCAACTCTAAATAATAGTTGTCGCCAAATACACGTTTATACCATTGGATAGCCTCTTCTGCTCCGGCCAAGTCTCCTTGAAGTATTTTGTTTGGCACCTCGCCGGCGATACAGGCAGAACAGACGATAAGCCCTTCGCTATGCAGTTCAAGCTCTACCCTGTCGGTACGGGGGCGGGTATAAAAGCCGTCGGTCCATGACTTAGATACTAACTTGACAAGATTGTGGTAACCCACGGCGTTTTTTGCCAGGACGACCAAATGGTAGCGCCGATTGTCTCCTTTTTCTTTGTCCATTTGGTATAGTCGGCGTGGTGCTACATACATTTCACAACCAAAGATAGGTTTGAACAACCTTTTTTGAGATGCTGCCAAACCTGTCCGTGCTTGCTGTAACTGCTCGTCTATGGGCAAATAATCCGGCTCGGGTTCTTCCACAAAGTTAGCCTCGGCCGGAATAGGTTCTCCGTTGATTTCCGCACGTTTGCGGGCTTCATTTGCTTCCTTTTTCTTTTTTTCTTGTTTTTCATTCCATTCTATCGCAGCTGCGTTCTCTCCTGCTTCCAATAAAGATATGCGTTTTTTCCATTGTTTTATTTCCGCATGAATGGGAGCATTCTTTTTTTGGGTATAATTAAAGAATTCCTTAATGGCCATCATGTTTCCATGGTCGGTGACAGCCATACCGCGCATGCCGTCGTTTATGGCTTTGTCCACCAAACGTGGGACACTTGCCTGCCCGTCGAGGATGGAATATTGGGTGTGAACATGAAGATGTACAAAATCTTGCATAGCAGTTTCTAATGATGTTGAAAAACGAGTGTAAAGTTAATTTAGTTTCTGTAAATTTACAACCTGTATTTCTTTTTTTTAGGATAATAAAAACTGCAAAAAGTTATTTTGATTGACAAAAAGAATTGTTAATTTTGCATATTGACAGAATATAACTAACTTTGCACGTTAATCAAACATACTGTATGTAATGGGACGTAAACTAAAGAAATTGAAAAAAATCAGGATACACAGGGAAGGCACACATACTTTGGTATGGGGATTAGCTTGTTTGGCCATTATCAACGCCGCGCTTTATTTCGGTATTGACAACAAAGTGCCTTTTTATATTTTTGCAATCGCCAGCATCGCCCTTTATCTTGTTGTGGTTAATTTCTTCAGATGTCCCATTCGCTTGTTTGAGGGTGAAACAGAAAACGTGGTGGTTGCACCAGCAGATGGAAAGGTGGTTGTAGTTGAGGAAGTTGAAGAAAACGAGTACTTCCACGATCGTCGTATTATGGTTTCCATATTTATGAGTATTTTCAACGTTCATGCCAACTGGATACCGGTCGACGGCACCATAAAACTTGTGAAACATCATAATGGTAATTTCCACAAAGCATGGCTCCCGAAAGCTAGTATCGAAAACGAACGTTCTACCGTTGTCATAGAAACGCCCGAAGGCGTCGAAATTATGGCTCGCCAGATTGCCGGCGCGGTGGCCCGTCGAATCGTGACCTATCCCAATAGCGGTGAAGACTGTTATATAGACGAGCACATGGGATTTATCAAATTCGGTTCCCGCGTAGATGTTTATTTGCCGTTAGGTACTAAAGTCAATGTGAAGTTAGGACAGAAAACAACCGGTAATGAGACGGTCATTGCAAGGCTTTGAGAGAGGCGGAAGCAGAGTCGCGGTAGCCATGAATTCAATACAATAAACAAAAACTAATAAAGACTATGGGAAATTCCATAACCAGACAAATCCCCAATAGTATAACTTGTTGCAATCTTATTGCAGGATGTATGGCTACCGGAGCGGCTTTCTATGGCAACTATGGATGGGCTGTATTGCTCATTGTCATAGGAGCTGTATTCGATTTTTTTGATGGTATGGTTGCAAGGTTGCTGCGTGTGTCATCGCCTATTGGTAAGGAGTTGGACTCTTTGGCCGATGTTGTAACTTTTGGTGTAGCTCCGGCGGCTATGATATTCCATCTGTTTCATGAAGTGGTTTATCCTGATTTTATGTTACCGATACGTCGGTTCATGCCCTATACCGCATTCTTGATGGCTGCTTTTTCTGCATTGCGTTTGGCAAAGTTCAACCTTGATGCGCGTCAAACGACATCTTTCATCGGTTTGCCCACACCTGCAAATGCGTTGTTTTGGGGATCGCTGATTGTAGGTAACTATAGCTTCCTTGTCTCAGAGAAGTTCAATGCGTTTTTCCTTTTTCTTTTCATGCTTCTTTTTTGTTTCTTGCTGGTGGCTGAAATTCCGTTGTTTGCTTTGAAGTTTAAGGATTTGTCGTGGAAGGCCAACAAAATCAAATACATCTTTATTGTTACATCTGTTCCGATGATTGTGTTTTTGGGTTACAGTTGTTTTGCGGCAATTATCGCGTGGTATATCATTTTGTCACTGTTCACGCATAAGAACCCTTCATAGCCGGGTTTGGCACGTTTTTTGTAACAGGTCAGACAGATGCAAATAAAACTTTATGATTTATGGGTGGTCCGTTAGGGTGTCTTTTCGGTTTTATATTAGTACTGTTCAGTTTTGTCGGTATTGTATTCCTTGCAATAGTAGGGATAGGGAAAAGTTGGTTTCATGCAATCAAGACGAAGGGTAAGCAAAAGCCTTCGTCAGAAAACGCACGGAGCGGTGCCACACAACAACAAAAAAAAGCATCCCGTCAAAAGGTTTTTTCTGATGATGAGGGTGAGTATGTCGATTTTGAAGAAATCAAATAACTGTTTTTATCGTGTTTCCTATTTAAAATGCGTCTTGCGGTAATGAGATGAAGCGTGCAGTAAGGGAACAAGGCGTTTTTAGGAGGTAATATAACAAGAATCGGGAGTGTTCGCCCTTCATCATACCCCTTACATTCTATGGTGAAAGGATAACGGAAGTTTGACTTTTGTTTTACATTTCCGTGACTGATGCCAGGGAGATATGTCCGCGTTGCCGCTCCGGTGCGGCGGCGTTAAAATTGCAAGCGCACGCAAGCAAATTTGCATGCGCTTGCAATTTTATTTTCTGGCTTTGTAATTTTTGCTGCGAGCGGTCGCTGCGGCAGCTATGTTTTTTATAAGCATTGAAGGATATGGCGAAGGGCTGGAAATAAGATGTATCTTATTTATAATAAGCCGATTACTGATGTTCAGTATAGGTAGTGAAGGCCGTCCGGCTTTCTTCCCGTAACCATGTGTAAAAAGGGCGGAGTCACCGTCATCGTCCAGCCAAAGGACTTATCTCTTCCTTTTGAAAAATTCTTTCATTAATTCGGCCGATTCCTCTGCCATTATGCCTTCTGTCACTTCCGTACGCGGATGAAGGGCCTGGGGCGCAAAATGTTTATATCCCCGCTTCTCGTCAGGCGCACCGTAAACCAGGCGTTTCAACTGCGACCAGCCGATGGCGCCGGCGCACATGACGCAGGGCTCGACTGTGACATACAGGGTGCAGTCGTTCAGGTATTTCCCTCCCAACGCATTGGCGGCCGCCGTAATGGCTTGCATTTCCGCATGGGCGGTAACGTCTGTCAGGGTTTCCGTCAGGTTGTGCGACCGGGCGATGATTTTGTCCGCACACACCACTACCGCTCCCACGGGAATCTCGTCTTTGGCAAAAGCCAGGCGCGCTTCTTCAAGCGCTTTTTTCATGTAAAAGTTATCGTCTGCCATCTTTTCTTCTTTGAGCAACTACAAAAATATTATTTCTGTAAAGAATCACCAATAATTTTCAGTAAATTTGCAGAAAGGACTATCAAAAGCAAGAGAATGGCTGTTCACAACGATTTGGGGCAAAGCGGCGAACGTGCGGCTGAACTTTACCTCCGGCAGAAGGGGTATGACGTCACCCATCGTAACTGGCGTTTTGGACACAAAGAGATTGATATTGTGGCAAAGAAGGGCAACCTGCTGGTTTTCGTCGAGGTGAAGACCAGAAGGAACGATATGTACGGCCTGCCGTCGGAGGCTGTGGATGCCAGAAAAATCAGGCGTCTCATCAGTTCCGCCAATGCCTTTATCCAGAAGTATGCCATTGACAATCCTGTCCGTTTCGACATCGTTACAGTCATTATGGACGGTTGCTCTGAACGCATCGAACACATTGAAGACGCGTTCTTGCCTTCGATGTTCTGACCCGTACCAATTTTGAATGAGATGAATGCACTACACGTTTTAGACGACTCGCCTTGGTTTGAATGGATTCAGTTGCAGACGACAGACTCCACGAATAATTTCCTCAAAGGGTATAAACCATTTGCGCCCAAAGATATGACGCTGGTCAGCGTTGACTATCAGACGGCAGGGCGCGGTCAGGCTAACAACAAATGGGAAGCTGAATGCGGCCGGAACCTTTTGTTCGGTATTAAGATATTTCCGGATTTCCTATTTGCCAACAGGCAATTCGTTATATCGCAAATTTCCGCGTTGGCGGCAAAAGAAGCGTTGGAAGACTATGCGGACGGGTTTACGGTTAAATGGCCTAACGACATTTACTGGGGGGATAAAAAGATAGGGGGCATGTTGATTGAAAATACGGTTTGCGGGAAACATCTGGAGTCGAGCGTTATCGGCATCGGATTGAACATAAACCAAAAAAAGTTCGTGAGTGATGCTCCCAATCCCGTGTCCCTTTTCCATATAATAGGGAAAGAAACAGAGCGCGTTTTCATTTTGGCGCGGGTTGTGGAACGTTTTAAATTCTACTATGGGTTGCTCAGGCAGTCCCAAACGGATGCGATTGCCTCGGCCTATGAAAAAGCCTTGTACCGCGGTCATGGCTTTTATCCCTATGAGGATGCCGCCGGTTCCTTCATGGCACGCGTTTCGCGCATTGAACCTACCGGCCATTTGCTGCTTGAAGACACCGGAGGCGTCATCCGCAAATATGCTTTCAAGGAGGTGCGGTGTGTTATTCCCACTACCGACCAACATCAATTCTTATTATAATAAAAACATCATTATCATGGCAAAATTTAAAAGAATACTTCTGAAGCTGAGTGGCGAAAGCCTCATGGGCGAGCAACGTTACGGTATTGACGAAAAACGTTTGGCAGAGTATGCCGAGCAAATCAAGGAAGTACACGCGATGGGTGTGCAAATAGGTATTGTCATTGGCGGTGGCAATATTTTCCGCGGCTTGAGCGGTGCCGGCAAGGGGTTCGACCGTGTCAAAGGTGACCAGATGGGCATGTGTGCCACCGTTATCAATTCTTTGGGTTTGAGCAGTGCCTTGGGCGCCATCGGCGTGAAGAGCCGCGTGCTGACGGCCATCCGCATGGAACCTATAGGCGAATTGTACAGCAAATGGAAAGCCATAGAGTGTATGGAAAATGGCGAAGTCGTCATCATGAGCGCCGGTACCGGCAATCCTTATTTTACGACGGACACCGGTTCTTCCCTTCGTGGCATAGAAATAGAAGCCGATGTCATGCTGAAAGGGACCCGTGTGGACGGTGTTTATACGGCTGATCCAGAGAAAGATCCCACGGCCACAAAGTTTACGGAAATCACTTATGACGAGATTTACAACAAAGGATTGAAGGTGATGGACCTGACGGCAACTACCATGTGCAAGGAGAACCATCTTCCCATCTATGTCTTCAACATGGATGTTTACGGCAATCTGAAAAAGGTGATGGAAGGTGAGCAGATTGGCACGCTTGTACACAACTGAGCTTTCCCTTTGGAGCATTTTTATGTAAAGAACCAATAAAACTCGCTTTCAGGGACAAGACAAACGGTAGAATTATTGCACGAAAACAAAAAATAGCATACTTTTGTGTAAGACAAATCAACATTATAAAAACCTAAAAAGGATTATTTATGGCAGACTCAAAAACAATACTTGACGAAGCACAGGAAAAAATGGACATGGCCATTATGCATTTAGACGACGCGTTGGCACATATCAGGGCAGGAAAGGCAGATATACGGCTGCTTGACGGAATCCGTGTTGATTCATACGGTACGATGGTGCCGATTAACAACGTGGCGGCAGTCAATACTCCCGATGCCAGAAGCATCGCCATCAAACCGTGGGATAAAAACATGTTCAAGGCTATCGAAAAAGCTATCATTGACTCGGATCTTGGCATTATGCCTGAAAACAATGGTGAGATTATCCGCATTGGCATCCCACCGTTGACCGAAGAGCGCAGAAAACAGTTGGCGAAACAATGTAAGGCTGAATGCGAGACGGCGAAAGTCAGCGTGAGAAATGCCCGCCGCGATGCTATTGACGCTTTGAAGAAGGCTGTAAAGGACGGAATGGCCGAGGATGAGCAGAAAAACTCAGAAGCCAAACTGCAAAAGGTGCATGACAAATATATCAAACAGATAGAAGACCTCTTTGCCGCAAAAGACAAAGAAATCATGACCGTTTAATGAGAGGGCTGGTCGTTAAGAATACCGGAAGCTGGTACGTCGTCAAAACAGACGACGGCCAGTTTGTTGATTCAAAAATCAAAGGTAATTTCAGGCTGAAAGGCATCCGAAGTACCAATCCGGTTGCTGTAGGCGATTATGTGAAGATCGCTAAAAACGCTGAGGGGACGGCTTTCATTACAGAAATAGAGGACCGTAAGAACTATATCATACGCAAGGCCTCCAACCTTTCAAAGCAAAGTCACATCATAGCCGCCAACATTGATCAGGCCGTATTGGTTATTACCGTCAGCCATCCGGAAACCTCCACGACCTTCGTAGACCGTTTTTTGGCTTCTGCCGAGGCTTACCGGATACCGGTAATTTTGTTGTTCAACAAGACGGATTGTTTTGACGAACACGAAACGCGGTATATGGACGGGATGATTTATCTTTATTCAAGCATCGGTTATGAGTGTCTCAAGACATCTGCTGTAAAGCAGGAAGGAATAGTAGAGCTGGAGCAGCTCATAAGAGGCAAGACGACTCTTTTTTCGGGAAATTCCGGGGTTGGAAAGTCCACTTTGTTGAATGCACTGATTCCGGACCTGAATGTAAAAACAGCAGAAATCTCTGCGGCTCATGACACCGGTATGCACACCACTACTTTCAGCGAAATGTTTGAGTTGCCTCATGGCGGTTATATTATTGACACGCCGGGCATCAAGGGATTTGGTACTTTTGACATGGAGAAAGAGGAAGTAGACCACTACTTCAGGGAAATATTCGAAGAATCGGCACATTGCAAGTATGGTAATTGTACCCATACTCATGAACCCGGATGTGCGGTGCGCCATGCTGTCGAGGAGCATCGGATAAGCGAAAGCCGTTATAATTCATATCTCAGCATGCTGGCCGATAAGGACGAAGAAAAGTATCGACAAGCATACTGACTTTAAAAACAATAGTTATGGACATATTAATCATTGTCTTCCTGTTTGCTTTCTGTTTTATTTTGGCAGTTATTGAAATATTCTTTATACCAGGAATCAGCGTTGCCGGTATAGGGGCAATATGTTGCCTTGTTGTTGCCAATGTTTTGACATTCAGTGCATACGGGGCGGCCATAGGATTAACCGTTGTGGGTATCTCATTAATATTGTGCGGATTCCTGTTTTATTGGATAATGCATTCACGAACCCTTGACAAATATTCGCTTCACAAAAGTATAGATTCAACGGCTGCGAGAGAAGAGCAGCTTTCCATCAGGCCGGGTGATGAAGGAGTTGCCATTACCAGACTGGCATTGATTGGCAATGCGGAAATCAATGGAAAAATCGTTGAGGTCAAATCTGCGGACGGCTTCCTCGACGAGGGAACCCCAATCATTGTCGTACGTGTAGAGGAAGTGCTGATTACTGTCAAGAAAAGATGAACCCTCATTAATTAACCCTTAAATTATATTTTTATCATGGATTCTGTTTTTGTCAATTCCGGAATTATTGTGGTAGGTGTCCTTATCCTGCTTATTATTTTCTTTCATTATGTTCCTTTTTTCCTTTGGCTGTCAGCAAAAGTTTCAGGCGTAAAGATCTCTTTGGTGCAGTTATTTCTGATGCGTCTGCGTAATGTTCCGCCCAATGTTATTGTCCCAAGCCTGATAGAAGCACATAAGGCGGGTTTGAAAACGATTACACGTGACAACCTTGAAGCGCATTACATGACAGGCGGGCATGTGCAGCGGGTCGTACACGCATTGGTGTCTGCTTCAAAAGCGAATATCGATTTGCCGTTTGAGAAGGCCACGGCTATTGACCTTGCAGGGCGGGATGTGTTCGAGGCTGTCCAGACGTCTGTTAACCCAAAGGTAATAGATACGCCTCCTGTTGCGGCTGTAGCCAAAAACGGTATTCAGCTCATCGCAAAAGCCCGCGTGACCGTTCGTGCGAACATCCACCAGTTGGTAGGAGGCGCAGGCGAGGATACTATTCTTGCGCGTGTTGGTGAAGGTATCGTTTCGTCCATTGGTTCTGCCGAGAACCATGAGCAGGTATTGGAAAATCCCGATTCCATTTCCAAATTGGTCCTCAAAAAAGGGCTTGATGCCGGAACCGCTTTTGAAATACTTTCCATTGACATCGCTGACATAGATGTAGGTAAGAACATTGGTGCGACTTTGCAGATAGATCAAGCCAACGCAGATAAAAACATCGCCCAGGCTAAAGCGGAAGAGCGCCGCGCCATGGCCATTGCCGCAGAGCAGGAAATGAAGGCCAAGGCACAGGAAGCGCGTGCAGAGGTTATCCAGGCCGAAGCCGAAGTACCAAAGGCACTGGCACAGGCTCTGAGAGAAGGTCACATGGGTTTTATGGATTACTACAGACTCGAAAATCTCAAAGGTGACACTGCCATGCGCGATAACTTTTCAAAGTTAGGAAAAGATGATATTAAAGACATTTTGAAATAAAACCTATCCTTATGGAAAATCCTATTCTTGAAAACATACGCACGCGGCGTAGCATACGGCAATACCGGACTGAACAGGTTACTGACGAAGAACTCAAGGCAGTGCTTGAAGCCGGTACTTATGCGCCTACCTCGCGAGGCATGCAGGCCCCTTTTATAGTTGCCGTGCAAAATGAACAGATTAAAGCCAAATTAGTGAAGCTAAATGCGCGTATCATGGGGACAGACGGAAATCCGTACTATGGCGCTCCTACTATTGTTTTAGTGCTGGCTCCGGCAGATGCCCGTTACCCGATTCACGATGGTAGCTGCATATTGGAAAACATGATGTTGGCTGCCCATGCCGTTGGCCTTGCTTCGTGTTGGATTCACAGGGAAAAGGAAATGTTTGAGCTGCCTGAAGGAAAAGCGTTGCTGCGCGAGATGAATTTGCCTGATACGCTTATCGGTATCGGTGCCCTGGCGTTGGGATATGCCGATGCGCAACCATTGCCTGAGAAACCGCGCAAACCTGATTATATTACGATTATAAAATAAAATGCGGTTGGCTTACCTGTCTTTGGACGGGTAAGCCTTAGCGTTTTATTGGATTCTGTTATTTTTTTAAGATAAACCTATTCTATTCATGAAACTTAAAATTTATCTGCCGTTTCTTTTTTTGGCTTTTTCCACTACACTTTTTGCAAAACAAAAGGTTCAACCACAATTTACAGGCTATCTTTTCGCTTACTTTGAGGGCAGCGGTGACGGTAACCTTCAGGAACATCTGCGCTTTGCCGTGAGCGAGGATGCTCAAAACTGGTATGCGCTTAACAATAACCGTCCGATTATTGCCAGCGACACTATCAGCGAGAGCGGTGGCATACGAGATCCTCATATCTTGCGTGGTGAAGACGGACGCTTTTACATCGTGGCAACCGATATGAAAGTGGCTAAGAATGGATGGAATGAGAATCCCGGTATTGTTCTTCTCCGTTCAGACGATCTTATACATTGGCAGCATTCAAAAATAAACCTTTCCAAGCAGTATGCAGAAAATTTCGGTGATGCTTACTGGGTATGGGCGCCGCAGACCATTTACGATAAGAAGGCCGGGAAGTATATGATTTACTTTACGTTACAGCGTACCGGCGACGGTCGTAAAAGCCTCATTACCTATTATGCTTATGCTAACAAGGATTTCACCGACTTTGAAAGCGAGCCGAAAGTGTTGTTTAATGCTAAATATGGGAGTATTGATAATGATATTATAGAACATAACGGGAAGTACCATTTGTTTTATAAAGGAAACACCAAAGATAAAAATGGAAAGGAAATTCAGAACGGCATTCAGCAGGCTACATCGAAGTCGCTTCATGGAAAATGGAAAGAAGATTTTAAATATATTGATGCTTACGCTGATACAAATACAGGTGTGGAGGGTAGTGGAGTCTTCAAACTCAATGACTGCGAAGAGTTTGTGTTAATGTACGATTTGTATAGCAGCGGGCGATACGAGTACCAGACATCCAAGGATTTAGTCCATTTCTCAGAGAAACCACAGTCTTTCAGGAAAAATTTCTTTCCCCGTCATGGTACGGTTTGTTCCGTTACGGCCGAGGAACTGGAGCGTTTGCAGCAACGTTGGGGCTATGTGTTGACTCGCCAGTTTGAAAATATCGGCAATCCCATTATACGTGACAAACATACGGCTGACCCGGCTGTATTGGTTAAGGGGGATACATTATGGCTGTTTGCCGGGCATGACTATCAGGGCAACCAAAGCAATTATGTCATGAAAGATTGGTTGCTATATTCCACTACAGACATGCGGCATTGGACTGAGTATCCGTCTCCGTTACGTATCGAAGATTTCACTTGGGCGGAGAGTAAACAAGCCTATGCCGGTCAGGCCATTGAACGTAATGGTAAATTTTATTGGTACATCAGCACAAACTGGTGCGGCATTGGTGTGGCTGTTTCCGATAAAATCACCGGCCCTTACAAAGATGCCATCGGCAAACCGTTGCTTACGAATGAGGACTGTTATGTTTCCGACCATAGTTGGGCGTGTATAGATCCGTCTGTGTTCATTGATGACGATGGCCAGGCTTACCTCTTTTGGGGTAACCGGCATTGCTATTATGCTAAACTTAAAGATAACATGATAGAAATCGACGGCCCGGTGCATCACATAGAGATTGATGAGCGCCATCCGTTTACTGAAGCGCCGTGGGTTCACAAATACAATGGCAAGTATTATTTGACGTATGCTTCAGAATGGCCTGAAAAGATAGCTTATGCCATGGCCGACAGTATCGGTGGTCCATATCGTCCTATGGGAGTTATCAGCGAGATTGCCGGTAATTCTAATACGACTCACCCGGCCATCGTACGTTTTAAAGACCGGTGGATATTCTTCTCGCATAATGGTGGTTTGCCTGAGGGTGGCAGCTATAGCAGGTCAATTATTGCCGAGCCTATGTATTACAATTCTGACGGCAGTATTAAAAATATACCGCCGACTACAAAAGGTGTTCTTGTAGAAGAATAAGGACATCTGGAGGCTGAAGAATATGTCCGGCCGGGCGAAAAAAATGATTATTCACAAAAATTGCCATTTTTTCAACGTTTCTCTTGTAAGGAACAATGAATTTATTACCTTTGCGAAGAGGAGTGCTTGTGTTCCGATGCCAAGCTGGGGACAGAAGAGCAGATTAACATTCGGTTTGCACTATTTTCAGAAGAAATGAAAGTCCCGGTTTATATTTTGACAGCGCTTGTTGTTTTTGCGAGTTGGTCGTGTAAGAAGGGAAATGATCCGGATGCACCCGCATTGCCGACAGAGTTGTTTAATGATGGAGATATCGTTTTCAGGCGTGGAATGGGTATCATGAGTCGGATCGTCTTGCATGCTGACGGGGATGGTGTTTACTCTCATACCGGTATACTGAGAAGGGAAGGGACGGAATGGTATGTCATTCATGCGGTGCCTGACGAACCGGACTTTGATGGGGATCCTGACCGCGTAAAGAAGGAACCTGTTACCCGTTTCTTTGCATCCGACAGGGCAGTAAGAGGCATGGTCGTACGATATGAAGGGCGGCCGGAGGCAGCTGCGAGGGCAGCGGCGTCAGCTGAAGAATATGTCAGGCGTGGGACTTTGTTCGACCATAAATATAACCTTGATGATACGACGGAGATGTATTGTACGGAACTGGTTAATCATGTCTACAAGAAGGAGGGGATTGATCTCTCTGAAGGTAGGATGAGTAAAATAAACTTGCCGGCAGTGGGCGGAACCTATCTTCTTCCGACTGATTTGGCGGAGAATTGTCATTTGAAAATAATATTCTGTTTTCCTTGAGAATGAGAAGTGATGATATAACTTTTATTTATTAACCATTAAAAACACACTAAAATGAAAAAGTTAGCTTATTTTAGTATGATGTTGGTAGCTATGTTTATCATGGCTGCATGTTCTGACAACAGCCCGTCGGGCACGTTTAAAAGTTACATAACTGCTTTCCAGAAAGGAGATTATGAGAAATTTGTAGATGGTATCAATCTTTCTAAGGTTACGCCGGATGAAATGAAAGAAACTAAAGAAGGGCTTACTGCCATGATGAAAGAAAAGGGTGAGAAGATGGTTGAGCAGAAAGGCGGACTCAAAGATATTGAGATCCTTTCTGAGGAAATAGCTGAAGATGGAAATACGGCAGTTATCAAGTATAAACAAATCTACGGTGATGGCTCAGAGGAAGAAAGTGAAGGGAAAATGATTAAAGTAGATGGGAAATGGATGATGGATATGGGCAAATAGATGCCTACAGATCCAATCCTTTCAAATATTCATTTGCGAATTTTTATTCGCGGGAACTGTTAAAGAAGTCGGCGCTTTATCTGCCGGCTTTCTTTTTATCTTATAATCTTTAATTGTATTATAAAGGTGTGCATATTGAAAATATATTACATAGGCGTATTGGTAATTTTCCTATACTCTTCCCTATACATATAATTTCCAGAAAAAGGCTTCAATCCTTCACCTTGATGGCTATTAATAATATATACAGCGATTTACAGATGAACCGCTTTGTTTTTGAAACCTTCAATCTGCTTTCATTTGCAGAGATAAATAATTAAGATATTTTAAGCTCTTCCGAACTTCGCGCTTTTATGAAGAAAGTAAGGTTTACGGTAGGATTTACGACCTTTTGCTTTTATAAAGCGACCTGTCGCCTTGCAGGCACGACAGCTCGTATGGTCGGATGATAATTCTGACTTGTACGGGTTTTATTGAGATAAGTTTCTGATTTGCTATATGCCATGTAAATGGCTGATCTGTGAGTCCAATCGGAAGGTTAAGGGGCAAACTTCGCGATCTGTTCTGGTCTGCGAAAGGAGCAATTTATACTATCGGGAGTGAAAGCAAGATAAATGGTATGGGTATAAAGTCCTTCACCGTTAGTGATTTGGAAATCTGGATGTTTAAAGTATCTTGAAGGATTGAACCCTTTTTCAGTGAAACTATATGTTGAAGGGGGCATCCATCCCGGACACCCCCTTCTCCTGAAATCTTCCTTAAGACTGATACCTATCAAACTAATCTACTAACCTAACTTCACAATTTATATTGTTTCACTTTCTTTCGGAAGATTATTTTGTTATTTTACTTCAATATCCGTCACATATTCGTTTAGTATAAAATCATCGGTGTTTTTCATACGTTTACCATTCAGGGTGACATTCTCAAATTTGACGTTGCAAACAGGATGTGTCTGGTCATACCCCATAATGATAGACCGGTTGGCACCGACACCATTGTAGGTGATATTCCGGAACATGACTTTTTCCACTTTACCACCAGGCTTCAGGTTATATTTTTTGTTATAAACAACCCGTATGTTGAACAAACGCCCCTCCTGAAAATTGTCAATTCTTATGTCTTCAAAAAGGATATTTCTCACGATGTTTTGGTCACCACAATCTATTGATAGACAACCTTGGTAATTTCTGTCGTCTTCATCGTGTTCAAGTATGTCAATGTCGCGTATCACTACATTTTCTAAAACTTCACCAATAGGAGCTTTAGAGTCGCCGTGTCCACCCATGTTGACAGGATGTGCTATGTCCGCCCATAACACGGCTTTTTCAACTGTGATATCCGACGAACCGCCTTTCCAGTTCCAGCGATGATTATAAAGCGCAATGCAATCGTCGCTGTTTCTCATGAAAATATTGTTGATATTTACATTCCGGCAACACATCAGGTCAATGCCATCGCTCCAGCCCTCGCAACTGAAAGACTTGAAGTTGCGGATGGTCAGTCCTTGTGCACCGCCTCCGAAGATACTGTAGTGGTTGGGGTTTACGACAGTAATACCATCAATGGTGACATTTTTAGAATCTGTTACTTCAATGCCTCGTATGGCATGATCGATAATACCTCGTCCGATGATTTTTACATTTTCTGCTTTGTCGACCAACAGTTTGGCTTTTACTACGGCGCCGGGGGCAAGGTATACTGTTGTGTTATCTGGAACGCGTATTTGGTTATTGGGAAGATCACCAGGTCTATGCACACCAGGACCGAAATACATGACACCTTCTTTTGCAGCGGAATATGTTTCTGTTTCCGGTGGGTTAGCAAACAAGTGTAAATTACGCAGACGGTCACCATTGAATTCAACAGACAGGTAACATGGTTCATTGAGCGTGAACATGACGACATTGTCTACAATCGTATGATTTATTTGTTTATGATATGGGCGGATGTCGACTTTTTGAATGAATCCGTTGTTTTTTTTCACCATAACCTCTACTTCACCAGACATGTCAAATTGTACCATAGTGGCTGCTCGAATACTGTCCATATCTACATGTACGCAGTATTCAAACAGGTCTTTCCACTCTCCGCCTTTTTCCCTTACTTTTACCGTGTAATCATCGTTGTGTGGCAGAAACGATTGTCCGGCTTCTGGATAAACATGTAGTTGTGCGAAGGCAATTGATACAAAAAAAGTACCGAAAAGAATTGTGGCTATAATCTTATATTTCATTGTAGCTATAATTTTATCATTTACTTGAGCTAATGTTGTGAGACTGAAACTTTTTTGTGTAGTCAATTTCCGTTTTTGCAAAAATAGGCCTTTTTGCAGAAATACACGAAGACAATTTTAACCAAAAACTACACTATTACGAACCTTTTTTCGGAAAATGAATATTGGTCACAGCATGTTGTTTCTATTTTCTATGATAAAGGTGTGAAATGACACATATTTTGTTTCTATTTATCCTATATCGGGCCAAAAACAATCTGTATATTTGCAATAAAATACCTTTTTTCAATATTATGAGTAAAAATATCTTTTTCAAGTTTGGCTTTTTCGTAGTTTATTTTGTTATGTTTGTCATTGGGGGGGTATTTTCAAAAGATTTTATTCATCCCGGGAGTCTACATACAATGGCTGACTTGGAGCGAATGAAGGATATGGTTGCCGCTCAGCAGCATCCGTGGATAGAAGGTTGGAACGAACTTATCAAAGATCCCCTTGCACAAAATACATTTATATCAAAGCCATTCAGTAATCTCGGAAACAGTCGTCAAAAAGCATCCATAGAAGCACATGCCGCCTACCTGAATGCCATACGTTGGTATATATCAGGAGATAAGTCATTTGCGCGTTGTGCCATTAATATATGTAATGCATGGTCGGCTGTAGTAAATCAGGTTCCTACGAAAAAGGAAGAATCAGGGCTTGATGCCATTCCTATTGCCGAATTTGCGATGGCTGCCGAGATTCTCAGAATTTGTGATTTGTGGGAAAAAAACGATTTTGAGCGTTTTAAAAACATGATGATAGAATATTGGTATCCCGTATGCCGTGATTTCTTGCGTTATCATAACGGCGCCAACGTGGACTATTACTGGACCAACTGGGATGCCTGCAACATGATGGCTCTTGTTGCCATCGGTATCTTGTGCGATAACAGAGCAATATATGACGAAGGCATTTATTATTATAAAAACGGGCTTGGTAACGGCAACTTGCGAAATGCTGTTCCTTATTTGCACAAGATGCCCGACGGAAGCATGCTCGGCCAATGGCAAGAAAGCGGACGCGACCAGGAACATGCTCAGCTCGGCGTCGGATTCATGGCCACCATCTGTCAAATGGCCTGGAACCAGGGAGATGACCTTTTTGCCTATGACAATAACCGTCTTTTGGCCGGTGCAGAATATGTTGCTGCTCATAACATGATGAAAGATGTTCCTTACAAGTATTATGACAACAGTCAGGGACTTAACAACTATTGGGGTTCAGTAAACGGTCTTGGTAACCTGGGCGGCCGCCCCATTTGGGAGATGATTTATAACCATTATGAGGTGCTTAAAGGTATTCCTGCTCCTAACTGCAAACGCATGGCAGAATTGTTGAGGCCGGAACATGGCAGCAAAGATCATTTTGGTTATGGTACACTGACTTTTACCCTTGCTCCATCGGCTTATCCGCCGCTTCCGGTCCCTGCCGTGCCGGGTAGGCTGAAGGCTGTCGCCGGAGTTGGTAAGGTTATGCTGGAATGGCAACCCTCAGATGGTTTCTTTGCAAATGGTTATAGCATACAACGTGCTGAAGAGGGGTCAGACAATTATAAGGAAATTGCCGTATATTACGAACGGACCTCTACTAATTATACTGACTTGACGGTCGTTGGTGGGCGTTCATATCTGTATCGTATTGCCGCTGTCAATAAAACAGGGAAAAGTGTATATACCGAAGCTGTGGTAGCACGTCCTGTTGTTGCTGGTGAACTTCCGGAAGAATGGCAATCTTTCATTATCGGTCATGCTCGGACGGGAGGCATCAAATTCTCTGAGGTAAATGATTGCACTTTCATTTTTTGCAATCCGCAAGGTGACATGGGGGCTGTTAATGACAACATTCCGATGGTATTTAAAAAAGTAACCGGTAATTTCAGTATGGTATGCCGTGTTAACGGAATTGTTGGAAGATCAAAAGAAACGGGAATCATGATTCGCAGTTCATTAGAAAGAGATGCCGAAGCCGTTTCATTAACATTGGGACATCTTGGTGGACGGTTTGCGCGTATGGGTTGGCGGGATGCAGAGGCAATGAACATGGTATTCATCAACGGCAATACTTACACATGGTTGCCTGCATGGTTTAAACTTGTAAGATGTGGTAATGTATTTTATACTTATCAGTCATGTGACGGTGAAAACTGGATTTACATTGCTGCGAGAGAGGTGCAAATGCCGGAAACTTGTATTGTAGGATTAATAACTTGTCTTGGGAACGACCATGATTCCAACATGGTGGAGTTCGACCATGTTGCAATTACATCGCATCCGTGACAAAATACCTCTGTGATATGAAATATATTTTCTATGTTATCATATTTTTATTGGCTCACGTGCCTTGCCAATCGCAAGACACGTATAAATTCCGGCTCATAGATGTCTCCAACGGACTGTCCGATGATCAAATCAGAAGTCTTAGCATGACGGCAGACGGGCGTCTGGCTGTTCGGACTGCTTCCATACTTAATATTTACAATGGCGCTACTTTTGTGCATTATCCATACGATAAGGAGCGGAAATATAATTGGAATTATACGCGTCCACCAAAGGAATATTATGATAACGAAGGCAGGATGTGGATGAAAGAACTCAATTACCTGCTTTTGCTCGATTTAAGGACAAACGAGTTCAACTATGACATACAGGGGGTATTACGGTCAATGGGAATCCCTGAAAGAATAAAGGATCTTTTCATTGATGACAATAAAAACTACTGGTTTGTTACTGATGACAACAGTGTTATTCTTTATGATGTTGCCAAAAAACAGAAGATTGACATAGAAAGTGGAAGCAGCAATTTTACGAAATGCTATGGTGTTCCTGTAGAGATGGCACAATATAAAAACCAGTGTTGGATAGTTTACAGTAATGGACTTGTAAGATGCTGGGATTATGCCTCGGGCGAATTTATATACCAGGACAGTCGGTTCGTTAGTGTTATCAATAATTTTACCGACCGTATATATTTACGTCCGGACGCGGAAGGTAACATTTGGTTAATGTATAATAACGGTGTCTACTTCTTTAACCGTACGGGGCGGAACTGGGATGAAGTTGCTGATATAAAAGGACTTTCCAATTTCTTTACTTGTATGGATATCGCGCAGGACGGAACCGTCTGGGTCGGGACTTCCAAATCAGGGCTTAGAACCATTTCTCCAAAAGATTTCAAGGTCAACACTATTCAGAAGATTGATTTGTCGGATGGAGGTATATTGGATAATGATATCCATACCATTTTTATAGACCATAACAATGGTGTATGGGTGGGTACGCTTTTTCAGGGGCTGTGTTATTATCATCCCTCTATGAGAATGTTTCAGGAAGGGCATACGTCTCCATTGAAACATTCATTCATCACGAACGAGAGTACACGGTGTTTTTTGGAAGAAGGGCAAGGAAATATTCTTATTGGAAACCGTGACGGTATTTATAGGTTTAACCCTGTAACCCGGCATTCAGAGAGACTGTTTCCATCCCAAATAAACGATCTATGCATGACTCTTTATAAGGACAGTAAAAATCGTATTTGGGCGGGTACCTTCCTGAATGGGTTTTACCGTATAGACCGACAAGGAGTAAAGAGATTTATCCGTTCGTCAGTCAATTTGGAACAAGATCCTAATCAGAATGTCTCAAGAGCTATTTATGAGGATGAACAAGGAAATTTGTGGGTCAGCGTGACAAATGGTGTAGGATTAATGGATCCGGAAAACGGGAAGATTCTTTATATGTTGCATGACAAGCATCCGGAGCTTAAAAAACATAATCTTATCTATTCCCTACAGTTTTATAAGCCCAACACCTTTATAGCGTGCGGTGATAAGGGGGCTTTCTATTATAACATCGACAAAGACAGCGTTTCAGAGTGGAAAGCCGGCTCCCTGAATGGGGAATCTTATGCCTCAAACATTAAGGTATATTATATGCTCAGGGATTCGCGTGGACTGGAGTGGTATGCGACCGAGGACGGGGCATATATTAAGGATGCCTGCGATCGGCTTGTCGGGGTACTTACTACTGAAGACGGTCTGCCTAATAGTTCCGTTTCGGGGATTGTCGAGGATAATTATGGTACTGTGTGGCTATCTACTATCGGTGGCATTTGCAAAGTTACATCGGAAGAAAATAATGGCAGTTTCTCGTTTCAGGTTATTGCGTATGATGGTGCGGACGGTGTTATCAGAGGCAAGTTCTACGAAACGGCTTTTCTGAAAGCAAAGGACGGGACAATTTATTTCGGTGGCGCGCATGGATTTAATTATTTTGACCCTCGCGATATTGTTTCCGGCAAGAATAACAATACACCTGTATTTACAGACTTCTATATTTTCAATTCTGCCATAGATGTAAACAAACCATACGGAAAAGATACGGTTTGGACTTGCAACGGCAAACAAAATATAATACGTCTGAAGCATGACCAGAACTTTGTGTCGATAGAGTTCTCAGGCTTGAATTATATCAATCCTTCCCATACTTATTATAAATACAAGTTGTTGAACTTTGATAAGAGTTGGACTGAAATTGCCAGTAACGGCATAGGACGTGCTTCTTATACCGGACTTAAACCCGGTAAATACAAATTTGTCCTTTATTCAGCCAACAGTGACAAAATGTGGAGTGAGTCTTGTGCAGAAATGTCAATCATCGTAGCTCCGCCGTTTTGGGCAACGGGATATGCCATTGCGTTTTATGTCATCCTGTTTTTGATAAGTGCGGTCCTCGCATTCAGGATGTTCCAGAGAAAGAGTAGAATCAAAGCAGCCGCATTGAAAAAGGAAACGGAACAAAAACAAAAAGAAGAACTGGATCAGATGAAGTTCCGTTTTTTTACGAATATCAGTCATGAATTCCGGACTCCTCTTACGCTTATCATAACACCGCTCGGTGCTTTGATGAAACAAGAACTGAATGAAGAAACAAAAAAGCAACTAAGTTTTATCTATCAAAATGCCAATCGGCTATTGAAACTTGTCAATCAACTGTTGGATTTCAGAAAATTGGAGATGAAAGGTGAAAAGTTGCATCTTAAAATGGGCAACATCGTGGAGTTCGCGGAGGAGCAGTATAACCAATTTAAGGAATATGCCGACAATGAAGGCGTTGCCTTTGAATTTATAGCTTGTACAGAACATCTTTTTATGAATTTTGACCAGGACAAGGTATATAAAATATTGAGCAATTTGCTTTCAAACGCTTTTAAGTTCACGCCAAGAAACGGGTATGTCCTTTTAAAAGTTGAAAGAATCAGTGAAAATGGGCATGAGTATTGTTCTATCAGTGTGAAAGATACGGGCTGCGGAATTGCTCCGGAGGATATCAAACTGGTTTTTGACAGATTTTACCAGACAAAGAAGGAAACAGGTTTTAAACAAAACAACGGTAGCGGTATTGGCTTGCATTTGGTGAAAGAGTATGTCAGACTTCACAATGGAGATGTAAAAGTCGAGAGCGAATTAGGGAAAGGCACGACTTTCAACATACTTATACCGACGGATTTGAAGAACGAGGATGAAGCGGAATCTCAGAACTCTGAGCAATTGGAGGAACAGGAGCCGGAACCTCAAGTTGCGGGCCTCGGTAGTTCGCAACAGGATGAACAACGCACTATTCTTATCGTAGAGGATAATGAAGATTTCCGCATGTTCTTAGCCGGCCAGTTAAAGAAACAGTTTAATGTCCTTCAGGCATGTGATGGCAATGAAGGTGAAAAACTGGCTTTTGAATATTATCCCGATATGATCATTTCAGATATGATGATGCCGGGCATGGACGGTATTGAGTTGTGCCATAGAGTTAAAAATAATATCAAGACCTCGCATATACCTTTTATACTTCTGACAGCAAGGAGTTCGGATGATGTCCGTATGGAAGGCTACAAGGCAGGCGCAGATTCCTATATATCCAAACCCTTCGATTTGGATTTGTTGCTTATCCGTATCAATAACCTGATCGAACAACAGGAAAAGCGGAAAGAGCTTTTCAATAAAACGATAGAAGTGACCCCGAGCAGTATAACGACGACATCGCTTGACGAAGAACTGGTAAAGAAAGCGTTGAAGTGCGTTGAAGAGAATATTGGTAACTCAGAATATACTATTGAAGATTTGGGCCGCGATATTGGGTTAAGTAAGACTCATCTCAATCGCAAATTACAGTCCATTACTAATCTCACGCCATTGCAGTTCATCCGTTCCATTCGTTTGAAAAGAGCGGCGCAGTTACTGCAAAGAAGCCAGTATAACATCAATGAGATTTCAGAAATGGTGGGTTTCAACACGCTGAAATATTTCAATAAGTATTTTAAGGAACAATTCCATAAAACGCCTACCCAATACCGTGAAGAATTCAGGGCCGGGCAGTTTGCAGAGGATGATGAGAAAGAACAGTGTGATGGTAAGAACCCGACCTGATAATTTTCATTTGCGTAAAACGGCGCTTATTTTTTGAGAAAGGCTCGGAAAACAAACCAAATGTGTTGCATTACGGTTGGTAACCATCCGAAATGGGTAACCATGATTTGGAATCGTTCTTGCAATGAATCCCGGTGGTTTTGGGTGGTTAAGCCCTCACTGAGATAGTCAGTCAGTATTTGCTGGCTGTTGAATATCGGTTCTTTGAGTTTTGCGGCCTGTTTCATGATGCGTATGCACCAGTCGTAATCTGATGAAAAGCGGTAATCGAGGTTGTAGTGTTCTTTTCGGGCAATGTCTATCCTTGTGTAGAAAGATTGGTGGCATACAAGCATGCCCCATTTGAAACTTCTCCACTGTAATTTTTTCGGGGCTTGCAGCCTGCGGTGCCTGATAAAGGTTCCATTGCCGTCTACCAGATCCGTTTCACCATAAACGATTGCCGGTTTCCGTTTTTGGTTTGCGATGACTTGTGCCATGCGGGTCAGAGTGTCGGGTGCGTGCAAGGTGTCACCGGCGTTCAGGAAGCAGATATAATTGCCTTCCGCATTTTCTATGGCTTTGTTCATGGCGTCGTAAAGTCCCTTGTCCGGTTCACGTATCATGTGAATCTCGTGTGGAATGTCTTGTACCGTGTTTGCGTCCACATAGCGGTGTACCATTTCCATGGTTTGGTCTTTTGAACAACCGTCTACAATGAGATGTTCAATATGTGGGTAGGTTTGTTCCGCAACGCTGTCTAATGTGCGTTGAAGCGTCTTTTCAGCGTTGTATGTGACCGTGGCAATGGTAAATCTGATGTTCGGATAAGGGTCTTGTTTCATGAATGTGTTTTGGATTGTTTGTAGTTGATTGCCTGTTGGTAAACGGCAATGTATTTGTTGGCGACATGTGTTTCGCCGTATGCGGCGAGAGCTTTTTTGATGGCCGCTTCGGATAATCTTTTGCTTTGTTCTTCGTTTAGCACATATTGTATGCCTTCTGCCAGATCAGCAGCGTTGGCCGGTTCGGCTATATAGCCATTCTCTTTGTGGTCGATCATTTCCGGGATTCCACCAATGCGGAACCCGACACAAGGGATGCCACAGGAAAGGGCCTCCACAATGGTATTAGGTAGATTGTCTTCGAGTGAAGGTGTGACGTATGCATCTGCCGCATTGTAGATTTGCGCCATGCGCCGTTCGTGTTCCACGTAATCTATTGCATAAACGGGGAATGGAAATTCTTCGCGTGCTTCTTCTGCTTGTTTTCCGACAATGATGATACCGATTTGTTCTGCCAGTTCCGGTTGTTGCTTGTTTAACAAGTGACAAGCTTCTATCAGGTATCTCAGCCCTTTTCGTTTATCGGTGGTTTTGAGGGAACCGAACAGCAAAAGTTTTTTCTCCAACGGCAAATTGTATTGTAAGCGTGCCTGTCTACGGTCTGTTGGTTTGAAAATATTCGCATTAATGGTGTTGGGAATGGATAGGATGTTTTGTCCTGTCAGCAATGAACTCCTTTTTGCTTTCTCTTCCAACCACTGGCTGCATGCTACAAACGTGATATGCGCTCCTTTGAGCATGTTTTGTTTTTGCCTGAAGATTTTAGTGGAGAGATCGTTTTTGCTGCCGCCATTTATCAGCATGGGGCAGTTATGGCAGAAGGAACGATAGTTCTCGCAAGTGCCGCTATAGTGGCAGATGCCTGTAAAGGGCCACATGTCGTGCATGGTCCATACAACGGGTTTGCCGCTGTCTATGATGCGCCGGATGTTTTTTAGCGAAAGATAACCTTGGTTAATCCAGTGGAGATGTATAATGTCTGCTTCTTTAAATTCGGGTAAGGCAGTGATGTCTGTGCCGGTATTGGCAATATCCAACTGGAACAGATTATGTTTCTTAAAATGGTTGGCCTGCCAAATCGCTAACCGTTCCATGATAAAATTTATTTTTAAAGAGACTGTTTGCGGGATGGCAGCGACTGTTATTTGGTCGCTCGCTTTGTCGCGAACCAGCATTTTGGCTTTTATACCGTTGTTTTTCAGTGCCTCCATCAAACGGTTGGCAGCGATGGCAGCTCCGCCCGTTCTTTCCGAGGTATTGACAATCAGGACTCTCATTACCGATGTGTTTTTATTGTGTACAAATGTAGTTCTTTTTATTTGGTTGTATGCCAGCCTTTATCGTTTTTTGTCGTTTACGCTCCAAAATCCCCTTTAAGTGTCCGCTTGATACGGCGGATGGCTTTTGCCATGAAAGAGTTGGTGCGGGCATAATAACGTACATAGGCATTTCTTGCCTTTTCATTTTCTTCGATGGGCATGATGCGTTCCACCGGTAGCCTTTGCATGTGAAGTGTGGAGGCATAGAGACCGCCACCTCCGCAATTAGTTCCGCTGCCGTCAAACCCCTCGTTTTGTACTAATGATTTTCCGACGTTGAGTGAAAGGATGTCTTTCAGGAACAATGAAGCATTCCAGCGGATGGCCCATGAATTGTTTTTTCCTTCCGTTTGTCGGCGCAACATGCGCGTATAGCCGTATTTGCCGTTGAAGTCAAACCGGTATGTCAGTTTGCGCCGTTCCAGTTCGGCCAGTAATGCTTTGCCGTCCGGGTTGAAATATTGCCAGGCGCGTTTCCAAGTGGCCCATCCCCAGCTGCCAGTCCATTTTATCAGGAATGTGTCGGGCAGAGAGGGATCTTGTGTGAAGTCGCAGCCTTGTATATGCCCGACGCGAGGCTCGTCCTTATAACATTCAAGCGCGTCATTCATGAATTGCAGGAAATAAGGTGCTGTTATCAGGTCATCCTCCAAAACAATGACTTCGCCGTACCGGTTGATTTGTGTCGTCACGCCGTCTATGATGTTGCGCGCCAGTCCCCAGTTCTCGTCTCGTACGATAACAGTGACAGATTTGAATCCGGATATGCCATTCACATATTGCCTTACTTCATCTACAGCTTTCTGGCACGTAGCGTCGCTTGCACCATCAGAGTAAATATAAAGATGGCTTTCGGAAGCCAGTGTGTTCTTTTTTAGGGCTTCTATGGTACGGCGGACATGTTCCGGCCGGTTATATACAAACAGGAGTACAGGTGCAAGCATAAGGTTATTTGATTTTAAGGAAACATAAGCGGTCGGATATCTTGTGCCGCCATGTGTAGGGTGCAGGGCCGTTACGATGCCGTTTGTCTTCCAGACAGTTGGTGAGTGATGTCATGGGGGTATCAAAGAAGTAATGTTGCAAGGCTGAACGTTGTTTGTCAAGCAAATCCAGATAGAGCGAACGGCTTCTTTCTAGGCGATTGATCAGGTTGACCATTTCTTCCATGGTCTTTACATTACATTCGTCGATGACTAATTCCTTATGGATGACTTCGTCACGATCCATAATAGCTAAGGTGCCTAGCGAAACGGCTTCCGCCACGGAATTGCCCCTGATGGTTCGTCCGCCCATTTTAACAAAGTATTTGGCATTGTATATACTGAGCAGATTGTCATAAATCTTTTGTTTATGCAATATAATCTCATATCCGGCATCCATGAGAGGTTTGAAGTGGGCAGGTGCCTTTGTGACAGGACGTTCCGTTGTGGAATTGATTTCCATAAAGATGCCTTTCTTGTCCGGTTGGCAGCCTGTATATTGACGCATGATGCGTTCTAAGGTGTCTTTTCCTACGAAAGTGTATGGAAAGTCAACAATGCCGCAGCGCTCGGCTATAATGCCACGTGCCATCTGGTTCAGTGTTACGTCATAACCGAAGTGGACACTGCCTGTGGCCATATTTGCCTCACCGATCATGTAGGCAAAAAGCGTCTTGGGGAAGCTCCTGACAACAGTTGTCGGCAGGCTGACATTGATGGAGATGACAATCTCATATTGTCCCCAGTCTATATCGTGGCAGTCAACGGCAAATTTACCATTTGGGTAAGGACTGCCTGGTTGCTTAAAGCCCTGGCCGGGTATTTTGTCGAGAGTTTCGGTCTTGAGCAGGTACAGATATTTGGCAATGTGAGGTATCACCTTCTTATAAATCTGCGTTTCCATGCACGTTTCTTCCTTGACGATATAAAAATCTGCACCGAGGTCGGCCATCAGCGAGATGGGACCTACCCGTCCCATGGACGAGAAAAGTATTTCAGCCGGATTCTTTTCTGTGACGGGACAAACATAAAGGTCTTGGTAGACTTCTTGTTTTACGAGCGCTATCTTAGGTTTGTTCATGTGGACTTATGATTTATAAAATACGTTTTGGATTGCTTTTCTGAGAGCTTCTAAATAACCGCGTCCGAATTTCAGGTCGGGTTCCATATAGTTACCTTCTGCCCATTCGTTCCACGATTTGAGGAAGACAATGCGTTCCTCTTCTGGTTTATGAATGACGTTTCGGAAGGTTTCTTCCGCATGCTTTTCAAATTTGGCCGGCGTTGAATGAATTAAAATGTGACCGGCGCTGCCTGAACGTGGAGAGTGGTCCCAGTTGGGAATCAGTGTCGGATAGCAGTCGGTGGCTTTATCCTCAGGCCCGCAGAAGTAACGTGCAGCCCGACTGTATTCAATCCGCCGTCCTCTGTTAAATGTGACACGCTGGAACTTGGCGTTCATGCGTTCTATCAAACTATATCCTTTTTTAAAGATGCCGAAAAGGCGTACCATAATGGTCGCATCGAAGCCCCATGACCGATAGAGTGGCAATTCTTCTTCCTTGCTGGTATGCCCCACGAAATGGATACGGAATCCCTCCTTTTCAGCCAGCTGCTGCCATAGTTCGATGAAATGTGCCATGTCCGGTACCATCATGGGTGAATATATGACAAACAGCGGATTGCCGTTTACCCGGATATAACGGGGGTCCTTAAATGCCGGCAGCACGGCTTTGAAATGTGCTATGTAGTCTTCGTCGCCGGGGTAAAGTTGTTCCATGAGCATCTTGTGCCCGCCGTCTTTGCTGAATTGTTTGTCTTCCCAACTGTGGTTGGCCCAAGCCAGACAAAACGGGAAATCCGGTTTGCCGCTGCTGAGTACTTCGTTAAAGGGGCGTTGCAGCAACTGCCGGCCGTTTCCAAACCAGTAATGCCAATAACAGAATCCTTCAATCCCGTACTCCCGCGCCAGGTCGGCCTGTGCTTCGCGGGTTTCGGGCACGCGCAAGTCATAATAACCTAAATCTGCCGGGACTTTCGGTTGGTAATGCCCCTTGAAAAGGGGTTTGGCCTTACCTACATTCGTCCATTCTGTGAAGCCTTTTCCCCACCAAAGGTCATTTTCGGGAGTGGGATGGAATTGTGGCAGGTAAAACGCGATGACGCGTACGCGGCGTGTGTTATTTGTTTCCATTTTCAAGAGTTTTCAATAGTTCTGCGGCATCTTCAGTCGTGCGAAGCGGTTTATATAATGCTTTGATATTTCGCTTCAATACATTTTCAGGAATATCGGTCAGTCGGATTTTATCGACCATCGGAATGATTTCTTTCGGCAACCTGTATCGGATAACCTTGGCCGGGTTACCACCTGCTATGGCGTAAGGCGGTATATCATGTGTTACAACTGACCCCGCCGCCACAATGCTGCTTTTGCCAATGGTAACGCCCGAAAGAATGATGGCGCCATAACCGATCCATGCCTCATCTTCAACAGTGACGGGGCCTTTGCTAAGGCTGTCTTCCATGCAATGTTGGCCGAGGAGGGATGATTGTATGGGGTAAGTAAAGAGAGTTTCTGTTTGGTGGTTTCCGCTTAGTATAAACTTTACGTTAGGCGCTATTGAAACATAATTTCCGATGTCGAGTCTTTCGGTTTCCGGAAAATAGCTCATGATGTGCAACTCTCCGTATGTGCCACGGCCAACTTTGACGCATTCTATAGGGAATATGTTCATTGCTACCGTACGGTTGTGGCGATTATGCTCTCGCCAATTTTTTTTAAATCGCGCGGCTCTCCATCCGCGGATTGCAGAACGCAATATGGGAATCTTCATCAAAATATTAAGCATGGCATTTCGTTTTTAATTTCCCGATAAAACGTTTTATGCTGTAGCGTTTTAAACGCTGCAATATGAATGCTGGTTGCAACGAAAGGTAATAACCTATCTGACCGGCAGATTTGCAACAGGCCAGCCACTCCTTGTATTTATAAACGAACGGTGAATTCCATGGCTTTTCTTTGCCCGGATAATGCAACTGTATGGTCTTTTCTAACATTTCCTTATAGATGCCGATTGCTTTTTTGCGATCCTGGAGTTCCGGATTGTTGGGATTGAATGTGATGGTCTGTAAATCCTCATGGAATTGGAAGGCGCAAACAACATATTCGTAAGGTATGAATTTGATATGCGGGGCGCAGCATAAGGCGATACAGTCTTGTTCCGGCAGCCGCAACCGGTAGGAATTTTTTTGGAAGTAGGCGGTCAGTTCTTCTTGTTTGTGGTCTTCCCTGAGGCTTTTCAAGTTAATGAGCATGTAGCCTGCTGAAATTTCGTAGTCGGAGATAGTTTGAATCTCTTCCCGGGTGAAATCTTTAGTGTAATATGGCAGGTTTCTGTTCTCCTGAATAGGACGTGTTCCTGCAAAATAGAAATGTTCGCCGGGGAACATAAAGTAGGAAGAGGAAATGTCTTTTGTAAAGATTACGTCCACATCCGAGAATAAGATGCGGTCGTATTCCGGAAACATTTCTGCCGCGGTCAGTTTGTAGAAAATCTCTTTTGAGAAATGAGATTTGTTGCGTAATTTGTCCCAGGCGGTGTCATAAGAGGACGCATTGCGAAAAGTGACGGTCGCGTTTGGGAAGCGTGCAATGGTTCTTCTTATGCGTTGCTGGTGCTTCTCCGTAAGGTCTGTATGCACGATGTACAGTGCATATTGGTAACGCGGCGCAGCTTTCTCAAGCAGGGAATGTAGCGCCACACATGCGGCTAACACATAATGTCGGTCGAAAGAAAAAAATACGGGAATGATTTCCATGTACGCATTTATAACGATTAGGTTGCAAATTTACTGATTCCCTTTGTCAATCCCAATAAATTATTGGGCTTTTTTACTGATATCGCAGATGTCCGCGATATGTAAATAAGGAGTTGATGGAGCAAGTCTCCGTAATATTAATCTGTTGGCCAGGTATATTTAGCGGAGTCTGATATGACGTCAGTGAGCTGCAAATATAAAAAACAGACCGATAAGGTTTCCGGATGTTTCTTTCGTGCGGGAAGAAAGTTTCGCGGTGCTTGCAGATATTTTATATAAAGGCTTTATTTATATAAAAGAAAGTTTTTTATATTTATAACAAGGCTTGTTTTATATATAAATAATCTTGTTATAAAGTTTCTTGGCAGTTCAAACCATAGAAGACGATTATGGAAACAAAATATGGCGTTAAACAGGAACAGCCTGAATGGCAGATGTTTTAGACTTTATAAGCAGCCGGCAGCAATGTTAGCGTGTTCTTCTTTTCAGAATGTATTCCATGCTTTCCTTGAAAGTAGAAGAGCCGGTCAGCCACATGGCGGTTAAATAAAAAACGACGGCTGTGATTATTTTGGCCATAAAACGTAACCAAATGTTCGTAATGGGAAACGTGACGGCAGCCGTGGCTATCATGGAAATGCCTGCAATGGTTGCAAATGGCAAGATGTCTTTTATGGTTTCATGCAGTTTGAGGCTTATTTCTTTACGGGCGAAGAAATACCATACCATCAGCCAAACGACATTTATGCAGACATAGGCAAATATCATACTCTTGACACCATAGGGATAGCAACAGAGGGCAGTACAGATTTGTATGACGCCTAATGCGGTGGTGCAATAAAGGAAAACGTCGGACCGTCCTTTACTTATAATCAAATTGGTAAACAGCGTTTGCAAGGGGATGAACGCCCCACCGATGCAAAGCAACTGTAAAAGTTCGGCACTTTCAATCCATTTGTCGGTAATCGTAATGACAATCAGATCTTTTGCTACTAACGACAGGCCGAACAGGCACGGAAATGATACAAAAGCTGTGAAGCGGAGCATTTTTCTGAAAACACGTTTTTGGCGTTCCCTGTCATCCACGACATGATGGAGTACGGGTTGAGCCACGCCGCTCACCATTCCGTTGACGGTAGAAAATCCCATGGAGTTCCATTTGTTGGCCTGATTGAACAAACCGACTTCGTGGGGGCTGAAGAACCGGCCGAGTATGACCGTCAGGATGTTGTTGTTGATGTTTTGTACGATGTTGGTTACAAGTAGTTTGCTGCTGAATCCAAACATCTCTTTCAGAGGGCTGAAAGAAAAACTGAATGTGGGGCGCCAGCCGGACATCCACCAAAACATGACTGTATTGCTGGCGACGAAAACGAGCCCCTGGGTTGCAATACCCCAGTATGCGTAGCCGTAATAAGCCATCGTTATGCCTGTGATACCGGAAAGTGTCAATCCGACGATGGATACTATGGCATGTTTTTTCACTTGCAATGTCCGGAACAGGTATGCGCGATGGGCGATGCCTATGCTTGCTATCAGAAAACCCAAGAACGTGTACCTTGCCAGCCGTGTCAGGTCGCTCAGGCCGTTGATGTCATTTAATTCTGATTTCTCGTAGAAGATGGTGATATAAGGGGCGAGGAAGAATAAAATGATGTAGATGATGATGCTTATGCCTATACTGAACCAGAAAACAGCATTGTAGTCTTCATGGCGCACTTCCTTGCGGTTGGCCAGCGCTGCCGTAAAGCCGCTTTCCTGAAGTGTGGATGCAATGAGGGTGAAAATCTGTAGCAGTCCTGCCATTCCATAGTCGGCAGGAGAGAGCAGTCGCCCTAAAAAAATGCCGATGACCAGGTTCAGCACCTGCTGTGCGCCATTGTTGAATGCGGCCCAAATAAATCCCTTGGCTGTTTTCTCCTTCAGTGATTGGTCTGCCATCTTGGAACGTTAAAAAAAGAGGTTACGCATGCTTCAGGATTGTTTTAACATACCCTTGAATTTTTCAGATACGTTTGTCCATAAATCCATCATCTTCTTTTGGGCGCTTTTCTTCGGAATCCCGCAGTAGAAACTGGCTTTACCCCAAAATTCCGTTTCTGGCGGTATGCGCTTGCAGCGTAGTATGTAGCGGCACATGTAATTTAATCCGCGTTTCTTTTCGTAAGGTAAATGCCAGATTGCAAACTCTTCGTCGCCTTTGATGACATTGTTGAAATGTGGGTTGGTCCACATGCGTTTGATGTACTGGTTTCCTATGGCATTTCTAAAGTGCAAATGCTCGGCCAGAATGCTTAGTACATGTGCTTCTTCGTGCAGTCTCGGCTCGTTTTCTTTCAGGCCAATATTGAATTTCCACAAAGCCGGAAAGGCGGCATTGACTTTGCATACCATGTCGCCACGTAGAGCAATCAGTTCTCCACCGTAATAATAAACAGGCTGCTCCGGTTCTTTGTGGTAACACAAACGGTAAAATTCATTCATTTGTTGGAGAGTCGTTCCGTTGATGAGCTGGTAGGGTGATTTGGCAAGTTCATAGAGCGCGCTGCCGTTGAGCCTGATTTGGTCGAACAGGTCATTCAGCGGCTTGCTGCAAATGCAGTCGGCGTCGCAAACTAACAATGTGTCGTTTGGGCGTATTCTTCTTTCCATCTCACGCATGATGTCATATACATAGAACTGGTTTTGCCATGCGCTGTGCCATCCTTTCGGCGGTTTGCTGGTATAAGGCAGCGTGACGACTTCGACATGCAATTTCTGAAACATGGCATTGAGGTAGGGGGGGAGTTCGCTGCCGGTCAGATTGCTGAAGAATAGCAAATGTGCGTCAGGATGGCGATATCTGAATGTCGCGAAAAACGGGATTTGTATTTTCATGTAGATGGAATGTACTAATGAGGAGTCTCCTTTTCCACCTACTTGTGGATAATAGCTGGCTTCGTCTTTGGATTCTTTATAGAACCATGTGGCAATATAATTAATGCTGTCACTCATACGGATTGAATTATCATCTGTTATCAATGTGCTAATATAGGGCTTTTATTTTATTTCTGAAATGTTTTTTCACCGAAATGTTTTGTTTGTTTGTCTCATTCGTGAAAAATATCCAAATTGGTTGAAATGTTGTTGTGTTAAGTTTTGTCATCCGATATTTTATTTTTAAATTAGTCGCTCAAAAAGCAACCTGTTAAAACAATTAAAGATATGGAAAAAATTCAAGAGCTGACCGATAAGATATATCGTGAAGGAGTGGAAAAAGGCGAAGCGGAGGCTAAACAGCTGGTAGAGGCTGCCAAAGTTGAGGCAGAAAGGATTTTGGCTGAGGCCAAAGCGAAGGCCGAGGCGGTGGTTACGGAAGCTGAGAAAAAAGCGGAAGAGTTGGATGCCCACACAAAATCAGAACTGAGACTTTATGCCGGTCAGGCTCTTAATGCATTGAAGACAGAAACTGTGAATGTCATTTCCGACAAATTGGCAGGATTGGCAGTCAAGGATTTAGCTTCAATGAAAGATTTTCCCGGAAAGTTTGTGATTGCCATGGCGCAGAACTGGCAGGGTGACGGTGCCGTGGCTGTTTCTGCGGCAGATGCTGAAGCCTTGAAAGCTTATTTTGCGGCTAACGCCAAGGCGTTGCTTGAAAAGGGCCTAAAAATAGAAAAGGTAAATGGGAAAACAGCCGGTTTTACTATATCTCCGGCAGATGGGTCGTATAAAGTCAGTTTCGGTGACGAGGAATTTTCCAACTACTTCAAAGAATTCCTGCGTCCGCAACTTATAGAAATGCTGTTCTAAGTCTTATAGGATGAAGAATTATTATCATTTGGTGGCTGGAATGCCTGATATCGCCCCCGACGATACGAAATTGGTTTTTACGGTGGCGGATTTCAAGGCTTATTATTTGCCTGAGATGTCGAAAAAGGACAGAGAACTGGTGTCTTTGTTCTTCTTGCAATATGACCATCGGAATTTGTTGGCCTTTCTTGAAATGGGGGATTCTGCACCTTTTGATGACAGGGGCGTTTATTCCGCAGAAGAATTGGCCGAAGCTGTGGAACAGGTGAAAGTCGGTGACGAACTGGGACGTAAACTGCCCGCTTACTTTTATGATTTTATTGCATCTTATGCAGAATTAAAGGAACAGGGCGAACCCTTGCCGGAAGATGTGTTGGCATCAACGTATTATGAATATGCCGCAAAATGTAAGAACCGCTTTGTAGCCGACTGGTTTGCGTTCAATCTCAATGTTAATAATATTTTGGTGGCACTGACGGCACGCAAGTACGGATTCCCGGCTGCGCCCCACATTGTTGGCAATGGAGAAATATCCAAAATCCTGGGAACGTCAGGTGCGCGGGATTTCGGCCTTTCTTCCGAACTGGATTATATGGATGAAGTGATGCGTATTAACGATGCTGCTGATGCCGTAGAGAAAGAACGCAAACAAGATTTGTTGAAATGGAATTGGTTGGACTTGAACACGTTTTTCCATTATTTCTCAGTAGAAAGATTATTCGCTTTTTTGGTAAAGCTGGATATATTGGAACGTTGGATGGCCATAGATAAGGAGAAAGGGCGCAAGATGTTCCGTGGATTGATAGACAGCTTGAAGAGCGAAGTGGAAATCCCTGTTGATTTGAAAAGATAAAAAGAAAACAACAAACGATATATGGCAACAAAAGGAAGTGTAGTTGGAGTAATTTCCAATATTGTGACCATTCAGGTCGACGGCCCTGTAGCGCAGAATGAAATCTGCTATATTACGACCGGTGGCGACCGCTTAATGGCAGAGGTAATTAAGGTATCAGGAAAAAATGCTTATGTGCAGGTTTTTGAAAGCACGCGCGGTATGAAAGTAGGAGCGGAGGCTGAGTTTACCGGGCACATGCTCGAAGTGACATTGGGACCGGGCATGTTGTCGAAAAATTACGACGGCTTACAGAACGACTTAGACAAAATGGAAGGTGTTTTTTTGAAGAGAGGCCAATACACCTATCCGTTGGATAAAGATAAAAAATGGCATTTTAAGCCCATAGTTAAAGCAGGTGATACTGTGGCTGCATCGGCATGGCTGGGTGAAGTGGAAGAAAACTTTCAACCGCTTAAAATCATGTCGCCTATTGCCATGGAAGGAGTGGCAACGGTAAAGAGTATTGTTCCGGAAGGTGATTACCTTTGTGAAGATACCATTGCGGTCTTGACAAATGAGAGAGGCGAAGACATTAATGTTACGATGGTGCAGAAATGGCCGGTAAAGGTGGCGATGACAAATTATAAGGAGAAGCCCCGTCCTTTTAAGTTGTTGGAAACAGGAGTTCGTACCATTGATACCATGAACCCGATAGTAGAGGGTGGTACGGGCTTTATCCCCGGACCGTTCGGAACGGGCAAAACGGTGCTTCAACATGCTATTTCCAAGCAGGCGGAAGCTGACATCGTAATAATTGCAGCGTGTGGTGAACGTGCCAATGAGGTAGTTGAGATTTTTACTGAGTTCCCGGAGTTGGTCGACCCGCATACAGGACGAAAACTGATGGAGCGTACCATTATCATTGCCAATACTTCAAACATGCCGGTGGCTGCTCGTGAGGCATCTGTCTATACGGCCATGACCATTGCGGAATATTACCGCTCAATGGGACTCCGTGTACTTTTGATGGCTGATTCAACTTCACGATGGGCTCAGGCATTGCGTGAGATGTCAAACCGTATGGAAGAATTGCCGGGTCCTGACGCGTTCCCGATGGATCTTTCGGCCATTATTTCCAACTTTTATGGCCGTGCCGGTTATGTGTTGTTGAATAACGGTGAGTCCGGTTCTATTACGTTTATCGGGACGGTTTCTCCGGCCGGTGGTAACTTGAAAGAACCTGTGACGGAAAATACCAAGAAGGTTGCGCGCTGTTTTTATGCGTTGGAGCAGGATCGTGCGGATAAAAAGCGTTATCCGGCTGTCAATCCGATTGATTCTTATTCCAAGTACATTGAGTATCCTGAGTTTGAGGAGTATATTTCACAGCATATCAACAGCGAATGGACGTCTAAGGTCAATGAATTGAAAACGCGATTGCTGCGCGGAAAAGAGATTGCCGAGCAAATCAATATTTTAGGAGATGATGGCGTGCCGGTTGATTATCATGTGATATTTTGGAAGTCCGAAGTAATAGATTATGTGATTCTTCAGCAGGATGCTTTTGATGAGATAGATGCCGTTACTCCGTTGGAACGTCAGGAAGATATTCTGAATCTTGTTATTGACATTTGTCGTGAGGAATATGTTTTTGATAATTTCCTTGAAGTGATGGATTATTTCAAGAAGATGATTAACCTTTGCAAACAGATGAATTATTCTGAATTCAGAAGCGAGCAGTTTGAAGGTTATAAGGAACAGGTCAGGGCTTTGATGGAGGAAAGAAGGGCGAAATAATTAAAAGGAAAGATTTATGGCAACAAAAGCATTTCAGAAGATATATACAAAGATTGGCCAGATTACGAAAGCCACATGTACCTTGAAAGCAACTGGTGTCGGCGCAGACGAACTGGCTACTGTCAATGGCAAACTGGCTCAGGTTGTGAAGATTGCCGGTGACGAGATTACGCTTCAGGTATTTGAAGGGACAGGCGGTATCCCAACCGATGCGGAAGTTATTTTTATGGGCAAGGCGCCGACTTTGAAAGTCAGCGACCAGTTGGCCGGACGTTTTTTCAACGCATACGGTGACCCGATTGACGGTGGGCCGGAAATAGAAGGTGTGGAAGTGGAGATTGGTGGCCCGTCGGTAAATCCTGTTCGCCGCAAACAGCCCTCCGAGCTTATTGCGACGGGTATTGCCGGTATTGACTTGAACAATACGTTGGTTTCAGGACAGAAAATACCGTTCTTTGCCGATCCCGACCAGCCGTTCAATCAAGTGATGGCAATGGTGGCCATGCGAGCCAAAACAGACAAGATTATTTTGGGTGGTATGGGTATGACCAATGATGATTACCTGTATTTTAAGAACGTCTTTTCCAATGCCGGTGCGCTTGACCGCATTGTGAGCTTTATGAACACGACCGAAGATCCGGCCGTAGAGCGGTTGCTGGTTCCGGATATGGCGTTGGCTGCGGCTGAATATTTTGCGGTAGAGAAGAATGAAAAAGTTTTGGTATTGTTAACGGATATGACTTCGTATGCCGATTCTTTAGCCATTGTATCCAACCGTATGGACCAGATTCCTTCCAAGGACTCAATGCCGGGTTCGCTTTATTCGGATTTGGCGAAAATTTACGAGAAGGCAGTACAGTTCCCTGCGGGCGGTTCCATAACCATCATTGCCGTGACGACCTTGAGTGGAGGCGATATCACGCATGCCGTACCAGATAATACCGGTTATATTACTGAAGGGCAGCTTTTCTTGCGGCGTGACAGTGACATCGGAAAAGTCATTGTAGACCCGTTCCGTTCTCTTTCACGTTTGAAACAGTTGGTTGCCGGAAAGAAAACCCGTCGCGACCATCCGCAGGTGATGAATGCAGCGGTGCGTTTGTACGCCGATGCGGCTAATGCAAAGACTAAAATGGAAAATGGTTTTGATTTGACCGACTATGATGAACGTGCGTTGGCCTTCGCGAAAGATTACGCCGACAAACTGTTGGCCATAGATGTGAACCTGAATACCACTGAGATGCTTGATGTAACATGGGAACTGTTTGGAAAATATTTCAAGCCAGAAGAGGTTAACATCAAGAAAGAACTGGTTGACGAGTATTGGAAGAAATAAAGATTTGGAAGGATGGCTATTAAGTTCCAATATAACAAGACATCGTTACAGCAACTTGAGAAACAACTCAAGATGCGTGTGCGTACCTTGCCTATTATTAAGAATAAAGAAAGCGCGCTGCGGATGGAAGTCAAGAAATGTAAGACGGAGGTCGCCGCGCTCGAGCGCAGTTTGGAATCCCAGATACAGGCATACGAAGGTATGTTTGCGCTTTGGAGCGAATTCGATCCGACAATAGTCGGCATAAAAGATGTCCATCTGGGAGTCAGAAAGATAGCCGGAGTACGCGTTCCTGTGTTGGATAATGTAGAGTTGGAGGTGAAACCGTTCAGCTTGTTCCGTTTTCCAAAGTGGTTTTACGATGGCATCGCCTTGTTACAAGGGTTAGCCAAAACGGCGATTGAAAAAGAGTTTGCCATTGCCAAACTGGATATGCTGGAATTTTCACGCAAAAAAACCACACAAAAGGTAAACTTGTTTGAAAAGGTGCAGATTCCGGGTTATGAGGACGCGCTCCGTAAAATCAAACGCTTTATGGAAGATGAGGAAAACCTTTCCAAGTCTTCCCAGAAGATATTAAAGACCATACAAGAGAAAAAGAAGGAGGCCGAAGCATGATTGCAAAAATGAAAAAACTGACGTTCCTTATCTATCATAAGGAATACGAGGCTTTCTTGAAAGAATTGCAAGAACTCGGCGTGCTGCATGTCCAGACAGCGCAAGAAGGTTTTATGGAGTCCGATTCCCGGCTTGATCAGAAGATACGCCAGGTAAATCATCTTCATGAAATCATTGAATCGCTTTCTGTCGTGGAGTTGAAGAATGATAATGATGGTGATGCAAAGAATGCAGAAGTTTATGTATCTAAAATTGATGAGTTGACGGATGCGTTGCATGTCCATGAACTGGATATACAGAAACTGAGAAAGGACGTGGAAAACCTCGCACCGTGGGGAGATTTCTCGCCGGAAAAGGTGAAAGGTTTGCAGGCCATCGGGTACGGCATGAATTTCTATATTTGTCAGGCTAAGGACTTTAAGGCAGAATGGGAAGAATTGTACAATGCCATGCCGATAAACGAGGTGAAGGGAAGAATATATTTTGTCACCGTGACGCCGGTAAACGTGCAGCCGGATATTGACGCGGAACAACTTCAGTGTCCGCGTATATCATTGGGTGCATTACAGCAACAGATTGAGGAGGAGGAGCAAACTTGCGTGCAGTTAAAGGATGAACTAAGCGCCATAGGGCGCCAGCATTTGTCGGATTTGCGGGCGTTGGAAAACAAGTGGCGTTCTTCGTTGGCTTTTGACGAGGTGGTACTTGGAACGGAACACGCGGCCGGAGATAAATTGATGGTGTTGCAGGGTTGGATTCCAGAAGAAAAGGAAGAACAACTGTTAACCTTCCTTTCCGGAAAGGACATCTATTATGAGTCCCGGAAGGCTACTAAGGAAGACAACGCACCGATACTGCTGAAGAACAATGCCTTTACAAGAATGTATGAAGTCTTGACCGGCATGTATGGAATGCCAGAGTATGGCGAGTTTGATCCGACACCGCTTGTTGCGCCGTTTTTTACTCTTTTCTTCGCTTTCTGTATGGGAGATTCCGGTTACGGATTGGTGTTGATTGCTTTGGGATTTTTCTTAAAACACAAACTTTCCAAGTCGCTGGCGGGCATGATGAACTTAGTCATTACGTTGGGTATTGCCACGACAGTGGTTGGTGCCGTTTTAGGCACATTCTTTGGTGTCAGCCTTTTCGATGTGGATTTGCCGGACAGCATTAAACAGTTTATGGTGGTCGGTAAAATAGGTGATACGAGTTATGACAAACAGATGTTGTTGGCTTTGATAATAGGTGTCGTCCACATTTGCATTGCCATGACCGTGAAAGCCATTTGTTCTACGGTGCGTTACGGCTTTAAAGAGTCGCTCAGTAATTGGGGCTGGCTCCTGTTGGTAGCAGGCTTTGTCAGTGCAGGTACACTTTCTTTCATGAATGTCATTTCTGAACATGTTACTACGATGGCATTTATCATTATAGGCAGTATTTCAGCCATAGGCATCTATCTGCTGAATAATATCCATCGCAATGTTTTTGTCAATATCGGTGCAGGTTTGTGGGATACTTATAATATGGCAACCGGACTTTTGGGAGACGTTCTGTCCTATATCCGTTTGTATGCATTAGGTTTAGCCGGCGGTATGCTAGGCGGGGTGTTCAATCAACTGGCATTCATGGTTGAAGATGCGGCAGGCGGCTTTTGGGGTGTTGTGTGCTGCGGTCTGATACTGGTATTTGGCCATACTTTGAATATTGCCATGTCCTGTCTGAGTGCTTTTGTGCATCCTTTGCGTCTGACATTTGTGGAGTATTTCAAGAATTCCGGCTACGAAGGTAAGGGTGAAGCCTACAAACCTTTTGCTGTGGTTAAAAACAATAATAATTAAATAATAAATAAAATCTATTAGAATTATGAATGAAATTTTAGGTTATCTCGGTTTGGGATTGATGTTGGCACTGTCCGGTATCGGTAGTTGTTATGGTACCACTATTGCCGGAAATGCGGCAGAAGGCGCTTTAAAGAAGAATCCTTCCAAGTCTGCAAGTTATATGATTTTGTCTGCGCTGCCGGCTACGCAAGGCCTGTATGGTTTCGTGGCTTTTTTGATGTCCATGGGAAAGGATTTTACGACAGAAGGTCCTTTGATGCTGGGCATCGGATTGGGAGTCGGTCTGGTATGTATGATTTCCGGTATTCGTCAGGGGCAAGTCTGTGCAAATGGTATTGCGGGAATTGCACAAGGTCATGATGTTCAGACCAATACGATGATTTATGCGGCGTTGCCTGAGTTTTATGCAATTTTGGCATTGGTTGCTGCTTTAATGGTTTAATCATTATTTCTCGGCGAGTTCGGAATACTTGCTGTTTGTAATTAGTTTTAAGTTAATATGGGATGTGGATGTGCCGCCGGGTTCATCCACATTCTTTTTACTATAAGTTTTATCCTTTTTATAAGTGGTTTTGCTCTCATTAGACACCTTTTACTTCATTTTTTGTAAGAAAGTCGATATAGTCCTATCGAAAGTCGATATTGTTCAATAATTATAATTTTACCATTCTCTATTTTTGCACCGTAAACCTAATTTTGATAATTGAATGCTTATGAAAAGGAACAAAACTAAATGGATTTGTTTATTTGCTGTCAGTGTGCTTTGTTTGAATACAATGGCACAGGAGAGTGGTGAACAAGAGCGTCTGCCAATGCAGAATGGAGTTTATGAACCGACATGGGAATCGTTGGCACAGTATGATGTGCCGGAATGGTTCCGCGATGCCAAGTTCGGTATATGGGCTCATTGGGGACCACAATGTGAGCTGGAATCCGGCGATTGGTATGCACGTCACATGTATTATCGCGGACATTGGCAGTATAACGCGCATGTTAGCAAATATGGCGATCCTGCGGTGTTCGGTTTCAAAGATATCATCAATGTATGGGAAGCTGAGAATTGGGATCCTGCTTATCTTGTCAGTTTCTATAAGAGTGTAGGCGCACGATATTTTATGGCTTTAGCCAACCATCATGACAATTTTGACCTTTGGGACAGTGACTACCAGCCGTGGAATTCCGTGAATATGGGGCCAAAGCAAAACATTGTAGGACGCTGGGCTGAAGAATGTGAAAAGAACGGACTCAGGTTCGGTGTCAGCATACATGCCTCACATGCCTGGACATGGATGGAAGGTTCTCAGGACTTTGATGGAAAACTTACCAAGGAGGATGGTGTCGGCAAGTGGTGGGAAGGTTACGACCCTCAGGATTTGTATGCACAAAATCATCCCAGAAGTGTGAACAGCTCAGATGTTGGTGCCATTCATTCTCAATGGGAATGGGAAAACGGAGCTGCCGAGATGACAGAGGAATATAAGACTAAGTTCTATAACAGGACGTTGGATGTTATTAATAAATATCATCCTGACATGGTTTATTTCGATGATACGGCTTTGCCTTTTTATCCGGTCAGCAATGAAGGCCTCGAAATCGCCGCACATTTTTATAACAAGAATATGGCGGAAAATGACAATTCCAATCAGGCTGTCATTATGGGAAAAAAGTTGACGGAGGAACAAAAAGAGGGCATGATTTGGGACGTGGAACGCGGAATACCTGATCGTTGCCAGGAGAAGGCATGGCAGACCTGTACGTGTCTCGGACAATGGCATTATGACCGTGGTGTCTACAATAATAATCAATATAAGTCAGCGGCTACGGTTGTAAAGATGTTGGTTGATATTGTGAGTAAAAACGGTAACTTGTTGCTCAGTGTACCAGTGCGTGGTGACGGCTCAATCGATGAAAAAGAGGTTGCCATCCTTAACGGAATAAAAGGTTGGATGGATGTTAACCATGAAAGTATCTATGGAACCCGTCCATGGGTGATTTTCGGTGAGGGACCGACAGCAGAAGCCTCTAATCCCATCAACAACCAAGGCTTTAATGAAGGAACCAATTATACAAGTGAAGATATTCGCTTTGTACAGCGTAATGATTCTCTATACGTAACTCAATTAGGTTGGCCTTCTTCCGGTCGTATGACGGTGAAGAGTCTTGCTGCCGGATCACCATACTATACAAACAAGATTAGGGAGATAAAATTGCTGGGATATGAAGGTGAGTTGGAATATACGTGTGATATGGAAGCGTTGACAGTGACTTTACCATCGTCAATGTCTTCTACCATTGCACCGGTGTTGTTGGTTACTTTCACTGACGAGGTCGCTTATGATGATTTGGCAGAACTGAAAGATGCGATTGGAGAGCTGTTGCCTGAATTTGAGACAAATGTCGGGGGAAATACCGGACAGTACTATTCCGAATATGTAGAAGCATTAAGAATGGCTTATAATGATGCTGTTGCCATTACGATTGAATCTGATGCAGAGATTCTTGCTGCGGCATATATGGCTTTGCGTACAGCTTATTCAGAATTCTCATTGAATGCGCAGATCAAAGGTGGATTGGTAAAGAATGAGGAGTTGACGCAGAATGTGACTGTCAAGTATCTGAAAGAGGCCCGTCATTTTTCACGTGCTGATGAAGGAATTGTTTCTACGACGCGTTTTGGATTGCTTGATGACCCTTGGATTGTTACTCCAAACATCATGAATCAGGAAAACTTTACGCGTGGAGGTTTTGACGGTTATGTCGCTTGGAATGATTTTACGGGGAAAGCCATCGGTATACAGAAATGGGAGGCGTCCTTGCCGGCTATAGAGAATGGAAAGATATACCAGACTGTTACCTTACCGGCCGGAAAGTATAATCTCAAGATGATGGTACATGAGCAGGTGAACTATAAAGCAGGTGAACTTTATACAGTTGTGGCTCAAGGTGAAGGGATGCCAGATGTGTCTGATGTACTGTCGAAAGCTTTAGCCTATTATGACATGTCGACTGCACAGACAGGACAGACCTATAATTGCTGCAATTTTGAATTAGAGAAGGAGACAGAAGTGACGATAGGATGGAGCGTTAATTTGGCGGCCGATGCGAAAGAGCGCAGTATGCGAGTTTCTGCCATTTATCTCTATAATGACGGAAAGGATGTTTCTGCCGATTATTTAGGCAATTATGAGAATATCAAGCGTAAGGATGTTTCTTACAAACGATTTGGTATTCCGGCTTATTGGAGTACGGAGAATTTTTATATACCTCAAAATAATTCTGATGGAACGAAACAAGGTATAGATAAATATCCGGGTTATAACACATTGATGATGGGTGTATGGGAAGATGCTGGCCGTGCAATGGGCGATCTTGGCAATGCGACGCTTTATAAGCAAGTAACTTTGCCGGCCGGAACATATTTTTTCGGCGCTGCATACGAGTCATTATACCAGATTCAGGAAGGTTACCTCTTTGCATCTGAAGAATTGCCGACCATAGACGGCATCCGTCAGTGTGTTGCGTACAGTTCGTCTAAAGATGCTACAGCGGGCGACGAACGTTATGGTATCACCTTTACGCTTCCGGAAGAAACGACTTTATATCTTGGTTGGATTAACAATTTCCTTGAAGGCTCGTCTACTCAGGAATTCAGGGTAAAGGAAGTCACGCTTTTGAGATATATAGCCGAAGAAGGTCGTTGGGAGGATGACCAAGCCTTAAACGCAGAGAAGGGAAGCCTTGTCTTGAAAACGGCAGAGTGGGCAGAGATTGTGAATGGCACGTATAACCAGGACGGTAGCAACGAACCCTATTTGGCCGCTACTCCTGAGATGGATATCCGACTCGGTCAGATAGAATTGACAGGAATTGATGAAATAAACGTCAAGCAAGTTAATCCTGAGATCGTGGACGACGGAGCTGAATATCGTTTCTATTTAGATAATGCGGCTGAGCCATGGACTATTTTAAAACAGGAAACAGTTGGTAATGCCGGTGTCACAGAATTGCAGGGTACCTGCCCGGTAGTAGAAGGTGTTCATGATGTAAGAATGGTTTTGTACGGAATGAATGCCGATGTATACTCTGTAAAGTTTAAAGATGCCGATGTAGAGGATGGCGATGATGTTTCCGTAGGCCGGGTTGAAGTCGCCCCGGCGCGTTCGACAGATGTTTATACCCTTAGCGGAACAAGATTAAAAGCCGGTGTTTGTACGGAATCAGCTTTGGAGAATTTACCTAAAGGCATTTATATTGTGAATGGTAAAAAGGTTGTGAAGTAATTATATCGTTATAGATTTGGGCTGTGCCTCAATTTGAAGTACAGCCTATTTTATTATAATCAAACTTATTTTCTTAAACTAATTTATTTATGAAAAACTGTAGGTCAATAAGATTATTGGTCTTGGCCTTCTTGATCCCATTAAATGTTTTAAATGGTGAATTGTTTGCGGGAACAGAAGGAATAAATAATGAGACATCTTGTTTTGTTCCTGTTTACCAGGATAAGACAAATTTGGTACCGAATCCCACTTGTGACGATTTGTCAGGATTCGGAGGATGGGGGACTAAGTCCGTAAATACGGATCCTGCTAATGTGTATTGTGGGGAAAAGAGTATTTCAGTAAAATCGCCTTGGGGTGGTACGCTTGAATTGAACAATCTGAAACCTAATACCGTTTATAGATTTATTGCAAAAGTATATGTGCCAAACGGATTGGTGGCAAAGTTTGCTGTTTGCAATCATAGTTATGGTGAGGGAGATATTAATCTTTGGGTTTCAGATAGGAATGATACATGGGAAACTGTTGACATGACTTTTAAAACAAACGATTGTAACACAACCAGCATATATTATGTTGGCGATGTGGGAGATGGTTGGGTTTATATTGATAACTACGAGGCTTATATTGTGGATGAGCCGACAATACGTATACGATACCTTGATGAGAATGGAGATGCTTTAAAGGATGATAGAGTGATAGAAGGAATATGGGGGCTTGATACATCAGGTTATATAAACATTGGACATGAATATGTAGCATCATCTGATAAGCAAGAGATCTCAAAAGATGAGCAAGTTTATCGTTATGATGAATCTTCTGGTTCAGATCGTATAATTATTGAGGAAGGAGAAAATTTATTGGAGTTGAGGTTTAAAGAAGCTGTAGAACCGAGCAGTAACGTTAATCTTTTGTCAATAGCCATTCCGGATGCACAACTTGTACCGACGTTTTCATCAGATATTACGGAATATACTGCCCTTTTGGTGGGAAAAACCGTGGCTAAACCTGTTTGTGGGAAATTAGAGGCAGCTCAATCCATCAGCGGTGATGGTGAAGTGAATTTGACTTCAGGAACAGGGCGTTCGGAAATAGTCGTTACGGCTGAAGATGGAATCACGACTAAAACGTACATCATTAATTATAAGGTAATTCCTTCAGATGATTCATTTGTGCAAACATATCTTGATAGAGAGAATCTGATTCAGGATCCTTATTGTAGTGATCTTAGCAAATTTGGCGGTTGGGGGACAAAGAATATCAATAATGACTTAAACTATGTATTTAATGGTAGCACCAGTATTGCCATGGCAGCTCCCTTTAAAGGTACGCTTGAAGTATCCCTTAGCCCGAATACTGCCTATAGACTCATTGCTCAAACATATACAACAAAGAATGTAACAGCTCAATTTGGTTGGTTTAATCATGGTATGGGTGATGGCGATGTTTATTTTAATATTACCACAGAGAATAAAGTGTGGCAGAAAGCTGATTTTACATTGAAAACTTCAGATGCCGGTGGGGCGATATTCTTTGTTGGTGAAAATGGCAGCGGCTTTGCTTATATTGATAATTATGAATTGTACGTTGTTCAAGAACCAACAGTGAGGATACACTATGTGGATGCAGAGGGGAATGCCCTGAAAGAAGACGTCATCGTTGAGGGCAACTGGACATCATTGGACCCGTCGCAGTATTTGATGATAGGGCATGAGTATGTCGCAAGTACTGCCGATTGTGCTTCTTTTGAGGTAAACGGGGTCTATTACAAGTTTGATGACGAGTCATCTCAGGATAGAGTCGTTTTGGCAGAAGGAGAAAACGAACTGACTTTGACGTTCAAACCGTATGCCGTACCGGTTGTACTAAATGAAACGGATGAGAGTTTCCAACTTCAGCAGAGTGTGTACGCCGATGTCACGGTTAACCGGGAAATGAACGCCGGTAAATGGCATTCATTTTGTATTCCATTTGATATGACCGCGGCACAACTGGAAGAAAATGGGATAATCGAAGTACAGAAACTGACAGGAGTAACAAAAGATAATAATAAAGTTGTTCTGAATTTTACAGAGCAAGATAAGATTGAGGGAGGTATTCCGTATCTGATAAAAGTAGGATCAGACATTCAGTCTATAAATGTAAAAGGTGTGATGCTCAATAAGGCGGCGCCTGTGGACTTGACTGTTGAAGGGATTACAATGTGCGGCGCCTTTACAAAGACTTCATTAAGTTCAAATGAGTTTTTCCTAAAGGACGATAGGTTTTATTTGGCGGACATAGCTGTGCAAGTTATGGGCTTCAGGTCTTATGTTGTAATATCAGAAGAAGAGTATGTGGGAGCAAATCAATTATATTTGAATATTGGTGGTGATGTGACATCCGTAAAAGGTATGAATAGCCCCGATTCTTTAGTGGATGTTTATACGGTAACGGGAAGAAAGGTGAAGCAAAATGTGAAACACTCAGAGGCTTTACATGGTTTATGTAAAGGACTTTATATTGTAGGAAACAAGAAAGTAATAGTTAAATGAATAATATTATGAAAAAAAGAATATATGATTCACCTTTAGTGAAAGTTGTCGTAGTGGAAAGTTCCGAGAACATAATGGTTACATCTCCGTCATCTAATCTTGGTATTGATTTTGGCGGAAACGCCTCAGACTTGACAGATGTTTCTGCTGATGTAAACAGCAGTTCCGAGTGGAATGATTTTTTATGGTAAGGTGATACGTTTAATGAAACGTGGGAATGCAAACAGGTTTTGGCATGTTTGTTATTCCGCGTTTCATTTAGAATCATTTCAAGGCATTTAATTGAGAATGGTAGAAAGGTTGTGAAGTAAGAAGTTTTATTGTTTGTCTTTAATGTTGGGGGGCGGGATGTATTCTCACCCCAACATTTTTTTTATTGAAGTTCCATTAAGAATTAAATTATAGCTATCCTCTAACACTGGGTTTTTATTTGAAAAAATCCTTCACTCCTTCATTGTTGCTATTAATGACTTATAATCAGGATATTAATGGTGAAGGACTCCTAACCTTATTTTCTTCACCAGGGCTTCAGCATGCAGCTGAAATTATAAAGCCGGAAATAAAATTTGCGACCTGTCGCTTCTACAAGGCGACAGGTCGCAAATTTTATCCGAACCGTTGGCTGTCTGAATCTGTAGTATGATGATTTTCTATCAAGAGTCGGGGCTGTCGAATGGAGGGAATAGCTGTATGTTTTGATATAAGAGAGCTGTTGGGTTTTAGCGTAAATCATTTCTTTTATATAGGTGTATGTTTATGTAAGGATATGTGATTGATCGTAGCTTGACTTTAGCAACTTTCATAACTTGTGTTGAAAATAAAAAATGCAAAAGCCTTCACCTGTATTAACCTGATTATGATTTTTTTATAATGAAGGTGAAGGAGTGAAGGCTTTTTTCGTAAAACAGCGTGTAGTAAATGTGACGGGCATTGCTTGCCTTGTACAGATTATTTACTCAACAAGAACGTGTCAATTGTTTTCTTAAGTTCGGCTTTGGGTTGTGCGCCCATAACGATGCGTGGTTTGCCGCTGACCGGAATGAACAATAGCGTTGGGATGCTGCGTATGCCGAAGGCACCGGCCAATTCCGGTTCTTTTTCTGTGTTCACTTTGTAGATGATAATCTCATTCTTGTACTCTGTGGCTAACTCTTCGAGTACAGGCGCAATCATCTTGCATGGGCCGCACCAGCTTGCGTAAAAATCGACAATGGCCGGTTTGGTTCCAAGATATTTCCATTCGTTAGGGTTGGATTCATAGTCAACTACTTTTTTCAGAAACTCAGCTTTTGTCAGTTCGGTTGTAGCTTTCTCGCTATTGGCGTTTGACTGCACTGTTGCTGCCGTTGCTTGCTGGTTGCTGAATAATTTGAGAAGACCAATGATGGCAAGCACGGCAACGCCGGTGATAATAATACTTTTTGTCATAGTGGTATTTTTTATTGTTATTTGGATTTATTCGGGAAAAATAAGGCCCCGCCGATAGCTGCACCCCATAAGGTACTACTCCAGGGTGATGATGTGATAGGACATGTTCCTGAACTGCATCCTATGAAGTACCAATAGGCGAAGCCGGCAATCGCGCCTATAATGATGGCGGCTGCAGTACCGGCGTATTGTATGAGTCTTTTTTCAGAATTTTCTCTCTTCATAATAAGTTCTATTTTATGGGATACCATTTCTTTATTTACAAATATCGTATATTATTTCTAACAAAACAAATTTCCTATGGAAAATATTATAAGTATAACTTATTTTAACAGCAAAGCCTGCATTGTGACATAAGATATCTCGATGCAGGCTTTGGTTTATATCGGTTTTTTCTGTTAGCAGACTTCTGAACCCGGTTTCACTTCGCGGTTTACAGTGACGACGCTTAGTGAACCGTCGTTGTCGAGTGCAGACAGTATCATACCTTGGCTTTCGATGCCTTTTAATTTGCGCGGAGCCAGGTTGGCGATGAAACAGACTTGTTTCCCCACAAGCTCTTCGGGCTTGTAATATTTAGCAATGCCGCTGACAATGGTACGGTTTTCAAGTCCGTCGGCAATCTTGAAGCAGAGCAGTTTGTCCGCTTTGGGCACTTTAGTACATTCGAGAACGGTTCCTACACGGATGTCGAGTTTCTCGAAGTCTTCAAAAGCAATGTTTTCTTTGATAGGGTTTGCCTTATAATTGGCTTCTTCGTTTGCTTTTTTGGTATCGAGAAGTTTCTGAACTTGTGCCTGTATCGCATCATCTTCGATTTTCTCGAAAAGCAGTTCCGGTGTTGCAAGTTGGTGACCCGGCGTTAACAGTTCTGTGCTGCCGAGCTGATTCCATTCGAAACTGTCCATGTTAAGCATCTTACGCAGTTTTTCGCTGCTGAACGGTAAGAACGGTTCAAAAGCGATGGCAAGGTTAGCTGTAAGCTGGAGTGAGATGTAGATGATGGTTTTAACGCGTTCTGGATCGGTCTTGACGACTTTCCACGGTTCACTGTCGGCGATGTATTTGTTACCGATGCGCGCCAGGTTCATGGCCTCTTTCTGCGCATCGCGGAATTTGAACACATCCAGAAGTTCCTCGACTTTGGCTTTGACGTCTTTGAACTCGTTAAGGGTTTCTTTGTCATAGTCTGTCAGTTCGCCGCATGCCGGAACGATGCCGTTGTAGTATTTTTGTGTCAGTTGCAGGGCACGGTTGACAAAGTTGCCGTAAACTGCTACCAATTCATTATTGTTACGTGCCTGGAAATCTTTCCATGTGAAGTCATTGTCTTTTGTTTCCGGTGCGTTGGCTGTCAGCACGTAGCGTAATACATCCTGTTTTCCGGGAAAATCGCGGAGATATTCATGCAGCCAAACGGCCCAGTTGCGTGATGTGGAGATTTTGTCGCCTTCAAGGTTCAGGAACTCATTGCTTGGTACGTTGTCCGGCAGAATATAGCTCCCTTCCGCTTTCAGCATGGACGGGAATACGATGCAATGGAAAACGATATTGTCTTTTCCGATGAAATGTACCAAACGAGTTTCAGGGTCTTTCCACCATTTTTCCCATGAGTCGGGCAACAGTTCCTTTGTATTGCTGATATAGCCGATGGGCGCGTCGAACCATACATATAGCACTTTGCCTTCGGCTCCTTCAACTGGAACGGGGATGCCCCAGTCGAGGTCACGGCTGACGGCACGTGGCTGTAAGCCCATGTCGAGCCAGCTTTTGCATTGTCCGTACACATTGTTACGCCATTCTTTATGTCCTTCGAGAATCCATTCGCGCAACCAAGCTTCGTGTTTGTCAAGCGGCAGATACCAGTGTTTGGTTTCGCGCATGACAGGCTGGGAGCCGCTGATAGCACTCTTCGGGTTGATGAGTTCGGTTGGTGACAAGGAGGTTCCGCATTTTTCACATTGGTCTCCGTATGCCCCTTCCGCATGGCAATGGGGGCATTCGCCTGTGATGTAGCGGTCGGCAAGGAATGTGCCGGCTTCCTCGTCATAATATTGCATGGATGTTTTTTCTATGAACTCTCCCTTGTCATAAAGTTTACGGAAGAAGTCAGAGGCTGTCTGGCGGTGAACCTCGGAAGACGTACGTCCGTATACGTCGAAAGAGATGCCGAACTCTTTGAAAGACTCTTTGATGAGCGTATGGTAGCGGTCGACAATATCTTGTGGCGTGACGCCTTCTTTGCGGGCACGGATGGTGATGGGTACACCGTGTTCGTCAGAACCGCCGATAAAAAGTACATCTTCTTTTTTCAGTCGAAGATAGCGCACATAAATGTCGGCCGGCACGTAAACTCCGGCCAGATGACCGATATGTACCGGCCCGTTGGCGTATGGCAGGGCGGAGGTGACGGTCGTTCTTTTGAATTTCTTTTCCATCGTCGTTATCTGATAGGTTGTTAATTTGTTTGACGCAAAGTTACGAAAAAGCAAAGACTTGCCCAAGAAGGTTGGCAAGTCTTTGCTTTTTCAGGCGGTAATATCTCGATGTTTATGCGGTATTTCGTTTTTCCGGGATTCATTCACCCCAGTTGCTGCGGTCTAAGTTCCGGTAACCGATGGCTTCTGCTACATGCTCGGTATGTATGGTGGCGCTGTTGTCCAAGTCTGCAATGGTGCGAGCCACGCGCAGAATCCTGTCATAGGCTCTTGCCGAAAGCTGCAGTCTGTTCATGGCCGCCCGCAGCATTTCTGCGCATTTGGCATCGGGCTCGGCAAACTGTCGCATAAGACTTGAGGTCATTTGGGCATTGCAGTGTATTCCTTTACAGCCCGCATATCTTTTTTCTTGTATTTGCCGTGCTTTGACAACGCGTTCGCGTATGGTATAGCTGTTTTCGCCCGGTGCTTTTCCAGAGAGCTCTTCAAACGAGAGGGGTGTTATTTCAATCTGTATGTCAATTCTGTCGAGTAGAGGGCCGGATATTTTGTTAAGGTATCGGTGTATCTGTCCGGGGGTGCAGACGCATGCTTTCGTGGGATGGTTGTAATAACCGCACGGACAAGGGTTCATAGACGCTATGAACATGAAAGAACATGGGTAATTGATACTGTATTTTGCCCTTGAAATGTTGATGTAACGATCCTCTAAAGGTTGGCGAAGTACTTCCAGTACGCTTCGTGAGAACTCGGGTAATTCATCACAGAACAGCACACCGTTATGTGCCAGGCTTACTTCGCCTGGTTGGGGATTCAAACCTCCGCCGACTAAAGCTGTTTGGGAGATGGTGTGATGGGGTGACCGGAACGGCCGTTGGGCTATCAATGAACTTTCTGACTTGAGTTTTCCCGCGATGGAATGGATTTGTGTCGTTTCAAGGCTCTCTGACAGTGAAAGCGGCGGAAGTATGGAAGGTATGCGTTTAGCCATCATGGATTTGCCGCTTCCGGGAGGTCCTATCATAATGACATTGTGACCGCCGGCTGCGGCCACTTCAAGTGCCCGTTTGACATGTTCCTGTCCTTTTACGTCGGCAAAATCGTAATCAAAAGTTGTTTGTTGGGCATAAAACTCCTTTCTTGTATCAATGATAGTCGGTTCAAGGTTTCCCTCTCCATTGAGGAAACGTATGACTTCGCTGATGGTCTTGACGCCGAATACTTTAAGGTTATTGACAACAGCAGCTTCACGGACATTTTGTTCGGGAACGATAAGGCCCTCATAGCCTATTTCGCGGGCTTTTATGGCGATGGGCAAGGCTCCCTTTACTGGCTGCAGGCTGCCATCGAGGCTCAGTTCACCTATCATCATGAACTTGTCAAGATGGTCTTTCCTGACCTTCTCATCTGCAGCAAGTATGCCGATGGCAATGGGTAGGTCATAGCCTGCTCCCTCTTTTTTTATATCAGCGGGTGCAAGGTTGACAACGATTTGTTTTGAAGGGTAGCGGTAACCACAGTTGTGTAGCGCCGCAACAATACGTTCATGGCTTTCTTTTACCGCATTGTCCGGTAATCCTACCATAAAGAATTTTATGCCTCTTGAAGCATTGACTTCGATGGTTACAGGTATAGCGTTCAGCCCTTGTACGGCAGCACTATATACTTTTACCAGCATGTGTTTTTTATTTTAGATTCAGTGTTTTTTTGATGACGGGTTGTATATCAGTTGTAAAATCTTCGCCAATTGCAATGATTTTGAGATCCGGGCCGACAAAAAAGAAGCAGGGGACGGACGTTATTCTAAAGTCTCTGACCAAGGGACTGTTCCAGGCCATATAATCGCTATAGCTTGGCCATTTGATACTGCAGTTCTTTTCTACGTTCTTCTTGTTCTTTTTTTCAACATCTAAAGATATGCTGAGAATCTCAAACTTATCCGGATATTGCTCCCTGAATTTCCTGATGCGGTAGAACATGCTTGTTGTATTGCCATCCCATGACGCCCAGAAATTAACAAGCAGGTATTTTCCTTCATAGTCTTTGCGTTTGACGTTGGTGCTGTCTTCTAAAGAGAAAGAAAAGTTGGGAAGCGAGTCATTTACTTCGAGCAATTCGGAAAAATAGGTTATTTGGTCTTTCCAGCCATTCAGTATGGCATTTTGAGGTTGTGCGGTGAGTAACTCACGGTATAAGTCTTTGATGATTTCAGGCTTTCTTTGTTGTGCCAAAAGGAAGTGTTGTTTGAACAGGTAGATACTGACTTGCGATGTAGGATGTTGTTTAATGAAATCGGCTGCGGCTACTTGTTGCTCTTTTTCACTTTTCTTTTGGTTACCTAGACGGAAAGCGGTATATTCTTCATTATCTTTGCTGCCTGTTACTTCTGTTCCGATAAGATGTCTGGCATCTCCTTTGATTTTTATTTTGTCACCTGGCGAGGCGAAAAATGTAAGCTCTGAGAAATTGGGGTAGAGCAGATGATACGTTACGTCATAATCGATGTTGGCCTCATAAGTGAACCGTCCATTAGTGATTTTGAGCGTATCGAATTTTGCTATGTCACGGTCGGTGTATAGATAGAATTCACCCTGCTCAAGGTGTTTGAATTCTCCTTTTAGCCTAAACGAGCTTTGGGAATCTTCACAACTGAGCAGGGTGAATAATATTAAAATATAGAGAGAAAATCTCTTCATTTATGGTTTTGCTTACAAGCTTTCAACTGTTGACTGGAATGAAGCGAATTCAAGGTCTTTAACAGCGCGGTCTTTCAAAGATGCGTCTTTGTTGATCGCGTCTTTCAAGTTGCTGTTCACACCGGCAGCATCGTTTGTACGAGCTGCTACAACAGCTTTCAGGTAAGATGTGTAAGCATCGGGGTTCTTAACATTGTTCAAAGTCGTTTTTGCAGCTGCATAGTCTTTGTTCAGGATCTGAGCCAATGCAGCACTGTTGGTGTTTACACCGTTCATGTTGCTGGCTGCTTGCTGGTATGAACCTTTGGCAATGTTCAGGTTACCTGAAATTTCATTGAATGTGCTGGCGCCGGCAGCTTTGCCCAAGCTGGCTTCTGCTGACTTGATGTCGCCCTTGTTCAAAGCGATAAGAGCCAAGTTGGCATTCACTTCAGCTGCATCAGCCTTTAATGATTTAGCTTTGTTGAAGTAGTTTTCTGCACCTGCTACGTCACCTTTTTGGTAAGCTAACATACCGAGGTTGTTATATGCACGGTAATCATTGGCATAGAGTTCAGTAGCTTTCTTGTACCATGCTTCTTTTTCAGCAGCATTGTTTGTTAAGGCTGCACCGTAAAGGATTTCTTCGATGCTCAACTTGGACGCGTCGCTCTTGAACTGGCTTACAATCTGCGCGTCGCTACGGCCGATTACTTCATAGTTGATGGTCAAACGAGCGCGACGCAATTCAGGAAGGATCTGATCTGCCAGTTCTTTGAATACTTCAGACATGTTGCGGATTTGTTTTTCACGCTCTTCCGGATCTTTGTACATAGACAAAACGCGCAGGATGACGTCCTTGTCTTGGATGTTGCTTCTTGATACCAACATCTGGAAACCTTCCCAGTCTTCAGCTGTGTATTTAGTATCAATTTCGCTTTCCATTTTGTTTGATTTCAACTGCTTTTGTATATAGTTTTCAGAGTTGTCCTGACGCTTTTCTGCCAATTTGGTATTCAAGTCGAGGGCACCATCGGGTGAAGCGTATGCTGAGATTTCAATGTTTTTTAAAGCCTTAGTCTCTTTTTCATCGTTGATTTGCTTCAGCATCTTGACAAAGTCCTTCATGGAAGCGGAATTCAATTCGCTGTTGCGCAAGTTTGCTTGCTGGATAAGGAACTTGATAGTTGCTTCCTGTTTTTGCTTGATGATGCGCTGGTAAGCATCAGCTGCAAGTGACGGATTCGTTGAAGCCAAAGTCTTGCTGAGTAAGTCTGATGTTGCGATAACACCATAACCAATTTTTACTTCCGGTACGCTAACGGTCTTTTTGCCTACTTTCGCATCAAATTGCAGATAAAGGTCGGATTTCTGCATGGCCGGAGTATAATCGAAGATAGTCTTCATTGTGTAAGTGCCACCAGCCTTGTAAGCGATGGTCTGGTCGTTGCCTTCTACTTTCTCGCCTTGGAAAGTCGCGCTTTGACCTTTTACTTCACCACCTTCGTATTTGAGAACCGGTGTTACAGTTACAACTGCTTTCTTCTTCATGTACTTTTCAGGGAATTTTCCATCGATTGTGGCTGGAACCTGACCTGCGATTGCTTCAAGCGGAGTCGGGGTTACGGTGAAATTGTCTGCTGATAAATCACCCAATTTGTTGCATGACGTAAGCGCCGTTGCGGCTGCTACAGACATGACAAGATAGAAATTTTTACGCATACTGATATTTGTTAGTTAATAGTTTCCAGATGCAAAGATACAAATCTTTGTTATACCACTTATCTTTTCTTTATAAAATATTGCAAAAATTTATGTTGTGATATGTTTTAAATGTTAAAACGAAGCTTTTACTGTCATTTTGAGCCGATGTTTCTGGGGTGATGGTTTAATATTTCATCTTTTAGTCGGCTGCGGTCAACGTGCATGTATATTTCCGTTGTGGAGATCGATTCATGCCCCAACATCGCTTGTATGACACGCAGGTTGGCGCCTCCTTCAAGCAAATGGGTGGCAAAAGAATGTCGGAAACTGTGTGGGCTTATTGTTTTTTTGAGCTGCACATTCTCAGCGGCTGTTTTGATAATATGGAAAACCATGATGCGCGAAAGTGGTTTGCCACGTCGAAAACTAAGGAATACGAAATCTTCATATGATGGTTTGATTTGTATGTTGTTGCGGTCATAAAACCAAAGCCTGATTTCTTTTATCGCTTTTTTTGAGATGGGAACGAGACGTTCTTTGTTTCCTTTTCCTTTAACTTTAATAAATCCTTCGTTTAAAAATAGATCGGAAAGTTTAAGCTGGCAAAGTTCGCTGACGCGTAGGCCGCAACTGTAAAGGGTTTCCATTATTGCGCGGTTGCGTTGGCCTTCTGTTGTGGTAAGGTCTATGCTGTTTATGAGGAGGTCTATTTCTTCTGTGGTCAGGATATCGGGTAAATGTTGGCCGATTTTGGGGGATTCAATAAGTTCTGTAGGGTCTTGTGTGATCTCTTTTTCCAGATATAAGAAACGGAAAAAAGAACGGATACCGGATAATATTCTTGCTTGGGAGCGAGCATGAATGCCTATGTCGGTAAGTGACGCCATGAATTGGTGGATGTCGTCAGTTGTGATATCTCTAAAATCTGTTATTTTTTCGCTTGGAAGAAATTCTAGAAGTTTCTGAAGATCATCGGTATAAGCTGCCAAAGTGTTGCTTGACAAACCTTTTTCTAATTTAATGTGTTGAAAATATTGTTGCAAAAGAGTTTTTGAGGTTGTGGGAGTTGTATTATGAATCGTTTTTTTCATTGTATTCCATACTTTTTTTGTACTTTTGCACAAAAATGCAAATTTAGACATAATTGATGAAAATACAAATAATCAATGGTCCCAATATAAACTTGTTGGGAACAAGAGAGCCGGGAATATATGGGGCTGAATCATTTGAAAGATGTTATGAAGACTTGAAACAAGTCTATCCGTCGATAGAGTTTTCTTATTTCCAAAGCAATGTAGAAGGCTTCTTGATTGATAAGATACACGAAGTAGGGTTCGATTGTGATGGAATAGTGCTGAATGCAGGTGCATACACTCATACATCTATCGCGATACAGGATGCAATCAGGGCGGTTACAGCCCCTGTTGTGGAAGTACATATCAGTAATGTACATAGTCGAGAAGAGTTTCGGCATAAATCAATGATAGCATGTGCATGTAAGGGCGTTATCTGTGGTTTTGGGTTGGATTCATATCGGTTGGCGGTTGAAGCCCTGACAGGAATGAAAAAGTAATAAGATGAAAATAAATGGTACTAAAATATAATAGGTAAAAGATTATGATGCTCAAGAAAACAAAAATTGTGGCGTCCATTTCGGATTTGCGATGTGACGTGGAATTCATTCGTGCGTTGTTTAATGCTGGAATGAATGTGGTTCGTATGAATACGGCACATGCTAGTCGTGAAGGTTTTGAAAAACTGATTGCCAATGTGCGAGAAGTTTCAAATAGGATTGCCATATTGATGGATACAAAGGGTCCTGAAGTGCGCACAACTAAGAATGCAGAAGAATCAACGGATTATAAGACAGGTGACAAGGTAAAGATCGTTGGAAATCCTGATCAGGAAACAACGAGAGGCTGTATATGTGTCAGCTATCCAGATTTTGTCCATGATTTAACAATCGGTAGTCGTGTGTTAATTGATGATGGTGAGTTGGAACTGCTCGTTACAGAGAAAGATGAGGAGGCATTGTGTTGTGAAGTATGTAACGATGCGACGTTAGGAAGCCGTAAGAGTGTCAATGTTCCCGGCGTACGTATCAATTTGCCTTCGTTAACGGAAAAGGATCGTAACAATATTCTTTATGCAATAGAAAAAGATATTGATTATATTGCACATTCTTTTGTTCGCAACAAGCAGGATGTGCTGGATATACGCCAGATCTTGGATGCGTATGGCAGTGATATCAAGATTATTGCCAAGATAGAAAATCAGGAAGGTGTGGATAATATCGATGAAATACTTGAGGTGGCTGACGGCGTCATGGTGGCGCGGGGTGATCTGGGAATTGAAGTGGCTCAGGAACGAATACCGGGTATTCAGCGTATTCTCATTAAGAAATGTATCCTTGCCAAGAAACCCGTAATAGTTGCTACGCAGATGTTGCATACAATGATAAACAATCCTCGTCCGACAAGAGCGGAAGTTACGGATATAGCAAATGCTATTTATTATCGTACGGATGCTTTGATGTTAAGTGGTGAGACTGCCTACGGGAAATACCCCGTAGAGGCTGTGCGGACGATGGCTAAAATTGCAGCTCAAGCGGAAAAAGACAAATTGCAGGAGAATGATATACAGATTCCTTTGGATCCGGAAAATACGGATGTTACTGCATATTTGGCAAAATCTGCAGTGCAAGCCACAAATCTGATGCCGATCCGGGCAATAATTACCGATAGCTTTAGTGGATTGACGGCACGTAGTTTGGCCGCTTTTAGAGGAAAGTACCCCGTATTGGCCGTATGTTATAAAGAAAAAACGATGCGCCATTTAGCCCTTTCTTATGGAGTGGAAGCTATTTACATGCCGGAAAAGGCCAATGGGCAGGCATATTATTTTGCAGCCTTGAGAAAATTGATGGATGACGGGGTGTTGTCGGAGAATGATATGGTGGCATACTTGAGTGGTGGAAAACAGGGAGCAAAGACATCATTTTTGGAGATAAATGTGGTAGGAGATGTCCTTAAATATGCTTTGGACTATGTTCTTCCTAACAGAAACAGATATTTATAGAATAAACAAATATGCAGGAAACAGACCGTCTTGACGAATATATTGCAGAACATATTGATAAGGAAGGTATGTATCTGTCGGCATTATATAGGGATACGCATGTCAAGCTGTTGAGGCCAAGAATGGCGTCAGGGCATCTGCAAGGCCGTCTGCTGAAGATGTTTGTCAAGATGATCCGTCCTCGTAATATATTGGAAATTGGCACATATAGTGGTTATTCCGCATTATGTTTGGCAGAAGGCTTGGCAGAAGACGGACATCTTTATACATTTGAGATCAATGATGAGCAGGAGGATTTTACTCGTCCATGGATAGATAATTCGCCATATGCGGACAAAATTAGTTTTATCATTGGTGATGCACTCCGTTTAGTTCCTTTGATGGATGTGGAATTTGAACTTGCATTTATTGATGGAGATAAACGAAGATATTCAGATTATTATGAGATGGTTTTGCCGAAGCTCAAGTCGGGTGGATATATTTTGGCAGATAATACATTGTGGGACGGGCATGTTGTCGAAGAACAAAAACATCGTGATGCTCAAACAGAAGGTATTATGTCTTTTAATGACATGGTTGCCATTGATGAGCGGGTGGAAAAAGTAATATTGCCGTTAAGAGACGGTTTGACAATAATCAGAAAAAAATAAAGAATTTTATGGAAACAACAAGACAGAATAAAATAGCCCGATTAATTCAGAAGGAACTCAGTGAGATGTTTATGTTGCAGACGAAGGGGATGAAAGGCGTACTCGTTTCTGTTAGTGCTTGCCGTATTAGTCCCGATTTAAGTGTATGCAAGGTTTATTTGAGTGTCTTTCCAAGTGAAAGAAGTGCGGAAATTGTTGCGAATATTAACGCAAACATGAAGACAATCCGGTATGAATTAGGAACAAGGGTACGTTTCCAGCTTCGCATAATTCCTGAACTGAAATTCTTTGTGGATGATTCTTTGGATTATCTTGAGAATATCGACAAACTGCTGAAAGAATGAATCTTTCTTCTTATATTGCCCGACATTATCTATTCTCAAAGAAATCGCATAATGCAATAAATATTATATCAGCGATTTCTGTTTGTGGCGTAGCACTAGCTACGATGGCCATGGTTTGTACCATGTCGGTATTTAATGGTTTTGAAGAACTTGTGGCTTCGTTCTTTACGGAGATTGACGCACAGCTAAAGATTGTACCTGATAAAGGAAAAACTATGGACGCGCAAGATCCGCTCCTAGAAAAAATAGCAGAAATGCCTGAGGTTGCTGTTTTTAGCCGGACGCTGGAAGAGCAGGCTTTGATCACAGTAGATGACAAGCAAGTGATGGTGACAATAAAAGGTGTGGAAGATAATTTTGAGCAACTGACAGATATTCGTAATATTTTGTATGGTCCCGGCGAATTTATCCTTCACGCTGACGTGTTGGAATATGGTGTTTTGGGTATACAACTTGCTATGGAGTTGGGTGTCGGTGCCTCATTTGATGTTCCTCTGCAGGTTTATGCTCCGCGACGTGGTGAGAAAATAAATTTGATGAATCCGCTGACAGGTTTCAGGCAGGACGAATTATATTCTCCTGGTGTTGTGTTTGTTGTGAAACAGGCAAAATATGATGCAAATTATGTATTGACTTCTTTAGGTTTTGCCGGCAGACTTTTTGATATGGTTGATAGGATTTCAGCTGTAGAACTAAAGATAAAGCCCGATTATTCGGTAGATAAGGTTAAGGAACAAATATGTCAGATTTTGGGGAATAAATATCGTGTCCTTGACAGATATGAACAACAAGATGATGTCTTTAAGATAATGAAAGTAGAGAAGCTTATAGCTTACTTTTTCCTTTCTTTTATTTTGTTTATTGCATGTTTTAATATAATAGGTTCAGTTTCGATGCTTATTATAGAAAAGCGTACAGATGTCGTTACGTTGCAGAATTTAGGACTTTTGAAGAAGGATGTTATCAATATTTTCCGGTTTGAAGGGGTTATGATTTCCGGAATTGGAGCTTTTATAGGGATTTTTGTCGGTCTTTTACTTTGTATGATACAACAGCAATATGGTTTGTTGACTTTAGGAAATTCTGCTGGCAGCATGGTTGTAGATGCTTATCCGGTCAGTGTGCATGTCGGTGATTTGCTGGTAGTTTTTGCAACAGTAATAATTGTCAGTGGGCTGGCTATCTGGTGGCCTGTACGTTATTTGGTTCGGCAATTTCTTTAAACGTCTTTGATACTTAAACCTTTTCCAAGGTAACTCTTTCTGCTTCTATATGTTTTCTAAGAAAGACGGATGCAGACTCCTTAAATTTTTCGGGTGATTCAGTGGTTAAAAAACGGCATGAACCTTTTTTAGTACAAAGCTCCTCAATTTCATGATGCCGTTCCAAATAGCTTTTTAGACTATAAGCCACATATTCGCCTTGGGGCACTAACTTGATGTTTCTTGGTGTGTATTTCATGATTTTATTAATCAACAACGGATAATGAGTACAGCCGAGTATAATAGTATCAATCTCAGGATCCTTCCTGAGTAGGTTGTTGATGCGCTTTTGTACAAAATAATCAGCACCAGGAGAATCAAATTCGTAATTTTCAACTAATGGAACCCACATAGGACATGCTTCACCGGTTACTGTTATGTCGGGATAAAGTTTGTGAATTTCTAATGGATATGAACCTGATTTTATAGTTCCGTCGGTTGCTAAGATTCCAACATGCCTGCTATGTGTCAACTTATCAACGCATTCTGCGGTTGGCCGAATGATGCCAAGGACTTTTTTTAGTGTTGTCATCCTTTTCAGATCATTCTGTTGGATTGTTTTTAGGGCTTTTGCTGATGCTGTGTTACAAGCCAAAATTACCAAATTGCATCCCATGCTGAAGAGCTTTTCAACGGCTTCGAGAGTGAACTCGTATACGACCTCAAAAGAACGGGTACCATAAGGCGTCCTGGCATTGTCACCTAAGTATAAATAATCATATTGTGGCAATAGTTGTTTAATTTGGTGTAGGATAGTTAATCCTCCGTAGCCAGAGTCGAATATTCCTATCGGTCCTGGTACTGTATTTTGAGGGTTGCTCATTTTACCGTCTGGTTTGTGGTTTGTTGCGGTTGGGACACAAGTGGAAGGTTTAATTTTTCTCGAACCTTATTGGTAACATCATCTCCATTGGCTGGGTTAATAAAAGGACATGTGTTGCCGTCAATATTGATGATGAAACTGTAATTGTTTTCAATTCCGACAGCTTTAATGGCTTCATTGAGGATAAAGAGCATGTCTGCCTGTAATTCCTTTTCTGCTTTTTTCAGTAACTCTGTGGCTTCTTGTCTGAAGCGTATTCCTTCTTCCTGCAATTCTTGCAATTCGTTCTGTCTCTTTTGAAGGATGTTTTCAGGAAAGTCTTTTTGTCCCTGCAAAAATTCGTTGAATTTCCTCTGGAAATCGTTCTCGCTTCTTTGAGCTTCAGCGTCATATTTGCTCTTCAACTCTTTGAGCTTTTGTTGTGCTGTTGCATATTCTGGCATAGCTTGGAATATACTGTTGTAACTAAGATAGCCGAATTTGGGTTGGATTTGTGCCGCTGATGATGTAATAATCAACAGAAGTAGCACAGAGGAGAGTATATGGCGTATGTTCGGCATGTCTATATCTGTTTAAAGTTGGTTTGTAGCAAAAGAACGAAGCGAGAACCATTGATTATGGTTCTTTGCTTCGTCCATATCTTTATGGTTTTATTTTAAACCTAATTTTTGTTTGACTTGTGTTGTGACATCAGTGCTGAGAGTTGTGCTGATATATGGTATTCCGGCAGAAATATCCATAATATAAAGGTAGTTGCCTTCTATGCCAACTTCTTTGATGGCATTCAGCATTTTTTCAGAGATAGCTTGCATTTTCTGTTGTGAAACTTGTTGCAAAGATTGTTGATTGTCTTGATAGCTTTGTTGAATCCGGTTATACAAATCTTGTAGTTCTGTTTCCCTGCGTTGCCTTACATTATCCAAGAGATTGGCTTTCTCATTTTCGTATTCATTGGATTTTTTTGTCAGCTCGTCTTGCATACGTTTGAGGTCGTCTTCATATTGTTTCTGAAGAGTCTGGATTTCGGTTTGAGCTGTTGTATATTCAGGCATAAGCTGAATGATGTCGGCAGAGTTGAAATGGCCGAACTTTTGCGCAGAAATGCTTGCCGGAATAGCCAGCAAGAACATTAGGATAATTTTTTTCATGTTTTGAGTTATTAAATGTTTCTTTTCTTTTTCTTTGGATGCAAATGTAGCAATGTTAATTGGAATATCCTAATTTTGTCAGGACTTCGTTACTGATGTCAATGCGAGGAGATGCAAAAATGATGCCCGTATCGGATGCTCTGTCAAGAATGAGAGAATAACCTTTACTTTCTGATATGTCTTTTACGGCGTTGTAGATTTCATCTTGAATTGGAGCCATCAAGCTTTCACGTTTTTTGAAAAGTTCGCCGTCCGGAGCAAAATATTTCTTTTTAAGTTCAGCTGCTTCCTTTTCCTTCGCTATGATCTCTTCTTCCTTTTTTGTTTTCTGTTCAGCACTTAGAAAAACAGCCTCACTTTGGTAGTTTTTGTACAATGTTTGGGCTTCTTCTGTTAAGACATCAACCTCAGCCTGCCATTTTTTTGACACTTGGTTTAACTGTTCATTTGCCCGTTCGTATGCCGGGATATTCTTCAAGATATATTCCATGTCAATGAGAGCGAACTTTTGAGCGTTCACCTGAACAACCAATGCAGAAAATAAAACTAGAAGACTAAATGTTCTTTTCATATTGCATATTGTTTTATGGTTAAAATTCTTGTCCTAAAATAAAGTGGAATTGGCTCCCGCCTTTTTGACCAAATACCTTATCAAATCCGTATGCCCAGTCAACACCTAATAGACCTACCATTGGGAGAATAACGCGTACGCCAACGCCTGCAGAACGTTTCAGATCGAACGGGTTGAAGTCTTTTACATTCATCCAAGCATTACCACCTTCTATAAATGTCAACGCGTAGATATTTGTAGAACCCTGAAGCATTAACGGGTATCGGAGTTCCAGTGTAAAGCGGTCGTAAGCATAGCCGGTATAGCCATTTGGCGTGAGGGCGCCATTGTCATATCCACGAAGTCCTATGGTTTCAGTGGCATAAGTTGTGGTATAGCCTGACATTCCGTCGCCTCCGACAAAGAATGTTTCAAATGGTGATTTCTTATGTTGGTTGTAGGAACCTAATATACCGAATTCCACACGAGCCATTAGCACAGGACATTTAGCTTTATTGCTTAACGCAATAAAACTACGGCTTTTGAACTTCCATTTGTGGTATTCAATCCATTTATACTTTTTTTGGAGTTCTTTTTGATAAGTTGAACTTTGGTAGTTGTTTCCGAGATCTTCATAATTTATATTATCGAAAAGGGAATATGGTGGTGTAAGTCCTACAGACAGCATGAATTCTGAACCGCGTCTTGGGAATATCGGGTTATCAGTTGAACTGCGAGCCAAAGTCAGATTTAAAACGATATTATTGCAGGAGCCATTTGCAATCAGGAAATAATCCCAATTCTTTAAGATATAACGTTGGTAAGCCAGACTGGCGGATAAAGTGAAATAGTCATCAGGCCATCTTAAACGTTTTCCCCATCCTAAAGATACGCCGAGAAGTTTGACATATGAATCAGGGTCGAGAAAGTTTTCGTAATAGTTTGAACCGCTCGTGCCGTAACCATACAAATAATTATAATAATTATTGTAGTAAGACGAGTTGTAATAATTGTCGTATACATCCGTTTGTTTAGAGAAAAAGGCTGAGAATGACAAAGAATTCGGACGTTTTCCACCAAACCAAGGATTCATGTAATCAATGCTGTATGATTGGTAGAATTGTCCATTTGTTTGTCCACTGATGCTGAATGTCTCACCGTTACCTTGCGGCAGGATGCCACGGCGGATACCACCTTTTTTGAATAAATTGGCTAAACTGAAGTTTGAAAATTTCAAACCGATTTTTCCAATGACGCCGGTTTGTCCGTAACCTAATGAGAATTCCACTTGGTCATTTGATTTTGATACTAAATCCCAATCAATGTCTACCGTACCGTCACTTTGGTTCGGGTGTACAATGTCCTGGTTGATTTGTTCAGGGTCAAAATGTCCCATGGATGCTATTTCACGGAATGAGCGTTCTAAGGCATCTTTGCTGAATAAGTCACCCGGTTTTGTTCGGAGTTCCCGTCTGACGACATTCTCATACACTCGGTCGTTGCCGCTGATGCTCACATGACGTATAGTTGCTTGTCTACCTTCGTCGATACGCATTTCAAGGTCAATGGAATCGCCGTCGACATTGATTTCTATTGGTTGAAGTCTGTAGAATACATAACCGTTATTATAATATAAGTTGCCTATGGCATCTTCGTCGTTTGTAGTGCGGTCATTCAGGAACTTTTGATTATAAACATCTCCTTTTTTCATTCGCAGCAAGGCGTTAAGTATATCTGTATTATATACGGTATTGCCCACCCATTCGATGTTGCGTACATAGTATTTTTGTCCTTCTTCGACTTTGACATAGATATCGACAGTCTTTTCGTCATGAGGAGTTACGCTGTCGCACACAATCATGGCGTCTCTGTAACCTAATTCATTATATTTGTTGATAAGGTTCTCCTTGTCCTCTTCGTAACGTTCTTCAATGAATTTTTTAGTCCTGAACCAGCTCCCTGGGCGTCCTTTTTCGTTTGTTTTCTTAAAGACGCCGGGAATGAACATTGTACCTTTTATTTTCTTAGTACTGAGTGCATGGTTTCCTTCAATCGTGATAGAATTGATTTTGACTTTTTCTTTTTTGTCAATATATATGTCAACGATAACTCGATTAGGATCAGTTACATCATCCCGTTGAACAATATTTACTTCTGCATTTTTGTAACCTTTGTCATCAAAGTACTTTTTTGCGAGGATTGTTGCTCTGTCAACCATGTTAGGGGTTAACTGGTTGTCCTTCATAAGTCCTAATCTCGTTTCGAGGTCCTCACGCTCTCCTTTCTTTACGCCGTGATAGTTGATTTGTGATACTCGTGGACGTTGTGTAAGGTTGATGCATAGGTATGCCTTGTTGCCAACGATGCTATCAGCCGTTATGCTGATGTTAGAGAATAGTCCATTGCTCCAAAAGCGTTTGATGGCTTCGGTTATTTCATCGCCTGGGATGTTAATTCGTTGACCGACGGATAATCCGGATAATCCGATGAGGATGTAGTCGTCATAATTGTCTGCTCCATTAACAACTATACCGCCGATTTCGTATGGGCGGGGAATTCGGGAGTATTCGATAATGGGTTTTATCTTCTTTTCTTGCAGATCCTGAGCGTTTACATGTATGCCTAGGATAAGAGTTATAATAAGAAGTATATTTAGTCTGGCAAAATTCATTTCGTATTTTATTTTGTAGTCACTTGCTCGCTTGTTTTTCCAAATCTTCGTTCTCTTGACTGGTAGTCATGGATGGCTTTATGGAATTCCTCTTCGTTAAAGTCCGGCCAAAATGTGTCACAGAAATAAAATTCCGTATAAGCACATTGCCAAAGCAGGTAGTTGCTAATCCTTAATTCTCCACCTGTGCGAATGAGCAAATCTGGGTCGGGCATGAAAGCGGTTTCCAATTGACTGTTGACAGTTTCTTCCGTGATTGACGAGAGAGTCAGTTCTCCAGTTTGTATTTTTGCTGCAATTTTCCGAGTTGCTTCTGTCAGTTCCCAGCGTGAGGAATAACTAAGGGCTATGACCATTGTCATCTTGTTGTTTTCCTTAGTTCGTTCCATACATTCTATGATACGTTGTCTGACCTGTGTAGGGATACGTGACATGTCTCCAATCATGCGAAAACGCACATTGTTTTTCATGAAGATTTCTTCTTCGAGATGGTCTATAATCAGTCCCATGAGAGCGGCAATTTCATCAGCTGGTCTTTTCCAGTTTTCTGTTGAGAAAGTGTAAAGCGTCAGGTATTTTACGCCCAATCGTGTGGCTTCTTCAGTGATTTTCTTTACAGTTTCCACACCTTGCTGGTGTCCGGCAGTTCTGGGTAGCCCTTTGGCTTTTGCCCATCGTCCGTTGCCGTCCATGATGATTGCTATATGTTCAGGAATCCGTTCGGGATTAATTTCGTATTTAAAAGACATATTTTATGTTATTACAATTTATACATTTTGGGAACAAATCATAAGTCAGCGTCAGCATGGTAAACGAGTAGCAATCCTTGTTTTTTAATCCAGATGAGGTGATACCGTAAGGTGCATTAAGGCTGACACCATTTTTGTTCGATACATCTAATTTATCGGATGTTGTAAAGCGTATACTCCATTCCAATCCGATGTTTAGGCGAGGCTTTATTTTATATTTTATACCAATTCCTAACGGTATGTGGGCTGCGACATTAAATTCTGCCGGTTTAGGTGCAAATGTTAATCCGCCGCCGAGTAGGAGATAAGGTGTAATCCGGCTATAACCTTCGTAGCCTTTCCCTATGCCATATCCCCAAAAGTTGAGTTCAAACTGGAAACTGAAATCTATCAGGTTCCGCTTGAAAGTGTTTGAACCCGGAACACCTCCCTCTGGGCTTTGGCTGTTAGGGTCTGAGGGAAAGAACTGTTGTCCGGTTGTTCCTTTGATTTGTCCCCATGCAAGATCACCTTTGATAGCCATGTGGGGGTTGATAAGGTAGCGCGCCACAAGGCTTCCCATCCCGCATGTATTGGCATAAGGTTTGCTGTTTGCATCTCCTAAATAAAAACATGCCCCCGTACCGATGCCCAGTTCCATGCGATATTCTTCATCTTGTGCCATGCTTTTGATAAAAGTAGGCATAAAAAATATCAGAAGTAGGGTTAATCGTTTGTGACTCATGGCATGCATCTTCCATTCTTAATTGAAACTTAGTTTGTTCAATCGCCCTTTCCAGAGGCTTCCTCCTGCGATGAGCCACAAGTTATATTCTTGGTCAACGACCGCTGTCGTAATGTCAGATGTACGATCTATGTTGTCTGGCAGTGTGTATGCAGAATTAGTAGTCCATGTAGCACCATTATCGTTGCTAACATACATGTTGTCCAAAGTTTGATGTGATGTTCCGTTTATAGAACTACCACCAAATGCAATTAGGGCATAATGATATTCTATAATATTCAGATTGTTAAGTTGTGGGCATACATTAGCCGAGCTCCATGGGAAATATGTCCAAATGTCACCTTCCTCTTGGTAGAAAGGGATACTTTTACTCCACAGTACGGATGTAGTGTCTTCTGGAAATATAGATGGATTTCTATTACCTGCGAGTATGATTCTTTCAATACCGTTTTCCTGCGTGTATGCTAAAGCTGTCAGATCTTGTGTGGGAAGCAGAGTTGCTTCACTGTCTAATTGTTCTTCTGACCATATAGGCAGGTCGTTGCTTCTGACAATTGTTCTTCCATTTTTAATTCCGTAAATGTTATGACTGTTAGCTGTTAGCAACGTGACTTTTGTGTCCGTTTCTTGTTCGTACCAGTTTATTCCGTCCGTTGAGGTTATCAGACAGCTGTCTGCTGTGTTCATATAATAACAGCCGTTGAATAAGGTAAGAGTGCCCGGCAATGCATTATCGCAACCGTTGAGTTGTACGGTATTCCATGTGTCGCCACTATTCAGAGGGCTGACGAACAAAAATGTTTGCCCATTATTAGCCGAGTAAACCCATAAATCGTCATTTTTAATAATCGCTTTTATTTGCGTCGTTTCTGTCCAAGGTGCATTGGTCGTTATTTCTTTCCAGGTGAATAGATCTCCGTCTTGTTGGTGGACGTTCAATTTTACCTGGTAATCCCTTTTCGAATTACCGTCTACTGAAAATGCTCTGAAGATAAGCGGTCTGCTGAAGTTTATTGAATCGGAAGATGAATAACTCAACCAATTTTCATCGGCTTCGTCTGCATAACGATAAATCACGGAACCGCTGCTCTCTACTGTAGCCAAAATAGCGGTCGTCTGACTGTTTAAAGGTAGAGAGTCAAGATTGCTGATTATGTTGTTGCGCTGGTCTATCGACATGGTATAGTAGCTTCCATCGTATGACACATAATATGTACTGTCTTTTCCGCTACTTGTTGTAATGTGTATCAATCTTTTTATGTACCCCAAAGAAAAACTGCTGATATAACAGTCTGTGCTGAGTATGGTTTCTTCATCTTTCAAGCACGACGACAGTAGAAATAGCGAACAGAATGCAAAGTATAATAATAAAAAGATATTTTTTTTCATTGATATGTTATTTAAAGCACAAAAATACTCACATTTTTTGCTATTGCGAAACCTGAAACGTTGAATTATCTAAAAAAATAATATTTTATGGTCAATTTTAGCGATATAACCTATATGAATTTATCCTTTATACGGCTTTCAGGGATAATGTGTAAGATTTCATGTTGGTCTATGTGGATTGAATGGATGCGGCCTTTTGGCTTTTCTGGCGCACGTGTGCCTTTGGAAATGACCTCCGGTACTTGCTCTATGAATAATTCGTCCCATAAGTCATTTTTGATGAAACTGTCTAATAGCATATGGCCGCCTTCTACAAGAAGGGTCTGGATTCCACAATTGTATAGATCGTTAATAATCTGTGGCAGGATGTTTTGTGTATAATCAATATGGTTGACATAAACGTTGGTCATATTATTTAATGAGGGTGCTGTGTGTATGTCATAGTAGATACGGGTTGGCTGTTTGCCGTCGAATAATTGTAGTTCAGATGGCAGGCTCGCATTCTTGTCAATGACAATTCGTATGGGCGACTCCCCTGGCCACAACCTGTTTGTCAAGGATGGATTGTCCGCTAAGGCTGTTTGTCGCCCCACCATAATTGCTTTGTTTTGACTCCTGAGACGGTGTACACACATTTGTGTGAAAGGCGTTGAAAAACAATAGGCCTTTTCTTCTGTGATATTACGCTTTTTATCAATGAAGCCATTCGACGATTCGGCCCATTTAAGTGTAATATAAGGTCGTTTGAGGAGATGAAACGTGAAAAACCGCTTGTTGAGTTCTATGCATTCTGCTTCTTTGACGCCAGTTATGACTTCAACGCCGGCTTCTTTCAGCTTCTGAATTCCTTGGCCGGCAACTTTTGAGAACGGATCTTTACAGCCTATGACGACTCGTGGAATTCCTTTTGCAATAATAAGGTCTGCGCATGGCGGCGTTTTTCCATAATGGGCGCAAGGCTCTAAACTGACATATATGGTGCTTTCTTTCAATAACGATGGGTCTTTGACAGAACGAATAGCGTTGACTTCCGCGTGGGGGCCACCGCATTTTATGTGATATCCTTCGCCGATGATGCGGTTTTCGTGTACAATGACGGCTCCCACCATTGGGTTGGGGGGTGCCCCAGATGCACCGTTTCGGGCTATTTGTAGGCAACGTTCCATGAATTTTTCTTCGATGTTCATTTTCAGTTCTGCGCTTATTTTTTTATATTTGTCCGATAAATTCATCGGTTGTGAAAAATGAGTTTAATGATATTGTGCGGAGGTTGGAACCGCATTACGGCCATGATGAGGCACGTGCCCTAGCGCGGCATGTGCTGGAAGTGCGTTTTGGCGTTTCTCAACTTGAACTTTGCTTGGGCAAAGATAGAAAATTCTCAAAACAAGAACGAGAAGAATTAGAAAATATTGTAAGACGTCTTTGTCATTACGAACCTATTCAATATGTGTTGGGTAAGGCTGATTTTTGTGGACAAACAGTCGAGGTAACGCCCGCTGTGCTGATTCCTCGGCCAGAAACGGAAGAATTAGTGGATTGGATTTTGTCTGATATGGATGGCCGGATGGAATCTTCAAATCAAAAGGTTCTTGATCTCGGAACTGGCAGTGGGTGTATTGCAGTTACCTTGGCAAAAAAAATGCCATCGGCGTTTGTCTCAGCAGTGGATGTCAGTGTGGCTGCACTGGAGGTGGCGGAAATAAATGCAAAAAACGCTGGGGTGAATGTTCGTTTTCTAGTAGCAGACATGTTGCAATTGACGGATGCAGAGTTTTGTCCGGGTGCGTGGGATGTTATTGTCAGTAATCCGCCCTATATTTGTTCTTCTGAAGCTGCTGATATGCATAAAAATGTGTTGGATTATGAACCGCATGGGGCTTTGTTTGTACCGGATGAGGATCCCTTGAAGTTTTACCGAGCCATAGCAGGCTATGCCAAAGACGCATTAAATCCGGGGGGGAGGTTATATGTGGAAATCAATAGAGCTTACGCAGCCGGAACGATGGAGCTTTTCAGAGCTACCGGATTTGCAGACGTTGTTTTGCGAAAGGATTTTTGTGGAAATGACAGGATGTTAAGATGTACAAAGATAAAAAAATAACGGTGGACGAGGCGCTTGCGAGATTATCCTCGTTGTGTGCCGGAACCGAAAAGTGTGAAAATGAACTTCGTGCTAAACTTGTGCAATGGGGGATGGAGCGCGAGCAGATTGAAACGGTTTTGCACCGTTTGGTCGAAGAGGCATTTGTTGATGACACTCGTTATGCACGTTGTTTTGTGCGTGATAAATTTAGGTATAATAAGTGGGGGCGACTTAAAATAAAACAAGCGTTGTTGCAGAAACATATTGGCAATTCACAGATTGAAGCGGGTTTACATGAGATTGATGATGATGAGTATGAAAAAGTTTTGAAGGAACTTCTGAAAGTGAAAAATAAGACGGTTAAGGCTGCGGATACTTACGAAAGGCGTGCGAAGCTGATGCGCTTTGTCGTCGGCCGTGGCTTTGAACCGGATTTGGCTATGGATTGCTTGCGGACAATGCAGTTGGACGAATCGTAAAATAAGTCAGATGTGGTCATTTGTTCATGCGTTTGCCGGTTTTTTATTTCCGCGTTATTGTGTTGTTTGCGGCCGTCGCTTGGTAACGGGGGAAGAATATTTGTGTAGTGGATGTCTTTTGGAGATGCCCACAGTACGTTGCAAGTCTTATTTTGACAATGACATGGCGCAGAAATTTTGGGGGCTTGTCCCGATGGAAAAGGCTACTGCTATTTTTTATTACAGACACGGTTCGCCTTATACGCGCCTTTTATTTGAAATGAAATATCATGATAATATTTCTGTTTGCCGAGCGTTGGGCCGTTTTATGGCGGCAAAATTGGAGTCGAAGGGTTTTTTTGATGGAATAAATGTGATTGTGCCGGTGCCATTGGCAGCCGAACGCTATAAGCAAAGGGGGTACAATCAAAGTGAAGAGTTGGCGCGTGGGATAGCGAGTATTACCGGTCTTAGGGTTGAAACAAGAAGTGTCAGGCGGGTGGTTTCAAATCCTTCACAGACTGTAATGAGGCCTGAAGAACGCATGGATAATGTACGTGGCATTTTTGAGGTGACAGATGCCGCGGCACTGTCCGGTTGTCATGTGTTGCTTGTTGATGATGTGATGACAACTGGTGCCACTTTACTTTCATGTGCGGAGACAATTTTTGCCTCTTGCTCTATTCGCCTGAGTGTGTTGACTTTGGCCATGGCTGGTCGGGAACTGTTGTGATGGTCGGATAAAAAAAGAAAAATTCGATTTTTGCATAAAATATCATTCAAAATCCGTATCTTTGTGCGGCTATTTTAAAAATATAACAGTTATGAAAACGTTAGAGAAAATCTTTGCAGCCAAGTTGCTCAGGGTCAAGGCGATTAAACTACAGCCAACTAATCCGTTTACGTGGGCTTCCGGATGGAAATCACCGTTCTATTGCGATAATCGTAAGACACTGTCTTATCCCGAGTTGCGCACGTTCGTTAAAGTGGAAATCAGCCGCTTGATATTGGAACGTTTCCCTGAAGTAAACGCTATTGCAGGTGTAGCAACTGGAGCTATTCCGCAAGGTGCTTTGGTTGCAGACATGTTGAATCTTCCTTTTGTGTATGTTCGTTCCAAACCAAAGGATCATGGGCTGGAGAATCTCATTGAAGGTGAGTTGCGTCCGGGTATGAAAGTCGTAGTGGTTGAAGACCTGATTTCTACCGGTGGAAGCAGTTTGAAAGCTGTTGAAGCCATTCGCAACAATGGTTGTGAAGTGGTTGGTATGGTTGCAGCCTATACCTATGGTTTTGATGTGGCTGCAGAGGCTTTTAAAAATGCGAAAGTTCAGTTGCTTACCCTGACCAATTATGAGGCAGTGGTTGAAGAGGCTGTTAAGATCGGCTACATTGATGAAAGTGATGTGGAGGTGTTGAATGAGTGGCGTAAAGATCCGGCACACTGGAACGGGTAATAACTATTTTTACTGATATGTCAAAACAGCAGTTCGTAAGCAGTATAAAACAAATTCCGTACAGTCAGACTTGTGTTTACGCAAAATTGTCGGATTTGAATAACCTTTCTGTTATTAGAGATAGGATTGACGACCCGAATATTGCAAATATGTTGGACGGTAAGGTGTCGGCTGACAAAATCGCGCAGATGAAGGAACGTGTCAGAGAAATGGTTTTTGATACGGATTCCGTAACTTGTAACGTGTCACCATTAGGTGAGGTCTCGTTGCGGATTATTGATCGTGACGTACCTAAGTGTATCAAGTTTGAGACTGTTAATTCGCCTTTGCCGTTGAATCTTTGGATTCAGCTGTTACCTGTTTCCGACGACTCGTGTAAAATGAAACTCACCGTCGAAGCGGATCTTAATCCGTTTATTAAAGGGATGGTGGCAAAGCCTTTGCAGGAAGGCATTGAGAAGTTGGCAGATATGCTGGCCGTTATTCCGTACGGCGCTTAAACAGAATGATTATGGCAAGTAAACTTTGGGAGAAAAACGTTGAAGTAAATCAGGAGATAGAAAAGTTCACGGTCGGTCGCGATCGTGAACTTGATTTATATCTGGCAAAACACGATGTGTTGGGGTCTATGGCGCACATCACGATGTTGCAAAGCATCGGTTTGTTGGAGAAGGATGAATTGACCGACCTTTTGGCGGAGCTGAAAGCGATATACCATAGTGCAGAGCAAGGCGATTTTGTAATAGAAGAGGGTGTTGAGGATGTTCATTCTCAGGTGGAACTGATGTTGACGCGTAAACTGGGAAGCGTCGGTAAGAAAATTCATAGCGGACGCTCGCGTAATGACCAGGTACTTCTTGATCTTAAACTCTTTACAAGAGCTCAGTTGAGAGAGATTGCAGAGGAAATCAAAGTTCTTTTCGACGAATTGATTGTCCAAAGCAATCGGTATAAGGATGTCTTGATGCCTGGTTACACTCATTTGCAAGTGGCCATGCCGTCAAGTTTCGGCCTGTGGTTTGGTGCTTATGCCGAAGGCCTGGTAGATGACCTGTTGATTCTGCAGGCTGCCTTTAAAATGACCAATCGCAACCCATTGGGGTCTGCTGCCGGTTATGGGTCTTCATTCCCTCTGAATCGGTCCATGACCACTGAACTTTTGGGATTTGACTCCATGAACTATAATGTGGTTTATGCTCAGATGGGACGAGGAAAGATGGAGCGGAACGTTGCCTTTGCTTTAGCCGGTATAGCCGGTACCATTTCCAAACTGGCATTCGATGCTTGTATGTTCAATTCGCAAAATTTCGGATTCGTCAAATTGCCGGATAACTGTACGACCGGTTCCAGCATCATGCCACATAAGAAAAATCCTGATGTGTTTGAGCTGACGAGAGCAAAATGCAACAAGATACAGGCGTTGCCTCAGCAGATAATTCTCATTATGAACAATCTGCCTTGTGGCTATTTCCGTGATTTGCAAATCATCAAGGAAGTCTTTCTTCCCGCATTCCAAGAGTTAAAAGACTGCCTTCAGATGACGGCTTACATCATTAATAAGATTCAGGTCAATGAGCATATCCTCGATGATCCGAAGTATGACAATATGTTCAGTGTCGAGGAAGTCAACAGATTGGCTGCGGCAGGCATGCCGTTCCGTGATGCATACAAGAAAGTGGGACTTGACATAGAGGCCGGGAATTTCCATCCCGACAAACAAGTGGCTCATACCCACGAAGGCAGCATCGGAAATCTATGTAATGACAAGATACAAGCATTGATGGATGACGTGATGAGCGGATTTAATTTCAATAAGATAGAAGAAGCTGAAAAGCGCTTGCTCGAGAGCAATTAACATTCTTTCAGCACAATAAACATGCGCACGGCTGCGTTCTTAAATCATGATGATGAAGAATGACAGCCGTGCGCTTATTTTATGGGTGGTCATGCTACTGCCTTGTCTCATGTCGTGCAGTGAGGATGTCGAGAACTATTATTCGTCCTACACGGCAAGGTTTACATATCGTTATGTAAACACCGTTCCTCAGTTATATTCCGCTTTAAACAGTCCCGGTATATTTGCTACTATCAGGGCAGAAATCGGGAAAATTAAATTTGAGGGAGAGACAGGAACCTCAACGGAGGTTAATATGACAGCCGTCAATCAATACCAACAGTTTTATTTCGGTATCGGAGGTTTTATCGTAGGCTTGCCGAATATTCCCGAACTCGGTGCAGATATTGCAGTACCTGTATGCTTTGATTTGGCATGTCCTAATTGTTACTATGACTTCCATTTGCAAAAGAAGTTGGAACTTGAATCGGGTGGTGTCGCATCATGTGCTAATTGTGGGCGCACATACAATTTGAACAACCAGGGAGCCATTGCAGAAGGTGAACCAGGAAACAGCCTTTTCCGGTATCGTATGAGCTATTTTGAAAACACGTTAGTGATAAATAATTAATAAAAATCAAGATAAATTTGGCAGGTCGCAAAAAAAAAACTAATTTTGCACCCGTTAAACTTCATGCGGAAATAGCTCAGTTGGTAGAGCACAACCTTGCCAAGGTTGGGGTCGCGAGTTCGAGTCTCGTTTTCCGCTCCATAGGTTGCTCGAATGGTGGAATCGGTAGACACGAGGGACTTAAAATCCCTTGGCCATTGCGGC
>CASGAM010000022.1 GCA_949299545.1 uncultured Prevotellaceae bacterium | reverse complement strand
CGTTCGATTCGTGGTGGCACCACTTTTACAAAACGAAAAATCATGAAAACCGCTGAAATACAGTCATTTCAGCGGTTTTTTCTTTATGTACTGTCCGCAAAAATATGCAATTTGGTGCAATAAAAAATTGCTGATTCGGTGGCTTTTTTTGAGTCCCATGAAAAAACCACCGATATGTACCATACTTCACTTATTCTCAACGATTTGCGTGAATCATTTTCAGGGATGAAATTCTACATTTGCATACCCTACATTGCTCATCTGGATAATTATCGACTTCTTCATATACAAGCACGAATCTATTCTTGACGAATTAGACGGAGGACAGGACACAAATGCACCCCTTCAACCAAACACGACTCCAAACTCAACGATACCGGAGTTCGGAGAACGCATTGAAGCTCTCTTCCATAAACAACAAATCTATCTCAACCCCCATCTAAAAGTTTCAGATGTTGCCAGAGCAGTAGGCACCAATCGCACTTATGTAAGCAACCACTTCAACCATGAAATTGGAACTACTTTCTACGACTATGTCAATGGTTTCAGAATTGAATACGCTTGCCAACTGTTGGAAACAACAAACGAAAGTATAAAATGCATTGCAGAAAAGTCTGGTTTCAACAGTCCGCAAGCCTTTATCCGGGTATTTACCCGTCTGAAAGGCATCTCGCCTACAGCTTTCAGGAAAGAACAACAAACCACTTAAAAACAGAAAATTAAACGAATTGATAATTCATTTTTACGATTTGCGAATTATTGTTTACGCATTGGCAACTAAATTTTGTGATTTTGACAACTATTATTTTCATGCCTGCAACTATTTTTGTTTTCATAATTAAAGACAGAAGTCAGAAATACAAAATTACTGCCTACTTAGCATTGCTCTAAGCCAACCTGCGGATGATATCCCCTATTCAACATTATCCCAAAACCGCGGCAACAACAAGGAATCACCCCCGATTCCGTTGGCTACTAATTTTGCAAAGCCACATATTAAAACAGGCAGACAAAGTGGTTGTCACTCTACATGTGCCAACCACTTTTTTATGGTACATAAATGCCCGTCATTATTCAACGAACATTTGCCGTCCACACCAACATATATGGTTATATTACTGTCTGATAAAAACTTTTAGAAAGTACAAAATTAGGGCTGACTTCATTTGCGAGGTCAGCCCATTTTCATGTGTTAGTTGTCAATAATTCATTAAAATGGAAGGAACATCATACAAAACCGGGGAACAGGCTCATTTCAATTCTGAGCCCGTCCCCTGGGAATATCTTAAACAGCCATACAATTTTTGGCCGCTGCAGGCCATCAACGGCTCATGAGATAAGCCTTGAAGTCCGCAAAGTCTCTACTCATCGGTACACTTTGCTTCTGTCCTTTCATAAACGCAGCCAATTTTTCAGGAACAGCCACCGGCGCATTGATAATACCCTCCACCGTTGACTTGAATTTCGCGGGATGAGCCGTCTCAAGGAACACACCGCACTCCCCTTCACGCAAGCCCTCACTCAAGGCACGGAAACCACACGCACCATGCGGATCCAGCAAATAGCCCGTCTGCTCATAACAGTTACACACCGTTTCAGCAATCTGGGCATCGGTATATGTTGCACCGCTAATCTCAGCTGCAATGGCGTCATGATCGCCTTTATATAGGTCGTATATACGGGCGAAGTTGCTCGGATCGCCCACATCCATGGCATTGGCTATGGTCTGCACGGAAGGACGGGGGTTATACGAGCCGGTCTGCAAATAGTTGTAGAAAATGTCATTGGCATTGTTTGCCGCGATAAAGCGTTTGACAGGCAACCCCATCACCTTTCCGAAGATACCGGCAGTGATGTTGCCGAAGTTGCCGCTCGGCACGCAAACCACGAGTTGTCCGGCCTTGCCGAGTTTCTTCATCTGCGCGTAAGCATAGAAATAATAGAACGCCTGCGGCAGGAAACGCGCCACGTTGATGGAATTCGCCGAAGTCAGCTTCATGTGCCGGTTAAGCTCCTCATCCATGAAAGCGCTCTTCACCAACGCCTGACAATCATCGAACACCCCGTCCACTTCCAAAGCCGTGATATTGCGTCCCAACGTCGTAAACTGGCATTCCTGTATGGCACTGACTTTCCCTTTCGGGTAAAGCACATAGACATGTATGCCTTCAACTCCAAGGAAACCGTTGGCCACGGCGCTGCCGGTATCGCCGGAAGTGGCAACCAGCACATTGACCTGCTGCGTCCCCTCCTGTTTGATGAAATGGCCGAGAAGTCGCGCCATAAAACGGGCTCCCACATCTTTGAAGGCCAAAGTCGGGCCGTGAAAGAGTTCCAAAGAATAAATGGTGTCTGTCACCTTCACCACCGGACAGTCGAAACTCAACGTATCGTAAACAATCTGCTTCAACGTGTCGGCAGGAACATCCTCGCCGAAGAATGCGTCTGCCACCCGATAAGCGACCTCCTGGAAAGAAAGGTCCTGTATCTCATCGAAGAAGGATTCAGGCAAGCGTTTTATCACTTCAGGCATATAGAGTCCTTTGTCTCCGGCCAATCCTTTTACCACCGCTTCGCGCAACGTGGCACGGTCAGCCTTGCCGTTTGTACTGTAATATTTCATGTATTCTGCGATTTTAGTGTTTCATAAATTCACGGATAAACTCGTCGCCATGCAACAATCCGTAACGGCCGCTCTTGGCAGCCTCTTCATCAAAAGTCTGCACGGCATCCGGTTCAATCCCGGGATAATAAATGGCGAACGGAATAGGTTCTGCGGTATGCGTACGGTGTTTGCAAGGTGTCGGATGGTCCGGCAGGACGGCGATAGACACCGGCTCGTCCCAATCTTTCACCTGCTCCAAAACAGGCCCTACAATACGATGATCCAAATCTTCAATCGTCCGCAGTTTCAGTTTGACATCTCCCTCATGACCGGCCTCGTCACTGGCCTCAACATGCAGATAAACAAAATCGTCCGTTTTCAGGGCATCAATAGCGGCCTGCGCTTTCCCCTCGTAATTCGTATCATACAAGCCGGTAGCACCTTCCACATTGATAACCCGCAAACCTGCATAAGTTCCGATACCGCGAATCAGGTCTACGGCCGTAATCACCGCTCCACGGCCGATTTGCGGATAAGTGACCGTCAACGGTGTCATCCGGGGGCGGTATCCCCCTCCCCACGGCCATATACTGTTGGCCGGATCCTGTCCTTCCGCCATACGCTTCTTGTTCAGCGGATGTCCGGCAAGCAATTCCTGAGATTTGAGAATCAGGCTGTTCAACAAGTCCGCCGTTTCCTGTGCCTCAGGTATTTCCGGCTGCACCATACAGTCGGCAAACGGAGTTCCCGGAACATCATGTGGCGGCGTACATTTCAGGTGTTTATTACCACCTTTTATAACCAACAGATGGCGGTATTGCACACCGGTATAAAAATGTACCCGCTCACTGCCGAGTTTTTCGTCTAAGAAACGAATCAATACGTCCGCCTCTTCTGTCTCCAGGCGGCCGCAAGAATGGTTCTTTATTTTTCCGTCTTCGATGCAAATCAGGTTGCAACGCATGGCCAGGTCGTCATCAGCCAGTTCAACACCGATACTGGCGGCTTCCAACGGGCCACGCCCCTCGTACACTTTATGCTGGTCGAAACCGAGGATGGCAGAATTGGCCACCTCGCTGCCCGGATGGAATCCTTCAGGCACGGTCTGCAACAGGCCGCTGCACCCCATCCTTGCTATCTTGTCCATGTTCGGCGTATCAGCATACTGCAAAAGCGTCTTGCCGCCCAGTTCCGGGACAGGCCAGTCCGCCATGCCATCGCCAAGGATGATAATATGTTTCATAATAGAAGTCTCTTTACCTGTTCTACTAATAAGTTATACGTTTGCTATGCTCATAATGTCAGCAAAGACACCGGCCGCCGTCACACCGGCACCGGCACCGTAACCTTGAATCAACATCGGATATTCGTTATACCGTTCCGTCGTGAGAAGGATGATGTTGTTAGAACCTTCGAGTGAGTAGAAAGGATGCGTCCGTTCCACTTCACACAAAGAAACGCTCGCCTTGCCGTCTTCATATTTGGCTACGAAACGCCAACGCTTGCCTTCTCGTTCCAGTTCGCGGCGACGTGCCTCAAAATCAGCGTCCAAAGCCGGCAGATTCTTCCAAAAATCATCTAATGAACCGGTAAAATATTCATCGGGGATGAAGAGATTCTTTTCCACTTCCTCCTGTTCGATACGGTAACCTGCTTCGCGCGAAAGAATCACCAGTTTGCGAATGACATCCTTCCCGCTCAAGTCCACGCGCGGATCCGGCTCGCTATAACCTTCCTGCTTTGCCAACCGGACAGTTTCGCTGAAAGGCACATCGGCCGACAGCTTGTTAAAGATAAAGTTCAGAGTACCGCTCAGCACCGCTTCTATCTTCAATATTTTGTCGCCGCTGTTTATCAAATCGTTCATTGTCCTGATGATAGGTAGCCCGGCACCGACGTTGGTTTCAAAAAGGAACTTGACACCCTTGCGGCGTGCCGTGGATTTCAGAGCTGCATAAGTAGCATAGTCTGACGAAGCCGCCACTTTGTTGGCTGCCACCACGGATATGTTGTTCTCCAGAAACTCCTGATAAAGGGAAGCCACATCGGCACTGGCCGTGCAATCAACAAACACGGAATTAAAGATATTCATACCGATAACTTCATCACGCAAACGCTGCAAGTTGCTCGGCTCGCTTTCGGCCAGCATCTCGCGACAATGCTCCAGACTAAAGCCTCGACGGTCGAACATGGCATGATGACCGCTGGCAACACCTACGACCTACAGTTTCAATCCACGATCCTTCATCAGTTTTTCGCTCTGCTGAGCCAACTGGTCAATCAGGCTGCCGCCTACCGTACCGACTCCGCATAAGAACAGGTAGAGAACCTGATACTCAGACAGGAAGAAACTATCATGGATAACATTCAACGTCTTGCGCAAATAATTGCCATCGACAACAAAGGAGATATTTGTTTCTGAAGCGCCCTGCGCACAGGCTATCACATTGATACCGCTACGTCCCAGCGTGCCGAACAGTTTTCCGGCAATACCGGGCGTATGTTTCATGTTTTCGCCAACGATAGCCACTGTGGCAAGTCCGCTTTCGGCCTGCATCTCAAACATGGCACCGGTCTCTATTTCCTTGGCAAACTCCGCATTCAGTACGGCACACGCTTCGGCAGCATCGGCATCACGCACACCTATGGACGTACTGTTCTCTGAAGACGCCTGCGAAACCAGAAACACACTGATACCATGGTCGGCCAGTGCCGAGAAAATACGTCGGTTCACCCCGATGACACCTACCATAGACAATCCGGACACGGTAATCAGACTCGTACCATTAATACTTGAAATACCTTTGATAGGTTTTTTGTCGCCTTCTATATTCTGCTTGATAACCGTCCCTTTGCCATCCGGATTAAAGGTATTCTTTATCAGGATGGGTATGTTTTTGATACATACAGGATAAATTGTCGGGGGATAAACCACTTTCGCACCGAAGTTGCACAATTCCATCGCCTCCACATAACTCAGTTCACTGATGGTATAGGCCGTGGAAATAACTTTCGGGTCAGCTGTCATGAAACCGTCCACATCCGTCCAGATCTCCAAGACCGATGCATCGAGCGCCGCTGCTATGATAGAAGCGGTGTAATCCGAACCACCACGGCCAAGATTGGTGATCTCGCCCGACTCGGCATCTGTTGAGATAAATCCCGGCACCAGTGCGATCTGCGGTCTGTCGGAGAAAGCGGCCTTCACCAACGAGGTCGTCAACTCAGTCGCCAGCAACTGGCGTCCGGACTTTATTTCCGTCTTTATAAAGGTACGCGAATCATACCACCGCGCACCGTTCACAAGCACGGCCACGATGTGCGAAGACAAACGCTCGCCGTAACTTACTATCGTCGACGATGTTTTCTGTGACAGGTCACGAATCAGATAAACACCGTGATAAATACTTTTCAATTCTTCAAGAAGCGCATTGATGACCGTCAGGAGTGTTTCCTTCTCTTTTCCGGCTGGGATAATCGCATCAATCATCGCACGATGACGCTCTGCAACTTCTTCATATTCCGTCTGATAAGACGGATCACCCGATACCGCCAGTTGGGAAATCTTTATCAACTTGTCGGTCACGCCGCCCAAAGCGGATACAACGACAATCACCGGCTCTTCCTGAGCCTCTACAATCTTTTTAACATTTAAGATACTTTCTACGGAACCTACGGACGTCCCTCCAAATTTTAATACTTTCATTTTAGTTTTTCTTTATTAAGTCCCCTCGCATGCAGGCTGACAACACCTGTATTGACAACTCAGGAACCATAATTTTGCGTAATGGTTTGTCGATTATAAGTCCGCAAAAGTAACAATTATTTAGAAAATACCGCTTATGAAATAAAATTAATTTGTATTTTTGCCACGCAAATCATCATTTAGCATTATAAAACCTCCATAACATGCACAAGAAGATATTCTTCTGCCTTATAATAGCAATAGTTACCATTTGTTTTCCGGTCAAGGCACAAAACTTCGGACAAGGCAATGCCATAAGCATGAGCCGCTGGAAAGATTACCAACGCAAGTCATATCTCAGCATTCGTTTCGGTTTGAACGTACCCACCATCTATTTCCGGGGTACCGGCGGTACCGCACAGTCCACATCCATCACCAGGTTCAATGTCGGACTTGCATACGGCAACAAATTAGGCAACGGGTTGCCTTTTTATTTTGAGACCGGACTTCTTTACACAGAAAAAGGCACGGAAATAGAAGCGGTCAACGACCTTGGCAGGCGCGTATGCCATCTGAAATACATTGAAATCCCGTTTGTCATCAAATACAAACATGAAACGGATATCGACGACCTCACCATCCAGCCGTTTTTCGGCGGTTTTATTGCCATGGGTGTGGCCGGGCAAATCAAATACTACGACACCCGTACCAGCAGATGTCCTTTCGGCGACGACCGTTTCAGGCGTTTCGACTCGGGCATCAGGCTAGGTTGCGGCATTGCTTTCCAGAACCTTTATTTCGACTTGTCGTATGATATCGGCCTCTTCGACATCGCAGGAAAAGATTTTGTCGATTACAATTATGATGATTTCGACGGGCACATCCGCACAGGCAACTTTTCTGCAACATTGGGTATAGAATTCTGACCCCGCACTCCTTGCCGGCATCGTACAGGGTATTCCGACCCCGGCTGCCGTAACTTGTCCGGAAGACTCTTACCCACGTCCGAGATAAGCAGCCACAGCATCGGCACACCGTTCGCCGTCAATACCGGCCGAAACAATGCCGCCGGCATAACCGGCTCCTTCGCCACAAGGGAACAGTCCCTCAAAGGTCACATGCTGAAGCGTGTCTTTATCACGCACAATGCGTACAGGCGATGAGGTGCGGCTTTCCACCCCAATCATGACAGCCTCGTTGGTCAGAAAACCGCGTGAACCCTTCCCAAACCGCATAAAACCTTCTGCAAGACGCTGCGAAACAAACGCCGGCAACCAGAAATGCAATGGCGATGACACCAGCCCCGGTGCATAAGAACTGCGTGGCAGATCATAACTCAGTTTCTTATTGACAAAGTCCGCCATGCGCTGCGCAGGCGCCGTCTGCATACGGTTACCGTTCAACCAGCACTGGCGTTCCAGTTCCTCCTGAAATTCCAACATTGATAAAGCGCCACTGCAAGAAGAATCATGCCCGCCTGTCCGCATAAAAGTAGCCAATGAGGCTTCCTGCAAATCTTCCGGATGCAGTTCCACCACCATACCCGAGTTACTCCATTTCGACCCTCGATTACAGGGCGACATTCCGTTCACCACAATCTGTTCGGGACCACTGGCAGCCGGAACGACAAATCCGCCCGGACACATGCAGAAGCTGTAAACGCCTCGCCCGTCCACCTGCTGTACGAAACTGTATTCGGCCGCAGGGAGATATTTTCCACGACCATTTTTATTATGATACTGAATCCGGTCAATCAGTTCGGCAGGATGCTCCAGTCTTACGCCAACAGCCAGTCCTTTTGGCTCCAGAGCGGCGCCGTTGGCATGCAGCCAGCGATAAACATCGCGTGCCGAATGCCCCGTGGCAAGAATCACCGGCCCGCGGAACTCCCTACCCGTGTTAGTTGCAATCCCTACCACACGGCCGTTCTCCAGCAGGAGCGCATCCATTCTTGTCTGAAAATACACCTCACCGCCATGTGCAAGAATGGTTTTACGCATGTTCTCGATGACGGCAGGCAACTTGTCCGTACCGATATGCGGATGCGCATCGGAGAGAATCGATGTATTGGCGCCATGTTGGCAAAAGACGTTGAGGATTTTATCCACGTTGCCGCGTTTTTTGCTGCGGGTATAGAGTTTGCCATCTGAATAAGCGCCGGCACCACCCTCGCCGAAACTGTAATTGCTTTCAGCATCCACCTTTTGCTCACGCGAGATGCGGGCCAAATCTATTTTTCGTGAACGGACATCCTTTCCACGCTCAATCACGACCGGGCATAAACCATGCTCGATCAACCGCAAAGCCGCAAAAAGCCCCCCGGGGCCGGCACCGACCACAATAACCCGCGGCGCACCGTCCACCATTGGATAATGTGTTTCCACAAAAGCCTCGTCATCCGGCATTTCGTTGACATACACACGCAACGTCAGATTGACATACACCGTCCGCTGACGCGCGTCAATACTGCGTTTCAATATTCTGACAGCTTTTATGGTACGCGCGTCCATCCCTTTCTCTCGGGCAACATAACGCCGGATGCTCTCCTCCGTAGCAGCAAACTCCGGCAGCAGCCGGAACTGGTATTCGTTGATCATAACAAGTACTGATGATTATATCCCCGTGCCGGTTATCCGAAAAGCCTGCGCAAGGCTTCTTCCACTTTCCGCACGGGAACAAGTTCTATTTTAAGTTTTGAGGCATTGAAACCCTGCAAATTATGTGACGGCACCAGCATCTGCCTGAAACCCAGCTTTTGTGCCTCCGCCACTCGCTGCTCGATACGGTTCACGGGACGTATCTCACCGCTCAACCCTACCTCGCCAGCCATGCAGACACCGGTTTCAATGCCTGTATCGACATTGCTGCTCAACACGGCGGCAATAACCGAGAGATCTATGGCCGGATCGGACACTTTCAAGCCACCGGCGATATTCAGAAAGACATCTTTCTGCGCCAACTTGAACCCGACACGTTTCTCGAGTACGGCCAGCAACATGTTCAGCCGACGCAGGTCAAAACCTGTCGACGAACGTTGCGGCACACCGTATGCCGCCGAGCTGACCAATGCCTGCGTCTCGATAAGAAACGGACGCACGCCTTCAATGGCCGACGAGACAGCCACACCGCTCAAACCCTCATCGTGTTCTGTCAGCAACAATTCGGAAGGATTGTTCACCGGGCGCAAACCATCCTGCCGCATCTCATAGATGCCCAGTTCGGCCGTACTGCCAAACCGGTTCTTTATGCTGCGGAGAACACGGTACATATAATGCTGGTCGCCTTCAAATTGCAAGACGGTGTCGACAATATGTTCCAATAGTTTAGGGCCGGCCAAGGCTCCATCCTTGTTAATATGGCCGATAAGTATTACGGGAACATTTACTGCTTTGGCGAATTTTAGCAGTGAGGCCGCACAGGCACGCACCTGTCCGACACTGCCGGGCGTACCGTCTACAGCCGACGTGGTCAATGTCTGTATGGAATCCACCACGACCAATTCCGGCGCCACATTCTTGACATGCACAAAAATATCTTCCAACGAAGTCTCGCAAACAACCATACAACCCGTTTCCGCCCACAAGGACGCGGCATCAGCAGCATCGGGCCTGATACGGTGCATCAAACGGTCGGCACGCAGTTTCAACTGACTTGCACTTTCTTCACCACTGACATAAAGCACGCGCCGCCGGCCTAACTTCAGCACCGTTTGTAGCACCAGAGTCGATTTCCCGATACCCGGCTCGCCACCGATAAGTACCAACGAACCCGGCACCAAACCGCCCCCCAACATCCGATTGAGCTCGCTGTCCGACATATCCATGCGCGGCAAATCGGCAGTCTGTATATCTCCCACCGGCACGGGCCGCATCCGTTCGCTGCCTGCAACACCATTCCCATTCAAGCCGGCGGACGTTGCCGGCGCTCCCCGTACGACAAACTCCTGAAACGTATTCCATTCCCCACATGAAGGACACTTGCCTACCCATTTAGGAGATTCCTGTCCGCAGCGCGAGCATACGTAAACGGTCTTATCTTTCGCCATGACTACTATAAACTTTCTGTTTTATCGGATAAAATTACGGATATTTATCAAACTATCCATAAAATAATGTAGAAAAAAAGCCACTACAAAAATCATATTAAATGACTCACACCCGTTCTTATCCTGTAACCGACCTGGACATTGCGCCCCACTTTTCATTTATTTTTTTCAGATTCGCAGAATATCCTGCCGAAGACGGTACTTCCTGCCGTCCGGTAAATAACAATATCTATTTACTTTCTTTATTAACAAAAATTATGTCAAGTATCAAAGTCAAGTTCCGCCCATCCACCGTCAACAGCAAGGAGGGCACCATCTATTACCAAGTCATCCAAAACCGTGTAATCCGTCAAATAAAAACAGATTACCACGTTTTCAGTAACGAATGGGACAGAATAAACGGCCGTACCATCATCTCGCAAAACGGGCGGTCGGAAAAACTCCTCGCCACAAACGAACGTATCGCCTGGGACCTTAAAAGATTAAAGGATATCATACGCCTGCTCGAAAACAGCAAACAGGCATACACTGCCGAAGACATTGTCCACGGGTTCATGCTAAGTGGAAACAACCGCTCCTTTTCCCTATTCATGCGTCAAAACATCACAATGCTCCGACAAATGGGCAAAAACGGAACTGCTGACGCATACATGGCTGCCTTCCGCAGTTTTATGAGATTCAGAAAGGACAAAGACATCATATTTGAAGAAATCAACTCCGACATGATGCTTATGTACGAAGCCTATCTCCATCACAAGGGCGTCATCCGCAACACCTCTTCATTCTACATGCGTACACTCCGTGCCGTTTACAACCGGGCCGTCGAAAAAGGGCTGACTGAACAATGCCATCCGTTCAAACATGTATATACAGGCATTGACAAAACCGTGAAACGTGCCATACCGTTGGAAGCGGTCAGACGTATTCGTAACATTGACCTTTCACAAGTCCCCACGCTCGATTTCGCACGCGACATTTTCTTACTGAGCTTTTATACAAGGGGCATGTCGTTTGTCGATCTTGCCTTTCTGAAAAAGAAAGACCTTCGGGATGGCGTTCTCACCTATCGCAGACGCAAAACAGGACAGCCGTTAGCCATCAAATGGGAACAATGTATGCAGGACATCATCGACAAACATAAGACCGACGCCGACAGCCCTTATTTGCTCCCAATCATCAAACAACCGGAAGGAAACACGTGGGCACAGTACAAAAGCGCGATGATTATCATCAACAAACGGCTGAAAAAAATTGCCGGACAAGTTAATATTCCGACGCCACTGACGCTGTATGTGGCCCGCCACACATGGGCCAGCGCCGCAAAATACAAAAACATTCCCATTTCCGTCATCAGCGAAAGCATGGGGCACGACTCTGAACTCACCACACAGATATACCTGGCTTCATTGGACAACACAATCGTTGACAATGCCAACAAACTGATCATAAACAGTATCTGAAAAGAATATTTAGATTTTTTTATTCTCTTCATAAGAGATTTGCTACAGAATAAAAAAAAGCTTCTTCGAGGGACAAAATTAGATAAAAATGAATATCCTGCAAAATATTATCTGATTTATTTTTTTGCAAAACATATTCTTTCATTTTAAGAATATCTTCCTACATTCCTCACAATCATCTATAAACCAATCATATAACCATCCCATTTTCTCTCTTATGAAGAGAAAGCCATGCCAGCGGGCATGAAAAGAGTAAAAAAACTGTTTTTCATTATTGAAATTAGGTTAATGTGAATATAGCTGTCTTGTGAAAGACGGCTATATTTATTATTATAGTCTGTTAATCTGTATTTTAATTAGACCTAATAATAGCAAGCAACACATACCCGTAACTGTTTCCCATGCCAATGTAGCGCACATGAAACAGAAAAAAACACGCACCGCCACATTTATTGACGCAGGTCAAGAAAAAGCCATTTTTATGCTAAAAAACATATTTTTGCTTGTCAACATCCCAAAACCGCCTTAACTTTGCAGCGTCATAAGAAAAGAAAAAAGATATTCAGGTATTAGCTCCGCAAGGAGAAGTTTTAGGTAAAAGATTGTTTAAATTAAAAAGTAAAAAGGATTATGACAGCATTAGTTATTGTTGCAGTAGCCATAGTAGCTATGGCCTGCATAAAAGGTTCAAACAACAATGGCAAGTTCTTAGGTTCAAGTACTTCCATGTTCTTTGGGAACAGCAACATGAATGCAGGAACAGCCCGCTAAGTTGCCCCTGAAAAATCAGAAAAAAAATTAATTGTATAACTTTTAACGAAGATGCCCTATAAAGGGCATCTTTTTTTGTTGTCGGAGAATCTACATAATAATTTCACAAAAAAACTCCTTCACTCCTTCACCACACCTTGAAACGTCAGGTTATCAGCATGTTGCGGGTGAAGGACTCGCTTTTTCCGTTCTTCACCGCATCTTCATCCTTTTTCAACGAGCCGCATTCTTTTTCAAGCGGTCGCCGTCTTTGCTGCGAGCGGTCGCCTTGCCGCAGCGACAGGCAGGAAATTTTGTTGCGACCGCTCGCTGTTCCGGCGGCCGTTATGGAACGGCTTCCCCTTTAGGAATATTCATCCGTAATGTATTGCCGGACAGAGTGGTATGATGTCCGTGAAGCCCTGAATCCTTTTTCCCTGAAACCGGCTGTAGCGTGCAGGCGCGCGTCCGTGCGCGACCCTTTCACCCGTCCGCCCCTTGCCCCGTTTGCCGCGCCCCCGAAAGTGACCGAAAGCTACCAAAAGTGACCAAATCCGTACAAATGTTACCAAAGGCTGCCAAAAGCTACCATGCCCTTGTGCGCCCCCCTTATATTTGCGCCTGAAAACGTACAAGCCATGGAAAAAGAAACACTCCGCATCATCGTCCGCCGTGCCGCCCGCCGTTGGGCGCACCATCGCCGGGAACACCGTCAAGAAGGAACGGCGCCGGAAACATGCCCGGCTGCCGGAGAAGGACAGGCAACCGCCAACACCCCTTCCGGCGGGACACCCGCCGCCGACATGGAAGACCGCCTGGCGGACTTCATCGACCGCCGCCTCGAGCTGCGTTACAACGTCCTCACCGGCACGACGGAGTGCCGCGACAGGGGAGATTCCGGCGCAGCCTTCCGCCCCGTCCTGCGGCGCGACCTGAACGCCCTTTGCGCTGACGCCCACCGTGCCGGCATCGCCTGCTGGGACCGTGACGTGGCGCGCCTCGTGGATTCCGCCCGCATCCCGTCCGTCCATCCCTTCACCGCCTGGTTCGACAGCCTGCCGGCATGGGACGGCCGCGACCGTCTGGACGACCTGGCCCGCCGGGTCTCCGACGCGCCCCTGTGGGTG
>CASGAM010000021.1 GCA_949299545.1 uncultured Prevotellaceae bacterium | reverse complement strand
TTGCTTGGCCAGCTGTTTACGACGCTCTTCAGTAAGGGGGGGGATGCCGATGCGGATAATTTCACCGTTGTTTTCGGGCATGATGCCCAAGGCCGAGTCGATGATGGCTTTCTCGATGACACGGAACATCGACTTGTCCCACGGCTTAATGGCGATGCTGCGCGCGTCGGGAGTCGTCACGGCGGCTACGTTGTTGATGGGCACCATGCTTCCGTACGAGTCTACACGGATGCCGTCCAGCAAGCGTACGTCGGCCTTGCCGGCACGTATGTGGGCCAGCGTTTCCTCAAGGTACATGATGGCCATGTCCATTTTCTCCTGTGCTTCGTTCAGGATGTCTTTTACGTCTTTCATATGGGTCTGTTGTTTTTGGGTAATTTCACTGTGCGCAAAAATAAGTTTTTTTTCTGAAAGCGCAAAGGGGCGGGGCGCCTATTTGCTGCGTGTGCATGCGAAAGAGGGCGCACCTGCACGGCAGGTGCGCCCTCCGGATTGTTGCGATATGTCTTTTGTGCCGCCCGGGCGGCGATGCTTAGCGGTGCAGGCGGCGCAGTTGCTTCCTGGCGGCTGCGCTGTAGCCGTATTCGGTGGGGAAGGTGGCCGTTTCGCCGTCGTATGTGTAGACGTAGTAGACCTGACCATTGGCTTTGAGGGCGGTGATGCGTCCGTCTTCGTCCTTGTCGACGCTGATGTTGACGGTGTACTCACCGGAGCCTTCCTCCCGGCTGGTCATCGAGGTGGGAACCTGCTTGCACGTCTTGCCGAAGCGGCCGGCGTAGAAGAGGAAGTCCATATCGAGGTCGGCCATCTGGGGCATGTAGATACCGCTGTTTTCGACGGCGTCTGCTCCGTAGCCGAAGGTTACGGTCTGGTCAAGGTCATCTGTCCAGTCTCCCCCGTCCTCCTTGTAGCGGTAGACGTTGTGTATGGAGACGATGTTGCCGTCCTGCCACGTCAGCTCGTAGGTGTCCTCGTCCATGTCGCCTTCCTCCGTTACGCTGCTGACGAGCTTCGTGAGCTGGCCTTCAGCGTTGTACTGGCAGGTGAGCGTACCGGTATCGGTCCAGCTTTCGGTGGTTCCGTTGTAGGTTTCTTCGCCCTTATAGATGAGGCTGGACGAGGTGATGAAGCCGTTGCCGTCGGTCGCGATGTTGTTCATCTCGAATACGTCTTTCCATCCCTCTCCCTCGTCGCTGGCCTTCACCGTGAACGGTGTGTAGTTGATACTGAACTTGCCGGCGTACATGTCGGTGCCGTCGGTCATCGCGCCGCTGTCGTTGTAGCGGAAGGTGCTGACACCGTCGCTGTTGGCCATGGATGTTACGGGAGCTTTGATGCCCAGGTCGGGCACTTCGGGAGTCTTCGGTTCGTCGTCGTCACTGCAGGCTGTCAGGGTCAGGGCACCCACTGTGAGGCCCAGGCCCAAGAAATAATTCCATTTTTTCATGTCAAGTATAGTTTTAGTTTTTAGAATATGGTGGCAAAATATAGCTTTACTTTATAACGACCATAGTTTCGGAGTTAAATGTTACTAATGTGTTAATTCATTTTTTGTGGGTAAATGAAACTTTACAGCTTTTTAGGATGATAGTTAGGACGGTAGTAATGATTATCATAACATATTTGGTTGACTGGTACAGGGCTTGAGTGAATTTTAATAACGAGAATCCTAATAGTCAAAACCAATGGGTGTTCGAGTTGGAAAGGAACTAGCAGTAAACATTTGGCTTAGTGTAAGTTCAATATAATTAAAGGAATAATTTTTTTGAAGATAGGAATATAGTGATAAAATCATTAAATTTATTGTGCTCAATTATAATATTTAAACGATTAGTACTATGTTTCCAAAGTCTAAAGTTACAGAGATTTATTATATGGCTGATGATTTTTGAAAGAATTTGTATTTTAGCAAAGGAAATATGTATTTGAAGACAAGAAACAGAAGTATCACAACAAGCTCAACTGTATGAATGATACTGATATTCTGATTATTCCTATCTTGTTTCAGTCCGGTGGTTTCCACTGCTTCAAGCATTATTATAGGGAATATGTCTATAAACATCTGGAATACCTTTTCCCGCGCTAGCTTTCCTATAACCGTTTTGTAGAACTGGAGAAGGAAGTACTGCTCCCTTGGTTGTTTTCATCAAGAAAGTACTGCTGGGAACCTGTGCAGTTTGTCACTAAAGTTAAAAACAATATGAAGAACTCACTGACGGGTATGGCTGACAAGACTCTGTTCAGAAAAAGAGCCTTGATTGAAACGGTCTATGACGAACTGAAGAATATTACATAGATCGAATACTCCAGACATCGTTTATCCAGTAACTTTATAGCCAACTCTTTATCTGATATCGCAGCATACTGCTTTTTTGAAAAGAAGCCCGTCATTGACGTAAATTTTGTTAATGATGGACACCTTTTATTTTTTGATTTTATATTGAACTCACATTAAACTTAAAGAATATATACGAAGATGGAACGTTTGCTATCACCTTGTATAGATAAATTATTTTATAGCTAAATGGGAAAATGGTTAGGATGGTGTATTGGGAAATTATAGAAGAAACCTAATATCCGAGTGTCAAATCTGAAGAAATGTGTAGCTTTTGTTCAGTTAGGATATCAATAGGGGGGGACTTGGTTGGAGAATTGATATGTAACACACAAATTTTGCCATAGTTTTGTTTTTTAACAAAATATTGGGGTGGTTGGACCTGATGAATTGTCATTTTGAACGGTATCCAAACTAGGAATTGCTTTATGATGAATAACATATATGGTGGTATAAGAAGTTTATAAACAAAAGAGAGGATGTCTCAAATTAGAAATGACACTGTCCAAAATTTTGTGTAAATAGAAACAGGATTCAGCTTTAAGTTTGTCCTTATATCCGCTTTCTGTCTTTGACCACGCTATGTCGATACGTTTCATGTGTTGTCTCATCGGACAGGTGTAATAGTCGCCATCGGCATTAATATAAAGATAACGGATTGTATGGATTAGGTTCATAGTGCATGTGCTATTCACGATGAAACTAATTCTATTTCACATAAGCGGTAATACAGATCTCCTTCATGAACAGGTAGTTCTCTTTTGAAACATTGCTGGAATCGGCAACAGCCTTGTCCAGCGGTTTACAGTAATGTTCAACAAACGAGTTGAAGAACAGGATTATGGTGAATGTATTTCCGGGGAATTGAAACTGGCTGAAGTCAAGGACAAACTGTTCATCGCATCCTCTTTCATGTGCATAAACGTAGCATCATGACCGCTTTTTGAATAGGAGTTGCGGTCGCCAAGAATGAGCAGTTTCTCGTCATATTCATTAAGTTTGCCGGCGTATTCTTTGAGTTGTCTTATCTGTTTCTCTTTTCCTTTTGATGTCGCTTTTCCCCTTTCGTAGCAGGTTCTGACTCTTTTTGTAAAGACCGATTGAGCTCGTCAGCAATAACCATGAAATCTGCCGGCTGTCTGTTATTATCCTAAGTGCTTTCCTGCGCTATAGCTTCGTCTATCTGTTCTAGAAGAATCTTAATCTTGTCCATTAATCTGGGACAGTTCTTTTCGATGGTCTTACACTATACGAAAGTGCATTTGTTTGCTTTCGATTCTATTTTTTGTACCATCGATATATTTTACGTCAAGGTTAATGAATTCTTTTTCTGCTAGCATAATAACCAACTGGGTGAATACACAATAAATTCCTTCTTTCACATGGTTATGGAAGTGGTTGATGGCATGAAATTTCGGTTGATCATAACCGGACGGCTAGATAAAATGGATATCCCGTTTTAAGGGAGAACCTTATCTCGCGGCAGGAATAAAGGTTTTTCATGTAGTCATATATTACCTCTTTGAGCATCAGCTTCGGATGGTATGGGTTGCGCCGCGTTCTTTATAAAGTTTATGGAAGTTTTCCATACTTGAGGTTGTCAATTACCGTGTCAATCACACGTATAGGATTATTTCCCGCAATATCCTTGTCAAAACGCTGAGGAAAAAGAAACGTTTGTTTGGAATTGTAAATCCGAAAGTGTCTCTTTACTAATATATGATGGTATATCATAAAAGTACAAATTATTATGATATGGCAAAGCCTTGGCTTGGGAAAGTATGGGTTTCATTGCATTCTATGTATTCCTTGCGCCTGAATATGAAGAGAGGGTGTGTCAGATTTTTGATACACCCTCATTCGATTTGATAAATTTTTTACATGGTTGCCGTGGAATCTCAACAGACATACAATTTCAGTCGGCGGTAAGTCTAGCGTTTGTTTCACTGATATGTGTTGACGCTATGATACTAGTGACAATGGAACGTGACGAGTTTACCGACACAGAGTATTTACGATAATAGGCTTTGGCATACTACACCATATCTAGGTTCACGGCGTGTATGCCGCCGTCTGATAGTCCATATCGAAATCCGTTACTCGAAGTAGAGGTAGTGTGGGCTTTTTCCCGTCGCGGCATAATGAAACCGCCCACTCATCTGTCATGTTGGGTATATGCTGATGATATGATCATCTTTTTTTACGTTAGTGGCAGGCATGTATAACTTGTCCTATCTTAATACTTATAAAAGTCAGTTGTGCACCAGCGTGCCTATTTCCTCGCCGTCGATTACCTTCTTGAGGTTGCCCACGGTGTCCATGTCGAACACGATGATGGGCAGGTTGTTCTCCTTGCACATGCAGGTGGCCGTGAGGTCCATCACCTTGAGGCCTCGGCGCAGTACCTCGTCGTACGTGATGTCGTGGAATTTCACCGCCGTCGGGTCCTTTTCCGGGTCGGCCGTGTAGATGCCGTCCACGCGGGTGCCTTTCAGCATCACGTCCGCTTCTATCTCGATGCCGCGCAGCGACGAGCCGGTGTCGGTGGTGAAGAAGGGGTTTCCCGTACCCGCCGACATGATGACCACCTCGCCTGCCTCCATGCACTCGATGGCGCGCCATTTGTTGTAGAACTCGCCTATGGGCTCCATGCGGACGGCCGTCAGCACACGTGCCTTTACGCCTGCGGCCGTCAGGGCCGAGCTCAGTGCCAGGCTGTTGATGACCGTGGCCAGCATGCCCATCTGGTCACCTTTCACGCGGTCGAAGCCCTTGGAGGCGCCGCTCAGGCCACGGAAGATGTTTCCGCCTCCGATAACGATGCCTATCTGTACGCCCGTGGCGTGTATCTCCTTGATTTGCGCCGCGTATTCGGCCAGACGCTTTTCGTCTATACCATACTGCTTTTCGCCCATGAGGCTCTCACCGCTGAGCTTCAGTAAAATTCTCTTGTACGTTGTCATAATCGTTCTTGTTTGGGGTTTGCGGCAAAGATAGTGAAAGGTGAGTGGAGAACAAAATATTGAAACTTGTTTCAGATATTTTTTTATCCCGAACCGCATCCTGTCTTGTGATAAAAAGATAGTGAAAGCCCGGCGGAACGGCAAGCGGACGCGGCTGTTTTTCTACGCGTTCTGTGCCGGACAGCTGCGGCGTGTCTGCCGCGCTTCGGTGCCGCCGGCTGCCGCTTCGGGGGCGTTTTCCGCCGGTTCGGCGGCTTTTTCCGGCCGCGTGCCGCCCCGGGCGCTACCTTTGCGGCCGATAGTTATCAACCGAAGTGTAAAGAGATATGAAGCAAAACTTAGTAGGAAACGTTTTTTCAGTTGTGTGTCTGTCTGCCCTGCTCGTCGCGTGCGGCAAGCAGGAGCAGGCCGTCAGCGCTCGGCCACGCGTGGTATCGGCTCCCGATATTCATTTTGCCCAGTGGGGCATAGGATGGCGTGCTACTTCGCTGACTGACCGTAGAGCGACGATTGTCGTTGATGTGGAGGTAGAGAAGCACGTGGAGGCTACAGGCCGGTTAGAGGTGAAAGCTGTGTTACTGGATGCCGAAGGTCGGCAGGTAGCACAGGCTTCTGGACGTGTAACTGACGGTAAGGTAGGCTTATTCAAACAAACGATGACTTTGCGAGTGAACCGACCGAAGCGTTGGGATTTGGATACCCCTTATTTATATACGTTGAAAACGGAGTTGTTTGCTGACGACAAGCGACTGGACGGGAGCGAAACGAAAGTCGGCCTGCGTACGCTGGAGTTCGACCCGAATAAAGGCTTTGCCTTGAACGGTCGCTGGATGAAAGTGAAAGGCGTCTGTCTGCACCACGATGCCGGCGTGTTGGGAGCTGTGGTACCGCCCGAAGTGTGGGAACGTCGTCTGAAGAACATAAAGGAATATCTGGGTGCCAATGCTATCCGTATG
>CASGAM010000020.1 GCA_949299545.1 uncultured Prevotellaceae bacterium | reverse complement strand
TGATTGTAACCCGTCCCATAATGGGGACAATTCCGTTCTTCTCCTTGCTGCCGTTCGCATAGAACAGCACGCGAAATGTACTTCTTGCCATACTCGTCTTTTTTTGTTGCAAAACTATAAATCAACGAGTTAAACCTTGAAAAGCAAACCTACGCAGAACGGCGCAAACGGAACGGCGACTGTTAAATCTGCATTTTCATCGGGTAACGAATAGGAAACCGTTCTCTTGCTTCAATCCGCTTTGAAACGGTTTTCAACCCTTTTCCCAACTTCAGTGATTTTCTTCTAACTGCTTAATTCCCAATTTCTATTGCGTTAATCTGCCGAAATTCGGCGGATATTCCACAGATTTTTAGTATGTTTGCACTCCACAAACTAAGCCTTACTTCCTTAAAAAATTATATTTGGAAAGGAAGTAGAAAACAAAGGAAATATGCAAAAAGCGAGAAGACTGGTTTTAATCTTGATATACTCAATAATATGGGGTGGCTTCATAGCTGCACAAAACGCCACGGCTAACATAGCCTTACCCGACGCTCCGAAACGGGAGATGAGGGCAGTCTGGCTGACTACCTATGAAAGCCTGGACTGGCCCAAATCAAAAGCGAACACGCAAGAAGGCATCGCAGCTCAAAAACGCGAGCTGTGCGACATATTGGACAGGCTCAAAGCCATCAACATCAATACGGTTCTTCTCCAGACACGGGTTCGCGGCACCACCATCTACCCATCGGAGATTGAACCATGGGACGCCTGCATCACCGGCCGGTACGGGAAAGCACCGGCTTATGACCCACTGGCTTTTGCCATAGAGGAGTGTCACCGCCGGGGCATGGAACTACACGCATGGATGGTCACCATTCCCTGTTTTAAAACGAATGCAGCACAAGCACGAGACAAGATGTCGGTTTTGAAAAAACACCCTTCGTTATGCATACGCCACGAAGGGAGCTGGTACCTCAACCCCGGCATACCGGAAACAGCGGATTATCTGGCAGCCATCTGCAAGGAAATAGTCTCTCGCTACGACGTGGACGGCATCCATTTTGACTATATCCGTTATCCGGAAAACGCAGCACGTTTCAACGACCAGACTTCTTATAAGAAATACGGTAAAGGACAGACAAAGGCCCAATGGCGGCGTAATAACATCACACGCTGCGTGCGTGAAATGTATAATGCCGTCAAAGCCGTCAAGCCCTGGGTAAAGGTCAGCAGTTCTCCCATCGGGAAATTTGACGATCTGTCCCGCTATTCGTCTTACGGATGGAATGCTTATTCAGCCGTCTACCAAGACGCACAGGGCTGGTTGCGCGAAAGCATCCACGACATGCTTTTCCCCATGATGTACTTTCAGGGCAACCATTTCTACCCCTTTGCCATCGACTGGAAAGAACAGGATGCCGGAAAAACCGTTGCGCCGGGCTTAGGCATCTATTTCCTCAGCCCACGGGAGAAAAACTGGGCATTGGACGTCATTACCAGCGAACTGTATTTCATCCGTAGCATAGGATTACAGGGACAAGCCTATTTCAGATACGCTTTTCTGGATGCCAACCACAAGGGACTGTACGACTTCTTGAAAGATGTCTATTATCCCTATCCCGCCCTCACACCGACATGTCCCGGCCGCGACAGTATCGCCCCATGCACGCCGCAAGGATTACACAACGAACGGTATGCAAACGGCATGCGGCTCTGTTGGGAAGCGTCGGACGACAACTCCGGGCAAGTGAGGTACAACGTCTACGCCTCAAAAGACTATCCGGTAGACATCACTCAAGCCCGCCATATAGTCGCCGTAAACATTGACAGTTGTGCATTCGCCTATAACAACGAAACTGCAATCATAAACGGCCTTAACTTTGCAGTGACCGCCATCGACCGGTCAGGCAACGAAAGTGAGGCAGCACAAATCAGTACCTTTGAAACGGCATATACCGGCGGCCAATTCTTGCCGCAAGCCAACAATCATTTACTCCTGCCTTCTCTCTCGCCGTCGCCTGAATTCATCCTGCTGAACGACGCAGAAGGACGCATGATACGCATCCGACCTTACGGGCGCGCCATCTCAACAGAAGGTTTGGCCGGAGGTTATTACGAGGTACGCACCTTGGACGAAGGAGGCCGTTCGCTAAAAATCGGCAGCTTTATCAAATAAACTGCCCGGAGAAGAAGTGACATCCAAACGGGCACGATAATGGGTATGCTCATTAACAGGTGTCAGGTTGAGATAACCGGCCACCATACGTCCGTCTGTGACCTGTGGCGGATTGCTTGCCAAACGTCGTAAATGGTCGTCCCGTAAACGTCCCGCCTCTTTCTCATAATCAATGTAAAAAAGTCCTTCCGCACCGGGTGCCAGACAATGCGCCAAATCGACAGCGACCAAACCCATCGTGCGTCGCAGATTGACTTCAACGCAGGGATGCACAACCAGTTCATCCGTTCCGGGCATCTTGCACAGCATCATGTCAACTCCAAGATATCCTTTATAGTCACCCCCCACCAAACATCCTATGCGTTTTTCCAGTTCGGCGCGAAGCGTCAAGCAAAGAATCCGGGGAACGTATTGCTCGAGCCATGCCTCCTTTACCGTTTCGGAGGCTACCCAGTTACCTCCATACGTTCCGCGCGAAGTCGTGAGGAATACAGACAAGCCCACATAGCGCACGGAATGGCCATCCGAAAAGAACTCAAAAGCGAAATCGAAACGTTTTTCGTAAAGCGGTTCAACCACCACTGCCTTTTGGTTTTCCAGCACCCTGCGACACCAGCCTGACAACGGCTGTCCATAAGTCCCGTACGCAAAACGCAATCCCTTTCCGCTCCCTGACCACGGCGCCTTCAGAATGGTTTTAGGGAAAGACGCCACCGCATTAGCCACCTCTGATTCGGTTGCGCAACAGATTGACAGGCCGCACAACCTATTGCCAAACAATTTATCAAGTATCGGCGCTTCTCTCAATTCCTGCAACAAACGCACGGCTTGCGCACGTCCGGAAAGTTGCCGGTAACGGTGCAGTTGTTCTTCTGCCGGCAAAAGATTACCGGGACACCCGGCATCTCCCAAAGCACGTACCAGGGCCGGGCTCCAGCCCCATGGTTCGACAGCCGCAACCGGTGGACAATCACCACTTTTCCACCAATTTACGGCAGGCACATTCACGCAGGTGGAATGCACATAGCGTTCAGCCACCTCCGGCAGCTCCGTCCAAATCACATCGCCATCCGACGCCCACCAAAGCGGCAAAACGGACAAATCGGCACGCATCATGCGCGCCGATGCAGGAGCGATATAATACGGAGCAAAGTCAGCTAACGCCAGATCATTCTCCGGATTGAAAACATGCAAAACCATAGGCCGTGAAAACTATAAAACGAGCAATTCGATACGGCAAAAATAAGAAAAAGAAAATATTTTGCCAACTCTACTTTGCAAATCTGTCCTTTTACATTATCTTTGCATGTTGGTTCTTTACACAAAAAGCATGGAAACATTCTTCAGGACACACGCCTACCTTGTGGAGCATACCAATGCCCCGGTTCGTCGCGCCCTTATGGACGAGATTGACTGGAGCGACCGGCTCATCGGCATCAAGGGGACAAGAGGTGTCGGCAAGACGACCTTCCTGCTGCAATATGCCAAAGAACATTTCCGAGTAGAAAACCGCGACTGCCTGTACATCAATATGAACAATTTCTATTTCCAAGGCAAAGGCATCGCAGAATTTGCGACCGAATTTTATCAAGCCGGCGGTAAAGTGCTGCTCATCGACCAAGTTTTCAAGCAAGCAGACTGGAGCAAGGAAATAAGAAAATGTTATGACGAACTGCCAGAACTCAAGATCGTTTTTACGGGTTCTTCCGTCATGCGCTTAAAAGAAGAAAATCCCGAGTTGAACGGTCTTGTAAAATCCTACAATCTACGCGGTTTTTCATTTCGCGAGTTTCTCAACCTGCAGACCGGCAACGATTTCCCGTCTTACACTCTGGAAGAAATACTGAATGACCACGAGCATATTGCCCGACAAATACTTCCGAAAGCAAGGCCGTTGCAATATTTCCAAGATTACTTGCATCATGGATTTTATCCCTTCTTTCTAGAAAAACGCAACTTCTCGGAAAACCTGTTGAAGACGATGAACATGATGCTTGAGGTGGACATCCTGCTCATCAAACAAATCGAATTGAAATATTTGGCAAAAATAAAAAAATTACTATATTTGCTCGCCATAGACTGTCCGTCGGCACCCAATGTCAGCCAGCTGGCAGCGGAAATTCAGACCTCGCGCGCAACGGTAATGAATTATTTGAAATATCTTGCCGACGCCCGTCTGATAAACCTTATCTACCCGCGAGGAGAGAGCTTCCCGAAAAAGCCGTCCAACGTAATGATGCACAATTCCAACCTGATGTACGTCATCTACCCTTCACGGTTAGAACAACAAAACATTTTGGAAACATTTTTCCAGAATGCCTTGTGGAAAGACCATCTGCTGAACAAAGGCGAAAAAGGAACGTCTTTCTTCGTAGACGGAGAACTTAAGTTCAGGATATGCCAAACCAAAGCAAAGAAACAGAATCCTGACATCATCTACGCCCGCAATGACATTGAAATCGGAACAGGACGGAACATCCCGCTTTGGCTGTTCGGGTTCCTGTATTGATAAAGAAAAAGAGATTTGTTGTTTAAACATATTTATTAATAACTATTATGGCAAAAGAAAAGAAATTTATCACTTGTGATGGTAACCAGGCCGCTGCACATATCTCGTATATGTTCTCAGAGGTAGCCGCCATTTACCCCATCACCCCGTCGTCTACCATGGCAGAATACGTTGACGAATGGGCAGCCCAGGGCCGCAAGAACATCTTCGGCGAAACAGTGCTGGTACAGGAAATGCAATCCGAAGGCGGTGCTGCCGGTGCCGTTCACGGTTCATTACAAGCCGGTGCGCTCACATCAACGTATACGGCATCACAGGGACTTCTGCTGATGATCCCCAACATGTACAAGATTGCCGGTGAATTGCTGCCTTGCGTATTCCACGTATCAGCCCGCACACTGGCTTCTCACTCATTGTGTATCTTCGGCGACCACCAGGACGTTATGTCATGCCGCCAGACGGGCTTCGCCATGTTGTGCGAAGGTTCTGTACAGGAGGTAATGGACTTGGCCGGTGTAGCTCACTTGTCAACCATCAAGAGCCGTGTACCGTTCCTGAACTTCTTCGACGGCTTCCGTACTTCACACGAGATTCAGAAGATCGAGATGTTGGAGAACGACGACCTTGCCCCGTTGGTAGACCAGCAAGCGCTGAGCGAGTTCCGCAACCGTGCGCTCTCACCTGAGCGTCCTGTCGCACGCGGTATGGCAGAAAACCCCGATACGTTCTTCACACACCGCGAATCATGCAACCCTTATTACGAAGCCGTTCCGGCCATCGTAGAAGAATACATGGAAAAGATTTCTGAGATCACCGGACGTAAGTATGGTTTGTTCTCATACTATGGTGCAGAAGACGCCGACCGCGTCATCATCGCCATGGGTTCCGTAACTGAAGCCATTCGCGAAACCATCGACTATCTGAATGCTCAGGGCGAAAAAGTCGGTCTCGTTGCCGTTCACCTCTACCGTCCGTTCTCTGCTAAACACTTCTTGGCAGCAGTACCTGCTACAGCTAAGAAGATTGCAGTACTCGACCGTACAAAAGAACCCGGCGCTAACGGCGAACCGTTGTATCTCGACGTAAAAGAATGCTATTACAACAAAGCTAACGCACCGGTTATCGTTGGCGGACGTTACGGACTTGGTTCCAACGATACGACACCGGCACAAATCATGGCCGTTTATGAGAATCTGGCTCTTCCTGAACCAAAAAATCAGTTCACTTTGGGCATCATAGATGATGTAACCTTCACTTCTCTGCCACAGAAAGAAGAAATCGCCGTTGGCGGTGAAGGTATGTTCGAAGCCAAATTCTACGGTTTGGGAGCAGACGGTACAGTAGGTGCCAACAAGAACTCCGTAAAGATCATCGGTGACAACACCAACAAACACTGCCAAGCTTATTTCTCTTATGACTCCAAGAAATCCGGCGGTTTCACTTGTTCACACCTGCGCTTCGGCGATTCTCCAATCCGTTCCACTTATTTGGTAAATACACCGAACTTCGTTGCTTGCCATGTACAGGCCTACCTGCACATGTACGATGTGACTCGCGGCTTGAAGAAAAACGGCACATTCCTGCTCAACACCATTTGGGAAGGCGATGAACTGGCTGCCAACCTGCCAAACAAGGTAAAAGCCTATTTCGCAAAGAACAACATCAAGGTTTATTATATCAACGCTACGAAAATCGCTCAGGAAATAGGATTGGGCAACCGTACCAACACCATCCTGCAATCAGCATTCTTCCGTATTACCGGTGTCATCCCTGTTGACTTGGCAGTAGAACAGATGAAGAAGTTCATCGTCAAGTCTTACGGCAAGAAGGGTGAAGACGTGGTTAACAAGAACTATGCAGCAGTCGACCGCGGCGGTGAATATAAGGAACTGACCGTCGATCCGGCATGGGCAACGCTTGCTCCGGATGCAGCCCCGGCCAACGACGACCCTGCTTTCATCAACGAAGTGGTTCGTCCAATCAACGCACAGGACGGCGACTTGTTGAAAGTTTCAGCATTCAAGGGTATCGAAGACGGTACTTGGCCTCAAGGAACCGCCGCTTACGAAAAACGCGGTGTTGCAGCATTCGTACCGACTTGGAATGCAGAAAACTGTATTCAATGTAACAAGTGTGCTTATGTTTGTCCTCATGCAGCCATCCGTCCATTTGTACTTGATGCAGAAGAAATGAAAGGCTTCAATGCACCGACTCTCGAAATGAAGGCTCCGGCTGCCATGAAAGGCATGAACTTCCGTATTCAGGTCAGTGTCATGGACTGTCTGGGTTGCGGCAACTGTGCCGACGTATGTCCGGGTAATCCGAAGACCGGCAAGGCACTTACAATGGTTCCGTTAGAACAAGAACTTGACGAAGCTGCTAACTGGAACTACTGCGTAAAGAACGTGAAGAGTAAACAACAGTTGGTCGACATCAAGTCAAATGTCAAGAACTCACAGTTCGCACAACCTCTGTTCGAGTTCTCAGGCGCATGCTCCGGTTGTGGTGAAACACCGTATGTGAAACTGATCTCACAACTCTTCGGCGACCGCGAAATCATTGCTAATGCAACGGGTTGCTCATCTATCTATTCTGGTTCCATTCCTTCAACGCCTTATACAAAGAACGAGAAAGGACAAGGACCGGCTTGGGCAAACTCTCTCTTCGAAGACTTCTGCGAGTTCGGTCTCGGTATGGTATTGGCCAACAAAAAGATGCGTGCGCGCATTGAGACTATATTGAAAGACGCCATCGCCAATGAGGCAACTCCGGCTGACTTCAAAGCAGCTGCACAAGAATGGATCGACGGCAAGAACGATGCAGATGCAAGCAAGGCCGCTGCCGAAAAACTGTCTCCGATGATTGAAGCAGGCAAAGCCGGAGGTTGTGCCGCATGTACACAGCTTTCCGAACTGAGCCACTACCTGACCAAACGTTCACAGTGGATTATCGGTGGTGACGGTGCTTCATACGATATCGGTTACGGTGGTCTCGACCACGTCATCGCTTCAGGCGAAGATGTAAACATCCTCGTACTCGATACGGAAGTTTACTCTAATACCGGCGGCCAGTCTTCAAAGGCAACTCCGCTCGGCGCCATCGCTAAGTTTGCGGCATCCGGCAAGCGTGTACGCAAGAAAGACCTCGGTATGATTGCTACTACTTACGGATATGTATATGTAGCCCAGATTGCCATGGGTGCCGATCAGGCTCAATGTCTCAAGGCAATTCGTGAGGCTGAGGCTTATCCCGGACCTTCTATCATCATTGCCTACGCACCTTGTATCAACCACGGTTTGAAGAAAGGTATGGGCAAGTCACAAGCTGAAGAAGCTGCAGCAGTCGCTTGCGGTTACTGGCACTTGTGGCGTTTCAACCCGGCTTTGGAAGAGGAAGGCAAGAATCCGTTCACACTCGATTCTAAAGAGCCGAACTGGGACGCATTCCAAGACTACCTCAAAGGCGAGGTTCGTTTCGCATCTGTCATGAAACAATATCCGACAGAAGCAGCCGACCTGTTCAATGCTTGTGAAGAAATGGCCAAGAAGCGCTACCAGAGCTATGTACGCATGACCAAGATGGACTGGAGCGAATAATACAGCTCTGTTCATGCAGATAATCTCAGAGGAGGATGTGTCGTTTGAACGCATCCTCTTTTTTTATTCGTAATTTATAAATTTAAAAATATTAACGCAAGAAATGAATGTTTTCTCACCATCAATAATTAACTTTGAAATGTTAAAATAGTCCGATGAAGCACTAAGAATGTGTTTCAACATGGGCAATCATCACTATTCTATATACCAATTACCCATATCAGTCAACCTGTTAGACGTTCTGAGGGCGGAAAAAGTTCGCACTTCATATAATGACTTTTATGTGGTATGCTCAAAATTGACATTAAAATAAAATATAGAATAGTATGAGAACATTTTTATCTTTTTTTGTTTTATTGGGGCTGACAGTTACAATGAACGCACAGCCAACCTTCAGAAGGCAGGCAACCAGCCTACCAGGTGAGAAACTAACTTCTAATGTCAGAAGTTCACAATATCCGCGTATTTTGCCGGACAATCGCGTTATCTTCAAGATTAACGCACCGGAAGCCAAGAATGTACAAATTGACTTAGGGAAGAAATACGACCTAAAACGTGGCGAAGATGGTGCGTGGACCTGCACCACGGAACCATTATCCGAAGGTTTTCATTATTATTTCCTGATCATCGACGGTGTAAAGGTAGCAGACCCGGGCAGCGAATCCTTCTACGGATGCAGCATGATGAGCAGCGGCATAGAGATTCCCTATCCCGATGGCGACAATCGTTTCTATATTGCAGACGTCCCGCACGGCGATATTCGGATGAACCGTTACTACTCCACTGTCAACAAATGTTGGAAACGAATGTTCGTTTACACTCCCAGCGGATATGACAAAAGTAAAAAAGACTATCCCGTACTTTATCTGCTCCACGGAGGCGGTGAAGATGAAAGAGGCTGGGCCAATCAGGGACGCACCGATATCATCATGGACAACCTGATTGCAGCAGGCGAAGCCAAGGAGATGATCATCGTCATGCCCGACGGAAACACTTCTGATATTGAAAATGAACTGATTAAGGAATGTATTCCTTTCATAGAGGATCGTTACAGAGTTGCTGACGGACGGGAAAACAGAGCTTTGGCAGGTTTATCCATGGGCGGCATCCAAACGCTTAATGTAGGTATCACGCACCCCGAACTATTCTCCTATCTGGGTGTTTTCAGTTCCGGATGGTGGGCATCACGAGGAAACCAAAGCAATGATGGTACGGAGAAATATTACAACCTGTTAAAAAGCGACAAAGAGAACTACAACAAACTTCTCAAACAATTCTGGATCTCTATGGGCGGAAAAGAAGACATAGCCTATAACAACTGCCGTATCATGCGTGAACGCTTAGATGAGATAGGCATCAAGTACACATATTTTGAAACTCCCGGCGGACATACATGGCCGGTATGGCGCGAAAGCCTTGCCCGCTTTGCACCGTTATTATTCAAGTAAGTTACTCTCTTCATCCATCAACGGAAACTAAAGACATGACATAAATCCATTCGTTGGAAAAACATTTCAAACATTTTAATAACAACTTAATTCTCAAATCATGAAAAAAACATTCAGTTTTCTCTTCACGGCTTTCCTGGCCAGTTCATTGGCTGTGAACGCCCAACAACAAACTTATCCAGAAGGAACTGTTCCCAACGAACACAACATCAACGGGGCAGACTATCCACGCATCGGTAAAGACCGTCGCGTACATTTCCGCGTATATGCACCTGATGCCCAAAAAGTGGAAATCAGTTTCCGCGGCGCCATGACCAAAGGAGCCGACGGTTATTGGACCCTTGTTTCCAAAGAACCGGAAGTCGTCGGTTTTCACTATTATCAGGTCATCATTGACGGTGTTAGCACAGCCGACCCCAACGGCAAACCTTTCTTCGGTATGGGTAAATGGGTCAGCGGTATAGAAATACCGGAAGAAGGTGTCGATTACTACTCCATAAAGGATGTTCCTCACGGACAAATAAGCCAAAGCTGGTACTACTCCGACATCCGCAAGGAATGGCGCCGCTGCATTGTCTATACACCGGCCGAATATGACAAGAATCCTCAAAAACGTTACCCCGTACTTTACCTGCAACACGGTATGGGCGAAAATGAAACCAGCTGGGCAAACCAAGGCAAGATGAATTTCATCATGGACAACCTGATTGCGGAAGGAAAAGCCAAACCAATGATTGTTGTAATGGATAACGGTAATATCGAGGTCTTCCGCACCAATCGCGGTGAAAGTCCTGATCAGGCAAGAAGACGCTTCGGCGGAGAGTTTCCCGAAATTCTCGTAAACGAAATCATCCCGCACATTGATGCCAACTTCCGCACCTTAACCGACCGTGACAATCGCGCCATGGCTGGCCTTTCCTGGGGTGGTTTGCTGACATTCAACACAACCCTGAACAACATTGACAAGTTTGCCTACATCGGAGGTTTCAGCGGCGCCGGCAGCATCGACCTGAAAAACCTCGACACGGTTTATGGCGGTGTATTCAAGGATCGTAAGGCATTTAACGACAAAGTACATGTATTCTTCTTGGGTATTGGTTCAGAAGAAGGACCACAAAGGACTAAAAGTCTGAGTGACGGATTAAAGGCCGCAGGCATCAACAATATCTATTACGAATCTCCCGGAACGGCACATGAATTCCTCACATGGCGCAGATGCCTTAAAGAATTTGTACCGCTGCTTTTTCAAAAATAAATAAAACCGCATCTTAAGCGTATCATGGTATCAGGCAAATTATAATAACGCATACGAAAGAAATGCCGCAAAACCATGATACGCCCATCTTATATTATTATCAACCGAAAAACAATCTCAAAAATGCACATTCTTAATCGAACTGCATGGCTGGCTCTATGCCTTTTCCTCATGATCGGCTTACAGAGTTATGCCCAAAAAAGGAAAACAGCCAACAGGCTGGCTCCTTATTTCTCACCACCTACTGAAAGTGTCATGACACCGGATGATGATGGTTTCATCCGTCGCTGGCTATTGCTCGAACCCATTGACAAGCCTAATCGTACAAACACGGTCTTCACCGACAGTTACATACGCGAGGCATTCACAACGGAATACTTCCCCGACCAGTTTACGGTAGTCCCGGAAGACGGCGATAAGGTAAAAGTCGGCAAACAAAAACTCACCTGGCACGCTGTTGAAAGCAATCTCTTCAACGTCAAACTGTTCCGCTTTGCATCAGGACTGAAGAAACAGGTTTACGGCGTACTGTTCTGGGCGGTTACGGTCATTGACTGCCCGGAAGAAATCAGCGGTGTCAGAATGGCCGTAGGCTCCAATTCTGCCTCCATGTGGTGGCTGAACGGCGAAGAGGCCGTCATACTTTCCGGTGACCGCCGCATGGTAAAAGATGATTGCATGTCACATCGTCTGACACTTAAAAAAGGCAAGAACATTATCCGCGGCGCCGTCATCAACGGCCCCGGCATGAGTGACTTCTGTCTGCGTTTTGTTGACGAAAAAGGAACACCTGTTAAAAACTTTACCATCAGTTACAAATAATCATGAAAACACTTTGTAAAATTCTAAGTTTGCCAGCCCTGTTATCTGTATGGGGAGCCACCGGCGCCCTTGCACAAACTGGCGAACCATATATCCACGACCCGTCAACCATCATGGAATGCGACGGTAAATATTATACATTCGGAACAGGAGGCGGAGGCCTCATCTCCGACGACGGATGGAGCTGGCACGGCGGAGCTGTCAGACCGGGCGGAGGCGCTGCTCCCGACGCCTTGAAAATAGGTGACAGATATCTGATTGCATATAGTGCCACCGGAGGCGGACTCGGAGGCGGCCATAGCGGACAGGTGCTGACCATGTGGAACAAAACGTTAGACCCGTCTTCACCCGACTTCAAATATACCGAGCCGGTTGTGGTAGCCTCTTCAGAGGAAGATGAAGACTGCGACGCCATTGATGCGGGACTCTTGCTCGATCCGACCGATGGCCGGCTTTGGCTGTCATACGGAACCTATTTCGGTTTTATCCGTTTGGTGGAACTCGACCCTGAAACCGGCTACCGGAAAGAAGGTAACGAGCCTATCGACATAGCCATCGACTGCGAGGCTACCGACCTCATCTACCGTGACGGATGGTACTATTTGCTCGGAACGCACGGCACCTGCTGCGACGGTCCCAACTCAACATACAACATCGTTGTCGGACGCTCGCGTAAAGTCACCGGACCATACGTCGACAATATGGGACGCAAGATGCTTGAAGGCGGTGGAAAAATGGTGCTTGCAGCCAGATACGGCCTTGTTGGCCCCGGACATTTCGGCCGATACATCGTTGCTGACGGTGTGGAAAAGATGTCCTGCCATTTTGAAGCGGACTTCCAACGCGGAGGCCGCAGTGTCTTAGGCATTCTCCCTTTGCTCTGGCGTGACGGTTGGCCGGTTGCCGGCGAGATCTTCAAAGAAGGCACTTACGAAATTGAATCGGAACGTCGCGGCTATGCCCTTGAGCTGGCAGTCGATTTCGTACGCATGCAAGGTAACAGACAGCGTTTCTGGGGACAGAGCAATGAGCCTATAGTTCCCTTGAAACCGCAGACCCTGACAGACGTTATCGGTACATGGCCAACGGGAAACATCGGCGTGAGAATCGGCGACTACATGTTCCGCCCACACCAGCGATGGACCATCACGGCCGTTCCAGAAGCCGGCGGTTATTTAGGCGGGTCGTATTATAAAATCGTTATAGAAGGCACCAACCGCGCATTGGCTGCAACTGCCAACGCAGAAGTAATAACTGTTCCGGAATTTACCGGAGCCCCCGAGCAACTGTGGCGCATCGAACAGCTGATTGACGGTACTTACCGCATCATGCCCAAACAGGTTCCGGGCTCAGACAAAGAACTGGTACTGCTCTCCATCGCCGACAGTACCCCATCATTAGGGGAGTTCGACATGAACAGCGACAACTCCAAATGGAACTTTCGGGATAAACGGTAAAGTTTCAATATAAGGATAAATTTTCGGGCAGGAAGAACATTTAATATGTTACTCCTGCCCGATTATTATTTTTCAACTCTAGTTCAAAAAACCGTCTAGGTCCTGATTAGTGAGATTGCATATCTACAAAGCTATCATAAAAACTATACCTTGACGGATTTCATCACTTGACAAACTTCAAAACGCCGTCAACCGATGACAGGATGTAAACACCCTTCGGCAGCGCAGCCACAGATACCGTATTGACCGGCTCTGTTGCAATCACCACACGACCCTGCATGTCATAGACACGCACCTTACCGACTGTTGCAAGGGTAAAGATGTCACCTGAACGGGTTATATCTTTTGAAGCCTGAACATTGTCTATGGTCGTGAAGTCGGCAGCCTTGTAAGCCGCATAAGTCGTTTCCAGACCGTCAACACCAGCCAAGACCCACAGGTCGCTGTTGGCATCCATGCCTGTTAGCAGTTTACCGGCTGCTGCCACGAATCCGGCATCCGTCACATTAAACGTCACCGGAGTCTGGATGACATGTTCGCCAGTTTCTTCCGTATAACCGGTGATATAGGCCTTGCCGTCTCTCACTCTCATCGCAGTAGCCGTTTCGGTGAACTGATTGGCATCACCTTCATCAAGATTGCTCTGTGCCACCCAGTCGACTGTAAGGTCGACAGTGTTGACACAAGCCACGAACATATCGGCAGAACCGGTTTCTGTCATCTCAGGTTTGAAGCCCAGACTTCCAATGAAGGTACCGCCGACATACAGTTTGTCGTTCTCGACCTGCATGGCCACGATATTGTTCCATGAAGCAGTCTTGTCATGTGGTGTCGCACGGTAAACGTTTATGGTCGTTTCACCGTTCCGGAAAGCAGTTATAAAGGCTGCATGCTCATTGGTTCCTTCAACATAAGACAGGTCGAAAGTTTCTTCCTTGTCTGCTGTCGTCACTTTCAAGCTACCGTAACCGATAAAAGATGCATAAACATCATCACCGTCAACCGTGAAGTTTAAGGTTTCTGGCCCCATCTGATTCCCAGACAAAGAATTTGCAGTAGCGACACGCAGTATCGAACGTGCGCCGTCAAGCGTTTCCGCATTCAATGCCAAAATTCCGTTTGAAGGAAGATCAGAATACATAAGACCAAAAAGATCCAAATACTCACCTTCCCATTTCATCCCGTCAACGGTTACGTCACCGGTATATTTGGCAGATACGTAAAGCGTAGTCCCGCTTACCTCAAGGTGGTTAATCGTGAAATATACTTCACCACTCATCGGAAAGTACACCCCCGAAGCTAACACATCGGCATCCGTCTCCGGAATAATCGTTTTGACCTTCAACAGTTGGCCGTCTGCATTGTAAGCGGCAATAAAGCCGGAAACCTGTTCCGTTTCATCTGCCATACCGTTGATGGTCTCCGTTTCACCCGTACTGCCCACTTCTACTATGTCTGCAAAAACACCTGCAATATAGACATTGCCATTTGCATCGGTATCGATGGCCTTGATCGTGACTGCCCCTTTCAAAGCTACCGCCCATTGTTTCTCACCGGCAGCATTATACTTTGCCAGATACGCACTGTTGGCAATGTTCTCAAGGAAAGTTGTCCCGAAAGCAAAAGCCTGCGTAAAGTTACCCGTAACATAAGTGGAGCCGTCGGCAGCAACCGCTACGGGAGCCTTGTAATTGACATCTTCCGTGGCAGCAACGGTCGTAAAGGCATCGCTCCATACCACCACATCCGTTTGTGCCTGCGCTGCGGTCAGGACGCCGCACGCTGCAATCATTAGTAACGTTTTCTTCATACTCTTACATTTTTTGTTGGTTAGTAAATAAATTATACTCTCATCAACCGTTCAAAGACGGTTTTTGTTTTCTCATCCGTTCAACAGTATAACAGCACCGTTTATTCGGCAGCCAATCCCGGATTGGCAGCTATCGCCTCCGCGGGCAAACGCAGTGTGTACCGACTGTCATTCTCCTCAAGAGTGTAAGTCTGCCCGTCATAAGTCTTTGTCAGGGCCGGACGCGTGGTACGCCGCAAGTCGAACCAGCGATGTCCCTCAAAAGCCAATTCACGGCGACGTTCGTCATAAATCTCCTGCAACAGGGCCGGCGCCTCCATTTCCATAACCTGCGTTTCATAAACGGGATACATTGCCGAATGGTAACGCATCTTCATTAATGCCGTAAGATACACCAGGCACGAGTCCTGCATTTCAGCGGCAGCCTCCTGCAAGGCGCTGCCGTCTTCACTTTCCGCCGCCTCTGCGCCATAAGACATGCTTAACTGGAGCGCAGCCTCAGCCGCAGTAAGATAAAACTCCCCGCTCCTGAATGTACAACTGTATTCGTTCGAACCGCCTTTTGTCAGCTCACTCACGCTGGCGGTCACCTGTTTGTAATACTTGCTCTTACGCTGGTCACCCGATTTGTAGGCGGCTATCAGTTCATTCGAGGGCCGCCCGGCGGTCTTGTAGGTCGCCGGCATGGTCTGTTCCAACGAAACGATGGCCTCCACCGACTGGTAATGGTCCGGCAACAACATGGATGTCTGGTTAAAATCCACTAGCGCGCCATGCCGCTCCACGACTTCCGCCGCCGCGTCGAGCGCCTCCTGCCAGTTTCCCATATACAATTCCACACGCGCCTTCAAAGCAACGGCCGACAACGTATTGAAACGATAGGTATAGCCGGCCTCCCATTGTTCTACATTGAGATAATCCTGCGCCATTCGGATGTCGTCAAGTATCTGCCGGTAGACTTCACCGACCGTGTTCTTTGTCAGCACCTTATCTACATCACTGTCGAGTTTCAGCGGAACGGCTTTCGTAATATCCGGATTGCATGCCGTGTAAGGCTCGCCATAGAGATTGACGAGCAGGAAGTGCATGTAAGCGCGGAGCATATAGCACTCTCCCACCATCTGGCGGATTTCGGCAGTCGTGGCTTCCGTGATGCCATTCTGATGTTCCACGATATAGTTGGCGATATAAAGCACGTGATACATGGTACGCCACGGAAAAGTCGTGGTCGTCTCCTGCTGATCGAGGTCGTTCCATGCCCATATATCAAAAAAGGCATTGTAATCCTCCGAACTGGTAGAAGCCTTGTCCAACGTGATTTCATCACTGCGGAACGTTGTCAGCGCACGGGCATTTCCCACCTCGTTATACGCGCTTGTCAGCAAAGCCCGATATTCCTTTCCGGTTTCCGGAATCACCTTACCGATGGGCTGTATATCCAGAAAATCATTGCAGGATGACATCGTCCCCGTCACCAAAAGGCCAGTAACCACTAATAAAAAAGCCTTCCGGACGCTTCCCGGGAACACCGCCCGGTGCAACCTCAATATCTTCTTACAGGATAGTATATGTTTGATATTCATAAGTACATTTTTAGAAATTAATATTCAGGCCGAAGATAATGCTTTTTGCCACCGGCTGCGCGTATGGGTTTCCCATCGTCTCCGGGTCGAGATAATTCTCATAGTCACCGGCAATCACGAAAAGGTTCCTGCCCTCCAATGACAGAGAAGCGCTGGCAATGCCAATCGGTTTAAGCCATTCGGAAGGCAGTTTGTAGCCCAGACGCAAACTCTGGAGGCGCATGTAACTGCAGTTCCTCACCCACAGGTCAAGGTAATTGTACAGGTTGTACTCGGAATACTGGATATATTCTGCAGGTCGCTCCGAACTCACCATCAGTTTCGGATAAACAGTATTGGTATTGTCCGCCGTCCATCGGTTCAGAATGTCGCGGTTGGTATTCAACCCACGGTCGAAATTGGTCGGCGAATAGCTCGGCGTAACCCGTACTTTCATGCCCAGATTGAAAATGAAATTGATGTTGAGCTGCCAGTTCTTATATTCAAAGTTGTTGATGAAACCGCCAGAAACCTTCGGGTCGGTAGAACCCATGTAAGTATAAAGGTTCCGCTGTTCTTCTGCCGTTAACGTACTGGCGCCGAAGCGGTTCAGCTGAAGGAATTCGGTAGCCGTCACCTTTTCTCCGTTTTTGGTAAGGAACAAAGGATAACCGTCTTCATCAAGCCCGGCCGTCTTGTAGGCAAATATCGCACCGACGGGATAACCTTCGCGACTGGGGTAAGTGGCATTTTCTGCGACTGTCTCCCGCAACACCTTGTTCCTGTTGAAGCCCATGTTGATATTGGTATACCACGAGAAGTTTCTGGTCTTGACATTGCGTGTACCCAAAGCCACTTCCACACCTTCGTTCTCCATGCTGGCCCAATTGATGGTAGATGATGAGAAACCGCTCTCGAGCGGCAGCATCTTCATGCCTATCAGGTCGGAACTGTGCCGGAAATAATAGTCCACGTTCAAGGTAACAGCATTGCGCAGAAAAGTAAAATCAAGACCGACATTCACATTCTGGGTTTTCTCCCACCGCAACGAAGGATTCGGCGCCGTCCCGGCCTCGATTTCGTCCTCCGACGTCCCCGGCAGAATGGTTACCTTATCATAAATACCGATGAGATAAGGCGAGGTGTTCTTGTCAATATTGCCCTGCAAACCGTATGAAGCACGCAGGTTCAACAGGTTGATGGCGTCCACTTCCTTGAGGAACGTCTCTTCTTTCACACGCCACAAGCCACTGACCGAATACAAAGGCAGATACCGGTATTTCTTGGCCACGCCGAAGATATCGGAACCGTCAAAGCGGATGCTTCCGCCCAACGTGTAACGGTGCCTGAACGTATACGCGGCCGTGGCGAACCATGACACAAACGCATTCTCCGCAAACGTTTCCGTATACAGCGGAAAATTCTCGGCCATATTCTCATTCGGGAAGATAACCGGCAGGGAAGTCAGCGTGCGGTTGTCATACCCATACGCCGCCGTGTAGAGAGTGCTGGCTGTCGTATGGCGCAATTCCACGCCTGCCATCAAATCCATGGCATGAATGCTCTTGAACACCTTCTGATATTCAGCCATGGTCTTCCATGTCCACTGGAAGTCGTGGTTTTCATTCACCTTGTGCATGCCGCCGTCGGGCAAAATACTGCTTTTCACACCATTGACCGTAAACGTCGCCCGTTCGTGTTCCTTACGCATGGCAAAACTGTTCTCGCCGGCATATTTCTCGATGGTGGCGGCATCTACCTGCAAGCCGAACTGCGAGGTCACTTTCAGGGCATCGGTAATCTTCAGCTCGCCGTCGAACAAAGCCATGAGCGAGCGGTCTGTCCGCACATTGGACGTGTTGGCACGTTCCTCGAAGATATTGAAATCGAGCGATGAATCTTCCTTGCCGCCCTGCACATTGACATCATAGACATAATTGCCGTTTTCATCATAAGGACGCATGTAAGGATTTGCCAGCCGCGAATAATAAACCGGATTCGTAAAACCGTTGAAATCGGTCATGTAACTTTGCTGCTCGCGCTGGTTGGCAAAAACGGACGCTCCCAGACGGAGACGGCTGTTCACCTGATAGTCTGTTTTCAGGGTCAGATTGAAACGGTTGTTCTCAACACCCGTCACATTTCCCTGTTCCTTGTAATATCCTATCGAAGTATAATAAGTGGCTTTCTCGTCACCGCCGGACAGGCTGACATTATACTCCTGGTTGAAAACGTCACGGAACAAGATGTCGTTCCAATCCGTATTGACGGAACGCAACTCGTTGATGGCCGCCTGCGCTTCCGGCGTCAGGGCATCCCAACCGCCCGACTTATAAGCATTTGTCAATCCCATTGCTGAAATGATTCTCGCCACATCCCCCTTGTTCTCACGGAACGTGAAGTCAGAACGCAGCAAATCCAGCTCAAGTGCGACCTTTTCCTCGGAATTCAACAAATTCAGGCGGTCGATGCTGATATTGGGACTGTAGGTCAGCTTCGTCGAAAAATTGATTTGCGGTTTGCCGCTTTTTCCTTTTTTGGTTGTTATCACGATAACGCCATTGGCGGCACGCGCTCCGTAGATGGCCGTCGCCGCAGCATCTTTCAGCACCGTTATAGACTCTATATCCGAAGGATTGACGCCGGCAATGGAAGTCTGGTAAATATTATCAATATCTTTCAAGTCCTCCATATTAGGTATTTCCGTCCCTTCCAACGGAATACCGTCAAGTACCCACAAAGGCTCCACCGTACCGTTGAGGGAGGCCGTACCGCGAATGCGTATCTTCATCGGCGCGCCCGGTGCGCCCGAGGTCGTCACCGCGGCCAATCCCGGAATCTGTCCGGCAAGCGCCTGGTCTATGTTTTTCACCGCACCGACCGTTTCGTCGGATATTTGAATGGTCGTGACAGCTGCGGTGAGCTTACGCCGGTCTATCTTCTGATAACCGGTCACGACGACCTCGTCTATCTCCTTGGTTTCAGCATTAAGAACAACCCTGTAACGGGTGCTGCCGCTCAACTCGATAAAATAGGGACGGTAACCGATATACCTCACCTCAAGCCTTGTCGTACCGGCGTCCACATCCAAAGAAAACTCTCCGTTGACATCAGTTGTCGTCCCTTTCTTTTCATTCCCGGCACCATAGGTAACCGTCGCGCCCGGAAGCGGCTCATTACCATACTCACCATCAAGCACCACGCCTGTAATCCGGCGCGTTTGCGCCGATACCTGCAAAACGGTGAGAAGGCACAAAGCCATCATCCATGTTCTCAAGTGAAGTCCCTTTGTCTGTTGCATATTTCCCATCTTCGACTACTCCTTATTTGTTTAATCCCAAAGCGGTTTGGATACGCAACATCAAATCCTCGTAATGGAAACGGGTTGCGGTGTCACCGGTCGCACGTTTGGACTTTAACAGATTCAAGATACGAATCAGCTCTCCGCGTTTCACACTGATGGCGTCACTCGTACGGTTCACCTGTTTGCCATACATGTCTATATTGCGGGGCGCGCTGCCCAAACTCAGTTCTTCATGACAGCCGCACAGCAGCCCCGGACGATGCTGCCACAGGGGATTCTCATACAGGCTCTTGTTGATTTTCACGCCTTCCGACTCTGCTGCGGCCGTAATCAGCGCATCCACATACGCTTTCTGCAAATTACGGCTCATGACGTCCGTCGTGGCTCCTTTCAATGTTTGTGCAAAGATGCTGCGATGCAGCATGTCCATCATCTCCACGGCCGTAAATGCCTTCTCCTTGCCGTTATGGAACTCATTCTCAAACATACGCATCATACGGTCGTTTGACAACAAATCCCATAACACATAATTCTGCTGGTTCTTCAGCAACAGGTTGGGGGTCTGCTCCAATACGCCCACCGGCGTCTCCTTCAACACATAAGTATAGTCGGACAGTTCCGTATTAAAAAGCCAGTCGGGATAGCAAAGAACTTCTCCCAATAAGAACTCGACAGCTTCTTTCTGACGTTCTTTCTCTACAAAGGTGAATGTCTTCTCGCCATCTCCCACATACGTATTTTCCAGATAGATACCGCCGACATTGGCCATAACGTGATACAGATAAAGCCCCCACTGGAAAACCACGCCTTTGTATAACTCGGCGGCCTCCTCATACGTCTGACCGGGCTTACCCGTCGTCGTCCACGCAATGATATTCGGGACGATGCGTTTCAGGTTGGCGATTCCATAACGCGCCGACTTGACGGCATCGTCGCCCAAGTCTTCACTCAACGCACGGGGATCGACCGCATCACGCGACGACTGCGTCTCGCTGTAACGGTACACCTTGTCCGTATGCTTCTGCAAAAAATCAATGAGCCATGCCTCTTCTTTCTTTTCATCGTCAAACCACCGGTATCCCCATTCTATCGCCATCAGGTCATACGGTCCGATATGGGGCGAAAGCACCTTCACGCCGTCGCCCGGCTGGGCCACATAATTGAAACGTGCATAATCCATGATGGACGCAGAGGTTCCGCCGACCCTGTCGGTAAATGTTGCCGAACGGAGAGAATCTGTCGGATAAGCATTGGAAGCCCGCATGTTATGCCGCAACCCCAGGGAATGCCCCACCTCATGGCATGCCACAAACCTCGCGGCATCACCTATCAGGCTGTCCGGCAGCAAGGTTGTCCGTGCCGCAGGATTAACGGCAGATGTCTGCACGACGATCCACTCTTTGAGCAGGGACTGTACGTTATGCCACCAGATGATATCGGCTTCCAGAATCTCTCCCGTACGGGGGTCGATGACAGAAGGCCCCATCGCATTGGCCTTGTCCGAAGCGGCGTATGTCAAAACGGAATATTTCATGTCGTCACCTTCGGCAGCCAAACTGTCCGTATAATCCGCCACCTGCACCGCGTTCCGGAACCCGGCCTTCTCGAAAGCGGCATTCCAGTCGAGGATGCCTTTCTTGATATACGGTTGCAGGTGTGCCGGCATAGCCGGGTCAATATAAAAGACTATCGGCTTGACCGGTTCCGACAGCTCGCCGCGCAGATAAGCCTCTTTATCCTTCGGCTCCAAACGCCAGCGGGTAATATAGTCTTTTGTTTCCAACTCCTGCTGCCGGTCCGAATACACGATGCGACGGGTCGTAAAATATCCCACACGGTTTGTCTCCTCGCGTCCGGGCATGGGTTCTTCGGGCAACAGCGTCAGCGAAGAACTGACCTCTACAGAGATATTTACTTTGCTCATACCTTCATGCACCACCGTTGTCAGTTCCGACAGCGCCGTCACATTTCCGTCGAAAGCCTTGATGTCTATGATACGCGACAATTCCGAGTCCGCAGACGTGCCTAAATTGATGAGGTTGAACACATCGTTGATGCAGTTCTTCTTTCCATTGAAAAGTTCATCCACCTTAACCACGACCGTACTGGAGTCGGGCGCCATCGCCTCTACCTTCAGACGGGCAATGGCGGGGTCGATGTAATTGTCACGCACCGAACCGTACAGCGCGTCGCTTTCAGACACCTCCGGCGTCAGATACTGACGGCGGATCAGTACATCCTTGTGTCCGCCATACCACTCAAAGCGTATCGTCTGGTTCTCATAATTGATGCCTTTGTTGACGCCGGCTTCATTCAGTTCCTTGGGAACCTTCTGCAAACGGTTGGTTACAAGAAATTCCCTTCCGAACAGTCTGACAGGAATTTCCATATAAAAACTGCCTTCCTTTTGCAGGATATTCATCACGCCGTTTACCACAACGGAGTCCCTGCCCGTGAGTTTTTCATAATCGGAAACCGTTTCCTCGCTTTTCGACTTGTCTTTCTTCCGCCGGAACAGTTGGAGATTCATTTCCGACGAAGCCGCAGCCACTTCTACAGGAGCAGCCAAACCGATAGCAAGAAATACACAGATAATAAGAAAAAGACGCCTTCTCATAAGTTTACCAATGTGTGCCGTTCAACATTATATATAACATATAGGTACGACACAAAACGGCACATTTACAACCATCGTATCCTAAAACACTTAAACTCGACTTACCCTTTTACAGATAATTTCTGCAAAGATATGGATTTACAACGGAAATAACAAATACACGCTTTCATTTTACCCATTTCCCAGAAGCAATGTTCCTTCAATCCCGAAGGTGCCTTACGGAATTAAATAATATTTACAATCTTACACCATCTGTCCACCAACCGGAACCTGTTCTTCTCCTACTACACCTAGTTCCTCAAAAAAGTCCTTCACTCCTTCACCCGTACATTTAATTAATTGAAAACAAACGGTTTGAAGGTGAAGGACTTTGTCCTTCCGTTTTCATCAGAGGTTCCTCAATACGTTCGGGGAACCGGTAAACATATAAGACAAAAAAGATAAAATGATGTCGAAAAGCAGTAAAGCCTGCAATGAAAACTGCGACCTGTCGCTTCTGCAAAGCGACAGGTCGTATCATGAAGGCGACAGGTTGCAAAACCGCCCGCAAGCGCTGACAACCGACTACACCTGACATGAAAGAACCGGCGTCTAGATATTCATGCGCAATAATCTCATTGTCAATTAGTTAAACATACCCGTGAAGGAGTGAAGGATATTTAGAAAAAACTTGCTGTATAGGGAGGAGCCTGAAATGTACGCCGCAACGGATGGAAAACAACAAACAAGAACTCCCCGGCAGGACTTTCACACCGGGGAGTTCATACCTATTGAGGCATACCTAAAAAACGTTACGATACTTTACAGATAAAACTATCACTACAAATCACACGTAACTGGCATATTACACGTTATCCTGTCAAACAATCATTTACCAATCACTGTCTCCAGAGTTACCGAAGTCGCCAAAATTACCCGGCTGCTGGCGGTTGAAGCCCGGCTGCTGGCGAAAAGAACCGCTTGGCCGCCTCATCTGTGTACGGTTGCTGTTCGCACGGACATCAGGGACAAAGACTTTGACAAGCTGCTGGGGCGTCAGCGTTTTGGCAAACTCCTCATAATACTTCTTTTCAACATTTAAGACGTTGTACGAGTTGACAATCTGCTGGGTACTTTGGTCGAAATGTTGCTGAATCAATGCCTTTGCCTTTTCATCGGTAAGGTTTTCATTCTTTGAACGGTTCTGCTGGTTCTGCTGCATTCCGTCCATGCGCGCCGTAAACATTTCCTGCAAATAAGCCTTGTAACGTTCCACAAAAGCTGTTTTCGCGTCATCTTTCAGCTTCAGCTCATCAGCCATGCTTTCTGCCCTACGCTCAAACATTTGCGAAGGATCTGGCTGTGCATAGGTGCTTGACGCAAACGCCAAACACGCAAACAATAAAATACAAACTTTTTTCATCTTATCTTTCTTTTAATAGCTTATCCTTTAGACTACCAAAATTCCATTTGGTTTAACCGCAGGAAGAAAATAAGCAGAAAAAAATTTGCCGAAGACGGACATTATCGCACCGTCACATGGTAACAGCCTTGTTTGACCTCATATTTGACATAACACAATCCAGCGGCCCGCACATCGCGCAAGACCTCTGACAGCACCCATTTTAACGTGTCATTGCGCACCGCCCGACGCTCAGGACCGTCAGGATGGCTCACCGTATTATAACGATGGTATGAGATGTCGAAGGTCGTGCCGAAGCGGTGACAACTTTCCTCCGACGCGTTATAGTTCACCCGCCGCAGCCGTCGTATGTCATTCTCGGTACGCAAAACAGACGTGACAATCAACGTGTGCAAGGGAATACCCTTGATGGCCAACGAATCCAGAAAATTCCGGCTGATCTTTTGCAGAAGGTCACTGGCACGGGGTACCAGATAAGGAATAGAATAGTTCATCCTGCCGTCCATCGTATAATAAGGATTGCTTCCGACATACACCAGTTCGTTTTTCCGTTTTTCGGCTTCTTTCCTGTCTTCTACCGGGGATACGCCCCACCGGCGTGCCGCCACGATATGTACATCCTGCAAGTCGGGGAAAGTCTTCCGGAAGCCGGGAACACTGTATATCCTGTTTTTTATCGGACGGCCTTCGCTGTCGACGAACCTCGGAGCGTCATAAGCCAGACACAAGCCGGCAGACCGTTCCGTAAGGCATGCACCCTCCCCATCTTGAACGTCTGCAACATCACAACTGTCTGCAGGCAAACATACGTCCGCCACCACACGTTTGTCCATAACCTGCGGAAAGGCGCACCGCACCACCGCCAATATCAGAATTATTCCATAAACAAGGCCTAAAAAGACCTTTTTTCTCAACCTTTTCAACTTTTTCGTATTTTTCGGACACAAAAGTACGAATAAAAAGTGATAAACGGAAGGGGGCAAAGAAATATTGGTGAACGGGCATTGGGGAAGGGGTTGCAGCAAGGGGGGGGCATTTTTTTTGGTGTTTCACGATTAAACCGTACTTTCGTGCGTTATCATCCCGGCATCAGTCAAAAAAGTTGGCAAACGTACTTTTGCAGGAAGTGGCATCACAAGCATTCCGGACATGCCGGGAATAACACATTGGCCCGATGAGCTTTTCTATAACTGCAACAATCTGGCCCGAATTACCATTCCCGAACAAGTGGAATACATAGGCCAAGATGTATTCCGATATTGCAACTCAATATGGCAGGTGAAATACGAGGCCATCGACGCAACTATTGCCGGAGGAATTTTTGGGCAACATGCCGGTCGTCCGGTGGAATTTGAGTGTAGTTTTACGGTAGGAGATAAAGTGACACGAATTCCCAAAGGTGTTTTCAGTAACAACTATACACTGACGGAACTAGTGCTGCCCACCAGCGTTGAGATCATAGATGATGAGGCATTTAGCGGATGCCAGAACCTGAAAAGCATCTACCTCCCTGACCACGTTCGCAAAATAGGAATCGAAGCGTTCGGTTACTGCAGTTCGCTGACCGGATTCCACTGGCCTTTGTATCTTGAAGAAGTGGGTATAGGGGCATTCCGTTGGTGTGAGAATCTGAAAGAGATATCTCTGCCCGAGGGTACAAAAGTGCTGGGTGAAGGCGCTTTCGGGAAATGTGATGCAGTTCATTCCATCTATCTCCCGTCAACATTGGAATACATAGGAGATGCACCATTCAGTTCCACCCCGAAAGATAAGGTTAAGATAACATCAACATCTCTGATCCCCCCTACCCCTACGGAAGGTGACAATCTTTGGAACTTTTATTACACGGTCAACGATGTGGCATACATGAGGGTCCCGGTAGAGAGTATGGAAGAATATCGCAACAACCCATACTGGAGCCGATACGCCCCGGTAATTGTACCCATACAAGAAATCTCAGCACCTGAGAAGAAGAGCGAAACTATATTTGCCGGCGTCATAAACGGGCAAACGGACTTAACGGACACAGTATTGGGAGACGTATACGTGACCATAGGTGAGGAAGACTATTTTGACACGTCTGACAACAGTATTGTGCTTCATTCTACCCTAAGTATTGAGGAAGCAAACGCCATAGCTGGCATGGCACCGGGTAAGTCTGATGTAGCCAACCGGTTTAACGGAATGATTGTCATGATACCGGCAGGAACTGGAAATCTGCAGGTGAACTGCCGTACCACAGGCAACCGACAACTGTGTGTGATGACAGGGAAAGGAAATTCACATTCTTATAGCCAGGCGACCCAGGGGATCATCTCAGTTGACTACAATGTAACCGAAGATTCTTATGTTTATATTTATGCTTCAGAACCATCAAATCAGCCGAGTTTTATGAATAAATCTCGTGCTACCGAAGACTGTGTGAAGATATATTCCATTTGTATCTCACCCAATACTACAGGTATTGAATCCGTCACGACAGGAAGCACGAGTCCAGTCGAAGAATATATTTCTATTGACGGCATCCGGAAAAGTGCCCCCACCACTCCAGGCATTTATGTAATCAAGCGCTGTGACGGGTCTACATCAAAAGTCATCATCAGATAAAACATTTTTCTGATACAATAAGAAATAAGTTAAATGCGCTCACATGAAAAGGATGTGGCGCATTTATCTTTTCTATAAACCAAGAAAACAAAAGTTTTATGTTATCAGACTCTTTTCACATACAGGCAGACAGAAATAATCTACCCTCAGATACTGCTCCTTTCCCTGCACCTTGTATCTCTCATAACATTCTGATTGTCTCAACTTTCTCAGTCCAAGACATTCTGCTGATAACCATATAAACATACCTGATTACAACAAATATGGCGAAAAGATAGTGAATTAGAAACAGAATGATTAAATTTGCGCAAAATTATATAAATGATAGAAAAGCATATTGTATTGGAAGATATCGACCCGGTGTTGTTTTATGGTGTAAAAAACGCAAACATCCAAATCATCAAGGCGTTGTACCCAAAACTGCGCATAGTGGCACGGGGCAATGTCATTAAAGTGATGGGCGACGAGAAAGAAATGTGTGCCTTCGAGGAACATGTCATCGCCATGGAACAACACTGTGCAAAATATAATTGCTTGAAAGAAGAAGACATTATCCGAATCGTCAAGGGACAAGACAACGAGATAGAAGAGGTGAAAAACGTCATCGTGTACAGCGTGAACGGCAAACCTATCTGCGCACGCAGCACCAACCAGCAGCGTTTGGTACAAGCTTACGAAGAGAACGACATGCTGTTCGCTATAGGGCCGGCAGGTTCGGGAAAGACTTACACCAGCATTGCGTTGGCCGTCAGAGCCCTGAAGAACAAAGAAATCAGGAAAATCATCCTGAGTCGTCCGGCCGTTGAAGCAGGAGAAAAGTTGGGATTCCTGCCAGGTGACATGAAAGACAAGATAGACCCATACCTGCAACCGCTTTATGACGCGTTACAGGACATGCTGCCGGCAACCAAACTTCAGGAGATGATGGAACACAACATCATCCAGATAGCGCCGCTGGCCTTTATGAGAGGACGCACCCTGAACGATGCCGTGGTCATTCTGGACGAAGCCCAAAACACCACACCGGCGCAAATCAAGATGTTCCTCACCCGCATGGGCATGAACACCAAAATGATCGTGACAGGCGACATGACCCAAATAGACCTGCCGCCGTCACAACGCTCCGGATTAATCGAATCGCTGCACATCCTTAAAGGTATCAAAGGTATCGCCGTCATCGAAATGAACGAAAAAGATATTGTACGTCACCAATTGGTGACGCGCATCGTGGAAGCATACGCCCGACATGAAAAGGACAAAGCGGCAGCCCACAAAAAACAGCACAAAAAGCACCAGGAAACGGATGAAGAGCCCATTTTCCGCCCCATGAACGGACTCGGTGACAACTAAAAGACTTCATTTTCACATAAAAAAATAAAAAAGATGAAAGCATTAACTCAGACAAATTTCAACTTTCCGGGACAGAAGAGCGTGTACCATGGTAAAGTGCGCGACGTGTATGACATCAACGACGACCTGCTGGTCATGGTTGCAACTGACCGTATCTCAGCCTTTGACGTCATTCTTCCAAAAGGCATCCCCTTCAAGGGACAGGTGCTGAACCAAATCGCCGCCAAATTCCTCGACGCCACAAGTGACATTGTCCCGAACTGGAAATTAGCCACTCCGGATCCGATGGTGACCGTCGGCATCAAATGTGAAGGTTTCCGGGTGGAAATGATTATCCGCGGCTATCTGACCGGATCGGCATGGCGCGAATACCAGAAAGGCTGCCGCGAACTGTGCGGCGTGAAACTGCCTGAAGGCATGAAAGAAAATCAAAAGTTCCCGACGCCCATCATTACCCCGACGACAAAAGCCGACGCAGGGCATGACGAAAACATTTCAAAGGAAGAAATCATCGCCCAGGGTATCGTCAGCAAGGAAGATTACGAGCTGATGGAAAAATATACTTATGCCTTATTTGAACGCGGTTCGGAAATGGCCGCACAAAAGGGACTGATACTGGTAGATACGAAATATGAGTTCGGCAAAAAAGACGGCAAAGTCTACCTTATAGACGAAATACACACACCCGACTCCAGCCGCTATTTTTACGCAGAGGGCTATCAGGAGAAGTTTGAAAAGGGCGAACCGCAAAAGCAACTCTCAAAAGAGTTTGTACGCCAGTGGCTCATCGACCACGACTTCATGGGACAAGCCGGCCAGACCGTACCTGAAATGACAGATGAGTATGTAGCCAGTGTATCCGACCGCTACATCGAACTGTATGAGGGCATTGTGGGAGAGAAATTCTGCAAAGCGGAACAGAACGAGGATCTTGCCACACGCATAGAAAAGAATGTTACCGAGTATCTGAAAAGCAAGTAACAAGCCTGTGTACGAGCAAGAGAAAATAAAACCTTATCATGACAACGGTCATAAGAGCGAGCAGGTGGAACGCATGTTCGACCACATTGCCCACTCTTATGACACGTTGAACCATTTCCTGTCAATGGGCATTGACAAAAGGTGGAGACGCGTAGCCATCGACTCGCTGAAACCATACAGGCCGCAATCCATCTTAGACATAGCGACAGGGACAGGAGATTTTGCAATATTGGCGGCACAACGGCTCGGCCCCCAACAACTGGTCGGAGCTGACATCTCGGAGGGGATGATGCAAATCGGACGTCAAAAAGTGAAAGCAGCAGGACTGGAAGGCACTATCTCATTCCAACGTGAAGACTGTACACGGCTGTCCTTTGACGACAATAGCTTCGATGCCGTCACCGTGGCATATGGCGTGAGGAATTTTGAGGACTTAGACAAAGGGCTCCGAGAAATGCACAGGGTTATCAAAAAAGGGGGACACATGCTGATTGTCGAACTAAGCGCTCCCCAGACATTTCCGATGAAACAGCTTTTCGCTCTCTACGCCCGCATCATCATGCCGACCATCGGCCGACTCATTTCAAAAGACAAAAGCGCTTATTCTTACCTGCCCGCCACAATGGCAGCTTTCCCGCAAGGAACGGTCATGAGCGGCATTATCCGGAAAGCCGGCTTCGACGAAGTGAGTTTCAGGCGTTTCACATTTGGCATCTGTACCATGTATCTGGCTACGAAATAATTTTTTAGGTTATATATTATGAAAAAATACGGCTTAGTAGGCTATCCGCTGAACCACTCTTTCTCCAAAGACTTTTTCAACGAGAAATTCAGCAATGAACACATTGACGCGGAATATGTCAATTTTGAGATTCCATCTATTACTCTTTTCCAGGACATCATTACTGAAACGCCTGACCTGCAAGGTCTGAATGTAACGATCCCTTACAAAGAGAAAGTAATATCTTATTTGGACGAAGTCAGCGAGGATGCCCGCAAAATCGGTGCAGTGAACGTGATCAGCATAAAACGAAAAAACGGTATTCCCTACCTTGTCGGGCATAATTCCGACGTGACAGGTTTCACACAGTCCATTGAGCCGCTATTAGAAACGCACCATAAAAAAGCGCTGGTGTTGGGTACTGGCGGCGCATCGAAAGCCGTAGATTTCGGACTGAAGAAGTTAGGTCTGAAGACCCGGTTTGTCAGCCGCAGGGATGCCAACGGCGCCCTGACCTACAAAGATCTGACAGAAGATATAATTAAAGAGTTTACCGTCATTGTCAACTGCACACCAATTGGCATGTTTCCCCATACGGAAGAATGTCCGGACATTCCATACGAATATCTGAGCGAAAACCATCTGCTTTACGACCTGATATACAACCCGGATGAAACTTTATTCCTGAAAAAAGGCAAAGCACAAGGGGCTGTCACAAAAAACGGTCTGGAAATGCTGATATTACAAGCCTATACAGGCTGGGAAATATGGAACCGATAACCATTTAACTATGAATAAACATCATCTGAGAAAAAAAATCCTTATTTGGAGCATCTCTATAGTCATGGCCATCATTGCCCTGCTTTTAGGCGCAGCACTTTACATGCAATGGTATGCCCTTGAAGCCCAAGGAAATGAAAGAGGAAAAAATTACGAAACCTCTTATCAGTACATGTTTGAAACATATCCGTTCATCCGTTCATGGGCAGACAGTCTGAAAACGCATAATTCATTACGTGACACATTTATCACAACTGATGACGGGACCAAACTCCATGCCTTATATATCTATGCTGACAGCATAACCAAAAACACGGCGGTAATTGTACATGGCTATACAGACAACGCAGTAAGAATGCTACATATCGGCTACCTGTACAATCACGACTTACATTACAATGTATTGCTTCCCGATTTGCGTTTTGCCGGGAAAAGCGAAGGAGACCACATACAAATGGGATGGAAGGACAGATGGGATGTCATGCGCTGGATGGATGTGGCCAACAATATTTTTTCAACGTCCGACTCAACGGAAACCGCCTCTACAAACATGGTCGTACACGGTATATCAATGGGAGCCGCAACGACCTTGTGCGTCAGTGGAGAAAAACAGGCACCGTACGTCAAATGCTTCATTGCAGATTGTGGCTATACGTCCGTTTGGGACGAATTCAGCAAAGAACTCCGCATACAGTTCTCATTGCCGGAATTTCCTCTATTATATATAACAAGTTGGCTGACAAAACTCCGATACGGCTGGGATTTCAAAGAAGCCTCCCCTCTTTCACAGATTCAGAAAAGCCAATATCCGACCATGATTATCCATGGCTCCAAGGACACATTTGTGCCAACATGGATGGGAGACACCTTATCTGCACATCATCCCGGCAAAATTGTTTATTTGACCATCCCCGCAGAACACGCTTTATCATATTTAGAAGATTCTAAAGAATATACGAACAATGTTAAAATCTTCTTAAAGCAGCATAACAGATAAAAAGAAAATTGTAATTTTCCAAATTCAAACCTAAAAATATATGCTTATGAGACATAAACTGCTGATCCTACTCTTGACCATAACGTTCGGCAGCACACTCATGGCAGGAACCTATTCTCCTGAAAATCTGCCCATCCCCTACCTTCAGGACAAGACAAGATATACCGTCAACCCTGACCATATACTGTCGGCTGCCACAGTCGCATCCATCGACAGTTTATTGTACAAGCTGGAAACGAACAAGGGGGTACAGGCTTTGGCAATCGTCGTAGAAAACGTTGAAGGCGGCGACTGTTATGAATTTGCCATCACACTTGGCAACAAATACGGTATCGGCAGCCGGAACGACACCGGTTTCATCATCCTTTTATCCACCGAAGACCGATGCTACCAGTTCCTCACGGGCGAAGGACTTGAAGGTACTTTGCCGGATGCCATTTGTCGTCGGATACAGAACCGGAACATGGTACCATATCTGAAAACAGGTGATTGGGACAAGGCCATGTTACAGGCTACCGAAGCAGCCTGCAAAGTCATCGAAGGCGACATGTCGCTCATAAACGACGGATATGACAACAGACAGCCAGATAAAAAAATCGGCTTATCGTTTTATCTTTTTACAGCCCTGTTTCTTCTCATCATCCTGTTCTCGTGGTTCAAGAATAAAAAGCAAAGTTCCTGTCCTTATTGTAAGAAATCAGGAATCCGCCGTATCAATACCGAAGTCACGATTGACAGGCTCCAAATGATAGAACATCACAAAGAAACATACCGTTGCACGCACTGCGGCAAAACGTTTCACCGATTCCATGACGAGCCGTGGGACAACGGCTCGGGGTTCGGCGGCTTTCCACCCATCGCCGGGCCATTTCACCGGGGATTCGGGGGAGGTTTCAGCGGAGGCTCCTTCGGAGGAGGAAGTTTCGGTGGGGGCAGTTTCGGCGGCGGTGGCTCGGGCGGACGTTTTTAACCGACAATAACTAACGTTTTTTACATAACCAAATAATTTTAATAATAATAAGAATAAAAAGTCATGAAAGCAAAAAAACTGATATTATGGCCGTTTGCACTACTCATCATGGTGCTACTCAACAGTTGTTCATATAACAAAATGGTAGAGAAAGACGAAGCAGCCTCAGCTGCCTGGAGTAACGTGGAAGCCCAATACCAAAGACGCGCGGACTTGATACCGAACTTGGTAAGCACCGTCAAAGGATATGCGGAACATGAAAGCACTACCCTCGAAGCTGTCATTGAAGCAAGAAGCAAAGCAACGCAGATTACCATTGACCCACAAGACCTGACTGCTGAAAAATTGGCCGAATATCAGGCTGCACAAGGTGCCGTCAGCTCTGCCTTGGGCAAGTTACTGGCCATCACCGAAAACTATCCGCAACTGAAAGCCAACGAAAACTTTTCCGAATTGCAAGCCCAGTTAGAGGGAACGGAAAACCGTATTACGGAAGCCCGGAAACGTTACAACGAAGCCGTACAGGAATATAACACCCTGATACGCTCGTTTCCCAACAACCTGTTTGCAGGAATGTTCGGTTTCACAAAAAAGGAAAACTTCAAAAGCGATGCAAATGCCTCTGAAGCGCCGAAAGTCTCTTTTGATTAATGACTTTTCAGCTTCACATTTGCCAACTCGACGTTTTTTAACTAATTTTGCCTGAAATAATCATCTAAAGTATCAATGACATGAGCAACCAACGCTATATGATGCGCGGCGTTTCCGCTGCAAAGGAAGACGTACACAACGCTATTAAAAACATTGACAAAGGTATCTTTCCGCAAGCATTTTGCAAAATCATCCCTGACATTCTCGGGGGCGACCCTGAATATTGTAACATCATGCATGCTGACGGTGCCGGGACGAAATCATCGCTGGCCTACATGTATTGGAAAGAAACAGGCGACTTGTCTGTATGGAAAGGTATTGCACAAGACGCGCTCATCATGAACACGGATGATTTGCTTTGCGTGGGGGCTGTAGACAATATCTTGGTTTCTTCCACCATCGGGCGCAACAAAATGCTGATTCCCGGCGAAGTCATCAGCGCCATTATCAACGGTACGGATGAGTTGCTCGCAGAAATGAGAAAAATGGGCGTGGGAATCTATGCCACAGGTGGTGAAACGGCAGATGTCGGCGACTTGGTAAGGACCATTATTGTGGACTCCACCGTGACTTGCCGTATGAAAAGAAGTGACGTCATCAATAACGCCAATATCCGTCCGGGAGATGTAATTGTCGGATTAAGCAGCTGCGGGCAAGCAACCTACGAAAAGGAGTATAACGGAGGTATGGGCAGCAATGGACTGACCAGCGCACGCCACGACGTATTTGCAAAGTATCTGGCAGAGAAATACCCGGAAAGCTATGACAAAGCAGTGCCTGAGGACTTAGTTTACAGCGGCAGTTACAAACTGACTGACCCGGTAGACGGTTCTCCTGTAAACGCCGGCAAATTGGTACTCTCCCCTACCCGCACATATGCACCGGTAATTAAACGCATCTTGGACGAGATGAGAAGCGAGATCCATGGCATGGTACACTGTACCGGCGGCGCCCAAACAAAGGTTCTGCATTTTGTTGGCGAAAACTGCCACGTCGTAAAAGACAACATGTTTCCCGTACCACCACTGTTCAAAGCCATCGCACAAGAAAGTGGAACAGACTGGGCCGAGATGTACAAAGTGTTCAACATGGGACACCGCATGGAGATATACGTATCACCGGAGCAGGCCGATTGCATCATGGAAATCAGCAGAAGTTTCAATATCGAAGCTCAAGTAATCGGACACATAGAAGAAGGCACACGCTCACTGACTATTAAAAGTGAATTCGGCGTATTCAATTACTAATCTGTAGAGTGAGAACCCATCATGAAGAAAATCCTTTTCATCCTTTTCTGCATCGCTTCAATCGGGCTCACGATATTCCTGATATACAGGACTTTTGAGGACTTCAGTTCCCGCGTATGGTATGATAACCTACTCAATATTTTGGCGATTGTCGGTTGGTGTGTCCTCACCGAAAAAGTAATCAACAAAAAATACAAATGGATTCAAAAGTTTTTTGACTAAATGGCAGAAAATACAATATTAAACAAGCTGGAAGGTCTGGTAAGTCGCTTTGAAGAAGTGGGCACATTAATTACAGACCCCAACGTAATCAGCGACCAAAAACGTTACGTAAAACTAACCAAAGAATACAAGGATTTGGGCGACATCATGAAGGCACGCAAAGAATATTTGGACACCCTGAAAAACATTGATGATGCCAAACAAATCTTAGCCAACGAGGAAGATCCGGAAATGAAAGAAATGGCACGCGAAGAATTGTCGTCAGCCGAAAAACGCATTCCGGAAATCGAAGAGGAAATCAAATTATTGTTAGTGCCTGCAGACCCGGAAGATGACAAGAACGTCATCATGGAAATACGTGGCGGCACCGGTGGTGACGAAGCGGCGCTGTTTGCCGGTGACTTGTTTAAAATGTATTCCAAATACTGTGAATCAAAAGGCTGGAAAATTGCCGTATCAAGTTTTAACGAGGGTTCGGCTGGCGGTTTCAAGGAAATCATTTTCAGCGTAACGGGGGAAAAAGTCTATGGGACACTGAAATATGAATCCGGCGTACACCGGGTGCAGCGTGTCCCGGCTACGGAAACGCAAGGACGCGTACACACTTCGGCTGCCACAGTCGCCGTTCTGCCCGAAGCGCAAGAGTTCGACGTTGAAATTAACGAAGGAGAAATCAAATGGGATACGTTCCGTTCGAGCGGAGCCGGCGGGCAGAATGTCAACAAAGTCGAGTCGGGTGTCCGCGCGAGATACATGTGGAAAAACCCCAATACGGGAGAGACAGAGGAGATTTTAATCGAATGTACAGAAACACGGGACCAGCCCAAAAACAAAGAACGAGCATTGGCCCGCTTGAGGACATTCATCTACGACAAAGAACATCAAAAATATATTGACGATATTGCCAGCAAGCGAAAAACCATGGTATCTACCGGTGACCGTTCGGCAAAAATCCGCACTTACAACTACCCGCAAAGCCGTATAACCGACCATCGGATAGGTTATAACATGCAAAACCTTCCGTCGTTCATGGAAGGAAACATACAAGACTGCATCGACCAACTGATTGTTGCTGAAAACGCAGAACGTTTGAAAGAAAGCGAACTTTAAATAAATCAAAGAGCATGAACAAAGAACAATTATTTGAAAACATAAAGAAAAAGCATTCCTTCCTTTGCGTAGGGCTTGACACTGACATCAAGAAAATCCCTAAACATTTACTTTCCGAGGAAGATCCTGTTTTTGAATTTAACAAAGCCATTATCGACGCGACTGCGCCCTACTGTATCGCCTATAAGCCCAATCTGGCCTTCTATGAAAGCATGGGTGTCAAAGGATGGATATCATTTGAAAAAACAATCGCTTACCTCAACAACTTCTATCCTGACCAATTCATCATTGCCGATGCGAAAAGAGGCGACATAGGTAATACCTCTGCAATGTACGCCCGCACATTTTTTGAAGAAATGAATATTGATTCCGTCACGGTTGCCCCCTACATGGGAGAAGACAGCGTCTCACCGTTCCTTTCTTACAAAGGGAAATGGGTGATTCTTTTGGCATTGACCAGCAACAAAGGATCACACGACTTTCAACTGACAACGGACGAGAATGGCGAGCGGTTGTTTGAGAAGGTTCTAAGAAAAAGCCAAGAATGGGGTAATGCAGACAATATGATGTATGTCGTAGGAGCGACTCAGGGACGCATGTTTGAAGACATACGCAAAATCGTTCCGGAACATTTCCTCTTAGTACCAGGTATAGGCGTGCAAGGCGGCTCATTAGAAGAAGTCTGCAAATACGGCATGAACAAACAATGCGGGCTCATTGTGAACAGTAGCCGTGCCATCATTTATGCTGACTCGACTCCGCTTTTCGCGCAAACAGCTGCCGAAAAAGCAAAAGAAGTGCAACAACAAATGGCAGAACAACTCAAAACAATTTTATAATCAACTGCTTAAAAACTTTTCTGACACATACGACCGGCAGGTTCCATCAATAAGAATCTACCGGTTTTTTTATAACCGAACGGTAAAAAAACGATAAAACAAATTACACAATACCATCAATTTTATCATTTAATTTATCGTGTATATCATTTTTTTTTGCGAAATTTGCAAAATAAGTAATGACAAGCCTATAAAATATGGAATTTACTGCAAAGCAAATAGCGGAGTTTATCCAAGGAACAGTTGAGGGCAACGAAAACGCCACGGTAAACACATTTGCTAAGATTGAAGAAGGAGTGCCGGGAGCCATCTCTTTCTTATCCAACCCTAAATATATTCACTACATATATGAAACAAAGTCAAGTATTATCCTTATAGACAATGACTTGCAATTAGAAAAAGACATTGACACGACCCTTATTCGTGTTCCCAACGCTTATGAAGCCGTAGCCAAACTTCTCTCACTCTACGAGATGAGCAAACCTAAGAAAAAAGGTGTTGACCCATTGGCATTCATAGCTTCCAGTGCAAAAATAGCAGATGACTGTTATATTGCCCCATTTGCATATATCGGCGAAAACGTCATCATTGGCAAAGGAACACAAGTTTATCCCCATGCCACAATTTACGACAACATTACGATTGGAGAAAATTGTATCATATATCCCAACGTCTCTATTTATCACGGATGCAAAATAGGAAATAATGTGATTTTACACTCCGGATGCGTAATAGGCGCAGACGGGTTCGGATTCGCACCGACCGAAAACGGATATGACAAGATTCCGCAAATTGGCATCGTTACAATAGAAGATAACGTTGAAATAGGTGCAAACACATGTGTAGATCGCTCTACAATGGGGTCAACCTATGTCAGGAAAGGTGTCAAACTTGACAACTTGGTGCAGATAGCTCATAACGTAGAAGTGGGCGAGAACACAGTCATGTCTGCGCAAGTCGGTGTGGCAGGTTCAACGAAAATAGGCAAATGGTGCATGTTTGGCGGACAAGTCGGCATAGCAGGACATGCCGTCATAGGCGACAAGGTATTCTCAGGTGCGCAGGCCGGTATTGCAGGCAGCATCCGAAAAGGACACGTAACCGTACAAGGCACGCCAGCCATTGATTCAAAAAACTTTGCGCGGTCAAGCGTCGTTTACAAAAATCTTCCAGAGATGTACGCTAACGTCAACCGCCTTACCAAAGAAGTAGAAGAACTTAAAAATTTACTCAAACAGACAAACAAGTAACATACAAATAACGTTATGTCAAAACAAAAAACACTGAGCGGCAGTTTCTCGTTATGCGGAAAAGGTCTTCATACGGGCTTAAATTTAACTGTGACTTTTAATCCAGCTCCTGAAAACCACGGCTATAAAATACAGCGCATAGATCTTGACGGTATGCCTATCATTGAGGCCGTTGCTGAAAATGTTGTCGAAACGACACGTGGAACAGTTCTTGGCAGGAAAGAAGCGAAATGCAGTACTGTTGAACACGGTTTGGCCGCATTATACGCTATGGGCGTTGACAACTGTCTGATACAGGTAAACGGCCCTGAGTTCCCAATCCTTGACGGCAGTGCAGAAATATATGTTGAAAATATCAAACGTGTCGGCATAGCTGAACAAAATGCCGTAAAAGATTATTATATCATCCGCAAAAAATTAGAAGTCAAGGATGAAGAAACCGGCTCATGTATCACAATTCTGCCGGATGAGCAATTCAGCATCACCACAATGATTGCATTCCAGTCGAAAGTATTATCCAGCCAGTTTGCTACGTTGGATAATATGGAAAACTTTGAAACAGAGATTGCCCCAAGCCGAACTTTTGTTTTCGTTCGTGAAGTTGAACAGCTAATGGCGGCCGGACTTATAAAAGGTGGCGATCTGGACAATGCCATTGTCATCTATGAAAACGAAATGTCACAAGAAAAGTTGGACAAGCTCGCTGATAACATAGGTGTTCCTCATCATGACGCGACTGTTAAAGGTTATCTTAACCACAAACCTTTAGTATGGAGCAATGAGCCTGCGCGCCACAAACTGCTTGATATTATTGGAGACATGGCGCTTATCGGCAAACCTATCAAGGGACGTATCATCGCAACGCGGCCGGGGCATACCATTAACAACAAGTTTGCCCGCCTTATCCGTAAAGAAATCCGTGCGCATGAAATTCAAGCGCCCGGTTATGACTGCAACGAGACACCGGTAATGGACATTAACCGCATCCGCCAGTTATTGCCTCACCGTTATCCGATGCAATTAGTTGACAAAGTAATCGAACTCGGCCCCAGTTCTATCGTAGCTGTAAAGAACGTGACTGGAAACGAACCGTTCTTCCAAGGACATTTTCCACAGGAACCCGTGATGCCAGGTGTATTTCAAATCGAAGCTATGGCACAAGCCGGCGGATTATTGGTGCTGAACTCTGTGGAAGAACCAGAACGATGGAGTACATATTTTCTTAAAATAGATCAAGTAAAATTCCGCCAAAAGGTTGTACCGGGCGACACACTGATATTCAAAGTGGAACTTCTTGCGCCGCTCCGCCATGGAATTTCTTCAATGAGGGGCTATGCGTTCGTAGGAGAAAGTATTGTCACGGAAGCAATCTTAACAGCACAAATCGTAAAAAACAAATAATCTATGAGTAAAATAAGTCCTTTAGCCTATATTCATCCCGAAGCAAAAATCGGTGAAAACTGTGAAATTGGTGCGTTTTGTTACATCGACAAGAACGTGGAAATCGGCGACAACAACATACTGATGAACAGTGTTACCGTACTCTATGGCGCACGTATCGGCAACGAGAACACGATTTTCCCGGGTGCTGTCATTAGTGCAATTCCGCAAGATTTGAAGTTCAGAGGCGAGGACACGACTGCAATCATTGGTGACCGTAACCGAATCCGCGAGAATGTTACCATCAATCGGGGAACTGCCGCACAAGGCCGTACCTATGTCGGTAACGATAACCTTTTGATGGAAGGCATGCATGTAGCTCATGACGCCTACGTAGGTAACGGATGTATCATTGGCAACAGTACGAAATTAGCCGGAGAAACCGTCATTGATGACAATGCGATTCTGAGTGCAAATGTACTTATGCACCAATTCTGCCGAGTTGGCGGTTATACGATGGTAGGTGGCGGAACACGTTTCAGTCAAGACGTTCCTCCATTTGTAATATGCGCACGCGATCCGGCTGCCTATTGTGGCCTCAACCTTGTTGGACTTCGCCGCCGCGGTTTCAGTAATGAACTTATTGAGAATATCCATAATGCTTACCGTATTATTTATCAAGGTAGTTTACCATTAGAAGAAGCATTAAACAAGGTCAAAACGGAGGTTCCGCAATCAAAAGAAATCGAATACATCACAGATTTTATCGAGAAATCAAAACGTGGATTCATCCATCCACCTAAAAAATAGCAAAAATGATTTATCGTTTCAGCATTATATCCAATGAGGTAGAAGATTTTATCCGGGAAATCAAGATAGACTCAGACGCCACTTTCTTCGATCTTCAGGAAGCAATCCTTGCTGCTTGCCAATATGGTAACAAACAAATCACAAGTTTCTTCACTTGCAGCGACCGCTGGGAGAAAGAACAGGAAATCCTAATGGAAGATTTGGGATACGGAAGAGCAGACGAAGACATTTATCTTATGAAAGATACACGTCTGAGCGAGCTGTTGGAAGATGAAAAGCAACGTATGGTCTTTATCTTTGATCCTCTCGAAGAGCGTATGTTTCTCATTGAATTGACAGAAATAATCTTTGGGAAAACACAATCAAACGCCGTTTGCAGCAGACAGCACGGTCTTCCTCCGCAACAATACATCGAAATCAGCGAACCCATCCCCCCCACCCCAACAAAAAAAGCTGAAGATCTGCAAGAAGATTTTTATGGAAGCGACGATTTTGACAATGAAGAATTTGATCCTGAAGGATTTGAAATAAGCGAAGGAAATCCATATTCATAATTAATGAAAAACAAACTTTTTGTTTTAATAGGACCGACAGGTGTCGGAAAGACGGAACTCAGCTTGTCATTAGCTGAGTTTCTTCATACTCCTATCCTTAATGCCGACTCCCGCCAGATCTATAAAAACATCCCTGTCGGAACGGCCGCACCAACGCATGAACAACAAAAACGCGTCAAACACTATTTTGTCGGAACTCTGAATTTAACAGACTACTATAGTGCGGCACAATACGAGACTGAAGCTGTCTCCCTATTAAACGAACGTTTCAAACAACACCCCTACGCACTAATGTCCGGTGGGAGCATGATGTACATAGACGCGGTTTGCAAGGGCATTGACGACATACCGACAGTAGACAACGAAACACGCCAACTGATGCTTGAACGATATGAGCATGAAGGTTTGGATAATTTATGTTCAGAACTTCGGTTGTTAGATCCGGAATACTATAAAAAAGTGGATTTAAGGAATCCGAAACGTGTCATTCATGCACTGGAAATCTGCTACATGACAGGTAAACCTTATTCATCTTTTCTCACATGTCAACCTAAACAGCGTCCCTTTGATATCATAAAAATAGGCCTGCGCCGCGAACGCGTAGAACTCTATGAAAGAATCAACAAACGCGTAGACGACATGATTGCCAACGGCCTGATAGAAGAGGCCTTGAGAGTAAAACAATACAGGCATACAAACGCACTCAACACTGTAGGTTACAAAGAAGTGTTCCAATATCTTGATGGTGAATGGACCTTAGAGACAGCCATTGAAAAGATAAAGCAAAATTCACGTATTTATTCACGCAAACAAATGACGTGGTATAAAAAAGACGATAGCGTCAACTGGTTTCATCCTGATGAGGAAGCACGAATAAAAAAATTCATTGAACTTGAAATAAATAAATAAAGTTTTCTTATTTTTACGTGGTCAAAGCGAAGAACATGCCACAGTCAAAATCCTTTTTCTCCATGAAAACCACTTTTCATGGATTGAAGAAACTACAGAAAAAAATAAGACGGCTTTACCAAGGGCCGTGGTATAAAAAAATAGCGATCTACAGCATAACTTTCATTATGACTATCATAGTCCTTTTGGGAGCTGTAGACATTAATTTCTTATACCTCTTCGGTAAATCCCCCGGCATCAATGAAATTAAAAATCCGATAACAAATGAAGCCTCGGAGATTTACAGCTCCGACAGTATTTTAATCGGTAGATATTTCAACGAAAACCGCACACCCGTTAAATATGAGGAAATCTCCCCCATAATCATACAGACTCTGATTGACACAGAGGATGAACGATTCTACAAGCATAAAGGTATTGATTTCCAAGGATTATTGGCAGCAATCAAGGATATCGCCAGCGGCAACGCACGTGGAGCAAGCACCATCACGCAACAACTTGCCAAAAACCTTTTCCGCGTACGCACACAATATTCAACCGGACTTTTAGGTAAAATACCCGGCATCAGAATTCTAATCATGAAAGCAAAAGAATGGATTGTTGCTGTGAAATTAGAAATGGTGTTCACCAAAGAAGAAATTCTCACGATGTATTTCAACACCGTTGATTTTGGCAGCAATTCATTCGGCATCAAGACTGCCTGCCGGACCTATTTTGACACGACACCGGAAAAGCTGACATACGAACAAGCGGCTACGCTAGTAGGACTGCTAAAAGCGACATCCACGTACAATCCCCGCCTGCATCCTGAAAACAGTACGAAACGCAGAAATGTTGTCTTAACCAATCTCTACGACCATGGTCACATGATCATAAACGGGAGAAAAGCCACAGTAGCACAACTAGACTCCATTAAAAATATTCCAATGCAGGTCAGCATAAAAGCAACCGAAAGCAGTTACGATGGCATTGCACCTTATTTCCGCGTCGAACTGACGGATTACATTGACTGGCTTTGTGAAAACGGCTTGATCAAAGGCATTGACAGCAATAACAAACTGGACTTATACGCCGATGGTCTGAAAATTTACACGACAATAGATACCCGTATGCAAAAATACGCTGAAGAAGCTGTACTGAAGCAAATGGAGATCATACAAAAAAGGTTTAAGGAACATTGGGGACACACACCTCCATGGCAAGATGAACAGCACAGGGAGATCGAAGGCTTCATTGAAAACATCGCAAAAAAAACAACTGAATACAAATATTGGTCAAAACGATTTCCTGATTCTCCGGACTCAGTTACGTACTACTTAAACTTGCCACATGAGGTCAATGTCTTCTCTTATGATGACAACCGCAGGATGCTTTTAAGTACAATGGACTCCATCCGTTACATGGTCAAGTTCATGCACTGCGGTTTCGTTGCGATTGAACCGGATACCAGACAAGTCAAAGCATGGGTCGGAGACATCGATTTTGACACTTGGAAGTACGACAAAGTAACAGCGATGAGACAGCCCGGCTCAACATTCAAACTCTTTGTCTATACAGAAGCCATGAATCAGGGACTGACCCCTTGTGACAAACGGGTAGACGAATGGAAACAATACCCAGATACAGTCAACGAGAAACCGACAAAATGGGCGCCGCACAATGCCAACGGGACTTTTTCCGGTGTTGATATTCCTTTAAAATCCGCATTCGCACAAAGCATCAACAGCATCGCTGTCAAATTAGGATACGAAGTCGGCATTCACAATGTTGCCCGCACGGCACGGGCAATGGGAATCCAATCTCCATTGAAAGAAACTCCTGCACTCAGTCTTGGCGCGTCGGATGTCAACCTTTTGGAACTGGTCAACGCTTACTGTACGGTCATCAATGACGGAAAAGTCTCCATACCCATAATGGTAACGAGCATCATCGACAGGGAAGGGCACGAAATATATAAAGCACAAACAGAAGACACACAGGCCATACCTTACCGTTCCGCATTCCTAATGCAACAACTTTTAAAAGCCGGGCTCACCGAACGGGGTGGTACAACCGCAGCACTGTGGAGTTATATCAACCCGGTACTGAAATGGAGCGAGTTTGGTGGCAAAACAGGCACATCCAACAACCATTCCGATGCCTGGTTTGTCGGCGTAACGCCCAAATTGGTGGGCGGTGCATGGGTTGGCGGCGAATACCGCAGTATTCACTTCCGGACAGGTGCTTTGGGCCAAGGCAGCCGTACGGCACTGCCCGTTTTCGGGAACTTTATCAGAAGTGTACTTTCCGACGAACGTTTAGCAAAATATCGCGTAAAGTTTCCGCAAGTGCCTAAAGAAACGATAGACCGTAACTGCTATACATGCAGCGGCTATTATCCTGAGGAAGAAACAGATTCTTTGGTTTTGAGCAAAGATTCATTGGCAACAGACGGTTTATCGGCTGAAGAAGCGCCGGAAGAAAGCATCGTGCTGTCTGAACCGGAACAAAACATAGACATGCAAATGCCCGAACAGTGACAAATAAGGAAACAGACATAGACATCCATAACCGTGAATTTCAGGACACCCTGAAATTAGTACAATATACCCATAACTCTATATTTCTTACGGGAAAAGCCGGCACCGGCAAGTCAACCCTACTACGATATATCTGCGAACACACTAAAAAGAAACATGTCGTTTTGGCACCTACCGGCATCGCAGCCATCAATATTGGCGGAAGCACCCTGCACAGTTTCTTCAAAATTCCTTTTCACCCGATCTTGCCTGATGACCCGCAGTTCAGCTACAGAAGACTCAAGGAATATCTCAAATACAGCGCCAGCCATCGCAAACTGCTCAAGGAAGTTGAATTAATTATTATTGATGAGATTTCAATGGTACGTGCAGATATCATTGATTTTATCGATAAGATATTACGGCTCTACAGCCAAAACATGCGTGAACCATTCGGAGGCAAACAACTCCTTTTCGTCGGCGACATTTTCCAGCTGGAGCCTGTCGTAAAAGGTGATGAACGGGAGATTCTGAACCGTTTTTATCAGAATCCCTATTTCTTCACGGCACGTGTTTTTACAGAAATGAAAATGGTCTGCATCGAACTAAAGAAAGTTTACCGACAAAAGGACAAAGCCTTCATTGCCGTCTTAGACCATATCCGACAAAACACCGTCAGCCAAGCAGACCTGCAACTTCTTAATACGCGTCTCGCGCCTTCTACCATCTCTCCAAAGGAAAATCACGACTTCAACATCACTTTAGCTACCAAACGGGAAAACGTCGACTTCATCAATCAAAAAAGATTAGAGGAGATAGAAGGCGAACCGTCTGTATTTGTCGGCGAAATAAAAGGTGATTTCCCTGAGTCTGCATTGCCCACACAAATGCGGTTAGAACTAAAAACCGGCGCCCAAATCATTTTCGTCAAGAACGACGTCCAAAAAAGATGGGTTAATGGAAGTTTAGGTATTGTGTCTTCCATTGACGATGACGGAGAACACCTGAACGTTATCATTGAAAACGGCAATGAAGTGAGCGTCTTACGTGAGGCATGGAGCAACCTGCGTTATACCTATAACGAAAAAGAAAACAAAATCGAAGAAGAGGAAATCGGCGTATTCATACAGTTTCCCATACGCCTTGCATGGGCTATCACCATCCACAAGAGCCAAGGACTTACATTCCGCAATGTGACTATCGATTTCACCGGGGGCGTTTTCGCCGGAGGGCAGGCATACGTTGCACTCAGCAGATGCACCTCGTTGGAAGGCATCATCTTAAAAAAACATATCAACCGATCTGATATTTTCGTAAAACCTGAAATCATCCAATTCTCCACTCAGTTCAACAACAAGGAGGACATTGAGCAGGCAATGAAAACAGCGCAAGCCGACATTGAATATCAAGCCTGCACAGAATCTTTCGACAAAGGCGACTTCAAAGAATTTCTCCGGCATTTTTTCATCGCTATTCATAGCCGTTACGACATCGAAAAGCCCAATATTAAAAGGCTCATTATAAAGAAACTGCAAATCATCAATACTCTCAAGGCCGAAAACAAAGAACTGAAGCAGGTCATCAACAGCCAAAAAGCCCAAATGGCACAACTCGCCAAAGAGTATTACGATATGGGCAACCTTTGTATCACACAAGCCGATAACTCCAAAGCAGCCATAGCGAACTACAACAAGGCATTGTCGCTCAACTCAAGCTATTACGACGCTTGGATCAGAAAAGCAATCACACTCCATTCCATGGGAGACACAGGACAAGCTCTCGAAGCCTTCAACATGGCCATATCCTTAAAACCAACCCACTTCAAAGGATACTACCAGCGTGGCAAATACTTTCTCAAAACCGGCGAAATTGAAAAAGCACTGTCAGACTTGGATAAAGCAACATCCATAAAACCTGAAAACGCGAAAGCCCACGAACAGTTCGGCAACGCACTCATGCAAGCAGGCAAAGAGGAAGAAGCCGCCATACAGTGGGCCATAGCAAAATCATTGCGAGACGGAATTGACGGCGTTAATAATAGTTAAAAGTAGAACTATTTATAAACTCACGCACCTATTTTTCGTATTTTTGACCTCAAATATTAACCTAATTTACAATATGATGAAAAAGAGTCACCTTAAAACGTTTGTAACAATCTGTGTCATCGGAGCGCTTTCATGCGGAAACATCGGCATTACATACGCCAAAAAGAAAGCGGCCTATTTGTTTACTTATTTTACAGGAAACGCACCGGAGCAAGAACAAATTTGTTATGCAATAAGTTACGACGGATTTAACTACACTCCCCTCAACGATGGTAAACCTGTTATTTCATCTGATACCATTTCACTAAAAAAAGGCGTCAGAGATCCCCATATACTAAGGGGTGAAGACGGCTATTTTTATATGGTTGTAACCGATATGCGCTCAAGCCAGGGATGGAGTTCAAACCGTGGCATGGTGCTTATGCGCAGCAAGGACATGGTCAACTGGAGTCACAGCACGGTACATTTCCCTGAGAAATACGCAGGAACGATGTTTGCCAACGTAACACGCGTGTGGGCACCTCAAACCATATACGACAAGAATGCCAAAAAATACATGGTTTACTTTTCCATCCTGACCGATGACGGCAAATGTCCTTATGACAAAGTATTCTGGGCTTATGCCAATGAAGACTTTACAGACCTTGAAGGTGAACCCAAAGAACTGTTTGATTTCAAGAACGCAGCTATTGATACAGACATCGTACAAGACGAAGACGGTGTTTATCATGTTTTCTTCAAAACAGAAGGCGATCGCAAAAAAGGCATCCGCAAGTTCACCACAAGAGATCTGCATGACTTCTCCACATGGGAACTTCAGGACGGTACCTGCGAAACAACAAATGAAGCCGTTGAAGGTGCTGGCGTATTCAGATTAATTGACGGTGATTGGGTATTGATGTATGACTGCTATATGAACGGACATTATCAGTTCTGTACCAGCAAAGACCTGAAAACCTTTACGTTCAAACAGAACACTGAAACAAAAGGCGCTTTCACGCCTCGTCACGGCACTGTCATGCCGATTACCAAAAAAGAACTAAAACGTTTGCTTAAAGCATTTCCCAATACCAAAAACTAACGAAAGACCAATATCATGAAAAAAACATTATTTATATTAGCGATTGCCTTATCCATTTGGAGTAAAGCATTCGCAAAGAATGTCGTCACTACCATCGAACAAGTGACAGAAGCCGTAACCCTCAGTGAAGATGTAGATTACACAATTACAGATGCCGAAACTCCATTTACGGCAACCGGCAGCATCAATATAACAAATACCGAACATGCCGTAGTTATCTTGAAAAACATACGGCCCAGCAAAGCACTCAGTTATTTAGGCTTTATCAATATTAACGGTGAAGCTGCTGCCAACGAGGAGAACTGTCAAGTAAGAATGTATGCTGAGGGAGCTATTATATTCCCATACAGCAAAGATATTAAACCCCTGACCGTCTACTCAGGACAAAACTTTGAAGGTGAATCTGTCAACGATTTTGGTCTTGAACATTCAGGCGGCTACATGAATTCATTGTCCACTGCAAAACTTAATAATAAAATACGCAGTTTTAAACTCAAAAGAGGCTACATGGTCACTTTTGCCAATAATCCCGGTGGGCGCGGATACAGCAGATGCTTCATTGCAGATGACGCAGACTTGGAGTTTTCAGAACTGCCAGCAGTTTTAGACAAACGTATTTCTTCATACCGCATTTTCAAATGGTATGATGCTGAAAAAAAAGGATTGGCGAACGACACTCGTACGGAATCTACTCAAGCGCTTAATGTTTCATGGTGCTACTCATTCGGGCCAGGAGAGGACAAAGGAATGGATTGTGAATGTGTCCCTCATAAGATAGAGGTTTCGTGGCCGGGTAATTGTGGTACATTAACCTATTCACCTCATTTAAAAACGAACAATGAACCTGGAAACCCCGCAGACCATGGTGAAGAAAAGGTTAAAGACGTTTTAGCTACATGGGAAGATTTAATGGCTACTGGCAAGCGTCTTTGCTCACCGTCATCACATGATGGTAGCCTTAACTGGTTATATGAGTTTATGGATACCATTGATGCCCGCGGCTGGCGCTGCGATATTCTTGACATGCACTGTTATTGGCCAACCGATAAGTTTAATGAGCTTCAAGGGTGGTACAATAGATACAAACGCCCCATTTGGATTTCTGAGTTTGTATGGGGGGCTTCATGGAATAATAATGGTATCTTCGGTGCAGTATCAGATAGGAACTCATTCTCTACGGAAAATCAAGGAATAAATTACAACGGCATGAAGCCTATCTTGGAAAACCTTAACAAATGGGACTACATTGAACGTTATGCCTACTGGAACAGTGAAGCAGACTGTTCAAAAATATATAAAGACGGCGGATTATCCATTTTAGGCGAGTTCTACGCCAACATGAAATCCGGTATCGGTTATAAAAAAGAGTACGAATTCATTCCAAAGGCAGTCTACAAAGCCCCATCCAATTTTTCTGTTGAATATACAGAAAGAAGCAGAACAATAAAAATAACTTGGAATAATGCCAATATGGAATTTACCGATTCCGCATTCCTTGAATTGAAAATTAACGATGGCGATTGGACAAAGATCAAGAAATATGAATGTTCTGAAGCAAAGGCATATTCATATGAAGAAGTATTGCCTACAGACTTCCAAAAAGGAACCTACACATACCGTATCCACAATTATGACTGCGACAATGAACAGCGCTACACAAATGAAATCTCCATATCTCTAAGCGGAGCGAATGGTACTGAAGACCTGCAATACGGCCGTATTGAGATTGACAATACAGAAGAGAATACCACCTATTTCAATGAAATAAACGGAGAAGCTGTAGTATTTATGGGATTGACATCCAACAAGAACTCAAGTGCAGGTATTGTCAACGACTTACGCTCCATCAATCAAACAGCCAAAACTTTCGTATACAAATATGCGTTATGGGAATACGGTGGTTTCCAGACAACACTTTCAAGGGCAGAATCTACCGATTTCATGGTAATGCGGTCAGGACAACACCAGTATGGAAACATCACAATGGAAGTTGCCGAGTCTGACCTACGAATAAAAAGAGACTCCATGTGGATAGACTTTAAGACACCATTCCCTGAAGGTGTAACACCCGTTGTCTTCACTACCGTAAAAAACACCTCACAAAATAACTTTACGCCCAAAGTATGGAATATAACCAATGAAGGATTTGCCGTTAAGATTCTGCGTCAGGCCCAGTTAGAGGACGCAACAACAACCTCATTAAGTTCAAAAATATTCTACGTTGCAGCGTCACCCGGAACAGCCACGATAGAAAACGGCAGCAAATTATTGACGGTTGGGACAAGTACAGAGCGCGTTGGCGGAGGTGTCATTCCACGCTCTATCAGTTTCAACAATGCAGAAGGTGAACCGTACACTATTATCAATCCGTATATTTTGTGCGGACCGCAAACCAACAATTATGATTGCGCAGCCATATACAGACTGACTTCCTACTTAACTGATGAAACCGTTATCGAGGACAACACTGTTGAGACTTGTACGGGAATAAGAATTGTGAGACAGACTGACAATACAGACACAGACATGCCAATAGACAATGCAATCCTGAACGGTGACCTGATGGGATGGATTATAGTAAGTGATAATCCAAACTATACATCAGTAACAGATGTTAAGAACGAACAGCCGCGAATGTACATAAGCAACCGCAGAATAATGGTAGAAGGCAACGAACCTTACGAGATTTACAATAGTAACGGTATCAGATTTGCATCAGATGCCACATTACCATCCGGCATTTATATTGTAAAGACCAAGAATCAGAAAACAAAAGTTGTGATAAAATAAACTTACGAATATCTTAACATCCACTAAAACACCCCATGAAAATTGAAGTACCCCTTCATTTCATGGGGTATTTTAGTGATATGATTCATTACCGGTACTCGTCAATTATCTCATGGGAACCGGTAATTTGATTAAAAGGCATCTTCCCACTCCATACAGTTAAGTTCACAGAAAAAGCCTTCACTCCTTCACCATGTCATTAATGTGTTGTCCTACTGGCCCTTACAGATGAACAACATATAAAAAACTGCCTCTATTATTATATCAAATCCTCACCTTTAAAATATATCTCATATCTTTAAAGAAATGGACATTTTCATGGGAAGGGATATAAATCTCTTAACCGATGGGGAACTTACTTTTTATACTTGTAGTTGCGACCTGTTGCTGCAAAAATTGCGACCTGTCGCCTTGTAGAAGCGACAGGTCGTGTTGCAGAAGCGACCTGTCGCAATACAAAGGCATCTTTATTATGCAAAACGAGCAAACGGGACACCCTTTATCTGGACCAAACAAACCTTTATTAATGCCTTCAACAAAAAGGGAACACACAAGTCCTTCACCTGTAAGAATCAGAAGGACAACACATTAAAGGCATGGTGAAGGAGTGAAGCCTTTTTCCGTAAAACTGTCTGTAGAGAAGGAAACACACAGTCTCGTACATCACATGTTTTGAATCTTTTCTTTTGAAAGGAAAGAAACTTGTCGTACATTTGTACTATAATATTAAAAACAACAACAGTATGAAGATAATAGCCGTAGGCATGAATTATGCCGAACACAATAAAGAACTTGATGGAACGTTATATAAACCGGAGGAGCCGGTAATTTTCATGAAGGCAGACTCCGCGCTATTAAAAGACGGGAAACCTTTTTTTATTCCGGATTTTACAGCACAATGTGAATATGAGACAGAATTAGTCGTACGCATTTGCCGGTTAGGTAAAAACATTGCACCACGCTTCGCACATAGATACTATGACGCAGCAACGGTTGGCATCGACTTCACTGCCCGCGATTTGCAACGCAAGTTCCGTGCCGAGGGTAAGCCATGGGAGTTATGCAAGAGTTTTGACAATTCGGCCGTCATCGGTGATTTTATTCCTAAAGAAGAATTACCCGACATGCGCCAGGTTCCTTTCCATCTCGACATTGACGGAAGAACTGTGCAACAAGGGTTTTCCGGCGACATGATTTTCCCGATAGACGAGATAATCGCTTATGTAAGTCGCTTCTTCACGTTGAAAATCGGCGACTTGATATTCACGGGAACACCGCCGGGCGTAGGAACAGTCCAGATAGGGCAACGGTTGGAAGGTTATATACAGGAACGCAAAGTGCTGGCCTTTAATATTAGATAAATGGAGAATGAGAATCTGTAAGTTCATAGTTTTCATATGGTTATTCGTTTGTCCTGCCATTGGCGCCGGCCAGACATTCACATATATAGACTGGGAAACGTTAAAAATAGACAGCGTATTGAGACCCTACAACAAGGTGATACCGCTGGAAGAAGATTATACATCTTACAATTACAACGTTTTACTGGAATATCCAGAATATGAAAAGTTAACCGCAGAAGAAACGCAACGCTTGCTACAGTTACTGACAGATTCTTTGCCTTCCACACCCTATGTGACAACCAACGTGGAAGTTTCACGTAAAAAAGGGTTTCTGGATGTATCGTTCCTCCCGATCGTCTTTCGTGACGGTCACTACCAAAAAATGCTCAGTTTCAAGCTAACGGTCAAAAAGTCTCCCAAACCTGTTGTAAGAGCGACAAATGGCGCAACACGACAGACATCATCCCGTTACGCGGAAAATTCAGTGCTTGCGCAAGGTCGTTGGGTAAAAATCGGCATAACCTCGGACGGCGTATACCGCCTGACCCCCGATTTTTTGAGACAAATTGGTTTTAACGACCCCTCCCGAGTAAAACTCTATGGTTATGGAGGACATGTACAGGATGAGGTGATCGATGCCGACAATGATTTCGACGACTTGGAAGAAGTGCCGCTTTACCGTGACGAAAAGGGGCTTTTATTCTATGGGAACGGTTTGACAAAATGGACCTACACTTCCGGTGCGGCGATGGCCCATCGCATAAACAATTATGCACGCAAAGCATGTTATTTCCTGACCGAAGGAGATGCACCTTTATCCATCCTTCTGGCAGAGTTGCCGACAACGGAACCGGAAGTTCTTGTTAACAGTTGGTATGACGCGACTTTATATAAAAAAGAAGAGTTTGCATGGTACTCCAGCGGACGTAATCTGTATGAAAACTACAATTATGCAAATGGCAACCAGCGCACTTACAGCCTGACAACACATGATGCCAACGTTTCGGGAACTTTGCAGATTGCTTTCACGGCGGCCTCCTCAACCCCCACTACCGTGACCCCAACCGTAAACGGAACGACATTGGCTACATTCACCATCGGCAGTCTGCCGGAATACACTAGGGCCGCAACGGGAACCTCCACCTATAACATATACCTGACAGGCAATACGGTTGATGTCACACTGACAACAACAGCCGGCTCCGACGCACGACTTAATTATCTGAAACTCGTATATGAACGTCGGTTTATTATGTCGCAGCCTTATATGACGGTTGCCCATAACCATACCGATGTTATCGAATTTCTCATCGACGTCAACGGACGTAGCAATGTCGTTTTATGGAGATTGGGCCGACGCGGACAACCGTTAGTCGAAATACCGTCCTCAAACAAAGAGGGGAATGTCTGGAGTTACCGGGTCAGCAATCCCGCCTCAGAACGTTATGTGGCAGTCGATTTGGACGCAGATTATCCTGCCCCCGAATATGTGGAAGATGTTGCCAATCAAAACCTGCACGCCACAGGAGCTACAGACATGGTCATTATTGTCCCCAAAAGCGGAAAACTGACAGCTCAGGCACAACGCCTTGCAGAAGCACATGAGCGTATAGACGGCCTCCGCACAATCGTCGTCCGGGCAGACCAGATATACAACGAGTTCTCGTCCGGAACGCCCGATGCCACAGCTTACCGGCGCTTCATGAAGATGCTTTACGACCGGGCGGAATCAGAAGAAGACATGCCGCGTTATCTGTTGCTGTTCGGTGCCGGTGTGTGGGACAATCGTATGTACACTGCCGGATTGCGAAGCAAAAATCCTGATGACTACCTGCTGTGCTACGAATCGGAGAACTCAGTAAGTGAAACCAACAGCTATGTGATGGAAGATTACTTCGGGTTGCTCGATGACGGAGAAGGCAATTCTTTACTGACCAATAAGGTAGACATCGGAATCGGACGCTTCCCCGTCACCACGGAAAGCGAAGCCGGCATCATGGTAGACAAGACAATCGCTTATATGGAGAACAAGTACGCCGGCGCTTGGAAAAATACGGTTTGCATACTCGGGGATGACGGAGACAACAACCAACATTTAGAAATGGCAGAAGAAGTAGCCTCCATTATTGAAAATGAATACCCCGGGATGCAAGTGAACCGTATCTACTGGGACGCATATACCCGTGAAGCCGGCGCCACTGGCTATACATATCCGGGAGCCGTTTCTGATATAAAAAGACAAATGGAAACAGGGTGTTTGATGATGAACTATACGGGACACGGCCATGCACGTGGGCTATCACACGAATTTGTACTGACACTGTCTGAGTTCAACTCTTTCAACTCTCCACGCATTCCTTTATGGATGACAGCAGCTTGCGACGTCGCACCGTTCGATATGAATGAAGATAATATCGGCGAAACAGCAGTCAAGCATCCTACCGGCAGCGCCGTCGCGTTTTACGGTACGGCACGCACCGTTTATGCCCAACAGAATGTCATGATGAACCGTTACTTTACCCGTTTCGTATTAGGCTTGAATGAATACGGGCAACGTAATACTCTCGGAGATGCCGTCCGTCTCTCTAAGGTCAACTTGGTTACACCTGGAGGAGCAACTGATTACACGGCTAACAAGATTCATTATGTTTTGTTAGGTGATCCGGCACTGATCTTAGGAAAACCGACATTACGGGTCGTGGTGGACAGTATCAACGGTAAGAAAATGGATGAAACGGCCGACCCGGCACAGTTCCAGGCCGGAAGCATCGCCCATATTTCAGGACATATAGAAGATGGCAACGGCACTCACCAAACATCATTCAATGGAGCATTGACAGTAACGTTTTACGACAGCGAAAGCCTAATAACTTGCCTGAATAATAGTGGTGCAGACGAAGCATTCACTTTTACAACCCGTGACAAAACACTTTATAACGGCCGTGATTCAATAAGAAACGGGCAATTCAGCCTGACATTCCCAGTACCGCTCGACATTAAATACAGCAGCGAAACAGGACGAATGGTGTTCTATGCAATAAATAATGAAAGTACATTGGAAGCAAACGGCTACAACGAACATTTCGTAGTTGGCGGAACAGCTGACGACTGGGAAACAGACAACGAGGGACCGCAAATTGCGGCATATTTGAACAGAGAAGGTTTTATCGACGGCATGACCGTCAATGCAGAGCCATATTTCGTAGCATCTTTAGAAGATGCCAGTGGAATCAATACCACAGGAAACGGCGTGGGGCATAATTTAGAACTTTCCATTGACAACGACCCACAACAAACTTATAACCTGAACAGCTATTTTGAAAACGATTTTGGCGATTACACCCGCGGAACTTTAGCTTATTCCATACCCCGCATGACAAATGGTAAACATACGTTGCGTTTCAAAGCCTGGGATGTAATGAACAATTCCTCTGAAATTACGTTGCATTTCAACGTGAACGGAAGTTTGGCACCGGAAATTGTAGATATATTCAGCACACAAAATCCGGCCACGACCTCCACGACTTTCGTCGTGCAACATGATCGCCCCGGAACAACCGCAGACGTCAAAGTGGAAGTAATAGATTTAGCAGGCCGCGTAATATGGGAATATACGGAAAGCGGGACTGCATCAGACGGTATCTGCCGTATCCCGTGGAATCTGACGACCTCAGGGGGCGGAAGATTACAAACCGGTGTGTATCTTTACAGGGCAACCGTATCCACTCCGGACAGCAAGGCTTCCAGCCGTACGAACAAAATATTGGTGAGATGCAATAAATAAAAACATACCCCGTTATTCAATAAGTGTAAGAGTAACTTTATTATGAGGAAAAGCATATTAATAGCAATCATATCCATACTGTTCATATTGGGCCAAAATATAAAGGCACAAGATAAGCGGAATATGTTTAATCCCGAACAATACAGTGTACCCGCCCTTATCATTGCACCTGATGCAAGAGGTGGTTCTCTGGGAGACATCGGTGCCGCTACCGAACCGGACGCCAATTCCCAATACTGGAATCCGGCAAAATATCCGTTCTGCATCGAACGCGCCGGGGTTGCTGTCAACTACACTCCTTGGTTACGACAGTTGGTCAACGACATCAACTTGGCGTATGTAAGTGGCTTTTATCGCATCGGTGACTATCAGGCTATAAGTGCTTCTCTTAATTATTTCTCATTAGGAGAGGTTTATACAAGTTCCGGTACAGACGGCGCACTTGACATGACCATCAGCCCGTATGAAATGTCAATAGACGTGGGATATTCACGTCTGTTAAGTGAAAATTTCTCGGCAGCCGTTGCCCTGCGCTTTATCTACTCGGACATTACCTACGATTATTCTGACGATACATCACCTGGAAAAGCCTTCGCTGCAGACATTGCCATGTATTGGAACAAGTATTTCATAGCGGGAAACCGAGAGTGCAACTTTGCACTGGGACTCAATCTGAGCAATATCGGTAGCAAGATCTCATATGGCGGTGACGACAACTCGGAATTTATCCCGACCAACATGCGTCTCGGCATGAATCTGCTTATCCCCTTTAACGAATATAACAAATTATCCTTAGCTGCAGAAGCCAACAAACTGATGCTGCCGACTTATCCCAAACAGCGTGAAGGCGAAACAGATGTCGATTATACAGACCGCGTACAACGCGAGTACTACGACATTTCACCTATTGCAGGTATTTTCAGAAGTTTTTCTGACGCCCCCAACGGTTTTAAAGAAGAACTGCAAGAAATCAGATGGAGTGTCGGTATGGAATACACCTACAACGACCGTTTCATGCTAAGAGGCGGCTACCATCACGAGCATCCAAACAAAGGAAACCGCAAATATCTCACTTTTGGTGCAGGCTTCCGAATGAGCGTCTTTTCGCTTGACTGCGGTTATCTATTCTCTATTTCACAGAATAATCCTTTGGACCAAACCATGCGATTCACCCTCGGGTTTGACCTTGACGGAATGAAAGACTTGTTTGGTAGAAGACGCTAAAAAAAGCATACAATATAAAAAAGTCATGAGCAAGTTAAGAGTTGGGTTCGGTTTCGATGTACACCGGTTAGTCCGTGACAGAGAACTTTGGTTGGGCGGTATTAAGATATCACACGAAATGGGCTTATTGGGACATAGTGATGCAGACGTACTGATTCATGCGGTCTGTGATGCACTTTTAGGAGCAGCAAACATGCGCGACATCGGCTTTCATTTTCCAGACACATCAGAAGATTTTCACAATATCGACAGCAAAATACTGTTGAAAAAAACAGTAGAGTTGATTGCTTCAAAAGGTTACCATGTGGGAAATGTCGATGCAACCGTTTGCGCCGAACGTCCTAAACTAAAGACATACATACCGGAAATGCAGAAATGTATGGCCTTAACAATGGGAATAGACCAAGATGACATGTCTATTAAAGCCACTACCACCGAAAAATTAGGATTTACCGGACGGGAAGAAGGCATCTCTGCTTATGCAACCGTTCTGATTGAAAAAGATTGAAGGCCCCCAAAGTCTCTTATTCTTGCCAAACTTTATCATTGGAGCCAATCCTTCTCATCTTTCAAAAACGCCACACGTTTCACATTCCCGAAGTATCCTGTTTGTCTATGGCAGACATATTCCTATATTCGCTCGGCGTAATTCCGAATTCTTCCTTAAAACATATTGTAAAATACTTACGATCGTAATAACCCAACATAAGTGCCACCTCGCTTATAGTCTTGTTTCTGTCATTAAGAAGTTGACAAGCTTTTTCCATTTTTAAATGACGAATAAAATCCAATGGTGTTTTTCCCGTAATAGCCTTGAGCTTTCTGGTCAATGTAGAGCGCGACATATTCATTAGGCTGGCCAGTTTACTGACGTCAAAGTCAGGTGTTTCAATATACTCAACAATAGTATCGGTCATTTTGTCAATAAAGATCCGATCAAGCTGCGCGTCTTCTTCTGTCGCGACGGGCTGCTGTTTAAGATAAAGACGCATGCGCAACATTTCCTCACTGTCTGACCACAATTCCTCATTCTTTTTCTCCAATCTGCGGACATATATCCTGAACAAAAGTAATGTCAACGCAACCAATGCAAAAACATATAAAGCAATGGCCCACGGCGTAGCGTATACAGGTGGCCGTTTGTAGATTCTCAAATAAGCAATGTCTTGACTCCACAAACCATTGTTATCTGTCGCCTTAACTTCAAAAACATGATTGCCTGACGGTAGATTGTTATAAACAGCTTTATTCTCGCCCTCAGAAGTATACAGCCAATCCTTGTCAACATCTTTCAGTCTGTAAGCGTAACGTGTTTTTGCTGCTGTCAAATGCTGAAGTGAAGAAAAAAAGATGTTAAGACGCTCCTCGTCCGGCGCAAGTTCGATGAGAGAATCGGCATGAATTGGTTGATGAAGGTCGAATGGAAGCGACCGTCCGTTAACAGTGACATCTGTTATAACGGTCTTAACCGTCCCCGCCCTACGTTCCAAACTATTAGACGGCGTAAATTCAAGGATACCCGGCATGCCGCCAAAATAAATATGGCCGTCCGGCGTCTTACAAGCAGCTGTCGGAATGAAGCGCCACATGCGACTTGCAAGATCGGTAGTCTGATAAGTCCTGTACGAATCATTTTGTGGATTTAGTTCAATTACTTCCTGGTTAGTGCTGGCCCATATCTGCCCAAATTCATCAGTAAAAATCCGGTTAACCATATTTCCGTCAAGATGACATATCCGATTATAACTTTTACTCTTATGCGTCAACGGATCATAACTAAGCAAATCTCCTTCATGGCTTCCTAACCATAACAACCCGTTATCAGCTATAGACAAACAAGAAAACGCCTGCGGAAAATTTGCATGCAAGAGCAACTCTTTTTGCATCTTATATAAACCTTTATCGGTTGTAGAAATCCAAATATTGCCTTCTTTGTCTTCCTGTAATTGAGAAACATGGCCTATGTGGGGATGCAACTCTTTTATTGTGTTCTTTGCCGGTTCGTACTTAATAAGTCCGACCTGAGTACCCAACCATATGGTTTCTCCGTCAGCTGTCTCCAACATAGCCGTGATACTTTTATGATTGGCATATTTACGAATATCTATAGAACCTTTCGTATAGATACTATTATAATCATGACTGAACAGGAAGGCTTGCAAACCATGTTCCGGAACGACCCAAACATCCGTTTCATTTTTGGACGGTGCCATTAACTTCACTAACCCCAATGGTAAACTGAAGGTAGTTTTAAAATCTTTATGCCATACGGCATGTTCCTTTTCCAAATTATAAAGAAAAACGCCCGTACGTTCCTGAAAAATCCATATCAAATTATTCCCAGCTGGAGCAATGGTCATGATTGCAGGCTGAAAATCTGTATGGGATTTCAATGCTGGTAATGCATGAAACCGTGGCGTCTCCGTTTGTCGATGAATAATGAAACTCGGACAATCGAAAGCAGATACCCACAAATTTTCCATTTTGTCAAAAATAACATCATTCAACATAACAGACCGTCCTTCATTAACAAAGGATATCTTACGTTCTATTCTGTGGTTGTTTACCGTATAGTAAGAAAGGCCAGTAGATGTTGTTACCCACAAATCACCGCTCCTCAACTCTTGGGTAAAATAAATTATACGAGGATCACTTGCAGGAGCCTGTGTAACCGACATGGCTTCCAACTGCATATCCTCGGGCATCGACGGATCAAAACGGTAAATCCCCCTGCCCCACGAGCCGACCCAATAATAACTATGCCTAGTATCCTGAATAATCCAGCCGGGATTAGGCAATGACATTGTTGAAACATAAGGGTCCAATTGCCGGCGTAAAGAGTCTATCCTATAGAGACCACCACGTTGCAAACTGACAATGATTTCACCATTCCTGTTTTGACAAAATCCCCCAGCATAACAACCTTCTGTAGAATAAACCGTTTTCAATTTTTGATGGGCATCATATTCCAATAGAGAATCTTTTAAGGCAATCCAAATATGGCCGTCACGTGTACGGTACATTTGATGCACCATTTTGTTTCGTGTTTCATTGACCTCTTTCACCCGATAAGTTCGTTTTTCCAATTGATAAGCTCCCTTATCTGTACCGAACCAAATATATCCATTATTGTCCTCGGTGATACATTCAATCAAGTTGTCAGCAAGAAGACCTCTTTGGTTGAAATCTGTCCTAAACACTTTTATCTGGTATCCATCGTCACGACATAAACCATTTACTGTTCCATACCACATATAACCTTCTGAATCCTGAAAAATTCTATGTATGGCATTAACCGGCAATCGATGAAGAGCTGGTATGGGTGATAAAACTGGCGATTGCGCCCTTGCTGTTTGAGAAATCATTATTAACAAAATGATTCGAAGAAGCTGGTTTTTCATGATTATCTGACTAATGTCCTTTACAAGAGTTTAAATGTTAAAGTCTAACCGGAAGGACCATATTTAGAAATATGAGTCTATTTGTAATCATCTGACGCTTCCTCCCCATCCGACAATCCCATAACCATACAAAAATAATCAAAAAAAATTAAGTAAAGGAAAGTGATGACATATTTTTCCATAGCCGATAAACATTTAGCAATTATAAAACTCCCTCTTTTTATTTTATAGTATAAGACAATTTTTCTCGTTTCTTTGTTATAAAAAGTTTCTTTTATGAAACAAGAGGGGTGTATCTCGTTAAAAACAGGGTATTTTTGATGCATGCGACATTTGACTCCCATTTTTAAGGAATTTACCATCTCACCTTTTCTCAATCTTTTTATTATTTTGTTGTGATAAAATTGAGAACAAACCATTTTTACCATTAAATTACAAAGAAATATGAAAAATACAATTCGGATTTTGGCCTTGACTTTTACGTACTCATTATTAACAGTTACATCAATAAAAGCACAAAACAAGCTTTATCCACGATTATTTGATTTGCAAGAAGTAACCTTACATGATGGTATCTTTAAAACCGCGATGGATTTGAACATACAAACTTTGTTACAATATGACACAGACCGTTTGCTAACCCCATACATGCGACAAGCCGGCTTTACAGAATGGGAAACCGAACATCCCAACTTTTCAAACTGGGGATCCGGAAATTTCAGATTAGATGGTCATGTAGGGGGCCACTACTTATCTGCACTTGCGTTAGCTTATGCAACGACAAAAGACGAAGCCACACGTATGCAGTTGAAAACACGCATGGACTATATCGTAGATAAAATGGACGAATGCCAACGCGTCTTTGACGAAAATACAAACGGACTTTATGGATACATAGGAGGCCTACCGGATAATAGTGTGTGGACTGGCATCTATAAAGGTGATTTGACAGCATATAACAACAACCGTGGCAATGTACCGTTATATACAATTCATAAAATCTATGCCGGATTACGTGACGCATGGGTCTATGGTGGTAATGAAAAAGCAAAAGGATGTTTCCTTAAGCTGTGCGATTGGGGTGTCAATCTCATCTCCAATATCAATGATAACACTCTACAAAGTATTCTCGACACAGAACATGGAGGCATAAATGAAATGTATGTTGATGCTTACAAAATGACAGGCAAAGAAGCATATCTGATCGCGGCACACCGTTACAGCCACAAAACAATGATTGACAATATGCAAATGGGAAACCACACATTCCTCGACAACAAACACGCCAATACGCAAGTACCTAAATACATCGGTTTTGCCCGCATAGCGCAAGAAGACGACAAAAGTGATCCTGTCACGATAACAAGCTACCGGAGAGCGGCACATAATTTCTGGAAAGATGTCGTAAACTCACGTACCGTTGCTTTAGGAGGAAACAGTATTAGCGAACATTTCTTACCAGACTCACGTTGTTCGGAGTATATCAACCATCCTGACGGGCCCGAAAGTTGCAATACCAACAACATGATGAAACTTACCGAAGACTTGTTTGCTGACGATCAAAACACAACGTATGCCGATTTCTACGAACAAGCGATGCTCAACCATATTCTTTCAACGCAAAACCCCACTACAGGAGGCTACGTTTATTTTACCAGTTTGCGCCCACAACATTACCGTATGTATTCACAAGTAAACCAAGGGATGTGGTGCTGTGTAGGAACCGGAATGGAAAACCATAGCAAATATGGAGAATTTGTATATGCACGCTCTCCTAAGAATGATACTCTTTATGTGAATCTGTTCGTCGCAAGCACCTTAAATAACGAAATCTTTGGTATTACCCAATCAACATCTTTTCCTTATGAAGAAGAAACGACTTTAACGATAGATAAAGATGGCGAGTATGTATTGGCATTAAGAAAACCGCAATGGTGCAAAACAGGGTTTTCCTTAGAAATAAACGGAAACAAACAAAATTCCGATACTCCCAACAGCGGATATATATACGTAAAACAGTCATGGAAAACAGGGGATAAAATCGTTATTAAATTCCCGATGCAACTTGAACTGACAGAATGCCCTAATTACACAAATTATGTAGCTTTCAAATATGGTCCGGTATTATTAGGGGCTATAACAAGCACAGAGAATCTTGTCGGCCAATTCGCAGGTGAAGGCCGTATGGATCATGCCCCGTCTCAAGGAACACAACTCAGTTTGACTTCCGCTCCAATGCTTATTGGAAAACGCGAAAATGTTTTAGACTCTGTTTATATGGTAAGCCGTGACAAACTGACTTTCAAAATCAGAACGGGATTATATAACAGCAAACGTTTCTCTGATTTAATATTACAGCCATTTTTTACTATCCACGAGGCACGCTACATGATGTATTGGAACCAAATGACACAAGAAGAATGGGATGCCATAAAAGATGAAGTCATAGCAGAAGAACAGATAATGCAACATCTGAACGAACGAACTTTAGATTTTGTCGCAACTGGCGAACAACAAAGCGATGCAGGACACGTCTTACAAGGTGATTTTGAAAAAGGCTCCTACTCCGGCGAGTTTTATATAGACGCATTGAGTGGCAAATGGTTCAGCTATCAATTAGCAACACAAGGCATAAAAGAAAAAGTATCCCTGATGTGTAGATACCATAGCGCAGACGCCGGCAGAATTTACACCTTATCCATCAACGGACATATATATAAGGAAATTCGTCTTGAACCGCGACTGGCCTCCGGTTTCTATAATGTAGAATATCTAATTCCTGAGGAAATGCTGGAGGACAAGGATGGCAACGTAACAGACAGCATCACAATCAAATTTGAAGCGACAGGTTCAACTGCCACACCAGGAATTTATTATCTGCGACTACTAAAAGAATATGAAGGTGTCAAACCATACTCATTTACCTGTTACCAATGGAAATCAGGTGACGCAGCAAGAGTCAACAAAGTAGAATACAACAGAAATGCAAACACCATAAAAGTTTACGGCAAACCCGGAGAAAACAATATTGCGCTACAATTCAACCAACTATACGATGATTCGACCTTTATTAAGATAGAACAGAAGTATTTCCTCGTAAAAGGGAAAAACCTGAAAACTGGCCCCGGCCTTTCCTATCTGTGGTGGCTCAACGGAGCCAATCATGGAACCCAGATCGCACCCAAATACACTGTTACTAACGAAAATGATGAAACATTTGTTATTTGGGATATCCAAGAAACAGGACTAGCTGATAATATTAAGTCAGACAGCGTTATGCTCTCAAGCTACGGCAAAAGTTTCAACACCGTTTTTGGTTTGACATCCTCAGCTGAAGACAATACCGCAGAAATATCAGATATTGGTTTTTATTCTCTCTACGAACTGTTAACTACTTATCCGGAATTAAAATCAACATTAAAATTTAATGTTTTAGATGAGAATAGTCCTATATGGGACATCGACAATTCTACTTCTATACGCAACATCCTTGTAATAAAGGACATAAAAGCAAATGAATGGACTGCACTTTGTTTACCATTTGACATTGGTTCAGCGTCTGCAAAAAGACTATTCTCTCAAATAAAGAAGTACAAAGGATATGCTAAGACAGAAAATGGTATTTTACAACTTTACTTTACCGATGCCGACAACATTGAAGAAGGAGGCGTTTACCTTGTAAAATCATCCGAAACATTCACTTCTTTTGAGATTCAAAAAAGGATATCATCTGCAGAAACGAAGCCTGAAGCAATAGGAAATGAAGAGTTGACGGTCCAAGGAACATATATTCGCCAAGATGGCATCCCATATAGCTTAACATATGAAAGCGAAAAATTTAAAGCTTCCGAGCATTCCTTTATCAAAGGGCTGGGGCTATATGTACTTTTGAATGATGAAAGCTGGGTTTCTGCTGACAAGGTAGCTGTTTCATTTGATGAAATGCCAGACGCAATTTCCGAAACTAAAACAAATAACGAAACAATATCTATATATACGGTCAGTGGTATAAAGATTGGCGAAGCCCGAAACGAAACATATCTCAAAACACTTCCAAACGGGATTTACATTCTAAAGGACAGTACTGGAAAAACCAACAAACGAACCATTCGTCATTAGATACAGCGCAACATGCGAATTAACAAACAGATAATAACAAGATGTACCATAATATCCCCTAAAGGTACATCTTGCTTATTCATTATTAATATTCATAAAAAAATTGCCGACTTAAAACATCTCTCTCATGTTGCAGCATTATATTTATTTTTTACTGTACGCATGGATTTTTACTGTTTTATAACATAAAAAACTGATGTTGCCGTTATTTTTCGTGGCAATAAATTGTATGTATGCAAAAAATAGCTTTACTTTGCCTAAGTAATAATAACCTTTAAACATTATAGCCTATCGGAAAATTCTACTTCATAATTATAAATTAACATAAAAATGAAGAGTACAATTAAGTTGACTGACGACAAGTTGGTTGAACTTTATGCCGAAGGTGATAATTCAGCATTTGATATATTGTTGAGTAGATATGAGCAACGTGTGTTCTCATATATTTATTTTATAGTCCGTGACAGGGACGTTGCAGATGATTTATTCCAGGAAACATTCATGAAAGCCATTGTTACTATCAAACAAGGCAAATATACGGCCAACGGTCGGTTTTACGCGTGGCTGACAAGAATTGCGCATAACTTGATTATAGACTGTTTCCGACAGAATAAAAATGAAAATTGTGTTTCTAACGAAGATGTATCATACGACTTATTTAACAATGCAAAACTGACAGAAACAAATGTTGAAATCCAAATGGTCAAGGAACAAACACTAAACGACGTAAAAGCCTTAGTAGAAAACCTACCCCAAAACCAAAAAGAGGTCGTCTATATGCGTTACTATCAGGAGATGTCTTTTAAAGAGATAGCGGAAGTTACAGGTGTCAGCATAAATACAGCTCTTGGAAGAATGCGTTATGCCTTGCTCAATCTTCGAAGAATGGCAACTACTCATAATATTTATCTAGCTATCTCATAAAAATATAGGATTAAAAGCATAATAAAAAAGCACAGACACCGTTTAAACTAAAAAACGTGTGCCTATGGATCTTATGTTACCAAAAGAAACTTTGCGTCCTTCAAGAAAAGCTATCGCTTTCCTAAAACTTTTTGCAAGAAATTATCATGAAGTAGAGAATACAAATGGTGATTTTGCTCGCATGATTTTGAAAGAAGTTTGATAAAAATGTAGCAGAACTTGACAAAATCAAGTGTTTTTGCTACCTTTGTATAGGAATAGTTATATTTTGCTATGAAGACATTGGTTGCTCCTTCCTTGTTATCAGCAAACTTTGCCGATTTAAGGACAGATATGGAGATGATAAACAAAAGTGACTGCGATTGGTTACATGTAGATATTATGGATGGGTTTTTTGTACCGAACATTTCATTTGGTTTTCCTGTCCTAAAATATGTAGCAGAGCTTTGCAAAAAACCATTGGACGTACATCTGATGATCGTACAACCTGAAAAGTTTATCAATGAAGTGAAAGGTCTTGGTGCATTTACCATGAATGTACATTATGAGGCCTGCCCTCATCTACATAGGGTTATCCAACAAATCAAGGAAGCCGGCATGAAAGCCGGTGTCACACTAAACCCGGCAACACCTGTAAGCACGCTATCAGACATTATTTGTGATGTAGATCTTGTTATGCTCATGTCTGTCAATCCTGGTTTTGGTGGGCAAAAGTTCATTATGCACACTTTAGACAAAGTCCGTGAATTGCGCAAAATGATAACAGAGCGCAGTGCCACAGCATTGATTGAAGTAGATGGCGGCGTTAACAGGGAAACAGGTAGGCAACTATGTCAGGCTGGTGTGGATGTACTTGTTGCAGGAAGTGCCGTTTTTAAAGCATCTGATCCTATAAAAGAAATTAACATATTGAAAAATATCCACGCCTGAAACTTTCTTTCAAAGAACAAATTGACAGGTATCCTTTTTTACAGATAGTGATACCCTTGATATGCGGCATTGTCTTAGGTGACAAGATTGTGTCGTCTTTTAAAGAATTGCTACTTCAATATTTTTCCACTGCAGTCGGCGTTCTTTTGACAGGAATCATAGTGTCCGCATTGGCGATGACATATGAGCATTTAAGAATAAATGGAACCATCAAAACATGTTATTTCGTTTACTTCCTGTCTTTATTTTTTCTTTTTTATGGATGCTTGTCGTTTTTATTCTCATGGAAACAGGCCCAAGTCGTACTTCCCGATAAAAAAAACATTTATCATGGTGTGGCATACTCTTCCCCGAAAATTAAAAGTCGAAGTGTATTTTGCGAAGCACTTGTAGTTCAATCAGGACGAGCATATACAGATATCACCCCACAGAAAGTTTTACTTATAATAAAAAAGGATTCTTTGGCTTTGAGGTTGCAGGCAGGCGATAAAATTCATTTTACAGGGAAAATCAATAAATTTTCCAACCACGGCAATCCGGATGAATTTGATTATGCACAATACATGCAAAACAAAGGTTTTTGCGGACAAGTGTTTTTATGGCAGGACGGATGCTGGAATATCTATTCTGAAAAAAATTCACTTGAAAATCTGCCGTTCTTCTTGCAGTTAAGACTGAAAGCATTACATTGTCGTGAGTTATTCATAAAGAATTACGCTAAAAGTGGATTGTCGGGTAACGAATTAGCATTATATTCAGCCTTGACATTAGGTGACCGATCTGACATGCCGGACGACCTGTCTGACATTTACGCAACTGTTGGAGTTACCCATGTGTTAGCTTTATCTGGATTACATCTGTGCTATTTAGTTATGCTTATCGGTGTATTCTTACAGTTTTATACTCATAACCGCCCCGCCTATATTATGGGTTGCATGCTGGCCCTCATATTTGTATGGACATTTTGTTTCATAGCCGGATTGCCATCATCACTTATACGAGCATCACTGATGTACAGCCTAATGCTGTTGGGTTCTATCTTAGGAAGAAAAGGTTTCAGCGTAAATTCACTTGCTGTTGCAGCAACTTTAATGCTATGCATTAAGCCAATGTGGCTTTTTGACGTCAGTTTCCAACTTTCTTTTTTGGCTATGTGTGGAATTCTCGGTTTGGGATCACTACATTTACCGGATAAACTTCAAAATCGAAAAACACTCCGCTTTATTTCTGAAAGTTTGATAATGTCTTTTAAAGCCCAACTGGCCACGGCGCCATTGATAGCATATTTGTTTCATACATTTGCCCTTTATTCTGCGGTCGCCACTTTATTATTGTCACCTTTTATCTCTCTTTTATTATGCACAATGCCTTTATCGGTCTTAGCATCGTTCTTACCAACAGGCTATTTCGAATGGTGGTTTGAAATTGTTACACAGATAATAAAAGTGCAGCATGCTATTTTAAACGTCTTAGCACAATGGCCATACGCAACTGTTGAGGTTTATCCCTCAATAACACTTGTAATCTTGATTTACTCACTGATATTATGGTGGATATGTAAGAATGGCATTGACTTTTCACACTATGTATATGGAGTAATCCTGCTTGTTTTTGCCATTTCTTGTACTGTTATCCTACAAGATACTCGCAAGATATCTCCCATGGTAGTATTCTACCATAACAGTACTTGTCCGGCGCTTCATATAATAGATTCTTCTGAGCGTTCTTATCTTATTTCACCGACGCCAAACAATACAAGCAATGGAATGAAAGTAATTGCAGAAACTTTCTGGAAACGACGATTAAGGGTCTTTCCTAAAGTCATAAGACAGAACTTTAAGGATAGCTATTTATCTTACTCTAACGGACTAATCAAAACCGACTCCGTATCTGTTTTGATGCTATACGACAACAATTGGGACAAAGTTAATCAAGATAATATTTGCCATGTGGATTACATTTTTCTATGCCATGGTATTCATTCTTCATTATTATCCATAAGTCAAAAATTCTCAACGAACATGATCATTTTGGATGCATCATTGTCTTGGAAGGAACGCATGACATATCGAAAAGAGTGCAAAGACCTAGGCTGGGAAGTGTATGATATAGCAGAGCAGGGTGCGTTAAAAGTTCCTTTAAAATGAGTGCTTACTGACTTTTTTCGTATATTTGTCATCTAATTAAATAATCCACATGTTAAGCAATATATTATCCGAAACAGAATTGTCAGCATTCAAACATATGACTGAAAAAGCTCGCCATGTGTTGTTGACATGCCATGTTTCACCGGACGGCGATGCATTAGGAGCAATGTTGTCTTGCTTACAATTTTTACAGAGAAAAGGCAAAAAGGTAACAGCCGTTACGCCTAACATTTTTCCGGATTTCTTAAAATGGTTACCGTGTTCGGAAGAAGTGATGATATTTGAGAAGCAACCGGAAGAAGTCAAATCCGCTTTGTCAGATGTAGACTTGGTTATGTGCTTAGACTTCAATGATCTGAAACGACTTGACATATTTTCGGAAACTGTCAAGGGTCTGCAGGCTCCCAAGATCATGCTCGACCACCATCCCAATCCTTCCAATGAATTTGAACTTGCTATATCCTACCCAGAGATGTGTGCAACTTGCGAATTGCTTTTTCGTTTGTTTATACAAACTGATTCGTTGGATAATATATCCGAACAGGAAGCTACCTGTCTATATACAGGTATGATGACGGATACTGGCTGCTTTTCTTACAATTCAAACAGAAGCGAGATTTATATGTCAATAGCAGCCTTATTATCAAAAGGCATTGATAAAGATAAAATTTATCGTCAAATTTATTATAATTACCCTGTCGGCCGCTTCCAGTTAATGGGATATCTACTTTATGTCAAAATGAAAGCCTTCTCTAAATTTCGAACTGCACTGATGACGTTGACTTACGAAGAACAGAAACGTTTCGCTTTCAAGAAAGGAGATACAGAAGGATTTGTCAATATACCATTACAGATAAAAGGAAACAAATTATCTATTTTTTTACGCGAAAACCCGGAGAATGGTACCATACGTGTTTCACTTCGTTCTGTAGACGATTTCCCCTGCAACAAAATGGCAGAAGAATTTTTCAATGGAGGAGGACATTTGAATGCTGCAGGTGGTGTTCTTGAATGCGATATGGAGAAAGCAGAACGCGTTGTCGACGAAGCATTAAAGAAATATGCTCCATTGTTATCAAATGAATAATTATGATAAAAATATGAAGAAAATCATTTATTTTATTACATTTCTTTGCATGATACCAGCCTTACAAGGTTGCAACGATGAAGAAACTTATGCAGAGCAACGGGAAAAGGAACGTGAAGCAATTAATGCATTCCTTAAACGTGATGTTTCCATTGTATTGGAAGGAGATACATTAATCCATGTCGGTAATATTAATGTTATTAGTGAAGAACAATTTTATCTTCAGGATAGTATAACAAATGTAGAAAACAATGAATATGTCGTATTTGAAAATACCGGCATATATATGCAAATCGTCAGGAAAGGTGTAGGCAGTAAGTTACTGAACGGCCAGACAAAAAGCATTATATGCCGTTACGTGGAATATAACATACTGAATGACGAAGTACAATCAAACAGTTCCACCATGTATCCAGACATTATGGATGTCACCAACACATACGGAACGTTTAAAGGTTCTTTCAATACATCCATAAATGGAGGCGGAATTATGTATAACTACTACGGTTCTACAGTTGTTCCATCAGGCTGGTTAGTTCCTTTTACATATATCCATATTGGCAGACAGATAGACGACCGCGAAATATCTAAGGTCAGGTTAATCGTCCCACACACTCAAGGACATTCGGATGCATCAACAAATGTATACCCGTGTTTCTATGAGATCACATATCAGGAAATGGCTTATTAGTCGTCTATATACAACAAGTCGCTGATAATACCATCAGAAAGAAACAAGCCGCGCCTTGTCAGTTTGAGCAAACCTCTTGAGGTTTGCTCTTTATTTTTTCCTTTTTCTACAATCTCAACTTCTAAAGTGCCGGCTCGAAGATGCTTTTCAGCCATCTTTAAACAATAATCTGTAAGTTGTCGACCGAAATTAACTTCCAACAATCCAAGATCCATCCCCCATATCGTACGCAAAGTCGTTAATACGAAATCATTGTACCGTGTATAAAGATCGAGTTCTTCTCTTTCAAACCACTGCGCACTTGTCATATCTTCAGCACAAAAGCATGAATTTACACCTTTAATATACAAATCAACATCAGCAATATTCCATTGTCTACTTTTCCCGTCATAAGAGTGGGCGGAAGGGCCACAACCAAGATAAGGAACATTCCTCCAATAGCTTGAGTTATGCCTTGATATAAAACCCGGCTTTGCAAAATTGGATATCTCATAATGTTCATAACCAGCTGCCTTAAGATGGTCAATAAGGCTATTATACATATCTATACTTAAATTTTCATCTATTTCCGACACTATATTTTGTTCTTTGTACTTCCAAAGCAAAGTTTCTTCTTCATAAATAAGCGCATAAGCTGAAATATGCGGAACATGCAACTCTAGCACCTGTTCAATATCTGCTTCCCATTCTCGCACTGTTTGCCGTGGGAAACCATATATCAGATCTACACTGATATTATGAATGCCAGCTTCTTTGCAACATTTAACGGCATCGATTGCCTGCTCTGCAGTGTGCCTTCTTTTAATGAATCGAAGTTGGCCCTCATTAAAAGATTGTATTCCAATACTGAAACGATTAAATAATACGCTAAGTCGTTTGCAGGCTTCAACATTCAGGTCGTCTGGATTACACTCAATAGTAATTTCTGCATTAGGAGACACTGCATACTCTTTATAAATACAAGAAAGGATATCTTCTATCTCTCCAAAATCAAGTTGTGACGGAGTTCCTCCTCCAAAATAGACGGTATCAATAAACGGACGCTCAAGTTCTTCATTGCGAAGATAGTTCTTTCTAAGTACCAACTCACGCTTAACCGTTTCCACATATGCTCGTTTTTTGTTGATTTGGGTCGTAGAATAAAAATCACAATAAATACAACGCGTTTTACAAAAAGGTACATGAATATAAATACCAGCCATATTGGAATTTTTAGATGGACAAACAGCTACAAAGATAATGTAAAATCATGCTACGCAAAGAACTTTATTCTAATAAGAAACCAAGATTGTTAATAAATAACAATGCCAATTCCTTTTTAAAAACATCTTTTGGATTTTATTTTTATGGTATTTAACTTTATTGTTAAAATCTTAATCAGTAATAATGAGAAATACACGATATTTAACACGGGCAGAATTACAAGTAATGGATATCCTTTGACGCTTGCCAGGAGAAAGCAGCTTTATAAACGACATGTTGAAAGAATATCCTGAACCAAAGCCGGGCATATACGACATTGGCGACATTCCTGCGAGTCCTAAAAGAAAAAGGATTGGTCAAATCTAAGAATGTAGGAAAAATGCTTCGTTTTTCCCTTTTGATCAGCAAGAAGGAATACACACGTTTGTATTTGCAACTTTTATATCTTGAAAAAGTTCGCAAACGCTCTGAACCAAAAGAACAGACAGAGTGCATCAATACATATTTCCCATCCAATGGCCAGCCATTTTCTTACGCCAATAATATTTTTATTCCCCAAAATGCAAACCAAGAGCGAGAAAAGTTCATTGTCGCCCACGAAAAGAGCCATATCAAGCATGGCCATTATTGGAAGTTACTCATAATGCAAACAGTTGTCATTATAAATTGGTATAACCCTTTTGTATGGATGTTCTTTAAATCAATCAGACTGCTTCAGGAATTGGAAGTGGATGATGATTTACTAAACCATGGGTATGACCGGGAACAGTATCAGATTAACCTCGTACTGACATACGCCGGGAACAGTGAATGGATCATGATAAAGTCTAATTACAATCATTCCTCACTGAAGAAAAGAATATTATTCATGAATAAAGATAAAAAAGACAATAAGACTCTCCAATTTTGGGCAGTATGTATATCAATAGCCTTAATTGTAATAGGCACATCAAATCTGGCAAACGGCGGAAAAGGAAAAGATTCTGACATGACAGGATGTTGGGCGTTACAGTATCAAGGGGATTCAGCTTTTATCAACTTTAAAACAACAAAATTTGTACCACATTATAAATTCATTGGTCATAAGTCAACTTTAACGTTGGCTTTGATTGGCAGGCGCGACCCCGGATTATTATTTTTCAGCGGCAATTTATGTGCGTTATCATCAGATTCATTCATTGTCGAAGGTCGCTCAAAAAGCATGATACATCAAATTGACAACCAACATTTCAACCTTACATGGAAAGACAACAATCAAACAGCAAGCAATCCATGGAGAACTGAACGTTGGGAACGTTGCCAAGAACCAGAGGAATTCAGAAAAGTGATGGCCGCCTATGACGAATGCCAGGAACGAACAGATTGTTTCAAAGGTGTCTGGAGAATAGTCGCTTTCTTAGACTGGCTTTCAGGAGATTTGCTAAAGGTTCCGGATGAACAATAAAATTTTACGGAAAAGACCGCTATTTCATTGTAGCAACGAGATGGGAAAACCAAGAAAAAAAGCCATTGCTTTATCAGCGGCAACTGTGGTACTTTTAAATATGTGGACAGCTGCCTGCTCAGAGAAAGAGGACAAGACTTCGTTGTCGAATGGTTGAGCGCTGACACCATGCGGCGTTACTTTCAACTTCGATGGCCTAAAATTTTACGAAATATGGGCATGCGCAAAAGTTCCAGATTGCATTGACCGATTATTGGAATGTACTAGAATTGAATGAGCTACTTGAATAATTATACTTTCCTCCGGGGATGCACAATAATGGTAGCGACCATGCGGTGCATCCTCTTTTATTTTCTATAAACAATTTTCCAGCCCAACCAAATATGCAACATATTATTTAATACATTTCTTAAATAACAAAGTCCCATTCGTTGCACTCCATCAAAGGCAAGATATTGACTATGTTAAACAACATAAGAAAGTTATATATAAGAAAGTTGTTTCCATTTTTCATTTTTAGTAAATTTAGTGCCGAATTTTTTAATCTTAAAATTAATAACATGAAAGTTTATCAGACTAACGAAATTAAAAACATAGCCCTGTTGGGAAATGATGGCTCCGGCAAAACGACACTGACCGAAGCCTTGTTGTATGAAAGTGGCATTATTAAGCGTCGTGGCAGGATAACAGCCAAAAACACGGTGAGTGATTATTTCCCTGTTGAACAGGAGTACGGTTATTCTGTATTTTCTACCATATTTCATGTCGAATGGAACAACAAGAAGCTGAATATCATAGACTGTCCGGGATCAGATGATTTTGTCGGTAGTGCGTTAACAGCCTTAAATGTCACAGATACCGCCATACTATTATTAAATGGACAATATGGTGCTGAGGTAGGAACTCAAAACCATTTTAGATACACCGAAAAACTGGGTAAGCCGGTAATTTTCCTCGTGAACCAACTGGATGATGAAAAATGCGATTACGACACAATCCTTGAACAACTTATTTCTATATACGGCAACAAAGTTGTGCCTGTACAATATCCAATAAAGACTGGACCTGACTTTAACGCTCTTATCGACGTATTATTAATGAAAAAATATTCATGGGGGCCCGACGGAGGTGAGCCAACCATAGAAGAAATACCGGCAGATCAGATGGACAAGGCACTCGAAATGCACAAGGCCTTGGTAGAGGCAGCCGCAGAAAACGATGAGACTTTAATGGAAAAGTTCTTTGAAAGCGAAACTTTGACTGAAGATGAAATGCGCGAAGGCATACGCAAAGGATTGGCCGCCCGCAGCATGTTTCCTGTTTTTTGTGTTTGCGCAGGAAAAGACATGGGTGTAAGGCGCCTGATGGAATTCTTAGGCAATGTGGTGCCTTTTGTCGATGAAATGCCGAAAGTACATAATACACGCGGTATGGAAGTTGCTCCAAACCCCAATGGACCGACCTCTTTGTATTTCTTTAAAACCGGAGTAGAGCCTCATATTGGTGAAGTACAGTATTTCAAAGTCATGAGCGGCAAAGTTCACGAAGGTGATGATCTGACCAATGCAGATCGTGGTTCCAAAGAAAGAATGTCGCAAATATTTGTTTGTGCAGGTGCAAACAGAATCAAAGTGGAAGAGCTCGTAGCCGGTGACATAGGTTGTGCAGTAAAACTGAAAGATGTAAAGACCGGCAACACCCTGAATGATAAAAATGCTGAAAACCGCTTTAATTTTATCAAGTACCCGAATCCCAAATACACTCGTGCCATAAAAGCCGCAAATGAGTCAGAAACGGAGAAGATGATGAATGCTTTGAACCGCATGCGTGAAGAAGATCCGACATGGGTTGTGGAACAAAGTAAAGAATTACGCCAAATTCTGATTCACGGTCAAGGGGAATTTCATTTACGCACATTAAAATGGCGCATGGAAAACAATGAAAAAATAAACATTATTTTCTATGAACCACGTATTCCCTATCGGGAGACCATCACAAAAGCAGCAAGGGCCGACTACCGACATAAAAAACAATCGGGAGGTGCCGGGCAATTCGGCGAAGTTCATTTGATTGTGGAACCATATTACGAAGGAATGCCAGAACCGGATATATACAAGTTTAATGGGCAGGAATTCAAAATGAGCGTAAAAGGCAAGGAAGAAGTCAATCTGGAATGGGGTGGCAAGCTTGTATTCATAAACTCTGTAGTGGGTGGTGCCATTGATGCACGTTTCATGCCAGCAATATTAAAAGGTGTAATGCAACGCATGGAACAGGGACCGTTAACAGGAAGTTATGCACGCGATGTTCGGGTTATCGTTTATGACGGTAAGATGCACCCCGTTGATTCTAACGAGTTGTCCTTTATGCTGGCTGGCCGTAACGCATTCAGTGCCGCATTCAAAGAAGCTGGGCCTAAAATTCTCGAACCAATTTATGATGTCGAGGTTTTTGTACCAAGTGACAAAATGGGAGATGTGATGAGTGACCTGCAAGGACGCCGTGGTATGATAATGGGTATGAGTAGTGAGAACGGATATGAAAAACTAATAGCCAAGGTTCCACTTAAAGAGCTTTCCAACTACAGCACTTCTTTAAGCTCAATCACAGGCGGTAGAGCTTCATTTATTATGAAATTTGCAAGCTACGAATTAGTTCCTTCAGATGTGCAAGAGAAACTCATGAAGGACTTCGAAGCTGCACAAGATAAAGATGAATAAACAATATTGCCAACAGGAGGAGTGGCAATACTGTTGCATACACTATTGAATATGCAAATTTAGTAATGAGACTCGGAAATAATCCTGGTCTCATTACTGCATTTTAATCTTGCTCCAATAAGTGCATACCGTAAAAAGTGATAATAATATTTTCCGCGTTAAAATATTCAAGGAAATCCGATATAAACCCAACCGACCATTTTAAATTAAATCATTATTTATTTGCTTATATAATTCATTTTAATATCATATCAAGTTAATAATGTTAAATCCTGATAAGGTTAATTGCAAAAGCCAGTTTAATTGTCAAAAGGGTTACTTATATTTGCCAACATGAAAAAGGTTACCATCATCATAGTAAGCATTATAATAGGAGTTTCTTTTTTAGGACTTCTTTTTTTGCAGATGAAATACATCAATCAAATGGTCAAAATGCGAAAAGAGCAATTTGACGAGTCCGTAATGCGGAGTCTGGATCAAGCATCCCGCAATCTGGAGCAGAATGAAACATTCAGGTATTTAGAAAAGATTTCCAATGAAACGATGCACGAAAGAAACGACTCGATGCAGTTAACAGTTGTTTCCAGCAAAATGTTTGGCAATACTACGAAATATGGAGTTTCCGGACAAACAACCATTTTTGAGTTGCAAACAAAAATAAAGCACCCATCAGCCATACCGAAAGTATTGCGTCTGAAAAGCGCAAACTCAATATCTGAAGCATCAAAAAGCTTTCGCGAACACATCAAAAATGCCTATGTCTACCAAAAAGGACTACTTGACGAAGTCGTTTACAGCATCCTCTATACGGCCAGCGACAAACCACTTGAACAACGTATAAACTTCAAATTGTTAGATCAAGATATACGCTATGCTTTAGAAAATAACGGTATCAGCATCCCATACCATTTTACGGTATCCACAAGCGATGGCCGTGAAGTCTACCGCTGTCCTGATTACGAAGAAAAAGGAGAAACCTATTCTTACTCCCAAATATTATTCAGGAACGACCCCTACAACAAAATGGGCATCGTCAAGATCCACTTTCCTGACATGAACGCATATCTTATGGGGACGGCACGCATGATGATACCCGCTCTAGCTTTTACAATCATACTCTTCGTCACGTTCGTATTTACTATTTATGTCATCTTCAGACAGAAGAAAGTAACTGAAATGAAAAATGACTTCATTAACAACATGACACATGAATTCAAAACCCCAATATCTTCAATTTCGCTGGCTGCACAAATGCTGAGCGACAAATCAATCAATAAAAGCGAGGCTATGTATGAAAACCTCTCAAGGGTCATCAACGACGAAACAAAACGATTGCGTTTTCAAGTAGAAAAAGTCCTGCAAATGTCACTCTATGACCGTGATAACATAGCGTTTAAACAAAAAGAGCTGGATGCCAACAAATTACTTGAAGGCGTCGTCAAAACATTCAACCTGAAAGTATCACAAAACGGTGGCAGCATCTCTATGGATCTTCAGGCAAAGAATGCAATGATATATGTAGATGAGATGCATTTTACAAATGTGATATTCAACCTGATGGACAATGCTGTAAAATATAAAAGAGATGACGTTGAACTCCATCTGACTGTCCGCACATGGAATGTAAACAACAAAATAAACATCTCTATAGAAGACAACGGTATCGGAATACAAAAAGACGATTTGAAACGTATCTTTGATAAATTCTACAGAGTCCATACCGGAAACAAACACGATGTAAAAGGATTCGGCCTAGGGCTCGCGTATGTAAAAAAGATTGTTAGTCTGCAAAAAGGAGTGATTCGTGCAGAAAGCGATTATGGCCATGGAACTAAATTTATAATAACATTATTAACATTAAATAATTAAGAATTATGGAAGACAAATTGAGAATTTTATTGTGTGAGGATGACGAGAGTTTAGGTATGCTCTTGAGAGAATATCTTCAGGCCAAAGGATACGACGCAGAACTTTATCCGGATGGAGAAGCCGGTTATAAGGCTTTCTTGAAAAGTAAATATGACATGTGCGTGTTAGACGTCATGATGCCTAAAAAAGACGGTTTCGCGCTGGCTAATGAAATCCGGCAGGTCAATGCCGAAATCCCTATCATTTTCCTGACAGCGAAAAACCTGAAAGAAGATATTTTTGACGGCTTTAAAATTGGAGCAGACGATTACATCACTAAGCCGTTCTCCATGGAAGAACTCGTATTCCGCATGGAAGCCATTTTACGAAGAGTCAGAGGTAAAAAGAACAAAGAAACCAATATGTACAAACTTGGTAAATTTACGTTTGATACACAACGTCAAATATTAGCAATTGGTGACAAACAGACCAAACTAACAACGAAGGAGAGTGAACTGCTTTCACTGCTATGTGCCCATGCCAACGATGTACTTCAAAGGGAGTTAGCCCTAAAAACCATCTGGATTGACGACAACTACTTCAATGCAAGAAGCATGGACGTTTATATTACAAAACTACGTAAACACCTGAAGGACGATCCATCAATAGAAATCAATAATGTACACGGAAAAGGCTACCGCCTGATTGTCCCGACAGATGAAGAATAATCGTATATCGTAAAATCATTCCATTTATATCCGGAACAGTTTCGTTGGAAACTGTTCCGTTTTTTTATTCCTTTGAAGCACAGACGACACCCAACCAAATAAGGACTATAACTATAACCCCGTTTTTATATAACTCGTATTAGCAAACTCTTCTATACCTCGAATTTGTTCTTCAAAAACCAACGCGCACAATTGATGATTAATATCCTGTTGATTTGTTAAAGAAACATAAAAACCCATGACAGGCAAAACAAATATCTACAAATTGTATATTTTTGTACAACCAATAAATACACTAAAAATCATATAATGAAGGACACTGAACGACTAATAAACAGTACAGATAGACGAAAAATAAGAATATCTATTGTATTATTGTTTCTCATTTCATTTACACAATCTTTCGCACAAAACTGGAAACAACTTGAAACACATTCAGACGTAACGGACAACGACATTTGCGTCATTTATGAGATGGCAACCGGTTGTGCCTTATCATCGGAGTTGAACAGTGAAAAACGCCCAAAAGCTGTAAAATTAGAAATACTGGACGGGACGTTAAACGACGAGCAAATAACAGAAATTCTAAAATGGACTTTTAAAAAACTAGACAACGGCAACTATTGCATCTCACCCACCAGCGACCCTTCAAAGGTATTATATTGGGAAAAATCATCGATTGTAACTGTCGGCACACCGACAAACGATGCGGAATGGTCACTGGACTGCATTGAAGGACAATATAACGGCATGCGTGAAACAACGTCACAAAACCTGCTATGTGCATATAGTGGAAAAGACTGGCGTCTGTTCGCAGCTAACACAGTAAACGAGTCGGACGTGAGAATCGTGTTATTCCGCCATGTCGAAGTGTCACAAATTGAAAGCCCGACATTCTCCGTTCCCAATGGGACTTTTTATGATGATTTTTATGTTACGATACAGACCGCTGATGACGCAACAATCTATTATACCCTCGATGGCAGCGAACCGACAACACAAAGCACTGTTTATGATACTCCTGTACGCATCTCCCCGCCTGCCACACTCAAGGCTGTTGCAGAAAAGGACGGACAAGCAAGCACTGTGGCCGTGGCCGAATATTTAAAAGGAGTGGAAATAAGTTCCATCCGAGCTTTCAAGGAACTGACACCCGGCACACAGGCAAGGTTATCACTGACTGATGCAACGGTCGTACATGTATGGAGAGACGAAATCTATTTGCAAGACGCCACGGGCGGCCTTTGCCTGCAAGTTTCCACGAATAACTTTATGACAGGCGAAATCGTCAACGGAACAATCACGGGAAAATACGAAATCCGGGAGGGCATCCCGATGCTGACGGAGAGCGACGACATAGCCTTATCACACGAAACCGCAGCAACACCTGAGGCACAACCAGCCACCATCGCAGACCTGCAAGACGAACTTGCAGACTATGTCTGCACGCTGGTAAAGATTGAAGACGTAACTTTCGACGGGAACCAATATCTTGTCCAACCGTCAACCGGGCAACAGATCCGACTATACGACCGTTTTGGCATTCTGTCTTCAGGACAATACTGGCCGGCGCTGGCAGATGTGAGCGGCCTCTTGCTACCAGTTGACGAACAGCCTTGCATCGCAATCCGCAGTTGGGAAGATATAGAAAACGTCTCAAACCTGGCCATACCTGAATTATCATGGAGCCAGACGACCTGCACGGCAGACATCAATGAGAATGTTGTCAATACCTTCCCTACCTTACATACAAACTCTGACGGTAGCGTCACCTATGCATCGTCTGACAGAGCCGTCGCCCAAACAGACGCTGAAGGCAACATTGTGTTAATATCTACCGGAACTACCACCATTACGGCTTTCCTTGCCGAGACGGCTGCTTTCTCGTCAGCTTCAACCTCGTACACACTGACAGTCATCAACACCGGCAGATCCGCTCCCATGGCTTTTGTAGCAAGCTACAACGGTACAAATTATGCCGTGGCAGCACAATCTACAAACAATAAGTTAAAGGCTGAACAGGTATATCTGGTCAACGGCAAAGCCATAACAACGTCAGACCCGGCATCTATCAGCTGGTATGCCAACCCGCAAGCACCGGAAGAAGGCATCAAATCAGCAGACGGACAATATATCGCCTATATTTCCAGTGCTGACGTCAAACTTCAAGATACCCCATACAAATGGGATTATAATACAGAGGAAGGCAGATGGCAAATAAACGACGGTTCAACGGTAAGGGCGATAGCATTCAACGGCAGTACATTCGGCGCCTATTCCGTAAATTACGGATACATCTTAACCCAAACCTTCCCCGTTACGACCGGCTACCGGCGTCCGACCACAACCGGCTGTTTCGGTACAATCTGCCTTCCGCAAGCTGTACGGGCGAAAGATTTTACCGGAGCCACGTTCTACCGCATAGAAGGAAAAACATTAGATGCCAACAACGAGCCGGCACAGTTGGTCTTAGCACCAACAGACATGCTGGAAGCCGGAGAGCCCTATTTGTTCCAGGCTGAAGCTGAAGCCGTAATCTTGGCTTACAGCGGCGCCACCCAGACCGCCCCGTTACATGCGAACGGACTGTATGGCGTGTTTGCGGCAGACGAAGCCTCAGCCGAGATGCTCGAAGGAAAATACCTGCTGTCAGACAACACTGTTGTCAAATGCGGAACCGGGTGTTCATTGGGCGCCAACAGAGCCTACATCGACATGGAAGAAGTACCGGTCATCACCGCACCGGCAGAAGCAAACCGGTTAATCCTTCCTGTCAGTGGAACAACCTCCATCTCCGAGACGAGCATAAGAACAAACGGTATAGAACCAATTTACAGTATTACCGGCATAAAAATGGGAGACACTGACCGCGCCAACCTAAAGCCCGGCATCTATATCATAAGCGGCAAAACAATAGTGGTTAACAAATGATTTATCCAGAAGGCTTTTATGAAAAAATATCAAACACCCGGCATAAGCATTATCCGGCTTTCACCAGCCAATATCTTGGCGACAAGCAATACTTCGAACATTAAAGTCGACAACGAAATACATAACAACGTCTCCGGCGACTCGAACATCAATTCCTGGAACGAATTATGGTAGGAAAGCAGGCAGCCCACTGAGGTAACTGCAAATTCCGGAAACCTTAAGACATATTGGAAGAAACAAAATGCCAGTTCCGGGAAACAGAGCCACACAAAAGAAACATCACAATACAACAATCCCCTTGTTCCTTTCTCTGCATATTTCAGCACGAGGTAAGCAACAAGGGGATAATATTATTATATAACTTTATTGTTCAGACACAAATTACATCATGCCGCCCATGCCACCCATACCGGGAGCGCCCATCGGCATTTCTGGTTTGTCTTCTTTCTTGTCGCAGATGACACACTCCGTAGTAAGGAACATACCGGCAATGGAAGCCGCGTTCTCAAGAGCGACACGTGTCACTTTGGCAGGGTCGATAATACCGCTGGCCTTCAGATTCTCATACTTGTCCTCACGGGCATTGTATCCGAAATCGCCTTCGCCCTGACGTACCTTTTCTACAACGACAGAACCTTCGAGACCTGCATTTTCCACAATCTGGCGCAACGGTTCTTCAATGGCACGTTTTACGATGTTGATACCGGTCGTTTCATCGGCATTGCAACCCTTCAAACCTTCAAGGGCTGAAATAGCGCGGATATAAGCTACGCCACCACCCGGAATGATACCTTCTTCAATAGCGGCACGCGTTGCACACAAGGCATCGTCAACACGGTCTTTCTTCTCTTTCATCTCGACCTCGCTCGGCGCACCGACATAAAGTACGGCAACACCTCCGCTCAACTTGGCCAGACGCTCCTGAAGTTTTTCCTTGTCATAATCGCTTGTTGAGTTGGCAATCTCATTCTTGATCTGGTTGACGCGGTCCTTAATCAGCTCGCTTTGTCCATGGCCATTGACAATGGTAGTATTATCCTTAGTAACGACAACCTTGTCGCAAGTTCCTAACATCTCGATGGTAGCCTGCTCCAATTTCAAACCTTTCTCTTCGCTGATAACCACACCGCCAGTCAATACGGCAATATCTTCCAGCATGGCCTTGCGACGGTCGCCGAAGCCCGGAGCCTTAACGGCACAAATCTTCAACTGGCTACGCAAACGGTTTACAACCAAAGTTGTAAGAGCTTCGCTGTCGACATCCTCAGCGATTACAAGCAACGGACGGCCACTCTGTACTGCCGGTTCAAGGATCGGCAAGAAATCTTTCAGATTGGAAATCTTCTTATCATAGATAAGGATGTAAGGATTTTCCATCACGCACTCCATCTTTTCAGTATCTGTCACAAAATAAGCAGACAGATAACCACGATCGAACTGCATACCTTCAACTACGCCGATTGTTGTATCTCGTCCTTTGGCTTCTTCAATGGTAATAACACCGTCTTTGCTGACTTTCTGCATGGCCTCAGCCAAAAGTTTACCAATTTCAGGATCATTGTTGGCACTCACGGTCGCAACCTGCTCAATCTTGCTGTAATCGTCTCCTACCTGTTCAGCCTGTCCCTTGATATGTTCTACAACTTTGGCAACAGCCTTGTCGATACCACGCTTCAAATCCATCGGGTTTGCACCGGCTGCAACGTTCTTCAAGCCTACGCTCACGATGCTTTGAGCAAGCACCGTTGCAGTAGTTGTACCATCACCGGCATCGTCACCGGTCTTGCTGGCAACACTCTTTACCAACTGGGCGCCTGCATTCTGGAATGCATCAGCCAGTTCAATTTCCTTGGCCACCGTCACACCGTCTTTGGTAATATGCGGCGCACCAAACTTTTTCTCAATAATAACATTACGGCCTTTCGGACCTAACGTCACTTTTACTGCATTTGCCAACTGGTCAACGCCCTGCTTCATCTGCTCGCGGGCTTCTATGTTGAATTTAATTTCTTTAGCCATGATATTTAAAAATTATATTGTTCTTTAAAAAATAAGGATACACCGACGTTTCTTGCTACGCCTGTTTATAATGCCCGATTTAAAGCGCCTCAGAATCAGCCTAAAATAGCCACAACATCGCTTTGGCGCATAATCAGGTATTTATTACCTTCAAATTCCACTTCAGTACCTGCGTACTTTCCGTAAAGCACGGTATCACCTACTTTAAGCACCATCTCTTCGTCTTTTGTCCCGTTACCGACTGCAACGATTGTTCCCTGCAACGGTTTTTCCTTAGCCGTATCCGGAATAATGATGCCACCTACTGTTTTAGTCTCTGCTGGTGCCGGTTCAATGAGAACCCGGTCTGCCAATGGTTTAATGTTCATAATCTATCTGTTTTTAAATTTAACTTCCAAATTGGATTTCAACGTCTGCCGCTATTCATACGAAAAACGTGCCAGACGCGCGATATATGACATAATGTCATTACACAAACAATGTGGCACATAAAATTCTGCCATCCATTCCGCCTTATCCAACATCCTTGTCACATTACATCCCGACACATTAATACAAGATTATTGTCTGCGAACAGTTTCCTGCCTCTTATCTGCACTAATGTTTATAATAAGGTTTGTTTTATATAAAACAAGACTTCTTTTAAATATAAAAAACTTTCTTTTATATAAAACAAGGCTTGTTATAAAGAATTCATAAGCATGTAAAAAACATGATATTTGTTCCGCCCGAAAAAATAAAAGCAGAGAAGCTGCCGAACTGCCTCTGCATCGACAGTCATACCGACGACAAACAAGACAGCAGAGCAATTTGTCTTCCATTAAAACCAAAATCTGGAATTTAATCCGTACATTTGCAGAAAGAAAATCCAACACATGAAAAACAGCATCGCCTATCTTATAATATTTGTGTGCATGGCTCTCGGACTGGCGCTGATGCCCAAAGAAGGCGGTTACATTTGGCAACCAGAGGTCATCATTACTCTGTCAGCCGCTTTGTTTACCCTGCTTGTTTATCTCATAGGGCTGATTACCCATACGACCGACACGGCAGGCGGCATTCTTGGCACCGGACTGTTCGTCATACTGTTTTGTCCGGGTGTCTATACGTTCTTCAATCGGGACGAAACTGCCATCATAGAACTTACCTCCACCTGCATCGTTCCATTTTTCATCTCCCAATACAACCGGATTTCTACAAAGGATTTCAAATACGGCTACTTCCTGATGCTGCTCATGGGCGTGTTTTGCAGCTACACACACGACAGCATCACTCTGCCTCTTTGCCTCAGTTTTGCCTTGCTGTCATACGTCCAGCGCAAACAGTTCTTCCGTCTGGCCTGCTGGCCCATGGTCATTGGATTCGCCATAGGGACGACGTTGGCCATCGTGCAATCAGCCTATTTCGACGTTGCCATATTCAGCAACTGGCACACCATTTCCAACCAAACGACCGACGGACTGATCCAACTTTGGGAAACCAAAGTCTTCATCTTTGCAGCTTTGCTGACAGCCTATTTCCTGATTTCCCCGCGGCGCCGCAGATTTCTCCAGCTCATCATACGCCGACAGCGCCTGCTGACTTATTGCCTGCTGTTTTCGCTTTGCGCCGTACCGTTTGCCCCGTTAGGATTGGACAATGCCATCTCCGGCGTAAGTTTCTTCTGCATGTTTTGGGTATTGATTCTTTGCGACCAACAAATACAGGTGTGGCAAAGAAGAATTAAAACACATCATTAAACAAAACATTTCTGCTTAATGTTCTCCGGCCAAAGGCCAGTCAGCCGGCTCACATTCTGCCTCGATTAACGCCTCAAGACTGTCCGGTAAGGCCGTAAAAAAGTCAATGCCGGTTAAACGCTCCACCTGGTCAACCGAATTAACATATGCATCCAAAGGACGATTGCCGGATGTGTTTTTATACACAAACCCTATTGCCTTGGACGGAGTCAGGCTTAAAACGACTTTATAGAAAGCTTCAGGCACCGTAACTTCATGCTCCTTTCCTATCGTCTTGTGCCGGGAATTATAAAGTATGGGGCCACAGACTATATATAATGCCTCGCTCTGACAAGCCCAATCGCGGCAAGCCTCCTCCAGTTCCTTCCAGTCGCCACGGTTCAAATTATGATTCTGCGGACAAATGTTGGTCATATAAAAACTTTCGCGCATGGCTTGCTCGTCCCATTTATTGTCTGAAGCCGGACACATGTGTCCGCGATCATAACCGGAACGCTTGTAGTCATCCGTCGTCACACGGTCGTCACCTTTCAAATCGGGATCGGGCAGGAAATCGCCTGTACGGCTCACATTCTCCTGAAACCGTGAAGGAACCAAAGTCCATGCTACCCAGTTCGGCAACTTCAAATCGTTGTTATAAGATACCGTATAACCTTTATGACGCAAGATGACTTCGGGACGTGACGTAGTCAAGACCGGCAGGCCGACATGTTGTCCACCCCATTCATCCTCACTTATCTGAAAGGAATCGGTACCAGAAGACACTGATACGTTCGTCTGCACATTGTGCAACTCAGACGATTCGGAAATAAACCGGGTACCTCCGGAATAAAGGGCAAAAACAGCTATCGCAACGATTAACAGTTTCTTCATCATACTCAAAACATTTACGGAACCAGCTACTTAATTTTGAGCGCCTTCACCTTGTTCTTGTCGTCTGCCGTAATACGCAACGAGTCTACAATCTTTTGAATGGCACGATTCTGACAATCCTTATCCAACTTACGGCTGCGCAACAAATCCATAATGAGTTCCGGATAACGGACATAGCAGGTTGATACAGCCCAGGCAACAGCCATAGAAGCATAATATCCGACAGGGCGAACCGAACCCAGAACATCAATGAATCTGAATATAAAGCGGTCATCCATAAAATGATCCATCAGCATAATAATCCCGAAACGCTGCCGGAACTCATCCTGACAATACAAATAAGGTTGCAAAAATTCCCAAACTTCTTCCTGATGCTTACGGACAAACTTGAAACCTGCACAGGGAGAGTCGCATAATGACCAGTTCGTTATTTTTCCCGCATAGGATGCCATGCGACGCATCTGTTCCTCAAACGGCATCTTGGCCAATCCTGTCACGAAACCTTGCAACATGATTTCCTCAAAAGTATCGTCCACGGCTTCATCCAAATAAGCTCTCCAGTCTTCTTTAGCCAAACGTCTGGCCAAATTCCGCAGAAGGGGAAGCCGCACACCTATCATTGGCGGTTGTTCACCAGGTATCAACGACGACGAAAACGCAGCATAACGCGCATCTGCATGAGCGTAAAGATAATCCATTATTTCCTGATAACTCATTTGCCAACTTATTTACAGTTCCATGCACTAAGAGGAAACCCGACACAGATAATGATCCTGCCACAAAAAAACGACTGGCAATCTGAGGTCAGTCGTTCAGCTGAGAGCGGATCAGTCTGCCTTTTGCAAAACCTCCAGGGCTTTTTTCACAAAATCATTTTCCTGGTACATTATCTGATAATATTCCGACATATCCCACAAATCGCGTGCGATAAGCGCCTTCAGTTGCAATTTAACCCGGAGCAAGGTTTTGTCCAGTTCTTCCTGGTCCTTACACTTCGCACCGACCTTTTCGCCTTCGGTCATCAACATGTCAATCATCTCCTGCGGCACCTCAAACTCCCTTTCAAATTTCTCAAATTCAGGGTAAGTATTCTTCAATTCCTTGCGATGATTGTCTATGAATCTAAGACTCGTCTGTACCACTACCCCCTTCGCAACTAATTCGCGATGGAATTTTGTATATAAAGTCGTATCCAAAGGAATAAAGTAATCCGGCATAATACCACCACCACCATACACCGTACGATGCTTACGCAATGTCTGGAACTTCAGGGAATCAGGATAATGGATGCTGTCGGCATTTACCAGTTCGCCATGATTGTAACGCGCCAGCAGATCTTGATCGTACGCATCCTTGTCTCCCTTTTCGTATGGTTTCTGTATGCACCGCCCGCTTGGCGTATAATAACGGGCTACAGTAAGGCGAATCATTGAGCCGTCGGGCAACACAAACGGCCGTTGTACCAATCCCTTGCCAAAAGTACGGCGTCCGACGACAAAGCCGCGGTCTTGGTCTTGAATGGCTCCGGATACGATTTCAGATGCTGAAGCCGAATATTCATCTACCAATACAGCTATACGTCCGCCACGGAAAATACCTTTACCATCGGCCTTATATTCACGGTTCGGAACTGCCCGCCCTTTGGTATAGACAATCATGTCGCCCTTTTCAAGGAACTCATTGGCTATATCCGTTGCAGCTTCCATATAACCGCCGCCGTTCTGCTGCAAATCCAGAATCAAATCTTCCATGCCCTGCTGTCGTAACTTCATTAAAGACTGAACAATCTCACCGTGCGAGGTACTGCCAAAGCTGCTCAAACGTATCAAGCCGATTTTTGGAGTAACCATATACGCTGCGTCAACCGTATTAACCGGAATCTTATCGCGCGTCACGACAAACTCTAACAGATCTTCCGCTCCGTTCCGTCTGATGCCCAAACGCACCTCCGAACCTTTCGGACCGCGAAGACGGCGCATAATTTCTTCACGACTCATCTTCACACCTGCTATAGTTGTATCATTCACTTCGACAATCCGGTCACCGGCAATAATGCCGACCTTGTCCGACGGCCCCTTCGGAACCGGCTGAATAACAAACAACGTGTCTTCCAGCATTTGGAACTGTACGCCAATACCTTCAAAACTCCCCTGCAAAGGTTCATTCAATCGCTTGGTCTCAGCTGGGTTGGTATAGGAAGAATGCGGGTCAAGGTTGGATAGCATGCCGTTAATGGCATCTTCCGTCAGTTTTTCAATGTTTACCGTATCAACATACAAACCCTCAATGGCAAATTGAGCCATCGTCAATTTGCGCATAGCGGCTTCCATTGGCGACGTTCCTTTTTGTTGGGCCATCAACATAGGCAAGTTGACAACCAGCAAGGCCATCATTGCCATCACTTTTTCTATTCCACAGTACAATCTATTCATATTTCAGTCCTTCAGGCAAATAAGGTTTAACATCTTTACCAAAATGAATCAACTCCCTTACAAGAGATGAGCTGAGAAACGCCCATTGCGGCTCTGTAAACAGAATAACCGTGTCTATGCCGGAAAGCCGACGGTTTGTATCGGCCATCGTCAGTTCATACTCATAATCTTTTATGGTACGAACCCCACGCAAAATAAACCGGGCTTGATGACGTGCGGCAAAATCCACTGTAAGATCTGTATATCCTTCCACAAGGATACGGTCATCCGCTGCAAACAACTTTCTCAGGGCCTCGATTCTCGTTTCTCCGCTCCATCCTGTTTGCTTGCTTTCATTGATGCCGACACCTATTACGATTCTGTCAAACAAATTTAAGGCCCGGCGCAATATTGCTTCATGTCCTTTTGTGAAGGGATCGAAACTACCGGGAAATATTGCCGTTTTCATTTTATGCATTGATTGATTCTACTCTGAAATCGCCAGCTCCTCTTTCACTGCTTCCGCTCCATCTTCTTCAGCGCGGTCCTCTTCAATTACCAAGTTGTTGATAATGAAGTTCTGGCGTTCCATCGTATTCTTACCCATGTAATACTCCAACAATTCTTTTACCTGATCGCTTTTTTGAAGCGAAACTTGTTCCAACCGCATGTCCGGACCAATGAAGTTTTTGAATTCATCAGGGGAAATCTCGCCCAACCCTTTAAACCGCGTAATTTCCGGATCCGGTCCCAAAGCCTCTACCGCCTGCAACCGTTCTTCCTCCGTATAGCAGTAACGGGTAATGAAATCACCTTTGGCGTCAATTCCTTTTCCTTCGAGTTCCTTCAGTCGTGCTTTTGTAATTTTCGTCCGGCGGTTGCGCACTCTGAACAAAGGCGTCTGCAAAATAAAGACATGCCCTTTTTTGATTAAATCAGGAAAGAACTGAAGGAAGAAAGTTATCATCAGCAAGCGGATATGCATGCCGTCGACATCCGCATCTGTGGCAACAATAACTTTATTATATCGCAGATTCTCAAGTCCGTCTTCTATATTTAACGCGGCCTGTAGCAAGTTAAATTCCTCGTTCTCATATACCACTTTCTTGGTAAGCCCAAAACAATTCAAGGGTTTACCCCGCAAACTGAAAACCGCTTGCGTATTGACGTCGCGACTCTTAGTGATGCTGCCGCTCGCCGAATCTCCCTCCGTAATGAATATGCTGCTTTCTTCCTTATGCTCGCCTTTCGGATCGTTCAGATGAATGCGGCAATCACGGAGCTTGCGGTTATGAAGGTTCGCTTTTTTTGAACGTTCACGTGCCAGTTTGGCTACTCCGGCAATCGCTTTCCGTTCCTTCTCATTTTCTGTTATTTTTTGAATAATAACCTCCGCCACATCGGGATTTTTATGCAAATAGTTATCGACCTGCTCTTTCACAAAATCCCCGACGAACTTATCTATACTGATGCCACCATCCGGCTCTGTTGTCAAAGAACCCAACTTTATCTTAGTCTGACTCTCGAACAATGGTTCTTCAATATTTACTGCGATTGCAGCCACCAAGCCGTTACGAATATCGCCATAATCAAAATTCTTGCCCGAGAAGTCTTTGATAGTCTCCGCAATATGCTTTTTAAAAGCACTCTGATGCGTCCCGCCCTGAGTCGTATGCTGACCATTGACAAACGAATAATACTCCTCACCATATTGACCCGTATGGGTAAAAGCGATCTCTATATCTTCACCTTGCAAGTGTACAATCGGATAAAGACCGTCATTGGTCATATTGTCATTAAGCAAATCCACAAGCCCGTTACGTGAATGTATACGCCGCCCGTTAAACATGATTGTCAGGCCCGTATTCAGGTAAGTATAGTTACGCAACATGGCCTCAATAAATTCATTACGGAAAGTATAATTCTTAAAAAGCGTATTGTCCGGCTCAAAATAAATATACGTTCCATTCTCATCTTGCGTATCCATCGTCTCGTCGGTCTGTAACTGGCCTTTCTCGAAAACAGCCTTCCTCATCACCCCGTCACGGTAGCTTCTCACCTCAAAGTGCGCACTTAAAGCATTTACGGCTTTTACGCCGACCCCATTCAGACCGACACTTTTTTTAAATGCCTTGGAATCGTACTTTCCCCCTGTATTCAAAAGGCTAACGGCTTCAACGAGTTTACCGACAGGAATGCCACGACCATAATCACGTACAGAAACACGCAACTGTTCTTCCAACGTTATTTCTATACGTTTGCCCGCATTCATCTTAAACTCATCAATGCTGTTGTCTATCACTTCTTTCAACAAGACATATATACCGTCCTCTGCATGCGAACCGTCGCCCAGCTTTCCGATATACATTCCCGGACGGGTACGGATATGCTCCATATCCGAAAGATGCCGGATATGTTCTTCTGTATAATCAACCTGTACTTCTTGTTTCTGGAAAAGTGCGTCTTCTTCGGCCATATCAATCCTCGTATGCTATTTTATTTGAGTTCTTTCTGGAAACAGCGCCGCTGCTTATGGACAATCGCATCAAGATATGCCCATTGCCCCTGGCTCTTGTCGTTGGTTTCAAGTTGTGGATGTGTCTCTCCAAATTCAAAGCCCATTTCTTTGCTGACCGGAATCAAGTCCGCAAATAGCATGGCATTAACACCCTTATTTTGATATTCCGGCAAAACGGCCACCAACAAAAGATCAATAATCTTGGAATGTTTGAAACGCAAGGCCTTAAGCAAATGAATCCATCCAAAAGGGAATATCCGGGCTTTGGCTTTCTGTATCGCATGAGACAACGACGGCATACCGACCCCCATCGCTATAATCTCACCATCAGCTGTCTCCACCGTCGTCAAGAACCTCAGGTCGATCAATGGCAAATACACATTCACATACTGGTTTATCTGTGCCTCATTCATCTCAGAGAAACCATACAACTCAGCATAGGCCTTATTGACAACGTTGAATATTTTAGAAGCATAGTTCCCCTGCCGTATCTCTTTCACACTCTTGAACTTCTTGACATGAAGGTTATACCGTTTGGCACTCATCTCGGCCACCCGGAAATACTTGTCCATTTTATCCTCATGCCCCTTCTTAGGGATACTGACCTTTCGTTCCACCCAATCAACTTCCTTGACATAGCCATGATGTTCCATGTGCTGAGGATAATACGGATAATTATAAATCGTAGACATCGTACTCAGTTGGTCGTACCCCCCTGTCAACATGCCTTCCGGATCCATGTCCGTAAATCCCAACGGGCCTACCAACTTATCCATCCCGTGTTCACGTCCCCACTCTTCTGCCTTGGCAAGCAACGCTCCACTCACTTCCAGGTCATCAATAAAATCAATCCAGCCAAACCGGGCATTCTTTACGTGCCATGTTGCATTAGCTTTATGATTAATCAAAAGTGCGATACGTCCAACGATCTTTCCGTCGCGATATGCCAAATAAAAATCGGCCTCGCAAAACTCGAATGCAGGATTTTTTTTATGGTTGAAAGTATCCAGTGTTTCTTCCAACAAATCGGGTACAGCATAAGGACAATCCTTATACAACTGATAATTAAAACGGATAAAAGCTTTCAATTCACGTTTGGTCGTGACCTTCTTTATTTCTACAGATGACATAATCTGACTTTACATTACATTCATTCTTACAAAGATAAGTTTTTTTTTGAAAAGATGTCACTCGTCTTACCATAAACTTTTTCAAACTTCTGTCTTTTTGGCACAGGATAGCAATCCCACATAAAATTTTCCCACCATATTTATAAGTTTATCATTAAAAATTCCCGGTTCTCCACACAGACATGGTTTTAGGAATGTCCAGACACAAGATTCACCTACACGGCCGATACCGGTACATAAAAATCCCCGACATCTGCCGCATCATGAAACTCATTGTTTTCACATATTCATGCGAGCAAATGCCGGAGATTCTTTATAGTCCTAATCCGTTTGACTTAAGAAAGTTCTTGTTTTAATACTTTTATTTTTTCTTTAATTAAAGCAAGTTCGTCTTTCAACTTCTCAACTTTCTTGTTCATTTCATTTACAAGACTGTTGCCCTTCTTTGAACTACACGTAAGAAAACCGAGATTATTCTCATAGGTTTTGATTTCATTATATTTAGCTTCGTAGCTTCTTGTCAAACGTTCAAGTTCTTTTTGAAGCGCATTTCCGCCTTCTTGCAAATTGGCTTTCACATTGTTCTTGAAATTGTCGAGATGTTTACGCGCTGCATTCATATTCAGCGCCTTATACAGCTTATCAACCGCTTCATGATATGCCTTGTATATTTTATCTTTCTCCTTGAACGGGACAAAACCTATTTCATTCCATTCCTTCATCAAGGCCTTGAGTTCATCAAGTTTATTCTCGCTCTCACTTTCAAGCAACCCATTCAGACGTTCAATAACAGAAGACTTCTTCTCAAGATTTGCGCGCTCCTCGGAATGTTGATCAGCACTTACCTTGTTTTTCTGTTCAAAGAAATAGTCGCAGGCACCTATGAATCTTTTCCACAAAGTTTCCGAATACTTTTTAGGAACCGCACCTATAGTCTTCCATTCTTTCTGCAATTCACGGAACGTATCAGCGGCATTTTTCCAGTCCGTGCTGTCTTTCAATGCCTCCGCTTTTTCACACAAGGCTGTCTTGAGTGACAAGTTCTGAGCCTGCTCGTCCTTACGGGCTTTAAAGAACTCAGCTTTTGCTACAAAGAACTTATCGCAAGCGCTACGGAAACGCTCAAAAACCTTTGCATTATCTTTTTGGGGAACAAAGCCCACCGTACGCCATTCAGCCTGCAGTTCAAGCACTTGTTTTGTAAGTTCTTCCCATTCTGCGCCTTTAGCATTTTCAAAATTGATAGTCTCAACTTTCTCGCATAATGCAGTCTTATGAGCCAGATTTTCTTCCTCTCTTGCTTTTTTCTCTTCAAAATATTGCTGGTGGCGCTTATTAATCACCGTTGAGGCAGCTTTAAAACGGCTCCACAGTTCTTCACGCAGTTCCTTTGCCACGGGACCGGTTTCCTTGTATTCCTGATGCAAAGCCTGAAGTTGTTGAAAAGCAGCTATAACATCTTCTTGTTCAGATAATTTCTCTGCTGTTTCACACAAACGGGTTTTTATTTCAAGATTCTTTTTGAAATCATACTCACGGAACTCGCTGTTGAGCTTCAACTGGTCATAATACTGCTCCACATAGAGCTGATAATTTTTCCATAGCTCATTCATATGCGTTGCCGGCACCGGTTCTATTTCTTTCCATTGGTTCTGCAACTCCTTGAACTCTTTATAACCTTGGTTTGCCTCTTCCGGAGTAGCGCTCAAAGCCTTGATCTGCTCTAATATCTGTAGTTTTTTCTGCAAGTTCTCTTCTTTAAGACGTTCCAAAGCAGCCAAAGCCTCAGCCTTCTTTTGCTTGATGTCATTCATGACACTCTTAAACTCATCTTCAAGAACATTTGGAGCCGGTAAAAAGTCTTCAGCCATTCCGCCAGCCTCAACAAAAGCCGCTTTGGCTTCATTGACACTGTTTTTATATATCTTATAAAAAGCCTGTTTCAAGGCATCCAGCTCCTGTTTCTCTGCCATATCGTCTGATTTGGCAATTTCCTTAAGGCGCGCAACAATCTCTTCTTGAGTTGCAGGAATCTCAGCACGTTGTTGCTCGGTTTGTTCATTCACCGCCTCTTGCGGCTGTTCTTCCTGCTTAGCATCCTGAAGATGCTCTTCCTGTTCGGTTCCTTCCAAAGAAAGGTTGTCTTGAGCTTCCATCATTTTTATATTGTATTTTTATTTAACTTCGTTTATAATTCTGTATTTGTCGTTTAGGACGCAAAAATAATTATAAAAAATAATCTTTTCCAAAAAAGCCCCGTTTTTTTATCGTTTATAACCTTAAATCCATGTTTTTCTCTTAAAGTACCACACAAACAAAGCGGTTATACCTATTGTTATTGCCAATGCCAACGGGAATCCCCAAGTCGATTCTTCCATCCCGTTAATAAGGTTCATGCCGAAAAGGCTGGCTACCAACGTCGGAAACATCAGGATAATGGAAATGGAAGTCAACATTTTCATCACACTGCTCACATTATTGTTAATGATGTTGGCGTAAGTATCCATTGTAGACTCTAAGATATTGGTATAAATGGATGTCGTCTCGCGCGCCTGGCTCATTTCAATATTTACATCCTCTATCAAGTCTGCATCAAGTTCATCTACCGGCAGTTTGAATTTGAGTTTCGACAACAACGTTTCATTGCCTCTTATGGAAGTGATAAAGTATGTCAAACTATCTTGCAAGCGTGACAGACTGATTAAATCCGTATTGTTGACATTTCTGTCAAGATGTTGCTTGGCCTTTTCTATCAAGGCGTTTATTTGTTTGAGGCGTTTCAAATACCACACGGCGGAAGAAAGGAACAGACGGAATACCATGTCTACGGAATCCGTAAATCCGAGCCCCCGTTTCTGCTGATAGCTGACAAAGTCAATCATCATGTTGGTCTCAAAATAGCAAACCGTTATACAAACCTCTTTATTGAGTATAATACCTAAAGGGATTGTCGTATAAGGCGTCCGCGAACGTACTTCCTTGACATAAGGTATACGGAGAATAATCAAGATCCAACCATCATCAAACTCATACCGGGCCCGCTCATCGGTATCGGCAATGTCCATTAAAAAATAATCGGGAATGCAGAGCGTCTTTTCTAAAAATTCTATATCCTGTTCATTCGGGCAAGTTACCTGTACCCAGCAATTCGGCTCCCATTTTTCAAGCGTGCGCAATCCGCGGTTTGTATTCCAGTAAGTTCGCATGATCAAATCCTCCTAAATAATTAACCCGACGGAGGTTCTCCCGTTATGCGAACCCCTGCCTTTACAAATTCATATTTTCCGCGTAATAATCGTCCATTTTGATTAACACTATTTTAAATCTGCGCAAAATTACAAAAAGAAATTAAAATTCCTAATTGTTTTAAGACTCTTCTTTCAAATTAAAACGAATTTTCGGCATATTCATTGGCCACATCGTTAGTCAAAGTCACAAAATCAGCCACAGAAAGTTGCTCCGGCCGTTTGGAAAGAATATCCATTGCAAGAAAAGACGCATGGTCCTTCACGCTGTTTCCCTTTTGTTCGGCACTTTGGTCAAGCGCAGAAAGCACGGGACGGATGGAATTACGCATCACCTTGCGACGCTGGTTAAATGTCGTCTTTACGACCTGCTTGAAAAGCCGTTCATCACACCCGAGAACAGAAGTATCGTTACGCGTCATCCTGATAACGGCGCTTTTCACTTTAGGAGGTGGGTTAAAAACATTTTCATGAACGGTAAACAGATACTCCACATTGTACCAAGCCTGTATGAGAACACTCAATATCCCGTACGTCTTACTGCCGGGAGCTGCCGCGATGCGTTCGGCAACTTCCTTCTGTATCATCCCGGTACAACAGGGTATGAGTTCTTTATTGTCAAGCATCTTAAAAAAGATCTGGCTCGATATATTATAAGGATAATTCCCGGTCAACACAAAAGGCCGCCCATCAAAAGTCCGGTCAAGGTGCATCTTCAGAAAATCATCTTCAATAATATTCTCTTCCAGTGCGGGAAAATGTTCCCGCAAGTAGGCAACAGACTCAAAATCAATTTCCACCACTTTCAAACAGCGGTCCTTAGCAACAAGAAACTGGGTCATGACTCCCATTCCCGGACCGACTTCCAACACAGGAATGTCCGGACAGGCATCAACCGTATCAGCAATGGCTTCCGCGATTTTCAGATCTTTTAAAAAATGTTGACCAAGAAACTTTTTAGGCTTTACAGACTTCATTTCTGCTTTTTTATAAGTACATTTGCATACAAAGATACGAAAAAAACAAAAGTGGAAAACATAAATCCGTCAAAGATTCTATCCAATATTCTAAAAACGTTACTGCCATTCGCTGCTTCCGGCCTGATTTTGTGGTGGATGTACCGTGACTTCAACTGGCAGGAGATGCAGCACGCCATCAGCCACGAAATAAACTGGACGTGGATGTGGATTTCCATGCCTTTCGGAATCTTGGCACAAGTCTTGAGAGCCTTCCGATGGCGACAAGCGCTGGAACCATTAGACGAAAAACCGCGCATGCACACCTGCATCAACGCGATTTTCATGTCTTACGCTTCCAGTCTTCTTCTTCCGCGTGTGGGCGAAGTATTGCGGTGCGGAATCCTGAAAAAATTCGATAACACCACATTCACAAAAGCCATCGGCACCGTTGTGACAGAACGTATCGTCGATTCCATACTCATGCTCCTTTTAGCCGCAGCCACGGTTCTTTTGCAAGTCAAGGTTTTCTCCGTTTTCATCGATGAAACGGGCATGAGCATCGACGATTATATCGGACAGTTCTCCAACACCGGCATCTTTGTCACGGTGGCATGCTGCATTGCAGTCATTGCATTGGCCATCCTTCTTGCAAGAAAATGGACATGGTTCAGCCATACAAAAAACCTTTTCCGCAACATAGCCGACGGCATTCTCTCGCTGCGCAAATTAAAAAACGTGCCCTTGTACGTCATCTATTCCGTCAGCATCTGGATTGCCTATTTCCTGCATTTCTACCTGACATTCTTCAGTTTCGATTCCACGTCATCGCTCAGCATCACGGCTGCGATGGTGGCATTCGTCGTAGGAAGTTTCGCAGTGCTTGTTCCCACACCGAACGGTGCCGGCCCTTGGCATTTTGCAGTCAAAACCATCTTGATACTTTACGGAATCGGCGCCCAGCAGGCGGTCATGTTCGTATTGGTCGTACACACATTGCAAACATTGCTCGTCCTGTTATTGGGAATTTACGCAATGTTTGCGTTAACCCTGACGCATCCTGCCTGTCAACAAGTTGAAAGTCAAACCTAAAAACATAACCACATGAGTGAAATCAAGAACTTAGATCCTCAAATCGTATGGAAAAACTTTTATGAGTTAACCCGGGTTCCCCGCCCGTCAGGCCATCTGCATAAGATACAAGATTACTTACTCGGTTGGGCCAAGGAACACCATATTGAAGCGTTCAAAGACAACGGTGAAAACATCGTGATGAGAAAACAAGCCTCACAAGGCATGGAAAACAGAAAAACCGTGGTTTTGCAGGCACACATGGACATGGTACCCCAAAAGAGCAAAGAAAGCAACCACAATTTTGAAACCGACCCCATCGAAACATACATCGACGGCGAATGGGTGAAAGCCAAAGGGACGACATTGGGAGCCGACGACGGTATCGGCGTGGCTGCCATCATGGCCGTTTTGGAAGACGACACCTTGCGTCACGGCCCCATCGAAGCACTGATTACAGCGGATGAAGAGACCTGCATGTACGGTGTGAACCACCTGGACAAAGAAACCCTGAAAGGCGAAATCCTTTTAAACATCGATAACGAAACAATGGGGGAATTTGTCGTTGGCAGCGCCGGCGGTGTGAACATAACGGCTACCATGGCTTACAAACCCGTCGAGCCGGAAACCGGTGACCAGGCATTCAAAATATCCATAACCGGGCTCAGGGGCGGACACTCCGGCCTGGAGATTTCCGAAAACCGGACCAATGCCAACAAGCTCATGGCACGTCTCATGAACATCGCCATCGCACGTTACGAAGCACGCCTGTGTTCATGGCAAGGCGGCAACATGCGCAACGCAATCCCCCGCGAGTGTGAAGCAATCATCACATTGCCTGCCGGCAGTGCTGAAGAAATACAAGAACTGGCCGACTATTGCCAAGAAACGTTCAACGAAGAGTTCCGCGGTGTTGAAACAAACATTGCCGTAACCGTGCAACCGGCAGAATGTCCGAAAACGCAAGTCCCCATAGAGATCCAAGACAATATTGTCGACGCCTTGATGGCATGCCACGACGGCGTGTTGCGGAACATCCCTTCCATGAACCACATTGTGGAAACATCGTCCAACCTCGCCATCGTAAACATCGATGCCGAAAAGGCAGAAATCTTAATCCTTGCAAGAAGCTCCAGCGAAAGCATGATGGATTATATATCCACCATGCTGGAAAGCACATTCAACATGGTGGGCATGAAAGTTGAATTCAGCGGACAATACGGCGCATGGCAACCAAACTTCGACTCCCCCGTCACCGCAATCATGACCGATGTCTACCGGAAGATGTACCAGGAAGAAGCAAAGGTGCAAGTAGTGCATGCCGGTCTGGAATGCAGCCTTATAGGAGAAGTTTATCCGAATATGGATTTAGTCAGTTTCGGCCCCACCCTGCGCTCTCCGCACACGCCGGACGAACGTTGCAACATTCCTTCTGTAGCTAAGTTCTGGAATTTCTTAAAAGAGGTCTTATCAAACATTCCGGAAAAAGGCCGGTAAGGGCAAACATGCGTATACCTCACCCGCAAAGACTGATATTTTTCTCACATATCGTATAAGCGGCATTGCCTTGCATTTCTGAGGTACCCTTACTACACAGAATTTTTCCGAAAAGTCCTTCAGTCCTTCACCAAACATATAACCCGTACATATACAGGCATATACAGGTGAAGGACTTTTGTATTGTTATCCTTCACCTATACTTCAACCGTCATCCGCCGGCAACGCGTCTGCCACACAAATATTCTTACACCACAGCGACCTGTCGCCTTGCGGAAGCGACCTGTCGCTGTGATCACACGACAGGTCGCAATTTTAATTACCGGCTTTACAAATCCGGTGACAAACCCGATGAATGCCATTTTATAGATGAAAGCAAGGATACAAAAAGTCCTTCACCTGTACATGCCTGTATATGTACGGGTTATATGTCTGGTGAAGGACTGAATGATTTTTTAATAAAAGTTACTGTATGGGAGAGACTGACAACGCTACACATGCAAGAAATATTATAAAATTACCAATCATTGATAATTGCAACTATCGAATTCATCAAAAATTCGATCGAAAGGCTCTTGACAAAGAAAGAAGTCATACAATGTAGTGGCAAAATTTATTCCGAAAGACACAGACATAAGTCTGACATCAAAAAAGGATATTTTCAGGGTAGAGAAACATCCAAGCTATAGCGATAAATCTGCAATAACTATAAACAAAAGAACAATTGACAAATGGTTCAAGGAACAATTTGATAAATTGAATATCAGTAAAAGAGCCAAGAAAAAGCAGAAGGCTCAATTTATAATTGTTTAAATTGCTAAAAGGCTGTGTAAAATAAACCATGTCACGCATGATCTTCTCTGAAATGTTTATCTGCGGGGAACGGCCAGCGCCAAGGGCGCGGGAGCACTAGTCCGCACAAGCGTAAAATTACATCCTCTGCTAAAATAAAAGTCTAATAGTTCGAAACATATAGCTGACAAATAAGTTTATCCATTTTTTTATTTTGAGACATTCTCAATACTAAAAATAACAACAAAACCTATTGGCGGAATTAAATTAGTGCTTACATAATTCTACCGATGGGGTTGTTTACATAAAATTAGACTCACATCTTTCGGAACTACAATTATCTACTTATGCTAATTTTAAGATAAATCATATCTTTCAATTGTTTACCTGCTTCAAAAATCGGATGGTCATAATTATCAGTGAAAAAATTGGGAATCCGGTGTGAATATACAAATCCGCAATTCTTATAGAAGGACATGGTTATAGGAGTGTCTCCGGTTCCGACAAGCATCGTATGACATCGAGCTTTATAATGTTCCATAAGAAAGAATATCAATTTTTTCCCATATCCCTGACGCTGGAACTGTGGATAGACAGCAATACTTTTGATTTCGTAGATACCTTTGCCTTCCTCTGTTATAACGCAGGAAGCTTTAACCTCATTGTTATCAGCCAAGACAAACATATCCCCACGTTCCAAATAGTGATCAATCATGGACTCTTGCTCATCAGCAAGGAGTAGTAAATCTAGATATTGCTTTTTATTGTAAGAAATAGGATATATATTTATCATATTTAGTTTTTATATAAATAGCTTGACACAATAAGTATACTTTTTGTTTGATCCATAAAATTAGCCAACTGTAACGTATTCAACAAAATATAGACTGAATTTTTATGGTTCTGTATTAAAAAATAATTTTATGTAAACTGTTCCATATATATAGATTTGCATAACACCTCAATAATTAACCCCAATAAAACAAATAGAGATTTCTGGGTATAAAAAAGGTTAAATCTCGCAAATTCTTGATTTACACCTTTTGTTGCAAAGAAACAGGCTCCCCTCACAACTTTCAGGACAACGAGCCACTCTCGAATTTATCGGCCGTTCACGACATATTTTTTCCCGTTCCTGATATATACACCGGGAGCAACCGGTGTGTTGACACGCCTGCCTGACAAATCGTATATCATACCGTCAGAAACCGGGAAGTCCCCGACAAATGTTTCTTCAATACCAGTTCCGCCTTCGCCGACAGTGAAATCAGTCACACGGTTACCCATCGTATTGAGAGCCCGTATATCGGCAGATGACAGTACACGGTTATATAACATCACATCATCAATCTTCACGTCCACACTACCCCAGAAAGAACCATGGCCGAGATAAAAGTCAGGACAGCGGTTAATAAAATCAATCATCAACTGGTAATCAAAACCACTCGACGAACTCACTGTTCCACCATCACACGCACCCTCATAAATCTGGCTCCTTTGCTTTGTCCCGTCAATATAAGTTGATATGGCGCTATTGCTTACCGTAACAACGATGTGCGACCATTCGCCAACAGGAATATGTATATCGGCCGACTTTGAGGGATGGTCTATGTCGAGCCAGTTAGTGCCGTCGTTATATCCGATGTAAGCATTCCCCGTAAAATAAAGACGTTTTCCTGCACTCTCATCGTAGAAACTCCACAAGGCGTCGTAAGCGACATCGTCCGAACGTTTGACCCACATGGAGATGGTGACTCCGTTCCCGGCATCACCTTCCAGTGCATTGTGCATACGAGTGTAACTGTTGTTCCCGGAAATGCCGAAATACTGGTGCAGGACACTGCCGGGACGTGAGCGGTCGACCTCCATGACAGGAACAAGCCCCGTACCGAAATGAGAGGGTGAAGCCTCTTCTTCGATGTTATAAGCATTCACAAACGGTGTTTCGTCGAACCCGTAATAGGCTTTCAGTCCTGTCAGATAATCACCGGCCGGAACAGATTCCATTTTTGCCACGACCTGATAAGTCTTGGTCCAGTAGAACTGTCCGCTGCTGATGGTCAGCGTCAGATTCACATCCGTATCTTCTTCAAGCCCGGACGGGTTATAAATCCCCGTATGGCTGATAATCTCCGGCTTGTCGGACGTCCACTCCACGGTTACATCTTCCGGCAGTTTCATGTCATAGAGGCTTAAATGTTTGTTGACTGTCTGTCCGTCCCTGAAAGGCAATGCGAGATTGTTGACCACATAGGCCACGGCATAGTCCGGCAACATCTTATAACCCCAGACATTCACGCCACGTCCGTTGCAAGCCGTAAAGCAAAGCGCCTTGATGGTCGTCGGCTCCATACTTTGTTCCACCAGAACCCCTTCGTACGTGTCATTGCCTATTTTCAATGTGAAGAAATCAGTGCCGTCCACTTGTTCCCACGTGCCACTATATGCGCCGCTGACAGAACCGTCCTCATGAAGCGTCACCTTGACCGGCTGCGACTCCTGGAAATTCCTATGATCCATGCCATAGGGATGCGTGAGTATTTTATAATCCCCGGCGACCTCACCAGTGAAAGCAGTTCCGTTTGCGATATCCGCGTCGCCGGCAGTTTCGCCCTGATATTCAAAAGGAGCTGCCACCAACCATCCGTTCCGGTTTTTATATAACTGATGCACTCTGACCTGATGCCCTGCGGTCCCGTCATTGAATTTTGTATGATAAACCAGATATGTATTTCCGTCGGGAGCCGCAATCACGGAATTATGCCCCTGACTGCATTCTCCGACAGTCATGAATCCCCAGTTGTTATAATATCCCATCAGTTTCTCTCCTCGCGTATCCGAGTTCAATCCATAGTTCAGGACATAACGGTTGAAACGGGCGTCGATGCCGTTCAAGTCGACATACGGGCCGTCCGGATTCTCCGAACGAAAGATACGCATCTCATAACCACCGTCGGGCTCGAATCCGCCATAGCTCATAAATAAATAATAATATCCGTCTATGTACTCGATGTAAGGCCCTTCGCCCGACACATAAAAGCCACCGGCTATTTTTTTACCGAAATAAGCATCTGAGGTCAGGTTCCCCTGCAAAGCATCATAATCACTCTCATACTTGACATCGTAATCGCGCAGTCCCGTCTGCTCGTCCAGTTCCAGCATGAAGATGCCGCCTGACCATGAGCCATAAGCCATGAGCAAGTTTCCCTCTTCATCATAAAAAACACACGGGTCAATGGCGTGCGGCCAGAAACTGCCCCACCCTTCACCTTTGTTGTAACGTTCGGGCAAAACATCCTGGGATCCCAAAACAAGTTCCAGATCAGTCTTTTTATATGAGATTCTCTCATCCGTATTGTTCCGGAAACCGGTAAAAACAACCGGTCCTTCATATACATACGGCCCTTCCAGCTTATCGGCCGTCAGCAAGACGATACACGAATTCCACTTGGGACCGTTCAGACTAAGATACTGGCACCACTTGCCCATAATGGGATTATACACCACGTCAGGCGCCCACATGTTGCCGTCAACCGTCCAGTCCGTCAGGGAACCGTCGCTGTCGTCGCCATCGCCCAAGGCACAGATCCATGCCGCAGCATCATAATCTCCAAAAGCCCGGTCGACACCACCTATCCTGATGGATGTTATCCGATTGTTTACGAACGCATCAGCCGGTAAGACTCCACCTGTTACTTGGTCTGTATTCCCGTCAACGGTTCCCCACGACATGTTTACCCAAGTCCAATCCTGAAGATTGGCAGAATATGCAGTAGCCATGTGAGAACCGAAAATATAATATCGGCCGCTCTGCTGGTCATAAACCACCGACGGATCATGTACACTGGTACGTGCAAAATTTTCCGTCGTATATTTGTCACGCACATCATAATCAGACAATTGCACACGTTCCGTATTTGCGGACAATCCGGCCGGCAATACAAGAGCCGCAAACATGAACGTTCTTCTGAGAAGCCCTTCCATAGTTTTTCACATTCATTAGTTTAACACATGCAAAAATAAACAATTCGATTCACTAATCAAACAATATACCAATAAAATACCGGCGGGCATTTGCCTAAACATCTATTTGAAAGTTCACAAAAAAAACATACCTTTGACTATGGTTAAACAGTCTCCTATACATGATTAACGAAAAAACGCTCAAATTCATCCGTGAACACGCCCACGATAACCCCAAAGCATTAGCCCTGAAAAAACCTGCCGACGCGGAAATAGACTTTCAAACAGCACTCATACAAATCGAAGGCCGACAGGTTGCTGCAAGGAAGTTACCGGAATGGGCTGCAAACGACGGTATTGTCTTTCCACCAAAAGTTTCACTTGAGCAATGTTCGTCCGAAGAAACCGCATGTTACAAACAAACCGTCATCAAACGGCTGCTCCATGAAGCCGGCATACCTGCAACCAAATTCGTTGACATTACAGGTGGGTTCGGCATCGATTTCAGTTATCTATCCGCCCTGTTCAAGGAAGCTGTTTACATAGAACGCCAGGACAGGCTATGCCAGTTGGCAAAGCACAATTTCAGCATTTTGGGATTGACGCAGGCACAGGTCATACAGGCAGACTGCGCCGAGGCCATAACAAACATGGACAACATGTCTGTATGCTATGCCGACCCGGCCAGGCGCGATGCCACCGGACGAAAAACCGTCCTGATTACGGACTGCGACCCTGACCTGGGTAAACTACAGGAAACACTGGAAAAGAAAACGCGCTTCTGCATGTTCAAGTTATCGCCACTGCTTGACATCTCACACGCCGCCTCTGCCCTGCACCATGTCAGTGAGGTCCACGTCGTATGCCTGCAAGACGAATGTAAGGAACTCTTGCTTATCACCGACAATCACAAACAAGACACAGATTACACGTGCCACTGCATCAACTTAGGGCGCAGCTACCCGTCCTACACCTTCTCTCCTGCGGAAGAACAAAGTGCGGTCTGCAACTATGCAAAAGAGTTGGGGAACTACCTGTACGAACCCCATGCAGGCATCCTTAAAGCCGGAGCCTTTAAAAGCATTGCCTGCAGGTTCGGATTAAAAAAGCTGCATCCGAACAGCCACCTGTACACTTCCGACCGGTTGGCGGAAACATTTCCCGGCCGCTCTTTTCAGATCGACGCCTGCGGCAATTTCTCAAAAGCAAGCATAAAACAATTAACAGGCAGCCTTGACAAAGCGAACCTTACCGTACGCAATTTCCCGGCCGATGTGAGCGAACTGCGCAAACGGCTCAAGCTGAAAGACGGCGGCGATGTTTACTTGTTTGCCACGACGCTGGCCGACAATACACATGCGCTCATACGCACGCACAAGATACAAACCGGCAACCGATAAAGCAGACAAAAGGAATGAACACCGCACGTTTTTCATACACGCCTGAACGATTTATCGAGGAACGGCCTGCGTGTTTGCATTTTTTATAGTACCTTTACAGCAACCAATAACAATAACAACTATGGATTTTAAAGAATTGTGCCGGGCACGTTATTCCGTAAGAGCATACAAACCTGAAGCCATCCCGGCCGAAGAAATAGCATTTATCAAAGAGTGCGTCATGATGGCGCCGTCTGCCGTAAACCGCCAGCCGTGGAAGTTTATCACCATCACCAAAAGCGAGGACAGGGAGAAACTACAGCAATGCTATGACAAGCCGTGGTTCAAAGAGGCACCGCTCTACATCATCGCATGCAAGAATGAGAACATGGCCTGGACCAGACGTTACGACAACAAAAACCATGCCGATATCGACGTGGCCATCGCGGTGGAACACTTATGCCTCGCTGCCGCAGCCCGCGGACTTGGCACTTGCTGGGTGTGTAACTTCCGCACCCAACTGATACAAGAACTTTTCAGTTTTGGTGAAGGCTGGGAACCGGTAGCCATCATCCCGGTAGGCTATCCCGCCAGCAGCGAGATACCGGAAAAACAGCGCAAAGACTTAGAAGAAACCTGGGAAGAATGGTGACAACGACAAAGAGGAACTTAGGGATTGACTATCTGAAATGTGTCCTGATTATCCTGATGGTAATGTTCCATCTCGTTTATTTCGGAGACAAATATCCTTACCTGAAGAACCTTGTCTACACTTTCCACATGCCGGGATTCCTGTTATTATCAGGATACCTTGCCAACGTCAGGAAGCCCGCAAAGGACTTTCTCAGGACGTTGCGCGGGCTGGCAGTCCCCTATCTGCTCATGGAAGCCTGTTACATTGTGATGGCTTCAATATTGCCCATCCGGGAACACATAGATCAGCTTACGGTCACCTTGTTTTTTGAAAGACTGTTGTTGCATCCCATCGGCCCCTATTGGTTCATCCACACGCTGATTGTCTGCGAAACGTGTTACTATTGCATGAACCGGCTCAAGCCCGGTATTGCCGGTATTGTACTTACCGGCACCATTTTTTATTTATTAGCATCGCCGCATTTCAACATCTTGTCATTTGACAACGCAATGTATTTCCTTGCAGGCGCCACCTTGCGCTCACTCAATGCAGATATAGACAAAGTATTCTTCTCTCGAAGCCCACTCGTGTTTGTACCGCTCATATTCCTTTTTTCCAATCCTGAGAATTTCAACCGCGGCTCAATAGAAGGCATTCTCATCGTTTACTTCACTCTCAGTGCGTTCCTGTATATATACAGGCTCGTCAAAGTTCCGGACCAGATGCTTTTCATTGGACGACATACTTATGCCATCCTACTCTTCTCTCCGATTTTCACACTGCTCGCAAAATATTTTGTCCCTTTATTTGCGTTTGATTCTACAGCCATCTTATTCTTAGTCATCGCTGTTGCATTCGTCATAACCGGCTCGTTTACCGTTGCCCGACTTCTGGACCTTTGCGGCGTTTCGCGCCTTATTTACGGAAAAAATTTTCTCAATCCTTGACGGCAAGACAATTCACGCAATAACACGTAATCAGGATATAATATTTAAAAGCAAGTACCGCCTCGACCAATATACAATTAGATGAAACGGGACATCAACTCCCGCAAAGCATTCCGTTCACCAACAACCCATACGACATCTCCGGCACGGAAAACACGGTCGGGATTGGGCGCTTCCAATACTCCTGCCTCCGTTTCATAACCGACAATCATACAATTATAACGGTTACGCAAACCGCTATCTTTGAGTTTCTCACCGATAAATTCGGAATTCTCCCTGATAACCAACTGCTTTAGCAACATTTCACGGCCGAAATCATCCGTTTCTTCATCGTCCGTTTCAACAATCTGAGTCTGTTGCAAAGCTTTTGCAAAGGCATCCAACTGAAGGTCCGTGCCAATCACCTGAATACGGTCGCCCGGATATAAACGGTCATCGCCACAAGGAATATTTAGCCTGCGGCTGCCTCTGATAATAGAAGCGATATGGACATTGTAACGGTTTCCCAAATTCAACTCCTTCAACAAACGACCACCCCAAATGGACTCTGCCGGCAAATCGAAATCGGCGATATGGAGGTCACGAGTCAACAGGCTCTCCGCATATCCGGGTTTTTTCTTTCCGGTCTGCCGTTCGTGCAATTCACGGCTTCGCAAATTCTCCATAAACACTTTCTCCATCTTGATGGAATTAATTTTCAACCGCCTTGACAACAGTATGGCAACGACCATTAAAACGGCAAACAACAACAGCAATGCATCGGCAAAAGGCACCAAATAACGAACGACATAAAAAATCAGGCCGCAAACCAACACACTTCTCACGATGATTGTAAATATCAACGGCAAACGGTTTGTCCTGTTCTCTTTCCAAAGAGCCTTGAAAATATGGGAACGCCAACCGCGTGCCATAATACTCCGCAAGAATGGAGACAACACCAACAAAGTCACCACCCCACAAACGGCATTTGCCCACCAATGAGGCAAAACACTCCGTAAAAAAGGCAGGAAAAAACGGAATGACAAGGTAATGATTGAAACGGAAAGAATCGTAAAGACAACCATCTGACGCAACATCGCCATAATCAAAGCCTTCCACAAGCTCGGATGTCCCACCGTAAATCCGCCCAACGTAATATGTTCCAACATCGATTTCCACTTGTCAGGCATCAGGCGATACACCGCGTCATAAGCAGGCGACGCAAGTTTCAACATGTAGGGAGTGGTAAAAGTCGTAATAACCGAAACGGCCACCACGATGGGATACAGGAATGAACTTGTCACGCCCAGACTCGTCCCCAAAGAGGCTATGATAAAAGCGAACTCACCGATCTGCGACATACTGAAACCGCATTTCATCGCCTCTTTCAACGGCTGGCCGGCCATGACAAAACCTAAAGAGCCAAAAATGGCCTGCCCGAAAATAATCGTCAATACAATCACAATGACCGGCACCGTATATTCAACCAATACATTCAAATCCACCAACATGCCTACGGACACAAAGAATATGGCGCCAAACAAGTCTTTTATCGGAGAGACCAGATGTTCTATCCGTTCAGCTTCGATTGTTTCCGCCAAAATAGAACCTACAACGAACGATCCAAAGGCTGCACTGAAGCCCGTATAAACCGCCAAAACAGCCATGCCGAAGCATAAGGCCAATGACAGGATGAGTAATGTTTCGTCATTAAGAAAACGCTTGTACTTGCGGAGTAACAACGGAAGCACATACAATCCGACCACAAACCACAGCACCAGGAAAAACAATAAGCGGAACAGTGCATACAGCATCTCGCCGCCTTCAATATTATGACTGACAGCCAATGTCGACAAAACCACCATCAAAACGATGGCCAAAATATCTTCAAGTATCAACACGCTCAACACCAATCCCGCAAAACGCTGCTGCAAGACGCCGGAGTCCTGAAACGCTTTATAAATAATGGTTGTCGAAGACATCGCCAACATTCCGCCAAGATAGATGCTGTCCATACGTTCCCACCCGAAAAAGTGCCCTACCGCACTGCCTAAAAAAATCATGCAGAAAATAATCGTCAAAGCTGCAATCACGGGAGCGCCACCCATCTTAATGATTTTCTTGAAACTGAATTCCAACCCTAACGTAAACAACAACGCTATCACGCCAATCTGTGCCCAAACCTCTATGCTATGGGTATCCTGCACAGAAGGCGTATATGAGAAATGAGGTCCTGCAATGAAACCGGCCACAATATAGCCTAAGACCAAAGGTTGTTTTAATCGTTTGAAAACGAGCGTGACGAGTCCGGCTACTGCAAGAATCAGCGCCAAATCCTGTATCAAAGTAGGTATCTGTTCCATCCTGCGTTCTCCATCAAACTCCTTTTGCAACAAGTTCGGCAATCTTCACAATCGTGCGGACAGCTTTTTCCATACTCTGTACCGGCACCAACTCATGCGGACCATGAAAATTCAACCCTCCCGCAAAAATATTGGGACAAGGCAAACCCTTGAACGACAGTTGGGCGCCATCTGTTCCTCCCCTTATAGCCTTTATACGGCACGGTACACCAGCCTGAGACATGGCTTCGCAGGCAACATCCACAACATACATACAAGGCTCCACCATCTCACGCATGTTATAATACTGGTCCGACAATTCTACAGACACGGCCTGACAACCGTATTTTTCATTCATTCTGTCAGCCAATTCCTTCATAAATTCCTTTCTGCGTTCGAACGTTTTGCGGTCATGGTCACGGATAATGTATGATAAAACGGCATGCTCAACATTACCTTCCATTTCTATCAAATGGAAAAAGCCTTCATAATTCTCCGTCATTTCAGGAACCTCATTCTTCGGCATCAGTCCCATATACTCACCGGCCAGGCCGGCAGCGTTACGCATCTTCCCTTTGGCATATCCCGGATGTACGCTCACGCCACTGAAAACGACCTTTGCAAAAGCCGCGTTGAAGTTTTCGTATTCCAGTTCTCCCACTTCTCCGCCATCCATCGTATAAGCCCAATCACACCCGAACTTTTCCACATCAAACAAATGGGCTCCGCGCCCTATCTCCTCATCAGGATTGAAAGCAATTCTGATTTTGCCATGTTTAATCTCCGGATGTTCCATTAAATAATTCATAGCCTCAACTATTTCGGCCACACCAGCTTTGTCATCTGCCCCGAGCAATGTGTGCCCATCCGTCACTATCAGGGTTTCTCCCACATGCGCCTTCAGTTCCGGAAAGCGGGCTACAGGCGTCACGATTCCATCGGCTTGTGACAAAACAATATCGCCGCCGTCATAATCTTCAATGATACGCGGCGCCACATGTTCGCCCGAACAATCGGGAGAAGTATCCACATGCGCAATGAAACCTATCACGGGAACGTTTTCTGCGACATTGGACGGCAATGTCGCATACAAATAGCCATGTTCATCCAACTCCACATCTGAAAGACCCATTTGAACCAGTTCCTCGTACAAAGCGTTAAGAAAAACCATTTGACCACCGGTACTGGGGCATTCATCATTATGCCCGTCTGATTGCGTATTATAACGCACATATTTTAAGAAACGATCTACTAACCGCATAAAGTTATCCTTATTTTTGTGTAAAATTAAACATAACCCATGAGTTGTACAACTTTGGAATGTTAATTCACCAAAAGACCGCAAAAACTGTTCAAAAAACAACTTTTTGTTTTTGTTTATCCTTAAAAATAGTATCTTTGTCCATCACTAACCTCAATTAACCTGACTTTTCATTATCTACAAGAACTACCTAATTTATATAACATCACTATGAAAATGACCATGAAGAAACTCTGCGGGCTGGGATTCATATTCAGCCTTGCAACAATGACGTATGCGAAAGAAGACATTACGGAGAGTTATCTAACCAATCCTTCATTTGAAAATGATGCGGAACTTTGCACCGAAAGCTCAGCCAACAAGGTCAGCGAAAGCAGCGACGGGCTGCGCGGCTGGAACATTGTTCCCGACGGCTGGAAGGTAACCCCTCCATCCGGTGGTAAGTCGTATTTAATTACCAAAGACTGTTTTACAGACAATGGATTTGGGAAAACAGACATTGCCGACGGCGATATTGCTTTTTACCAGCGTTTCGGCTGGGGCAGCGCCACATCCTCTTTCTCACAGACAGCAAAGACCGAACTTCCGGCCGGCGAGTACGAGGTTACATTCGCTTACAAGGCGTTTGCCGCCAACAATGCGTCTACTACCGCCTCCGTCAGCGTCAGCGATGATACAAAGGCGGAATTGGGAAACGCCACTTTCTCGTGTTCGGCCGGCAGCGCAGACATCATGACCTCCAGCCTGTGGACAACAAGAAGTATCCGGTTCAAGACAGAGGAGACAAAAGTCATCACCATCTCTGCCCAGATGATATGGGGAAACGGCGGCAGCCAGATTGCTTATGACAACTTCAGACTGTATAAGTTGGAAGACGGCACCATCACCCCTGATGCTCCTACCATAGAAGGCGGCACCGAAGATGAAGTGGAGTCACCGACCGAAGGTGTCATCACACAAGATTTTGTTTCCGAAGAGGACATGCAGAAAGACCTGCTCCAAATGTTGGCCAATTCCATGAAATATGCCAAAAACATCTGGTACGAATGTCAGGCTCCCAACAGCAAGGGTGAAGCTTGCGGTTATTTTAAAGCCAACAGCGCCGGGCAGAATAACGAAGACGGTGTGCGCACCAATGCCGACTTTTCTATGATTTGCGCGTTTGTCTACAAATACGGTCTCAACAAAGTTGCCTTGCCTGCCGGTGTCACATGGGATGATGTGAAAGACATGGCCATCCGCTCATTGGTCTTCGGCTATTCCACCCACAAGGCCAACAAATTTCAAATGACATCAAACAATGCTTATTGGGGTTCTGTGAGCAATGCAGATCATGTATGGGAAAGTTCCTTGTGGGCCATGTCGTTGGCCTATGCGTCCCACTTTCTCAGTGACGAACTCAGTGATGTACAAAAAGGTTATATCTACAACATGATAAAGGCTGAGTGCAATTATGAGTTGCAACGTTCCATCCCCACCGGCTATGCCGGCGACACCAAAGCCGAAGAGAACGGTTGGGAGACCAACATCCTTGCCTGCGCATTGGGACTTTATCCGGATGATGAGTTAGCCCCGCAATGGTTCGAGCGCCTGCGTGAATTTGCCATCAACTGTTATTCACATGCCGGCGATGCAACCGATGCGACCATCATCGATCCCGACTATGACGATACGGCCGTAAAAGACCTTTTCAAAGGCAAGAACCTGTACGACGATTTCACGTTGCAAAACCATAACTATTTCCACACGTCTTACCAGAATGTCGTTATTCAGGAATTAGGCGAATCACATCTTGCCCTCAGCCTTTTCCAGGGCGAGAATCCGAAATGGAAAACCAATGCACTGATGCACAACAATCAAGAGGTAATGGACAACGTTTTGTGTTATCTGGCACTGGCCGACGGGGAATTGGCCATGCCCAACGGCAACGACTGGAGCATGTTCCTCTATGACCAAATCACCAGCTACACCACTCTGGCTTGTTTCTTGCGCGACCCAAATGCATTGATGCTGGAAAACTTAGCCTACAAAAACATCAAAGCGCGTCAATCGACTACCGCCGACGGCAGCTGGCTGCTCAACAGTGACATAGGACCGCGACGCATGGGCGTAGAAGGACACCGTGTCATGATGACCTACCTGATGCACGAAATAGCATCGACGGCAGACCTGCAGCCGACCCAATGGGACGACTTCAGCAAACAGTATGAAGGCGCCAAACTGTTTACAAGCCAGAACATCGTACGTGCCAACACCGCCGACCGTTTCAGCGTATTCTCCTGGAGCAGCGGATTAAACAGTTACACAGGTTACTTTGCCGCCAACAATCCCGACAAGAACAAAATCATCGTCCCTTATAAAGCCAACAACACAGGCAATATCATCGGATGGTACACCGTCAACGGGAAAGGCACGAACGCATCCCCTCTCGTAAGCGGCATCTACGGTCTTGAAGGCAACAGCTATACCATGAACGGCAAACTGTCCACCAATGACAATTCGCTTGAGAACAACTTTACCATTTATTCCACACCGGGCAATGCGTACATCTACATGGATTACGTTACCGGCACAACAAGCGGTGCCATCACCGGTGAACAAGGCGGCCTGATGGCTGTCAGCGTTGACCCGTTCACCAAACAGCAGCGCACGTTCTACCACGCCAACGGACGCTTCCAAAGCGACGGCAATGAGTTCAAAACATTTGAAAGCCCATGGGTGAACATTGACAACGAAGTGGGCATCATTACCGGCGACCAGGCAAACAGCATGGCTTTCGGCAACCGTGAACTCAACAGTTCAATCTATCTCGCCAAAATCATACCGTCATACAGCAACAACCTTCGCAGTTTCTCGAAAGACGAAATCATCGACCGTCGGCATATCGTGTATTACAGCAACATCGACTCGGCATCGACAGCGACTCTGGCAGACCAGCTCGTACCGCTGACCAGCCTTGTACCCGATGGCTGGAACGGTGTCATCGCAGCAGATCCCGACAGCACGCGCTACCTGTTACTGAGCAATTACAAAGGTGATGTCTCTTGCACGCTCAACGACCTTTCCATTGCAGGTGCCGCACCGGTATTCACAGCCATCACAGCCATCAACGACAACAAATCCACTGCAACATTCCGTTGCGACGTAAACCATAGTGTAGCCAATACGTTGCGCGTCTTCATCAAAGGCGACGGCCTTCGGGCATGGCAAGCTGAAAACGATTCTTGCGCCGCTTACATAGAAAACCCGGGTACAACTGACCAAACAGCAGATGTCACCATCATTTGCGACGGTAAAATAAACGCTTCCGTCCCGGTCAACGCCGGCAAACGTATTTTAGTCAGTGTGAAAGACGGCGCTATCGTCTATGAAGAAGCGACCGACGAAGAAGGCGAGGAGGACTTCTTCGACATCACGGCCACATTTCTGAGAAACCCCAGTTTTGAAGAAGACAATACTTACGGCAAAACCGGTTCTGTCACGCTGGGCAACGTCACATACAACCCTTGCTACATCAACGATGTGGCAGCCATTGACAGCAAGTGGGGACAGATACTTCCGGTCAGCGGATGGGAAAACGGCAACGAACTGCTCAGCACGGGCGGCTCAAACTTCTGTCTGATGTATTCCATGCCATACAGCACAACCATGTACTGTGTATCACCGTCCAGCCTCGGCAACTCCGCCAGCATCATGGCCGAACCGGCCATGGACGAGAATTGCGGCAAACGCTGCCTCACCGTGTTGAACTCATGGGACAGCGGACTAAACCGTATCACCCAAAAAGTACAGTTACCGGCCGGTGAATATAAACTCAAATTTCTCATGCAATATGCCTGCGCCAACGAAATGGGACATATCGCCGCAGACGTTATCAACACGACGGGCGAGAATATCAACTATTCTTTTTGCGGTGTGACCGTCAATGGCGAGAACAACTTCAGATATCCCCAATACGCCAACAACTGGGAAGAAATAGAATGCCCGTTCAATCTTACGGAAACAACCGACGTAACCATCAGCATGGGACTGAAAACCACGGCGTCCGTAGGAGCGGCCAACAATACGCGCCTTTATATCGACCATGTCCGCCTTTTCAGTAAAGAAGACATCGCAACCGGTATTTATGAAACCAAAGCAAGCTGCGACAAAACAAGCGACATATACAATCTCAGCGGACAACGCATCTGCCGGTCGGACAACATTGAACAAGCCGTCAAAACACTGCCTAAAGGCATCTACATCATCAACAGTCAGAAAGTTTGTGTAAAATAAACTTTTTATCCAATTATAAACAGCGGCCGGACACTCTTCATAAAAATGTCCGGCCGCTGTTTCATTCCATTCAGTATCAAGTTTGAAATTGAGCTTAAAAAATGCTTAAAACTCTTTATTTAAAGTGTATTTTATACATTGCATTTGGAACAGACAAATCAAATGCGTATGTTTAGGCGCTTAAAAATCCCCATTCCCAAAACCTCAACGGTAAAAAGCGACCGGGACCATTAGGCATCATTCTTTAACTTTAACTAATTTATCATGAAAAAACAACTTGTGTATGCGGCAGCAATGCTTTTGGGTATCTGTTCATGCAAACAGCCTGAACCGCAGATGGTACTTGAAGTTAATCTGGATTCCCGCGAAGCTGAAGTACCGGAATCCATGTACGGTATCTTCTTTGAAGAAATCAACCATGCGGGCGATGGTGGCCTGTATGGTGAAATGCTGATGAACCGTAGTTTTGAAGAACGGGTCATCCCCGAAGGGTACAAGGTTGAAAATAATCAGCTGGTAGCCCCAACCGTCATCAACCATACTTCCGGCAGGCCTGCCTCCGGACGTTACCGTTGGGGCAGCGACCCTTATCCTGGTTGGGAACTGTCTGCCACCGCCACGGCAAGGGCAGCCATGTCATTGACTACCGAACAGCCCAACTTCGCCTCTGCCCCCACTTCCATGAAAGTCACGGTCAACGAGAAAGGCAACGGCGTGGCACTGGTCAACAAAGGTTATTGGGGAATAGCGCTCCAGAAAGAAGCTGCCTACAACCTGCGCATGTTTATGCGCAGCAACGCTGACGCAAAGGAAATGACAGTGCGGCTGCTCGGGCCGGCCGACAAAGAACTCGGAAAAGCCGTCATAACCTTGAACAACGACAACAAATGGCAGGAATATAAGGCAACCATCCAGGCTACCGACACTACTACAGCCGGACGTTTAGCCATCGAACTGCCGAACAACGGAACTTATTTCTTCGATTACGTCTCACTGTTCCCGCAAGACACTTATAAGGGCCGGGAAAACGGCATGCGTAAGGACGTTGCAGAAATGATAGAAGGGCTGCGGCCTGCCTTTATCCGTTGGCCGGGAGGCTGTATCGTAGAAGGCATCACACTCAACAACCGCGTGGAATGGAAGAAGACCCTCGGTGACCCGGCTGCACGTCCGGGTCAGTACGACGCGTGGGGCTACCGTAACACATACGGCTTCGGTTACAAAGAATTTCTTGACTTCTGCGAAGATGTCGGCGCAAAAGGCATGTACGTCTGCAACGTGGGTATCGCCTGCCAGGCCCGTACCGGCGAAGCCTGCTCCGACAAGGAAGCAGAAGCCTACCTGCAAGATGCACTCGATGCCATTGAATATGCCATCGGCGGCACTGATACCAAATGGGGCGCCGTGCGTGCATCGGAAGGCCATCCGGCTCCCTATCCTCTGGCTTACGTTGAAATAGGCAATGAAAACTGGGGTAAAGTGTATGACAGCCGCTTCAATATGTTTTATGACGCCATCAAAGCAAAATATCCGCAACTGACCCTCATATCCAACCACGGCCTCAACGGTATCGGTGAAGCTCGCAAGACGGACATGATAGACCCGCACTGGTACGTTGCACCGGACTTCTTCTTCAACAACACCACCATTTTCGACAATCACGAACGTGGCAAATACAAAATCTATGTCGGTGAGTATGCCTGCAACCAGGGCGTGGGAGGCGGCAATATGCTGGCTGCATTGAGCGAGGCAGCATTCATTACAGGCATGGAACGAAACAGCGATTTAGTGACCATGGCTTCTTATGCTCCCTTGTTTGAAAACAAGAACGACCGCAGCTGGCCGACCAACCTTATATGGATCAGCAACAATCAGGTGTTGGGACGGTCATCCTATTATGTACAAAAGATGTTTGCCGAAAACCGACCGACTTATAACCTGAAAATCTCCGGTAAAACACTGAAACAGGAGATCGAACCGCTGATTAAAGAGAAAGGTTACATCGGTTTCGGAACATGGGGAACACAGACACAGTTCAGAAACCTGTCTGTCACCGACAGCACCGGCGCTAAGATTACGGCCGACATGACGGACAGTACCCAGTGGAACCGCATCAGCGGAGAATGGCAAATGTCTGACGGTGTGTACACTCAAAGCAGCAATGCAAACCGTACCGCCCTGTTATGGAACAAGGCAAAAGCCGGCATCGGCGACATCATCGAGTTTGAAGTGCAGAAACTGTCCGGCAACGAAGGGTTCTTTGCCTATTTCGGCATGAAAGAACTGAACCTGAACGACGGTTACATGCTGAATGCCGGCGGATGGAACAATACCGCAACGGCAATAGAAACCGTCAAAAACAACAACAGCAATGTTCTCTCCGACAGGGTAAACGACAAAATTGAAGCCGGCCGCTGGTATAAAGTGAAAATAGTACTGAAAGAACATGGCGCGGACTATTTCATAGACGGTAAACCGCTGTTGACACATACCAACAAACCCGTAAGCCGCAGATTCTACATTGCCGGCTACGATGAGACATCGAACGAAGTCATCATCAAGGTCGTAAACGCTACGGTCGTACCGTGTATCGGCCAAATCAACATCAAGGGCGGCGACGTGGAACGCAAAGGGCGTGTCATTACTCTCAGCAGCAAAACATTGCAGGACGAGAATAGCTTTGAAGAACCAACGAAGATATCACCTGTAGAAACCGAATACAACAAGTTCTCATCTTCGTTTACCTATGAGTTCAAGCCCAATTCATTCACCATCCTGCGAATGAAAAAGAAATAAAAACGATTCGGTCGTCCGGTAATATTTTCCCCGCGGACGACTAACGCAAAAGGAACTGTGCCAGAATGTACTGGTGCAGTTCTTTTTTTGTCTCACGCTGTTCCATTCCGAACGCAACGGGCTCTCCCACCCATAACACACCATTGCCAACATGTACCCTCCGGAAAGCTTTTCCAATGAAAAGCCGACACAATTATCATTTTGACAATTTGATTTTTAACCATCACGAGAATAAGGATTCTCCGACCCTGGCTCAAGGCTGTTCGGGAAAACGGCAATCTCAAGAGTCTGAAATCACAGTATATGACTAAGCATCAATTCATTATTTCCAATTTTGTCTGCATTTGAAATTGAAGAGACAGAAGAAAACACATCTCAATATAAGTTAAATATAAGGATGTGAAGCCCGGTTTTGAGTTTTCACCGTATAAAACCGGAATTGCAACCTGTCGCAACGCCAATTACAGGCTTTACTTTTTAATTTTCAAAGCCTGTAATTTTTATTTTAACGGCTCAAACCTGCATATTTATCGCATAAAAATAAAAATATACCGTTTTTACGCCCTTTTATTTGCATAAATATACACAGACATCTCTGTTTGCAACTTTTTAAAAGAAGGCCACGTCAGCAGAAACAAAAGAAATGCGGCATAAAGACAGCGCAATACCGTTTCTTACGACAATAAGTCAGTTCAAAAACAAGCCGGAAATATTCCGGATGCCACTGTCCGCCGATGGGGCTGCACAAATGCCACACGGGCTACCAAAGCCCAGCCCAGTTAAAACGAATCAAGGCCGGAAACCCATACCGGGCTCCGGCCTTATCTTTCAACGCATCTTAAAATATGCGTTTATATACAAACTTTTAACAAAACAGCTTTTTTAGAACAGGCTCCAGGAAACCGTCAGACCAGCCATCACAATAGCCACCATCGACATCAGTTTGACGAGGATGTTCAGGCTCGGACCGGAAGTATCCTTGAATGGGTCACCAACAGTATCACCCACCACCGTCGCACGGTGTACTTCACTGCCTTTTCCGCCAAAGTTACCTTCCTCGACATATTTCTTCGCATTGTCCCATGCACCGCCCGCATTGGCCATGAAGATGGCCAGCACGAAACCGGCAGACAATCCGCCTACCAACAGGCCGATAACGCCGGGAACGCCGAACACCAAACCGGTGATGATCGGAGCTACAATGGCCAGCAATGACGGGAACACCATCTCACGCTGCGCACCCTTGGTGGAAATCTGCACACACCGTGCATAATCCGGCTCAGCCTCACCGGAAAGGATGCCCTTTATTTCACGGAACTGCCGGCGCACTTCCTCTACCATGTGGGCTGCCGCACGTCCCACGGCGTTCATTGTTAAGCCGCAGAACAGGAAAGCCATCATGCTGCCGATGAACATACCCGACAAAACGGTAGGATTCATCAGCGTCACGTCATAATAAGTCATGAAATCTGTAAAAGAAGCATCCTGAACCTTAATCATGTCTCCATTCGGCATTTCCAGAACAGTCTGCCCAAGGCGGGTCAATCCGATACGGATTTCTTCGACATAAGACGCCAGTAATGCCAGTCCCGTCAAGGCTGCGGAACCGATGGCAAACCCTTTACCCGTTGCTGCCGTCGTGTTGCCGAGTGAATCCAATGCGTCGGTACGCTTACGAACGGCTTCACCCAACCCGCTCATTTCGGCGTTACCACCTGCATTGTCGGCTATTGGTCCGTAAGCGTCGGTTGCCAAAGTGATTCCCAATGTGGAAAGCATACCTACGGCGGCAATACCGATGCCATAAAGTCCCAAGCTGACATTGGAAAGGTCGAACCCGGAAGCCAACCAGTAAGAAAGAATGATGCCGACAACAACGGCCACTACCGGTATTGTCGTGGAAATCATACCCAATCCGATGCCGGAAATGATAACCGTGGCCGGTCCTGTCTTGCCGCTTTCGGAAAGTTTCTGTGTCGGCCGGTAAGACTGCGACGTATAATATTCCGTCGAACGGCCGATAACGATTCCGACCAGCAAACCGACTACGACCGCAAAAGCGATGTTTACCCAGTTATCCAACTGCAATGCCCACAAGATTACAAAGGTCGCCACCACTATCAGAGCTGAACTCAAGTTCGTTCCGACAGCCAAAGAATTAAGCAACTCCTTCATCCCTGCATCTTCTTTCGTACGGACTGAGAAAATGCCGATAATGGAAAGCAAAATACCAACAGCCGCAATCAGCATGGGGGCAATCACCGCCTTATACTGCATATCCACGTCACCGCTGCCGATGAACGCAGCTGCGCCAAGAGCCGAAGTGGCCAGAATAGAACCACAATAAGACTCATAAAGGTCGGCACCCATACCGGCTACGTCGCCCACGTTGTCACCCACATTATCTGCAATGGTTGCCGGGTTGCGCGGGTCGTCCTCCGGAATACCGGCTTCTACCTTTCCAACGAGATCGGCACCGACGTCAGCGGCTTTTGTGTAAATACCGCCACCCACACGGGCGAACAAGGCCTGCGTGCTGGCACCCATACCGAAGGTCAGCATCGTGGTCGTTATCATGCACAGCTTTGCAGTAGGCGTAAAGTCATCGGCCGGAATCACGGCATCGAGCAACAGATACCAGAAGGAAATGTCGAACAAGCCAAGACCTACCACTACAAGCCCCATCACCGCTCCACTGCGGAAGGCTACACGCAATCCCTTGTTCAACGAATCGCGGGCAGCGTTGGCCGTACGGGCTGAAGCATACGTGGCCGTCTTCATGCCGAGAAAACCAGACAAACCGGAAAAGAAACCTCCCGTAAGGAAAGCCACCGGCACCCATGAATTTTGCAGGCTGAAGCCGTATGCCATGATTGAAAACAAAATAACCAGACAAAGAAAAACCAGCCCTACGACCTTATACTGCTGTTTAAGGTACGACATGGCTCCCTGGCGCACATGCGAAGCAATTTTCTGCATGAGCGCCGTTCCCTCGCTCTCTTTCATCATCTGGCGGTAAAAATACCACGCCAGCACAAGCGCCAGCAATGACGATACAGGTATCACCCAAAATAATTGATGTTCCATAAAAGTTTTAGATTTAAGAAATTTATTTATTAACGCTTGTAAAGTTATATAAAAAACCGCGAACGAGCAAGCAAATACAGTTACTGGCATCATTTTCTCATAACAGCAACCGGTTCGCCACCCGACGCGGTAAAGATGTACATCTCGGATTCAGTTCCTCAAATGCTTTTTTCTATATTCCAGACAAAGGCACGCAAGCCAAGCATCTCCGTCTCGACATCCATCGCGTGGAGACGCTCCAGAAGCGTGTCAACCTTGTCATCCTCAATAACCGTATATATGGCCGAACACATGGAAGGCCAGGCATGGGTCCCGTAATGGGGCTCTCCCGTACGGGTTCCGCGCCCAAGTATCTGTGGCCAGGCACTGAAGCCACGGCAATTCATACGCCCGAGGACATCAATGATACGTTCGTAAAACGCCTGGTCAAAAGTTATCATCACTGCTTTCATTACTATCAATGTTTATGGAGTGTAGTGTCGTTACAACTGCAATCCGGGTTATGATTCTGTTTCATGCTCGTCACTGCGAATACGTCCGGCAGCCTTGACATGAATCATCTTGTCCTTATGCGACAGATAATAATCGTTCAGCATACGCTGACGGCGCATCTTTCTGCGGTTTACGGCAATGCCGTTGCCCGCAAACGTACAGTACACGACGGGGACAAGCACAAGGGTTAGAAGGGTAGAAACCGTCAGACCTCCAATGACCGCCACACCGAGCGGGCGCCACATTTCCGCACCGACGCCCTGACCGACAGCCATCGGCACCATACCGAGAATGGTCGTAAGGGTGGTCATGAGAACGGGACGCAGACGGCTGCGCCCGGCCACCGTTACAGCACGGATAACCCCCATGCCGCGCTCACGGCAAAGGAGAATATAATCGATAAGCACAATACCGTTCTTCACCACAATACCGATAAGCATAATGCCGCCGAGAAGCGACATCACACTCAATGACGTGCCCGACAGGAAAAGCGCCAGTATGACGCCACTGAAAGCAAACGGCACGGAAAGCATGATGATAAACGGATTGGTCATGGACTCGAACTGCGCGGCCATTACAATATACACCAGCAAAATGATAAGCACTGCAAGCACACCGAGATCGGCATTGGCATCCTGCTGGTCTTCATAAGAACCGGCCACTTTCACATTGACACCCTGCGGTATTTCCATGCCTGCAATAATCTCGTTACCGGCCTCAACGGCCTCACTCAATGCCGCCCCCGAGAGTACGGCGTCAACAGTAACAATACGCTCCCGGTCTTTACGTTCGATGGTAGGAGGAGAGAAACGCTGCACTACCTTACCGACATCCTTGACACGCACGCCCTGTCCGGCCGCATTATAAATAATAATATTCTCAAGCGCTTCCAGACTCACACGCTCACCGGGTTCATAGCGCACCTTGATGTCATATTCATCACCGTCTTCCCGATAATAGGAGGCTGTCGAGCCATTGATGCGGTTACGCAAGTAAGTGGCGGCAGTTCCGAGGTTAAGCCCGTTGAGCGCCAATTTTTCACGATCAAAATCCACCTGGTACTCAGGCTGGTAATCGCTTCTGCTGATATTAACCTGACTGATACCTTTCACTTTCTCCAGTTTCTCTTTCAACTCGGCTGCGACCTGGTCAGTCAGGTCGAAATCATATCCGTAAATTTCAAACGAAGCCGTAGACTGGCCACCCATGCCGCCACCACCGCCGCCAAGTTGGACGTCGGTTTTCACAAATTCCGGATAAGCGGCCAAATCGTCACGCATCTCATCACAGATTTCCTCAAGCGACTGTTCGCGCTGGTCCGATGGAACCAGACCGATATTGAAATCGATGATATGAGAGCCGTTATCTGAAAGGGAACTGTAAGTATCGTCATCACCCGCCTGCCCTACCTTAAAATTGATGGCATTGATTGTTTTGCCATAGCGTTCCTGCCATTTTTTTGTCAGTTCAAGAGACAACCGTTCAGCAATCTCCACCCTTGTCCCCACCGGAAGTTGCAGATTAATGGCGATACGGCCATTATCGTTTGTCGGGAAGAAATCGGATTTAACTCCCGAACAACAGCCAAGGCTGGCAACGAACAAAACGACACAGGCTGAAATCATCGTCTTACGATGGCGTACGCCCCAGTCAAGACGGCGTGCATACCATACATCCAGCCGGTCGAGCGCCTTCCTGATTGGCGTATAAAGGAAAAGGAAAATCTTGCTTTGTTTTTTCTGCAAGCGCAACAACTGCGAACACATCATCGGCGTAAATGTAAGCGCCGATATGGTAGATATGGTCATGATAACGCACATCATCCATCCCAACTGTTTGAAAAGCACACCGGTCATACCGGTCACCATCGTCAACGGGAAGAAAACGGCAATCATCGTCAGCGTGGAAGCGACAACGGAAATAGCCACCTCGTTGGTTGCATGCACGGCGGCCTGTTTCGGCTCCGATCCGCGCTCAATATGAGTGGTTACATTCTCCAGCACAACGATAGCGTCGTCCACCACATTACCGATGGCAATACTCAGACACGAAAGCGAAATCATATTGAGTGAGCCGTCGGACACTAACAGATAAATAAACGAGGCGATAAGCGACATCGGGATGGTGATACAGATAATAACCGTCGCCCGCCAGCGGCCGAGAAAGACAAACACCACCAATACTACGAACAGAATGGCATAAAGAATGGTTTCCACCAACGAGTCGATGGTGTCAAGGATATTATCGGACGTATCCATGATAACCCCGAGTTTCACATCTGAAGGAAGCTGTTTTTGTAATTCGGGCATCATTTCTTTCACTTCCTGGGCAATCTGCACGGAATTGGCACCAGACTGTTTCTGGATAACAATCATGGCACCTTGTTGACCGTCATTATATGCCTTCTGGGCACGTTCCTGCACATCGTCGACAATACGGGCCACGTCCTTCAAATAAACCGGCACCCCGTCATGCGTCCCCACAACGATGTTAAGCATCTGACGGGGATCCGAAAATTCGCCTTCCACCCTGAGCGGATAGGTATTGCTGCCAACGTCAAAAGAACCGCCTGGGACATTTTTATTCTCAGCCGCAACAACCTGACTTACAGTCTCTACCGACAGTCCGTAAGCTTCCATCTTACGCGGATCCATGTAAATATTGATTTCCCGCTCCGGCGCACCTGAAATAGAAACCGTACCCACACCGTCGATTCGTGCCAACGGATTGGCCACACGGTCATCAAGTATTTTATAAAGAGCCTTTTGACTCTCATTGGCCTGGACAGAGAGGATGACAATAGGAATCATGTCCGTCGAAAACTTAAAGATGATAGGCGTATTGGCCTCATCCGGGAGCATGGAACTAATCATATCCAGTTTGTCACGCACATCATTGGTCATAACCTCTATATCATAACCGTATTCAAATTCAAGCGTAATGACAGAAGTGTTTTCTCTTGACTGTGATGTTATATGTTTAAGGTGTTCCACCGCATTGAGGGTATTCTCCAACGGTCTCGTCACATTGTTCTCAATATCCGAAGCGGAAGCACCCGGATAGGTCGTAATGACTAAGATGGTATTCGTCTCTATATCCGGATAGAGATCGACCGGTAATTTCGACAGTGAAAATAATCCCAAAATCATAACAGCCACGAAACAAAGGGTTGTCATGATCGGTCGTTTCACCGCCCCTTCATACATGCTCATAACGCAAAATTCCTTTAAATTAATAATCGGTTACTTCACCACTTCCACTTTTACATTATTGGCCAATCGGCTTTGTCCGGCTACAACGACCTGCGCCCCGGCATCCACGCCACTGATAATCTCATAAGACTCGCCTAAACGACGGCCTACTTCCACCTTATTATAAGTGACTGTCTGCTGTGCAGGATGATAAACATACACATAATAATCACCGGCACCAGTCTGCTTGACAACCGCCAAATCGGGCACCACAGTATGCCGTTGCGTACCTAAGTTAAGCGTCACCCGTGCAAACATTCCGGGGCGTACCCGTCCATTGGAATTATCAAGCGTCACTTCTACAGGAAAAGTATGCGTCACGGCATCAATCGTCGGATACACCAAACTTACCTTGCCCTTAAAAAGTTCATCACCATACGCATCCACACGCACGTCGACAGGCATCCCTGTTTTAATCAGCGGGAAACGTCCCTCTGAAACATTAATGAGCATCTTCACCGGTGAAAGCGTTTCCACCGTCAACACGGGCTCTGCGCCGGCCATGTCACCATTATCATACCTGCGTGCCGTCACGACACCCGAGATCGGACTGACCAGACGTGTGTTTTCAAGTTTGTTCAAATAAGATGTTTCATTTACGTCAAGCTGCATTTTGGCGTTATCCCACTCAGCCTTACTGATGCCGCCCACTTTGTAAAGCTCATCCATACGGTTAAATTCCGCCCGCAAATTCTCTACCTGTAACTTCAACTGATGAAGCGAAGACGCATCCATCTGCACCAGGACCTGACCTTTTTCTACCCTGTCGCCGACTTCCACAAGAATACGTTCTATACGGAGCGCTGCATTGGATGAAATATTGTTCTTCACATCACTTTCCACCGTTGCGGTGTATTCTTCTATCTGCTCCACGTCACGGGCTGATGAACCTGCAATCTTCACTTTTGGCAATTCCTCTGCCCCAGAAGTAGCAGAATCGTCTTTTCCGGTTGCCCCGCAGGCAGATATCAACGCCATAATCGCCGCATACCCGACCCATTGAAAATACTGTTTCATAACTTATATTGTTTTTATTATTTACTGTATCACATCTTCCCCCAAAAGATAATCCAAATCGGCTTTCGCCACCAAATAATCATATATGGCCTGATGGTAAGCCAACTGGCTTTGAGTAAGCACCACCTCACTGTTATTCAACTCCAGCATGGTGCCTTTACCCACTTCGTAACGCTTTTGCGCAATCATACGCCCTTTCTCAGCCTGAGCTACAGACTCCTTGTTGCTTTCCATCTGCTCGGTACAGGCTTGCATGTTGTCCTGATAGGTCTGCAACTGCATGCGCAACTGTCGTTCCGTATTGATACGGTTCTCACCGAGTTGCTCCAACTGGATGCGCGCCGTTTTCACTTTGGTAAAATTGCTGGCCCGGAAAAGGGGAACTGACAAGGTCAAAGCCAACGTTGAACTGGGAGACCATGCATAATTCCAAAAGCGAAAATTATCATTATACAAAGATTGAGTTTGCAACTGGTAACTTAGGGACAGCGTCGGAAAGAATCCGGTCCGCTGCATTTTTATACTTTCCTGCAATAAGGTTTCATTCAATTCCAGTTGCTTCATTGTGGAATTGCCGCTCAAACTCACATCGCGCACAATGCCTTGCCGGGAAACCGCCGACTCATAATTCTTCAGGCTGTCATCTATAACAATATGCAGTTCCGCATCAGAAATACCCAGCAAAACCTTCATCTGCACTTCGGAGATATTCAAGGCATTCCGCGCCGAAACCAGCCCCGGTTTGAGATTACGCATCTGCACTTCAGCAGAAATCTTATCATACTCGCTGACACTCCCCTGTTCATACTTTGCCTTCACAACCTCATAATTCCGTTCACTGAAAGCATAACCTTCCAGCAAAACATCATAACTGTCCTGTGCCAACAATATCTGGAAATAAGCCTTTGTCACCTGATTAACCATGTCCAACCGCGATGCCCGGCTTTTTTCGACAGCCAGCGCCATGTCACTTTCAGACATTGACATGGTGCGGTAAACAGTCGGCGCATACAACGGCAGATTCACTGCCAAAGCGCCGTTCCATGTACTTGTCGCATCACGCCCCATTTTAAAGTTATTACCGTTCAGGCTCATGGTTGCCGCCTTGACCGTATAATTAATACTTCCCGTAAGATCCACAGTCGGCAACAATGTCTGCCATGCTTCTTTATAACTGACCTTTTTCAACTCTACATCCTGTTCTGCCACACGTATGGTTGGATTGTCACTCAGCGCTATCCCGATAGCCTGTTCCAATGTCAGACGCAACTCCTTTCCGGGGGCTCCCAGAACCAAAGTTACAGAAAACAAAAAGAATACAGACAGAATATATCTGCCCAAACTTCCCAATTCTTTCATCTTTCCGGTTCTTAACTAATTTCGAAATGTAAATATCTGTAAATCAACATAAAAAGCACAAAAACAACGGAGAAAACCCCATGCTTTCTTTGTAAAAAACTGACAAATGTATAAAATATACAAATATATGAAACGGTAATACAAAAAAAAAGGCCATATTTAAACGTTATTTAAGATTGGACGCGATTCTTCAAAATTTCCACTTCCACATCCGATGAAATAGTGTAAATAATAAATGAATGTTGGCAACTGTTTTTAAAAGAAAAAAAATTTGCAAAAACAAAGAAAATAAGCGTTATTTGCAATATTAAAAACAAGACGGCGTTTTCTATCCGGCTTATAAAAATAGGACGATGAAAAACGGATTCTTTCTAACAGCCCTATGTGTCCTTCTCTCCATCTGCAATACGAAAGGACAGCAAACCATCAAAGGTAAGGCATCATATTACTCCGATGCCCTGCATGGCCTGACGACAAGTAATGGAGAAATCTACCACCGCGACAGCATGACATGTGCCCATAAAACATTTCCTTTCGGTACAATACTACTTGTAAAAAACTTAAGGAACAACAAAGAAGTCATTGTCAGAGTCACCGACCGAGGGCCGTTCTCAAAACGTTACATTATCGACCTTTCAAGAGCAGCCGCCAAGAAACTTGATTTCATTTATGAAGGCTTCTGTCCGGTGGAAATAACACAAATACACCCCATCGAAATACCATTCAGAGCCTACGACAAAGAACAAATGCCTTTTCTTCACTTCGAGTATCAGGAAATTATCACCAATCCATCGATCATATGGGATGAAGAAATAGATTTATCGGAAAAGGAACCCGAAAAAACCAAAATAAAACACTTAAAGATTAACCAAAAAGACAAGTAAAAAATGGGAAAAAAATTCAAACCGGCCACTCTCTGCGTACAAGCCGGATGGCAACCTCAAAAGGGAGAACCACGCGTACTCCCCATTTACCAAAGCACGACATTCAAATACGACAACAGCGAACAAATGGCACGGCTTTTCGATCTCGAAGACTCCGGCTTTTTTTATACGCGCCTTCAGAATCCTACAAACGAAGCCGTCGCTTCAAAAATAGCCCAGCTGGAAGGAGGCGTCGCAGCCATGCTCACATCTTCCGGACAGGCCGCCAACTTCTACGCCGTGTTTAACATCTGCCAGGCGGGCGACCATTTCATTGCCTGCAACACCATCTATGGCGGAACCTACAACCTGTTCGGTGTCACAATGAAAAAGTTAGGCATCGAATGTACGTTTGTCGACCCTGAATGGGACGAAGCACAGATTGAAGCCGCATTCAGGCCAAATACCAAATGTTTCTTCGGAGAAACAATCTCAAACCCGGGTGGTCACGTTTTCGACATCGAACGGTTTGCAAACATGGCCCACAAGCACGGTGTCCCCCTCATCGTCGACAATACATTTGCCACACCTATCAACTGCCGTCCGTTTGAATGGGGTGCAGACATCGTAACACATTCCACGACAAAATATATGGATGGCCATGCCGTCTGTGTAGGTGGCGCCATCGTTGATAGCGGCAACTTCGACTGGAACGCCCATGCCGAAAAATTCCCGGGACTATGCGAACCCGATGAAAGCTACCACGGACTGACGTATGCGAAAGCATTCGGAAAGATGGCCTATATTACAAAGGCAACAGCCCAACTGATGCGCGATTTAGGCTCCATCCAGAGTCCGCAAAACGCTTTCCTGCTCAACTTAGGTTTGGAAACGCTCCACTTGCGCATGCCTCAACATTGCAAGAATGCACAAGCCGTAGCCGAATTCCTTGAAAAGGACGAACGGGTGGCATGGGTAAACTATTGCGGACTGCCCGGCAACAAATATTACGAACTTGGACAAAAATACCTGCCGAACGGGTCCTGCGGCGTCATTGCTTTCGGGCTGAAAGGTACGAAGGAAGAAGCCATCAAATTCATGGACAGCCTGAAAATGATTGCCATCGTCACACATGTGGCCGACGCCCGCACCTGCGTCCTACACCCGGCCAGCCATACACATCGGCAGCTCACTGACGAACAGTTACGCGAAGCCGGCATTGCCCCCGACCTTATCCGTCTGTCCGTCGGCATCGAAAACGCAGATGACATCATCGACGATATTAAACAGGCCCTTGACGTCACAGTACAGCATTAAAGTGACCTTTCCTCTCGTGTGAGTGTCACGTGTTCAAGAATTGCCTTCTTGGCGAGTAATAAAAAGCCATATTCCACTTTTAAGCGTATCAGCCCAATTTATAAGGGAAGAATGCAAAAAAGAGTGCAATATGGCTTTTTTATTAATTATCATGATAAAAATACATGATTTACCAACTTGGAATTATGCAGCAATGAAGTGTTGTTTGGCAGAGCAACTTCATTGATATATATGTTCAAAAAACAACTGTAGTCTTTTTATAAGATATTTTTTGCAACTATAAAAAGATTTAAAAAAAATTATATAACTTTGCATCTCTCAAAAACAGAGAGGACATATATCTTCTTTGATTTATAATTTTTAATCAATAACAAATTACAAAAACTCAGCATGAAGAGAAGAAACTTTTTCTATGCATCGGCTTGTTCCACGATCCTATTGGCCAGTTGCCTGTACTTGACAATTAATCTCATTCCCGTATTTTTCTTCAACGAGAAAAAATGATTACCTTTGTCAGTGCAATGATAGGAAAAACAAGCGTTCTTTGTGGCTGTTGTAGGGTATGTGCAAGAGATTAAAGATGTTGTTTCTACCAACTTTCCATTCAATAAAAAGGCAACGGATAGGTAGCAATTCTTTCTCTAATACCCACCATATACGGCTCCTTCTGCCGAAATTAACAATATGGTGAGGTAACACAAAAATGGTATATGTACCAACCACTTATCAAATTTCACCCTCATCCTGCCATTATTACGCAAGTTCTTCGTATTGTTGTTTCTGACATCAACATTGAAATAAGTAAGAGCATAATGTCCGACTTTATCACC
>CASGAM010000019.1 GCA_949299545.1 uncultured Prevotellaceae bacterium | reverse complement strand
CCCATTCCGAACAGAGCAGTTAAGCCCGCCTTCGCCGATGGTACTGCGTAAAGTGGGAGAGTAGGTAGCCGCCTTTTTTTTTAAGAAAAGTTGTAAGTTAAGTCCCCTGTGAGCTGATGTTCGCAGGGGACTTTTTTTATTGGGATATGTGTTCTTCTTTTCTTTTTGTCTTTATTCCCTATTGCTTCTGTTGTTTGTATTTGTATGCTTTTCTCTCTTTTTTAGCTCCTTAGGAGTTTTATGTCAGTCTTTATGGGCTTTTCCCCGATTCTTCCTATAGCTCTTTTAGAAGTCGGTCGGTTTGCACAACTTGTCCTTTTATGTCTTTTCCTCGAAAAAACAGTCAGTTAAAAAGAGATATTATGGCATTCTTTGTAAATGGGAAATATGAGATTCAGAAAAGACTGTGTCGAAATAATTTAATTATTCGACACAGTCTTAAATCAAATGTTTTAATGTTTTATACTTTTATGAACTAATAGTTTAATAATAAATTATTAGCATAACTTTCTTGAACCATCGCCAATGACAACGTCAATAATGACTGGTTCTTTTCCGAATTTTTCTTTGTATTTAGCTTTTACTACTTTAACGAAGTTGTCGTAAAGTTCATCGCTTACCAAGTTTATTGTGCAACCGCCGAAACCGCCTCCCATGATACGTGAACCGGTAACGCCTTCTTCTTTGGCTATATCGTTGAGGTAGTCAAGTTCTGGGCATGAAACTTCGTATTCTTTACTCAGGCCATAGTGAGTTTCGTACATCTTTTGGCCGACTGTTTCATAATCACCTTTTTCCAGTGCATCACATACCTCGAGTACGCGTTCTTTTTCGCCTATGACGTATTTTGCGCGAAGTGCATCTTCTGGGCTTACTTCGTTCTTTACTTCGTCTAACATGGCATAATCGGCATCGCGAAGACTTTTCACTTCAGGATGATGTTTGGAGATAGCTTCAGCAACTTTCTCGCAACTGTTGCGGCGATCATTGTATGGTGAACCTACAAGTTCATGCTTTACACATGAGTTGACAAGGACAAGTTTGTAGCCTTGTGGGTCGAACGGGAAGTATTCAAATTCACCGCTGCGGCAGTCTAAGCGCATGAGACTACCGGCTTTACCATGTACCGATGCAAATTGATCCATGATACCACATTTCATACCCAAATATTTATGTTCTGTAGCCTGACCGACTTTTGCAAGGGTCATCTTGTCTATTTTATTGCCACCGAACATGTCGTTTAACGCAAAAGCATAAACGCTTTCGAGAGCTGCTGATGAAGACATTCCTGCACCGAGAGGTACATCACCGGCAAAAGCCGTATTGAAACCTTCAACTGGTACACCTAAAGCCATCATTTCGCGGCATACACCGAAGATGTAACGAGCCCAACTGGCGTTTGGCCCTTTTTCGTTATCCAAAGAGAACTCAACATAGTCTTTCAAATCAATTGAATAGGCACGTACATTACGTGTGCCATTGGTTTTCAGTTCGGCTATCATACCTTGCTGTACAGCACCCGGGAATACAAATCCATCGTTATAATCTGTGTGTTCTCCTATCAGGTTGATACGGCCTGGTGAGGCATATACTGATCCGGTTGTTCCATCAAAATGTTCGATGAAACGGCTTCTTACATCATCAATAGTTAATTTCATAATTATATTTATTTAATGGTTAATAAATAGATTCTTTTTATTTTTGGCTTAATCCAACCTTAGAACCTCTCCAACAGAACCAAATTACATAGAGATAGTAGATAAACATCATACAAATTGCGGCGCCAACGCCAAGAGCCGGGTTATCTACAACCATACCCATGAGTGGAGTCAGTGTAGCTGCGCCAATTACACCCATGTTGATAATACCACTTGCAGCTTTTGTGTGTGGTCCAAGTTCTTGTAAACCGAGGTTGAATATAAGTGGCCACATTACTGAGTGGAAGAGACCAGCAGATAACATGGCATATACTCCTGCCATTCCCGGTAGAACAAAGGATAAACCGACACACGCAGCACCTCCAAATAGACAAACTGTGAGCAGCGTACGTGGTTGATATTTACTGAGGACGGCAGCACCGACAAATCGTCCAATCATCATTCCACCCCAGTAGAAAGGTAAGAAAGTGGTGGCATTGCCTGTCAAATCAGGGTTAGCTTTAAAATAGGCGGGCAACATGGAAGGTATGCCAATTTCAAGTCCCATATACATGAAGATTGCTAATGCACCAAACCACACGTGCGGATATTTAAAAACGCTTGATTTATATTGACGTACTTCGCCGCTTTCTGCTGCTTGTTCTCCTTCCTGTATGTTAGGCAGCTTTAGGAAAGCCAATATAATGCAAAGAATGAATGTGAATATACCGAGCCCCAAGAAAGGTATTGTGACGTCACTTCCGCTAAGTTGATCTTCAGACTTGCCTCTGATAATGAAATAAGTGATAAACATGGGGGCTACTGTTGTTGCCACAGAGTTGAGCGCTTGGCTCAGAGTCATTCGGAAAGCACCTTTCTCAGGCGCTCCAAGAACCATTACGTAAGGATTCGCGACGAGTTGCAACATGACAATACCTAAAGCAACAAAGCACATGCTGGCTAAAAATATATTGTATATAGTTGTTTGCGAAGCGTCCAAATTGGATGAGATTCCGAAATAATTGATAACAAACCCCATGCCGACAACAGCCAGTCCTAATACCAACGTCATTTTATAACCAATTTTGTTCATCATGAATGCAAATGGTATTGAAAGGGCATACGCGCCATAGAATGCTGAGTTGACAAGTTGTCCTTGTGCGTCCGTTAAGTCGAAGGTCTTTTTGCAGAATTCAATCATGGAATTGTTCATGGTTGTAACAAATCCAATTAAGAAGCATACGATAATCACTACCGTCAGTGCAAACGTGTAGTTTGGTTGCTGTTTTTGATTCATTTGATTAATGTGTTTTAAGGATTGTTTAGATTAATAGATTGCTTATTTCTCAACGCCAAATTTATAAATGGTTTTTTGTGTGTACACTTCACCTGGTTTTAATACTACGGATGGGAAATATGGCCTGTTGGGAGAATCAGGAAAGTGTTGTGCTTCAAAACAAATGGCACTTCTACGTGGGAACGTGGCGCCGTTTTGGCCTTTGTAACCGTCTGCCCAGTTGTCGGTATACACCTGTACGCCCGGTTCAGTGGTATAAACTTCCATTGTACGTCCGCTAACCGGCTCATATATTTTTGCAGCATAACTTAGTTCGCCTACTTCTTTTTTGTTAAGGACAAAACAGTGATCGTAGCCTGCGCCATTTTTTGTCTGTTCGTCATCCGCATCAATGCGTTCGCCAATTTCGTGTACGGTGGTAAAATCAAATGGGGTGCCTTTAACAGCCCTGATTTCACCGGTAGGTATAGATGTGTCGTCAATAGGGATATAATAATCAGCATTGATGTAGCACTGCAGTTTTTCAATGGTAGGAGTTGGATTTGCAATACCGGAGAGGCTGAAAAAACCGTGGTTTGTCATGTTGACGATGGTTGTTTTGTCGGTAGTGCCTTTATAGTCTATTACTAATTCGTTTTCGTCGGTAAAAGTATAAATGACAGTCATGTCAAGTGTTCCGGGAAAACCTTCTTCTCCGTCGAAGGAGATATAATGAAGTTTGAGTGTTTGTGCATTGATTTGTTCTGCGTCCCAAACACGTGCATGGTAACCTGTTGGCCCACCATGAAGACTATTTGGTCCGTTATTGATGGCCAATGAGTATTCTTTGCCTTCCAGTGTGAATTTACCTTTGCAAATGCGGTTGCCATAACGACCGATCAAAGTACTTAAAAATGGTTCGGGACTGTTGATAACGTCATTTATGTTGTCGTGTCCTTGCACTACATTGGCCATTTTACCGTTCTTGTCAGGAACCATGATAGCTACCAATGCGCCACCGTAATTTGTGATGGCTACTTCGCATCCTTTAGCGTTCTTGAGAATAAATAAACCGGTTTTTTTGCCGTTAAGCTCGGTCTGAAAATCTTCCTCTTTCAGACCGCAGATATTACTTGCGCTCATTCTGTTTAGATTTAATGTTAATTCTATATATCATGCAAATTAAAAAAAAAAACTTCTTACGGCAAAAAGTTTTTCTAAAAAATATGGCATGAAACAAACAGAATAAGGCTTTTTAAGTCTTTTCAATAAATAGATAAAAAGTCGGCTACGACAAAGGTGCTGCATCCGACAAATATCATGTCGTTTTCTTCTGCATTCTTTTCAGCATCCCGGAAAGCAGCTTCCACGTTGGGGTAGCTTTGGCCTTTAAGGCCTGCTTCAATGGCGGTTGCTTGTAATATATCTTCGTTAAGGGCACGTTTTACACTGGCTTTTGTAAAATAATAATGGGCGTTTTTGGGTAACATTGATAGCACAGACGTGATGTCTTTGTCGTTAACCATGCCAATGACTATATGTAAAGTGCCTTTAAAGGCGTTCAGTTGCCTGGCTATATATTCCATACCGCCGACATTATGCCCAGTGTCGCATACAGTCAGAGGGTGTCTGTTGACAATTTGCCACCGGCCGCGGAGTCCTGTCAGGTCGCAAACATGTTGACAACCGTTGCGGACGTGGCTGTCGCTGATGGTATAGCCGATGGTTCGCAGCAGTTTAACGGCATTGAGAATTGTATTGGTGTTTTTTTTCTGGCATAAGCCAGACAGTTCGCCTTCGATGACGCCGAATGACGCCGTTTCATATCTGAAGCCTTCGCCGGTACGGATGGTGAAGATTACTTCATCATTTTCTTCAGCAAATGTTATTTCAGAATTGTTTTCTAAGGCCTTATCCTGAAATATTTTTTTTGTCTCTTCCGTTGTTTCACCTATTACGACTGGGGTTTGAGGCTTGATGATGCCGGCTTTTTCTTTGGCTATTTTGGGGAGCGTGTCACCTAAGAAACGGGTGTGGTCAAGACTAATGTTGGTTATAATGGAAAGGTCTGGGTTAATAATGTTTGTGCAATCCAGACGCCCTCCTAAACCCACCTCAATGACGGCGACATCCACGTGCTGTTCTGCAAAATAAAGAAAGGCCAAGGCTGTCGTAAGTTCAAAGAAAGAAGGAGAGAGCGGTTCAAAAAACGGCCGTTCCCGTTCAATGAATTTTATGACAAAATCTTCCGGAACCATGGCTCCGTTCACACGAATCCGTTCGCGGAAGTCAGTCAAATGAGGTGACGTATAAAGGCCGACCTTGTATCCAGCTGATTGTAATATGGCCGCAAGGGTATGGCTACATGACCCTTTTCCGTTGGTTCCTCCGATATGTATGGTCTTATATCGGCGATGCGGGTGTCCGAAATGTTCATCTAATACTTCGGTATTGTAGAGTCCTTCTTTGTAAGCTTCTTTACCTATGTTTTGGAACATAGGTACACAGTTGAATAAATAGTCGGTCGTTTCTTTGTACGTCATTTGGTCGGTTGTTTTTTCCTGTTATTCAAAGTAACTTTTGAATTTTCTGAAAATACTTTCCTTGACAGTAGGGTTTGGTGCAAAGTTTTCACTCTTTTGCATTGCTTCGAGAGCTTTCTTTTCATCTTTGCTCAGTGTTTCCGGTATGTATACACTAATGTTCACAATCAGGTCTCCCGTACCGTAACCGTATCCCTGGACTGCAGGAAGTCCTTTTCCGCGCAACCGCACCACCTTTCCGGGTTGTGTTCCCGGTTCTATTTTGATTTTTACTTTTCCGTCGATGGTCGGTATTTCTGCGCTGCCGCCGAGTGCGGCTGTTGGTACATCAAGCAGAAGGTTGTAAATAAGATTGTTATCCTCTCGTAACAGTTCTTTGTTAGGCTCTTCCTCAATATAGACTTGAATATCGCCTGCTACACCGTTACGTCTTCCTGCATGTCCTTTTCCTGGAACGTTGACTACCATGCCGTCGGCAACTCCGGCTGGAATTTTAACTTCCACAACTTCTTCGCCGTTGACAACGCCTTCGCCTCCGCAGGCTTTGCATTTGTTTTTGATGATTGTACCTTCTCCGCCGCAAGTGGGGCAGGGGGCTTGGGTTTGCATCATGCCGAAAATGCTTTGTTGGGTTTTTACCACAAAACCGCTGCCGTGGCATGTCGGACAGGTTTCTGTTCCGCCACTGGCTTCAGCTCCGCTGCCGTGACAGTGGGTACACGTCACTTTCTTCTTTACTTTGAATTTTTTTGTTACACCGGTTGAGACCTCCTGGAGGTTCAGACGGACTTTCAGACGGAGGTCACCGCCGCGGTACTGAGGTTTCCGTCCTCGTCCGCCACCGAAGCCTCCGAACCCGCCAAAACCGTGTCCGCCGAAGATGTCACCGAACATGCTGAAGATGTCTTCCATATTCATGCTCTGGCCGCTGAAACCGCCAGCACCATGCAATCCTTCAGGACCAAACTGGTCATAGCGTGCCCGTTTCTGAGGGTCACGCAAGACGTCGTATGCTTCGGCTGCTTCTTTGAATTTTTCTTCAGCTTCTTTATCACCCGGATTACGGTCTGGGTGATATTTGATGGCCATCTTTTTATACGCTTTTTTTATCTCATCGTCTGAGGCGGTTTTTGATACGCCTAATATTTCGTAATAATCGCGCTTTGCCATATCGTTTTGCCATTAAATGCCAACCGCTACCTGTGCGTGGCGTATCACTTTTTCGTTGAGAGTATAACCTGTTTTTACACAATCGAGTACTTTCCCTTTTTGTTCTTCTGAAGCTGCCGGAATCTGTGCGATAGCTTCGTGCAAATCTGTATTGAAATCGGCCATCTCTGTTTCGATTTTCTTTACGCCTTGCTCGTTAAGTATTTTATTGAACTTGTGGAAAATCAACTCTACGCCTTCTTTGACAGCTGCCACATCTTCGGCTGTGTCCATGTTTTTCAGGGCACGTTCCATGTCGTCAAGGATAGGCAGGATGGCAGTGATGGTTTTTTCGCCGCCGTTCAATATCAGCTCTGCTTTTTCCTTGATGGTGCGTTTGCGGTAGTTGTCGAATTCTGCCACTTGGCGCAGGTATTTGTCTTGCATTTCTGCCAGTTTGGCTTCGCTTGCTGCCAATTTGTCTTCTACGGTTTCTTCTTTTGCTTTTTCTGCCGTTTCGTTTGTGGCTTTTTGTTCTTCAGGCTGCTCCGTTGATTCGTTTTGGGGAGTATCTTGTGCCGTCAATTCTTCTTCTTTCATTATCATTTCTTCATTCATAATGTGTCAGTTTTTGGTTGATACATACAAATACCTTGCCATGAATGCCCTTTACGACAAATATATTTTAGCAACCATACATTTTGTCCTTCAGCTCTTTGATATGATCGTCCGCGATATATTCGTCGTATTCCATCATCTTGTCGATCGTACCGTTGGGCGTCAGTTCTATGATTCGGTTGGCTACTGTTTCGATGAACTCATGGTCATGGCTGGCGAACAAGATATTGCCCTTGAAGAGTTTTAGGTTGTTGTTGAATGCCTGTATGCTTTCGAGGTCGAGATGGTTGGTCGGTGTGTCAAGAATCAGGCAGTTGGCATTTTTTAACTGCATCCGGGCTATCATACATCTCATTTTTTCGCCTCCGGAAAGTACGTTCACTTTTTTCAGCACTTCTTCGCCTGAGAAAAGCATGCGTCCAAGGAAACTTTTGAAATAGACCTCGTTACCTTCACCAAATTGGCTGAGCCAGTCGACCAGATTAAGTTCGCTTTCAAAATACTTCGTGTTGTCCACGGGAAGGTAAGCCGTCGTGATGGTCACACCCCAGTTGTATGTGCCTTGTTGTGCCGGCCGGTTACCGTTGATGATTTCAAAAAGCGCCGTCATGGCGCGTGGGTCACGGCTCAGGAATACGATTTTGTCGCCTTTCTCTACCGTAAAATTGACATTGTCGAACAATATAGTCCCGTCGTCGGTTACGGCCTTGAGATTTTCTACCTCAAGTATTTGGTTGCCCGGCTCGCGTTCCATTTGGAAAATGATGCCCGGGTATTTGCGGGTAGACGGCCGTATTTCTTCTACATTGAGCTTTTCGAGCATCTTTTTACGGCTGGTTGTCTGCTTGCTTTTGGACACGTTGGCTGAGAAGCGGCGGATGAATTCTTCCAGTTCCTTTTTCTTCTCTTCAGCCTTGGCTTTTTGGTTCTGTGCCTGTCTTAAGGCAAGCTGGCTGGATTCGTACCAGAAACTATAGTTACCGGCAAACAAAGTGACTTTTCCGAAGTCGATGTCTACCGTATGAGTACATACAGAGTCTAAGAAGTGGCGGTCGTGGCTCACGACCAGTACGGTGTGTTCAAATTCTGAAAGGTAACCTTCCAGCCATTGAACGGTCTCAAGGTCGAGGTCATTGGTCGGCTCGTCGAGCAAAAGATTGTCTGGTTCCCCGAAAAGAGCTTTGGCCAGCATTACGCGCACTTTTTCTTTTCCGCTGAGCTCACCCATCAACGTGTAATGTTTGTCTTCTTTGATACCTAATCCGCTCAGCAATGCGGCAGCATCGCTTTCTGCATTATAGCCGCCCATTTCGGCGAATTTGTCTTCTAATTCGGCGACTCTTATGCCGTCAGCATCGCTGAAATCTGTTTTTGCATACAAAGCGTCGCGTTCTTTCATGATGTCCCACAGCACGGTGTGTCCCATCAGTACCGTATCCAATACGGTAAATTCGTCATATTTGAAGTGGTCCTGGCTCAGTACCGACAGTCTTTCGCCCGGCCCGAGTTCGACGGTTCCTTTTGTCGGTTCCAGTTCGCCGGAGATGGCTTTCAGAAGGGTTGACTTTCCGGCACCGTTCGCGCCGATTACGCCATAAATGTTTCCGTTGGTGAATTTCATGTTGACGTCTTTGTACAACACTCTTTTGCCAAACTGGACTGCAAGATTAGATAGGGTGATCATAATTTTTTGTACCTTATTATAAAATTCGGGTGCAAAGGTACAAAAAAAACTTATTCTTTCATAGTTTCGTCTTTAAACTGTAGCGGAAGCAGACTTTTTACGCTCGGAATCTCGAATGTTCCGCTTTCGCTGTAAAGCAATATGCGTATGCTATGTCCGGAGCGTTCCTCCGCCTCAAGCATTGCCTGGCGGCAGGCGCCGCATGGCGGGACGGGGCTTTCCGTATAATGCCCGTGGGCTTGTGCGGCCACCGCGATGGCTGCGATGTCGCATGACGGGGCTTGCGAACAGGCATAAAACATGGCCGTCCGTTCGGCACACAGGCCTGAAGGGAAAGCTGCGTTTTCCTGGTTGTTGCCGGTAATGATTCGTCCGTCAGCCATCCTTACGGCAGCGCCGACATGAAATTTAGAATAAGGTGCATAGCTGTTCAGGGCTGCTTCTTTGGCAGCCTCGACAAGAGCGTGGTCAGGGGCGGCGAGTTCCTGATTGTCGTAAATCCTGATTTTTGTGTTGATTTCATATTCTTTCATGGCTGGAAGGGCTAAAAGTTAACGACATACAAATATAATGAGGTTTTTTCTTATCTGTGAAAAAAAAGATAACTTTGTCGGCGAAAAAACAGATTTATACAGATGATGAGACGTCAATGTTTGGTTTTGTGCATCGTTTTATGTACAGTTGTGACTGTTTTCGGACAAAGTGTCAACACAAAGTACTTACGTTATATAGACACATATAAGGAAATGGCCGTTGACCAGATGCTTCGTTACAAGATTCCTGCCAGCATCACGCTTGCACAAGGATTGCTTGAGAGCAGTGCCGGTGAAAGCTATCTGGCACGGGTGGCCAATAATCATTTTGGTATCAAGTGTGGCAGTTCCTGGAAAGGCCCTTATGTGCGTCAGGATGACGATGCGAGGAATGAAAAGTTTCGAAAATACAAAAGCGTAGCGGAATCCTATGAAGACCATTCCTTGTTCCTGAAGCAGCCCCGTTATGCTTCGCTTTTCAAATATTCCACACGAAACTACAAAGACTGGGCGCATGGGTTGAAACGATGCGGTTATGCCACCAATCCTCGTTATGGCTATTTGCTTATCGATCTTATCGAACGTTACGATCTTGATCAGTATGACCGCTGGAAGTCTGTCAAGCAAAAATACGACAAAAGCCAGTTGGCCGAAGATGAGGATGCGTTTGCCCATCTTGTGTATTTCAACAACGATAATTATTACATTATAGCCCGTGCGGGCGATACCTTTAAGAGTTTGGCGGCAGAAACTGGCGTGTCGGCGCGTAACATACGAAAATATAATGAGTTGCCTAAAGGGTATGCCATTCAGGAAGGTGATGTGCTATATCTTGAGCGTAAACGTAAACGTGCTTCCGAGAGCTATGAAGGTCGTCCGCATGTGGTGCAGCCTGGCGAATCGATGTACACCATAGCCCAACGGTATGGCATTCGTATGGAGAGTCTTTATAAGATGAATGATTTGCCGGATGATTATGCGGCTACGGTCAACGATGTGTTGCGTGTGAGATAAGGCTTTTTCCTTTGTGTTTGTGCTTTTTTACAGGCGCATTTATCTATTGAAAATTGTCTATAAGCACATCCGGTAGGATGGTACGGAGTAACTGTTCTGCTTTCATGCGACAAAGGTACTCAATATGCCTGATATGGTAGCTCTACCAACCGGGAAAATCCGCTGATCCGATTTTGTTAGTTTAGTGAGGCCTGAATATAATAAAACTGATTTCCCGCAACAGGTTGTAGGAAATCAGGTTTGTGGTTAAAATCAAATTTAATGATAAACTTGGTTGCAAATGGAAATGGAAGATTATTTCCATCCTTTCTTGAGCCTCTTGTCGGATTCGAACCAACGACCCCGAGATTACAAATCACGTGCTCTGGCCAACTGAGCTAAAGAGGCGGGTGGGAAAGCGATCTGCATCGCGCCGCTACAACCAACTACCCTTGCTGCGATCAAGCCCTGGGGGATTCGAAGGGAGCTGGCCGTACAGGACTTTCCCGTTTTGCGGTTGCAAAGATATGAACTTTTCCTTTTTGTTCCAAATATTAGCGCCTACTTTTTTTGCTATTTTTATCTTATGGTTCGTATTTGTTTTGAGATTCAGCTGTCTGTGTGATTTCGTTGTCTTCATTTCCCTTTTATCCACGCTGGTTTGTTCGTATGATAGAGAGTGTGTCTGTAATGTTGATAATCTTTGTTCATGTACCTCCGTCCAAAGTATTTTTTGCAAAACTTCGTCCGTTTCGCTGTTTTTTCATAAATTTGCACGATAATAGGAATATAAATAGGAACATGGATTTAATACAGGTAAAACAGTTGCGTGCATATTCAGCCCAATACGGTGCCATCGTGGGCTTGATGTGGATTTTGAGCTTTTCTTGTTACATCATTGGCCTGAGTGAACCTTTAGTGGGTAATCTCGGTCTGTTGTTCGGCGTTTTTTCTTTTGTTGTTGCCGGTTATCTCATCCGCCATTTCAGGCGTACTGTGTTCACTTTCGGTTATTTCAGGGCATGGCGCGTGGCCTCGCTTATTTTCATTTATGCCGCACTCTTGATGGCTGTTGCACAATATGTGTATTTCCGATATATCGACCAAGGTTTCCTGGCCGGTGTCTATGCGGAGGTCGCTTCGCGGCCTGAGACACGTATCATCCTTGAGCAAATGTTTCCGGGATATGACGTGGCAGAACTGACGGAGCAGACTGTGGAATTGCTGCGTACTATTTCACCGATAGAAATTACATTGGAATTTTTGATTTACAACATCATATTGGGAGCCATCCTTGCTTTGCCGGCTGCCGGAATCGGAGTGTCGGGTAAGGGGAAGCCATTGTCGGACAAATAAAGAGTAAATTATGGATATATCAGTTGTCGTTCCACTTTATAATGAAGAAGAGTCGTTGCCGGAACTGCACGCATGGATTAAGCGTGTAATGGAAACCAATGGGTTTACTTATGAAATAATTTTTGTAAACGACGGTAGTACTGACCGGTCGTGGGAAGTTATTGAACAGCTGAGTTTAACCAATCCGGAAGTGAAAGGTATCAAGTTCCGTCGCAACTATGGTAAGAGCCCGGCTCTTTATTGCGGTTTCAAACGTGCCGAGGGAAATGTCGTGATAACGATGGATGCTGACTTACAGGATTCGCCCGACGAAATTCCGGAACTGTATCGCATGATAACGGAAGATAAATATGATTTGGTTTCCGGATATAAGAAGAAACGTTATGACCCTCTGTCAAAGACCATTCCTACGAAACTTTTCAATGCTACGGCCAGGAAAGTCAGCGGCATTCACAACCTGCACGATTTTAATTGTGGGCTGAAGGCTTACCGCAAGGAGGTGGTGAAGAATATTGAAGTGTATGGCGAGATGCATCGTTACATTCCATATTTGGCCAAGAATGCCGGTTTTGCAAAAATAGGCGAGAAGGTTGTTCACCATCAGGCACGTAAGTTCGGAAGTACGAAGTTTGGCGGATGGAACCGCTTCTTTAATGGTTATCTCGACTTGATTTCCCTTTGGTTCTTGAGCAGTTTTGGCTTGAAGCCTATGCATGTGTTCGGACTTTTGGGGTCGTTTATGTTTTTTATCGGTTTTGTCGCAGTCATTGTTTTGGGGGCTGCGAAGATATATTCCCTGGCCAACGATTTGGGTTACAGATTGATTACGGATTCGCCCTATTTTTACATTGCCTTGACGACGATGATTTTGGGTACCCAGTTGTTTGTTGCCGGCTTTTTGGGTGAACTTATCAGCAGGAACTCGGTAGAGCGCAACAATTACCAAATAGAGAAAGAGATTTGATAAGGGCGGTTCTGGTAACAGTCTGACGGCAGGCCGAAACGGCCGTTGGTGTATGGGCCATCCTTGTTTGTTCAAGGTGAGATGACAAAATGAAAAAAAAGTTTGTTTTTTACATAATCAGTACCGTAGCTTGTGTCGGCATGTTGCTGTTTGCAGCATGTAGCAGTGTGGAGTGCCCGCTTAACAACACGGTATACAGCACTTATGGTTTTTATGCTTTTACTGACGGCGGAGAGGCTTCTGCAAGCATATTGGATACACTTACTGTCAAAGCGGCGGGTACGGACTCCATCCTTTTAAACAGGGTGTTGGGCAAGAGCGAGATAGAATTGCCTGTCAGCTACAGTGCTCCGGTGGACACTTTGATATTCGAGTTTACGAATGTCGAACAGATGTTGCGCCGTGATACAGTGTGGGTGATGAAGGAGAATTTTCCGCATTACGAGTCACCCGAATGCCCCGCGGCGATGTTTCATGTTGTAACGGGTGTGAGAAGCACCCATCTGCTTATAGATACCGTGCAAGTTGTCAACCCCAATATCAATTATAATGCGTCTGAGAATTTCAAGATATATTTTTATACTGCAGATTAGTATCCTGTGTTGGGGTGCGCTGGGATGCCTGCAAGGTGTATCAGCCCAAAACCAGCAGGCCAAGGAGGCTGTCGACGCATTGACCGATAAACCTGCACCGGTGTTTGCCGGTGTGGCCGTTTCCGTTGACTTGGTGGGAGTAGCTATGAAAGCGATGGGAAGCAATTTCGCGCAGATGGAAGTTGCAGCCCGTTTGAATTTCAAAGAAAAGTTTTTCCCGATTTTCGAATTAGGATATGGCGAAAGCGATTTCGAGAGCGAAGAGACCGGAAATGTCTATCGTACGAAAGCGCCTTATTTCCGTATAGGTATGGATTATAATTTTACGAAGAACTGGCGGTCGGGAAACCGGATGTTTGCCGGCGTGAGATATGCTTTTTCTTCATTTGCATACGATTTGTGTGTTCCGAGTTTTACAGATCCGGTATGGAATGTGCCGGTAGCTTTCGATTACAGAAATCTTAGCGGCAACTATCATTGGGGGGAGGTCGTTTACGGTATCGAAACAAAAATATGGAGTTTTATTCGCTTGGGTTGGGACGCCCGTTACAAATATCGTTTCAAGGGCAATGACAGTCGTTACGGGACTCCTTGGTATGTACCCGGATTTGGCAAGAACGACACGTCCGGTTTAGGAGGGACGTTTAAGGTGATTTTTGATATATAATCTATTATTATTATTTTGTATGAGTACGGTTGAGGCAGTATTGATTGGTTTGGCGCTGGCGATGGATTGTTTTACCGTCAGTCTTACGAGTGGTACCATTGTGAAACGTTTTGTTGCACGTCCGATGTGGCTGATGATTATTTTGTTTGGTTTGTTCCAGGGAGGGATGACATTGGCCGGATGGCGTGTAAGTCGTTTATTCAGCCATTATTTGGAGCCGGTAGATCATTGGGTGGCTTTTGCATTGTTGGCTTATATTGGTGCCCGTATGATTATGGAAGGTTTTAAACCCGAAGGGCAAAAGAATTTTAATCCGCTCAGTACGAATAACATCCTGACTTTATCCGTAGCGACCAGTATTGATGCGATGGCTATCGGTGTTTCGATGGCTTTTATGGGGATGGACACATGGCAGACCGTTGTTTGGCCGGCGGGAATTATTGCTTTACTTTCTTCGTTGTTGACAATATGCGGTTTGGCCTGTGGAATTTTGGCAGGTCGGAAAATCCCTTTTGCTGTAGAACCCGTGGGAGGGATTATTTTGATAGGCATCGGTGTCAGGATTGTAGTGGAACATTTAAGTTGAGTAAAATATGAATGATAAAAGAAAAATACGCTGGCAGGTCGTTTTCCTGCTTTTTCTGATAGTTGGGACGGTTTATGTGATAAGTACCCATAAACAAGTGCCGGTTCACCAGGAAGAAGGCGCAGTATTTGGCACGTTTTACCATGTGACATACCAGTACGATTCCATGCTGCATGATGAAATAAAGGCCGAGTTGAGCAAGGTGGACTTTTCGCTGTCGCCTTACAATGAGGCGTCCGTTATCAGTCGTGTTAACCGGAACGAAGATGTGGAACTTGACTCCATGTTTATGGAAGTGTTTGAGCTTTCGAAGGCCGTGAGCCGTCGCACGGAAGGGGCGTTTGATATTACCGTAGCACCATTGGTGAATGCTTGGGGGTTCGGATTCAAGAACAGCGCGCAGGTTTCGCAGGAATTAGTCGACAGTCTGCTGCAATTTGTAGGTTATGAAAAGATACGGATTGAAAACGGGAAAATCGTCAAGGACGACCCTCGCGTCATACTCGATTGCAGTGCCGTTGCAAAAGGATATGGTGCAGATGCAGTGGCACGCCTTTTTGACCGGAAAGGCATAACAAATTATATGGTTGAGATAGGCGGTGAGATCGTTCTTAAAGGGCGTAACCCTAAAAATAAGAAATGGAGCGTTGGCATACAGAAACCAACCGATGATTCGTTGAGTCTTCAGAATGACCTTCAGACTATCCTGAAGGTGACCGATTGTGCCATGGCTACATCGGGGAACTATCGTAACTTTTATTATAAGGACGGGAAAAAATATGCCCATACGATAGATCCTCACAAAGGCTATCCCGTACAGCATTCCATCTTGTCTGCAACGGTGTTGGCTGATGACTGCGCTACGGCAGATGCTTACGCAACGGCTTTTATGGTTATGGGCTTGGAGAAAGCCAAACAGCTTCTTGATGAACTGAACGGATTGGATGCTTATTTCATCTATGCTGATGAAAAGGGTCATAATCAGGTATATATGACGGAAAACATGCGTCGGTTGGTCGATGACGGACGGTAATGGGAAATGGAGCATCTTTCATTTGAAACCTTCAATGCGTTACCGCTTTTTCAGGGAATAGGGCGTAGTCAGCTGGAAAAGTTTAAGGAAACAGTTCCGCATGGTATCAAGACTTTTGAGCCCGATGCGGTGCTGGCTGCGCAGGATTCGCCGTGCGAAATCCTTTTCATTCCTTTTCGAGGGACGTTGAAAGTGGTTTGTGCGTCGGATAATAAACGCTTCTCCTTGCAAGAAGACCTGCAAGCGCCAACTGCCATCGAGCCGGAAGGGCTCTATGGGATTGCGCCGAGATTTAAACGAACTTACATTGCGGCAGATCCTGTAGAGGCCATTGTCTTACCGAAAGACAGCGTGACGACTTTGTTTAGAGAAGCTGAGATTTTTCGCCTTAACATGCTCAATATCTTGTCCACCAGGATTTACCGGCAACAGAAGGGCTTGTGGAACGCCGCTTCGGGCGATATCCGGTCGCGCATCGTTCATTTCATCCTTGTTCATGCACTTTATCCGGCCGGTGAGAAAATATTGAATGTGAGTATGGCTTGCCTTGCCGAACAACTGAATGACACACGAGCTAACATATCAAAGGCTTTGCACCAGTTGGAGGCTGAAGGATTTGTGACGCTTCGGAATAAAAAGATACGTGTATCGGCATTGGAACAACTGATTGGATATGTTCAAACACAAAAAATATAAAGACAATATGGAAAACAATAAAGAATATAAAATATCAGCAGGACAGATAGGGCAAACTGTCGTTCAAGAAGAATCGACAGGACGAAAGAATCCTTTCTTTACAGAAGACTATGGGACGCCTCATAACACGGCACCTTTTAATACCATTCGTTTGGAAGATTACGAACCGGCTTTTATGGAAGGCATGCGTCGTGACGATGAATTGAACGAGCAAATCATCAACAACACCGAGGCTCCCACTTTTGACAATACCGTGGCTTTTACCGTCCCTGACAACTTGCTGGGGCGTGTCAGCAATGTCTTTTTCAATTTGCTGAGTGCTGAGACAAATGACGAGATGGATGCGTTGGCTCAGAAGATGTCACCCTTGTTGACTGAACACGCCAATAATACTTTGCTAAACGAGAAACTTTTTGCACGAATCAAGGCTGTTTATGAGCACCATCGCGAACTCGATCCCGAGGAGCAGATGTTATTGGAAAAGACGTATGATGCTTTTGTGAGGAACGGTGCAGATCTGCCTGCAGAGAAAAAAGAGTGTCTCAGGGAATTGAATAAAGAACTCAGTCGGCTTACCCTTCAGTTTTCCCAGAATAATTTGAAGGAAACCAATGCTTTCCAGTTGCACATCACGGAAAAGGAGCAGCTAGCCGGATTGCCCGAGAGCGCTTTGGAGGCAGCGGCGTTTGCCGCCCAAGAGAAGCAGTTGGAAGGCTGGTTGTATACGTTGCATGCTCCCTCATACAATCCATTTATGACGTATGCGGATAACCGGGAGTTACGCAGACAGATGTATATGGCACGTAACACCATCTGTATTCATGACAACGAATACAACAACACCGGCATTGTGAAGGATATCGTCAATCTGAGGCAGGAGCGTGCCCGTTTGCTGGGGTATGAAACCTATGCCGATTTTGTCCTGAAAAAGCGGATGGCAGAAAACAGTCGCAACGTGTATGACTTGCTTTACAAGCTGCTTGACGCATACATGCCTGCCGCACGGCGTGAAGTGGAGGAGATTGAACAATTAGCCAAAGGGCGTGAAGGGGACGATTTCGTGATGGAGCCGTGGGATTTCGCTTACTATGCTCATAAATTACAGTTAGAGAAATATAACCTTGACAGCGAGATGTTGCGCCCGTATTTTGAACTTTCTAAAGTGAAGGAAGGTGTTTTCGGATTGGCGACAAGGCTCTACGGTATTACTTTCAAGGCAAATCCCGACATTCCGGTTTACCATCCGGACGTTACCGCTTACGAAGTGTTTGACAAAGACGGTAGCTATTTGGCCGTACTCTATACTGACTTCCATCCGCGTGAGGGGAAACAGAGTGGTGCGTGGATGACTTCATACAAGGACCAGTGGATTGACAAGGAAGAAGGAAATAGTCGTCCGCATGTGTCGGTAACGATGAATCTTACCAAGCCTACTGCGGAAAAACCGGCTTTGCTTACGTTGGGCGAGGTGGAAACTTTTCTGCACGAGTTCGGGCATGCGCTTCACGGTATTTTTGCCAATACACGTTTTGAAAGTCTGAGCGGGACGAATGTTTATTGGGATTTTGTGGAACTGCCGTCACAAATTATGGAAAATTTTGTCGTTGAACGCGATTTTTTGAATACCTTTGCTTTCCATTACAAGACGGGCGAACCCATGCCTGACGAACTGATTGAGCGTATTGTCAGGAGCCGCAATTTCAATGTGGCTTATGCGTGTGTCCGTCAGGTGAGTTTCGGACTTCTTGACATGGCATACTATACGCTTAAAGAGCCGTTCAAAGCTGATGTCAGGGCTTTTGAGAAAGAGGCATGGCGGGAGGCGCAACTGTTCCCGCAGCTTGAGGATACCTGCATGAGTGTACAGTTCAGCCACATCATGTCCGGTGGCTATGCGGCCGGTTATTACAGCTATAAATGGGCGGAAGTGTTGGATGCCGATGCTTTCTCGCTCTTCAGGGAAAAAGGCATCTTTAATACCGACGTGGCACAAAGTTTCAGGGATAATATCCTTTCACGGGGAGGAACTGAGCCGCCCATGGTGTTATATAAACGATTCAGGGGGAGAGAACCGCGAATTGACGCGTTGCTTGAACGCAATGGTATCAAACCCTCGAAATAAGAAGTAAAAATGAAAACGACAGAGGAAAAACAGCACGAATTAGACTTGCGCTACTTGCGGATGGCACGGATATGGTCAGAAAACAGCTACTGCCAGCGCCGTAAAGTGGGCGCACTCATCGTAAAAGACAACATGATTATTTCCGACGGCTATAATGGTACGCCCTCGGGCTTTGAGAATGTGTGCGAAGATGAGAACAATCTGACCAAACCTTATGTTCTTCATGCAGAGGCCAATGCCATTACAAAGATAGCCCGTTCAAACAATAACAGCGAGGGAGCGACAATGTATGTTACGGATGCACCTTGCATTGAGTGCGCCAAACTGATTATCCAGGCCGGTATAAAAAAAGTGTTTTACGCCCGGCAATACCGTCTGACTGACGGGACTGAGCTTTTGCAACGCGCCGGTATAGAGGTTTGCTGCCTTCCGCTTGATACAGAACAACAAGAATTAAAATAGAAAACTTATGCGTCCAGACAAATCGTCACGTATCATGCCGCTTTTGCTGTCGCTTTCTGTGGTAGCCGGCATACTTATAGGAACATTTTATGCTAACCATTTCTCCGGAAACAGGTTGAATATTATTAATACCGGGACGAACAAGATCAATGATCTGCTACAGATTATCGACAACCAGTATGTCGATACCGTCGACATGGCAGGGATGGTGGAAAAGGCCATGCCCGTACTGTTATCGGAATTGGATCCCCATTCGGCGTATATCAGTGCCAAGGATGCCAAAGCCTCGGTAGAAGATTTGAAGGGCAGTTTTTCGGGTATTGGCGTGACGTTTACCATACAGCGTGACACCATCAATATTATCAATGTCATCAAGGGGGGGCCTTCCGAGAAAGTCGGTTTGCTGGCAGGTGACAGGATTGTGGAAATCGATGGCGAAACATATGTCGGTAAAGACATTTCCAATGACGGCGCCATGAAAAAGCTTAAGGGCGAGAAGGGTACGAAAGTGAAACTGGGCGTCAAGCGAGCCGGTGAGAAAGATTTGCTACCGTTCGTAGTGACCCGCGGTGACATACCGTTGCATACCGTTGAGGCCTCATATATGCTTACACCCGAAATCGGATATATAAAGGTCAGCAAGTTTGGCGAGACCACCTATCCGGAGTTGTTAGTTGCGCTGGCGAAACTCGGTCAAAGCCGTTTCCGTCAACTTGTGATAGACTTGCGCGGAAACGAAGGTGGCTACATGCACTCGGCCATACAGATGGTCAATACCTTTTTGCCCAAGAACAGGCTTATTGTCTACACCGAAGGCCGGAAATCGCCACGTGAGGACTATTACAGCGATGGCCAGGGAACTTTCCAGCAAATACCGCTTGTCGTGCTGGTAGACGAAGGCTCGGCTTCTGCCAGTGAGATTTTTGCCGGCGCTATCCAGGATAATGACCGGGGTACCATCATCGGTCGCCGTTCTTTCGGAAAAGGATTGGTGCAGCAACCCATTGAGTTTCGAGACGGCAGTATTGTCCGCCTGACGATTGCCCGTTACCATACCCCTTCAGGCCGTTGCATACAGAAGCCGTATGAGAAAGGCAAGAACGATGCCTATGAGCACGACTTGCTCGAGCGTTTTAATCGTGGCGAGTTTTTTTCGGCAGACAGTATCCATCAGGACGGGGAAGCGTATAAGACAAGTATCGGCAGGACTGTTTATGCAGGAGGCGGCATTATGCCGGACATTTTTATTCCTGATGACACCTCAAACGTGACGTCATATTACAGGGAAGCTGTTCTTGGCGGGTATATTTACCAGTTTGCTTTTGACTTCACCGACGCCAACCGTACAACGCTTACCGGCAAGAGTCTCAAGGAAGTGATTGACTATCTTGACAAAAGCTACATATTGGAAAAGTTTGCCAATTTCGCCCAAACGAAGGGGCTGAAACGGCGTAACCTGATGCTTTACCGGTCGAGAGAACTCTTTGAACGCAATATTTATGCTGCAATTATCAACAACATATTGGAGGTCAACGACTTTTATGAATTTGCCAACAGCCGTGACCCTGCCGTTCTGCGTGCCATAGAAGTGTTGCAGAAAGGTGAAGCTTTTCCGCGTAAGCCGAAGGTTGATGGCAATGGCAGCGATGGAGAGAAAAACGGAAAAGAGGCCTGACGGTGGATAAGAAGACATTGCGTAAACACATTCGGAACCTGAAGGCGGTAAGGACGGAAGAAGAAAACCGGAGGGCTTCCGAACAGCTTATGTGCCGGATAGAGGCGCATCCGCGTTTTGTCTGTGCCGAAACGGTCTTGTTTTATCATTCGTTGCCGGACGAAGTCTACACGCATGATTTCATCCGCAAGTGGGCTTCCCGTAAACAAATACTTCTGCCTGTTGTGGTTGGCGATACATTGGAAATCAGACGCTTTTCTGCCGAAACGGCCATGAATAAGAATGCTTACGGAATTGCAGAACCCACCGGTTGTCCCTTTTCCGACATCGCTCACATCGACCTGGCTATTATACCCGGCATGGCTTTTGACCGGGACGGTAACAGGCTGGGGCGAGGGAAGGGTTACTATGACCGTTTGTTGAGTTGTCTTCGCAATACCGGTGTTTATAAAATAGGGCTTTGTTATGATTTCCAGCTTCTGCCGCAGGTCCCGGCAGAGGCACACGACGTTCCGATGGATGAAGTGATTTGCTGAGTATTTAAGATGTTTATTTCATCCGAATTGCAACGGTACGTCCGCAACGCGACTTGCAGCTTCTACAACACGATTTGTTGTCTTGCAAAAGCGACCGCTTGTAGCTTTTGTTGCAAGCGCTTGAAAATTTTGCTGCGACCGCTCGCTTTTTCAGCTAAGAACAGTGATGCCTGCACCAGTACAGATGGCTGGTTGTAACATCCAGATTCATAAATGATTATGTGATTACTGAAAAGGTGAGGCCGCTTCTTTAAATAAAATGTATGTTTTGTATGACTTGCGCCCCGACGTAGGTATTGAGTTTCCTGACCAACTGCTCACGGGCCATCATTAGATTGGCACGCAGGGCAGGAGATTTGATGCGGACATAAAGCGTTTGGTTGTTGATGAAAATGTCACCGGTGTATTGTCTGACGGCTTCACCCATGATTTCCGGCCATGCTGCCACGGCACGCCACTCGTTGAGCGGTGTTTCCAGTCCTTCTTGTCTGAGGAACTGTCTAACCAATGAACCAATGGCCTCAGATTTACTTCGTCTCATGCTTTACTTCGCCGTTCTCTACATAAAATATGCGGTAATCTTGTCCGGTACCTGAAAGGATACGGTCTAAATGTTCCCGGTTGGTGTCTGTAATGAAAATCTGCCCGAACTGTTCTCCAGCTACTAATTTTACGATTTGTTCCACCCGTCCCGCGTCTAATTTGTCGAATATGTCGTCTAATAGCAGAAGCGGGATTGTATGGCTACCCGCCCGGCGCAAGAAATCGAATTGTGCCAGTTTGAGTGCTATCAGGTAAGTTTTGTTTTGTCCCTGTGAGCCTTCCCGTTTGATTGGGTATCCGCCCAACGTCATTTCTAATTCATCCTTGTGAATGCCGTGCAGTGAGTAGCCCATGATGCGGTCTTTCGCGCGGCCGCGGCGGATAATGTCCAGCAGCGGTCCCCGCTCGCAGTGTGAAACATAGCGTAGCCCCACTTCTTCCCGTTCGTTAGAAATGTGCCGGTAGAAATCCTTGAATATGGGGATGAATCGGTCGATGTAGGCCCGCCTTTTTTGGTAAATAAGTTCCCCCTCGCGTGCCATAGTCTCCTCCCAAAGTGCCATGAGTGTTTCGTCCGGTTCCTCTTCTTGTTTCAGCAAGGTGTTGCGCTGTACCAGCGCTTTGTTGTAGCGTGACAGAGCGTCGATGTATTCACGGTCATACTGTACGATGGAAATGTCCATGAAGCGTCGCCGCTCTTCGCTGCCACCGGCAATCAAATCCGCATCAGCTGGCGAGACCATGACCAATGGAATCAAGCCGATGTGTTCGGCCAGCCGTTTGTAGTCTTTTTTGTTCCGTGTGAAGCGTTTTTTCAGCTTACGCTTCAGGCTACAGCTGATTTCTTCCGTTTCGCCGTTCTCGTGTTCGTACAATCCCCTGAGCATGAAGAAGTCGGTACCATGCCTGATGTTTTGAGAGTCGATGGCGTTGGTCGGACTCTTGCAGAAAGAGAGGAAGCATACCGCGTCTAAGAAGTTTGTTTTCCCCTCGCCGTTATGGCCTATGAAACAATTCATTTTTGGAGAAAACTCCAGATCAGTCTGCGCGATATTCTTGTAGTTCAGCACCGAAATATTTTTGAGAATCATCTGTCACCTCTTTGGTTTTCTGTCACAAAAGTAAGGTTTATAGCTTAATCCCGAAAAAAAACAGGCTTTAAATTTTACTGAACGGGATAAAATCGCTACTTTTGCCCTGCTTCTGTGCGGGCTTACCGGCAGGAGTAGTCTCATTGATGTAGGAAACAATAAAAACTATAATAAAAAATGACTGACAAGAAGACAAAAGAGAACGTCGCGAACGACGGAAATAAGTTGGACGCGCAAGAGACCATTATCAACAAGTACAAAAAACAGTTCCTTTACGGATTAGTGGCCGTTATCGTCGTTGTTGGTGGCTATTTCCTCTACCATAACTATGTAACCTTGCCTCATGAACGTGAAGCAGAAGAATTGCTGTACAAGGGACAGGATTATTTCACCACAGACGATTATGAGAAAGCTCTCAATGGCGACGGACAAGGCTATCCGGGATTCGTTGTCATAGCCGATGAATATGGTAATACACCTTCCGGCAATCTGGCGAAACTTTATGCGGGCCTTTGCTATGCGAAACAGGACAAATTCCAGGAGGCTGTCACATACATAGAAGATTTCGACCAGTGTGGCGACCAAATGATTTCACCGGCAGCCATGGGCGCCCTTGGAAATTGCTATGCCAACCTCGATCGGTTAGATGATGCGGTCAAAACGTTGGAAAAGGCTGCAAAGTTGGCAGATAACAACAGCCTGAGCCCGTTGTTCCTTATCCAGGCCGGAGAAATTTACGAGTCACAAGGCAAGAAAGACGACGCGCTTAAATGTTACAAGCAGATTAAGGACAAATACGTCGGCTCCATGCAGTATGCCGATATTGACAAATACATTGAGCGGGTCAGCCGTTAACAACAAGCACATATATATTTATGGCAACGGCATTACATAACCTGTCAGAGTACGATGCGAGCAAAGTGCCTTCCGCAGCCGGTATGCGCTTTGGCATTGTTGTGAGCGAGTGGAACCATAACATCACCGGGCCGCTCCTTGAAGGCGCACATGCGACATTGCTCAAGAACGGAGCAGCCGAGGAAGATATTCTCGTGCGTACTGTGCCCGGCAGTTTTGAGCTAATTTACGGTGCGGCTCAAATGGCAAAATCGTGCGGTGTTGACGCAGTCATAGCTATCGGCTGTGTTATCCGAGGCGATACGCCTCACTTTGATTACATCTGTCAGGGTGCCACACAAGGGCTGGCGGCATTGAATGCCGAAGGTGATGTACCGGTTATCTATGGCCTGCTGACATGTAACAACCTGCAACAGGCACAAGACCGCGCAGGCGGCATCCTCGGTAACAAGGGCGATGAATGCGCGGTAACGGCCATAAAGATGGTAGATTACAAAAAGAAACTGAGATAAAAAAGGGGGAGAAAGAAAATTTAATTTCTTTCGTACGGCGCAGGGATATATCCGGTGGGGACGGTATATGGCCTGCGCCGTTTTTTTATATTTTGTTGGCCGTTACGAGTTTATTACTTAAATTTGTGCGGGAAGGGTGAGGAGATAGCTCTCTGATTCCTTGCTGATTTGTAACTGTTTAAAACTTTTAATCATGAAAACCAAACTTTTTTTGTCATTGGCGCTTGGCGCCACCATGATGGCCGGTTGTTGTGGTACAGGTGCTGCTGACACGTCCATGACCGTCACAGCAGAAGATAGTGCAGCGGTTGCTGAGAAAGCTGTAGTAGAGACCATATTGCAACGTCGTAGTATCCGTAAATATAAACAACAGCCAGTTGAACGCGAACGGCTTGAAAAAATCATCGAATGCGGTGTATATGCTCCCAACGGCATGGGACGTCAGTCCTGGGAAGTGCGCGTTGTGGACGACCCCCGTTTGCTTGCTGAGATAGACTCAACTTACAATGCTTTTGCCGGTGGCGATACCGACGGATCGTTCCGCAAGGCAGCATTTGGGGCACCTGTTCTCATATTTGTTGCTTATGACACCCGTTATGACCTTTCTCAAGTCGATTGTGGACTCTTGGGCGGCAACATCATGGTTTCGGCTCGTTCCATGGGAATCGGGACTTGCTGCTTGGGCGGTATATGTCGTTTCTTCAACGCACCCGAGGGTAGCGCCTTGCTTAAACGTTTAGATTTTCCCGAAACCCACAAGTTGCTTTATGCCATTGCGCTCGGCTATCCCGACGAGTCGCCAGCACCTAAACCTCGCATGATGGAGAAAGTAAAGTTTATAGAATAAAAACCGGAAGGGGGATTTTTATCATGATCAAACCCTTTTATTAGGGGGACTTTTACAACATCTGAATAGAAACTGACTAGTCCTAAAATGCCTGTGACTGTTTTTAGGACTAGTCAGTTTCTTTTTACTTAATAAAAAAGATGCTTTTTTTAAGTTTTATGCAAGTAGTTCTATGACGAAGAGTGCGCCTTTTGTGTAGTCTGTGTCAAGGCTGAGCGTTCCGTTCATTTTCCGGGCGATGAGGGCACAGATGGGAAGTCCGAGGCCATCACCTTGCATGAGGTCTTTTTCCGTGGCGAAAGGCATGAAGAGGTGCGCCCGTTTTTCTTCAGGTATGCCGGGGCCGGTGTCTTTAACCGTAAATTGGTGGATGTGTGCGCCACGCTTTTTGAACCCGATGGTGATTTTTCCGCCTGTGGGGGTGTGGCGGGCCGCATTGGTGAGCAGATGGCCGAGCATGCGCGTCATGGCTTCGGCATTCATGGGAACGCTGATGCGTGGGGCATCGACACAGAGGGTGACTTCCGGTTGAATTTGATGGCGTACTTGTTCTGCTAATTGTTCACAAAATGCGGCTACGTTTACTTCCTTCATTTCATACGGTTCAGTGATAGTGTCTTCCAGAATGGACATTTCCTGTATATGTGACAGATAGTTGGAAATGGCTTTTACCGGGGGCGTCTCGCTGTCGAAGTGCTGTAGGGCAGGTTGCATCCGTGCGGCAATGTTCCGTATAAAACCGGTTTTGAGGTTGTCTAACTCGCACAACTCTGTAATTCTTTTCTTCTGTTTACGCGAAAGTACCATGAACCGCAGCAACGCCATGGCACATAGTAGCAGTGCGGCAGCAAATATGGCAAGCAGTATGCACAATGCAATGATGAAATACTGTTTGCCGCTTATGGTGTCGTCTTTTTCCTGTATGGTCGCGAGCGCTTCTTTATATTTTGCGTCGAGTGTTTCGTACCGCTCTTTTGCCGCTGCGGCCTTGGCCGAGTCATTCCATGCTATGAAGCTGTCGTAGGCACGTGCCACCATGCGCGCGCTGTTTGCTTTGCGCCCCACATCAATGAGGGTATAGTAGCATTCCTTTATCTTGTCGTAGCCGGCTTGCCCGCCATATTGCGAGGTGAGGGCTTTCAGGGCTTCGTCGCCTTGCGGTGTCATGCCGAAGGTGTAATAGTAGACGGCTTTTGTGTAAAGCAAGTCGCTTTTCAGCGAGTCATTTCCCGATGCCGTGGCCAATTCTCCCAAGCGGTCAAGCTGTTCTTTGGCCTTCGGGGATCGGTTCATCTTCATGTACATGCGCATGCGTTCTTTGGTTACGGGATAGCGTAACAGGGCGGTGCGTGCTTCGCCTGAAGCCGTCTCGGCAGGAATGGAGGCTTCGACGCGTTTGAGCAGGTCGAAGCCTTCCTGATAAAGGTTTTCACGATGGTACAGGGCTGTGGCCTGTATGCCGCATGCCACGGCTTCGTCCATACGGTTTTCACGCGTCAGAGCCTGCCATGCTTGCAGATAAAGATATCGGGCGCGGATATATTCCTTTTTGTCGAGGTTTTCCCGGGCTTCGTTCATCAGGGCTTCGCCACGGGTTTGCCCGTTGGCGTGGAAAGAGAGGCAGATTGCCGCGATGAGTGTTAAAATCGTTACTTTTTTCATCATGTTTTTTCGTTTTTTCAAGCACGGCAAAAGTATCAAATATATGGCAAAGTAACAAACCGATGAGGGTATATAATGGGGTTTGCCCGTAAAAAAACACTCTCGGGGGGGGTTACAGGAATATCATAAGGATAAGTTGGGCAAGGACAACGCGGACAAACATGCCGAGGGGATAAACAGTGGCATAGCTGACAGAAGCCTTGTTGCCGGGAATGTTATCGTTGACATAACCCAAGGCCATAGGGTTAGCCATGCTTCCACAGAGCATGCCGCTGGTGGTGGCCAAGTCCAGACCGCGCAAGCGCAACGCTACGAAAGCAACGACAACGACGGGGACGAAGGTAATCAGGAATCCGAGGACGACCCATAAGAGACCTTCGGGGCGGACTACCGTCTCGAAAAAGTGGGCACCGGCATCGACCCCTATGCCGGCCAAATAGAGTGACAGACCAATGGCGCGGAGCATGAGGTTGGCGCTGCGGGTTGTATAGATGCGCATGTGAAGGCGAGGCCCGAAGCATCCCACAAGTATGCCCATGACAATCGTACCGCCTGCAAGTCCCAACTTTACAGGATAGCTTATGCCGGGGATGGACACGGGAATAGAGCCCAAAATGAGTCCCAAAACGATTCCGATGAATATGGCGGCGATATTGGGCTCTTTGAGGGTGTTCACTGTATTGCCGAGGATGCCTTCAACTTGTTTTATGGCAGCTGCTTCACCCACTACGGTCAGTCGGTCGCCGATTTGCAACACTAAGTCCGGAGTGGCCAGAATCTGTACGCCGCTTCTGAGAACCCGGCTGATGTTGATGTCGTAGGCGTTGCGCAGGCGCAGTGAACCTAATCTCTTGCCGTTGATTTCTGGACGGGTGACGACAATGTGTCGCGAAACCAATTCGCGGTCGATGGAGTTCCAGTCGATGTCTTCTTTGTTCCAGTCGCGGTTTTCCTGTTCGCCGAAGAGCAGCGTCAGTGTTGGCATGTCTTTTTCGGTCGTGACCACCAGAATGCGGTCGTTTTCAAGCAATTCGGTGCTGCCGGTTGGGATGCTGACATGACCGTCGCGCCAGAGACGTGAGATGACAAAACGCGTGTGGCTGTACAGTGCCAGGTCTTTTACCGTTTTGTGGAATATGCCGGGGTTGTGTATTTGGAATGCGGCGATATAGGTATGGTTAGGATCATCCTCTTCTTTATCAGCGGGTTCGTCCTTGTAGACAAAGCATTTGCGTATGGTGAGAATGGCTAGAATGACGCCGACAACACCGAGAGGATAGGCTACGGCACAACCCAAGGCGGCGCTGCTGGCCGACATGCCCATTTGCTTGAGGGTTTGTTGTGCGGCGCCCAAGGCAGGTGTGTTGGTAGTGGCACCGCATAAAACGCCTACCATGTCCTGTAGGGGAATAGAGAGGGTAAAACTCATACATACGGTCATGAGGGTTCCTAACAGGATGACGGACAGGCTGAGCAGGTTGAGCTGTATGCCGCCATGGCGCAATGAACTGAAGAAACCGGGGCCGACTTGCAACCCCAAAGCATATACGAAGATGGACAGGCCGAAACTTTCTGCATAATTAAGTATGGCCGGGTCAATCGTTATACCGAGGTGGCCGGCGACAATGCCCATGAAGAAAACAAACGTAACGCCTAAAGATATGCCGGCAATTTTTATGCGGCCAAACCAGATGCCTGTGGCAGTCACCAATGACAGTACAATGATGGCTTGTAAGGCCGAGTGTTCAAAAATGAGACTATTCAACCATTCCATAATGCAAAATTATATCTTTTTTTGGTGACCTGCGCATGTTGGCCGTAAAAAAGCATTTTGCAGTTTTCCTTTTTTATTTTGATGAATTTATTTTGGGCTTCAGTTCGTCGGGTGAATCATTGGTGAACATGTTGACGCTTTCGGCCTCTTTCGTAAACAGGTCGTTTATCTGGCTGATGCTCACATCATGTTTGGGGCGGAACAGGTCGGAAGACATATAATCGAAAATGGCTTTGCGCATTTGTGCAATGACCGGTGTCTCGTTGGAAGGCGTCAGAGGCAGTGTCGTCATGAGCAGACGCCCGTTTTCGACGTTGGCCTCGAAAAGCATGCCGATTTTACGGCTTAGGAACCAGGTGTCGATGCTTTGTACAATCGGTTGAAATCCCGTTGGGAAATCAGTGAACAGCATGACTTGCTGTCTGTTAACCAGTTCCCACCACTGTAAGTCGCTGTGATAATCCGTTGGGAAGTTTCGGAACAACGGATGGTAGTGTTCGATGTATAGGCCTGTGGTATGCGGCGGGCGCATTTTGAACCAACTGGTGTTCCAAAAGACGGGCAGGAACTGTTGCACGATGTCTTTGCCGTAGCGGATTTTTCCGGCTGCCGCAATGAGTACTTTACCGCCTGATCTTAATACTTCGGTGGCGCGGTAGTCTAAGGTGTCTGTCATGTAAATGTCTTGCGGCGCTTGTGCCGTCTCTTGTAATGTGGCGTGAGGATAAACCCAAAAAGCCCAATGGTTGCGGCTGTGGATTGTTTCATGACGGATGCCGTTCTTGACAGTGCCCGTGAGATGTACTTCGAGGGTGAACTTCCGCGCCTTGTCTCCGGGAGCGGTAAAAGCCGGGATGTCGCCGACTTTTACGGCGTTGCCGATGGGAATGTTTTTTTCGCATACGACGCCTTTGGCATATTCCTTACCGTAGCTGTCTTTGATGGTATAAGTTATTCTTGCCGCGCTGATGTTGCTGGGACCATAATGGGCAGTTTCAATGGATGCAGTGAACGGTTCGTCATCCCAATAAGTGAAGCGAGGTATGCGGGCCAGCAAGACTGTGGGGGAGCAGAACTCTCGAAATTCTTCGGGGGATATGTATTCTTTTTCATCGAAGAAAACGTCTGTCACTCCTACTAATGCTGTACCTTGACCGGAGTAGTCATTCAGTGCCAGCATCTGGAAACCTGCATAGTCCGGGGTGCGTAGTGTGCGTTCGAGTTCGTGTTTGTAACATAGTGCCTGTAACTTTCCTGAAGCCATCATGAACTTGTGAGCCATGTCGCCCATGTCATTGTCTTCGAGCAGGTCTTTGAAGATTTCAAAGTTGCGTGCTTTGTTGACACCGGTGTATTTGCTGGTTTCGTCAAAATTGGGAAACACGCACCATTGTCCTGTTTCGTGAGAAACAAATGGTTCGCTGACGGTTGCCAACTTTTCCCTGAAGTCGGATACCGTTTCGGGGGCCTTACGCCGCCATTCGTCTAACCCGCGTACGCCGGCTTTGACATGGTACATGCTTTTGGGTTGCCATGCCCATCCACCGCCGACAGAGGCACCGGTGTAGACATGTCGGGTGTCGGCTGAACGCCAGTAATCGACAAAGTTGCTGACCCATTCTACCCAGTTACCGGCAGGTTCGTTGCCGCAGGCCAGCATACAAAAAGAGGCATAGTTGCCATAGGCTTTGTTCATGCGGCGCGTCTCTTCAAGCAAATATTTGTCAATGTACATGCCGTTTCCTAATTTTACGCCGTGGTTAGGCCAGCTGGGACCTTCGGGTTGCAAATAGAAGCCGACTTTGTCTGCGGCCTTGAACGCGGCTTCAGGTGGGCAGAAAGAATGGAAACGCATGTGGTTAAGCCCATAGCGGCGGCAAATCCTGAACACCCGTTCCCAGGAGGCTTCGTCCATGGGGGCGTAGCCTGTCAGGGGGAAATCGCAATTTTCAACTGTTCCGCGCAGCATTGTTTCACGGCCGTTGATGCGGAACATTTTTTTGTCTATTTCAAATGAACGCATGCCGAAGGTTCGTGTTTGTCGGTCGTTCCCGGCGGAAGATGAAATATCGGCAGTCAGTTCATACAGTGCAGGGCTGAATTCATCCCAAAGTTGCATTTTGTCGCCCATGTTGATCATCATGGAAACTTCTGTATTGCCTTTGGGGAGTGTTATTTCCCGGATGGTTGTAGGAACGGTGTGTTCTTGTGGACTGTTGAAACTCTTGGCCGACAGTTTGATAGTGGCTTGGGTGCGTTTACCCGATTTGTTGGTTAATAATAATGTTACGTTGGCGCATTTTTGGTGGATGTCCGGAACTATGCGGATGTCCTCCGCATGGATTGCCGGATAAGCGTGGAGGGCGATTTGCCCCACAATGCCATTCCAGTTACCTTGTGTCTGGTCGGTAACACTGTGTGAATCGGCACCCACACAAACGTTTTCAATCCGGTTGTCGACACGCAAGGCAATCGTGTTGACGCCTTTTTTGATGTATTTCGTTATATCATAGCGGTGCGGCACACACAAACTGTTTTCCCGACCTGCCATTTTGCCGTTTACCCAAAGTGTGGTTTCTATATGTGGACGTTCAAGGAATAAAAAAATTTCTTTTCCTGACCAGTCGCTGGGAATGGAAACGGTCTTGCTGTACCACGCTGCACCGACATAGTGGCGGTCGGGTGTGAGAAAAAATGGAAGTTTGAAGTTTTTTTCTTGGCGGTATTTCTCCATATATGGATTGTAGAAAAAAGAACTGTCATAGAGTGAGCCTGTCCATTTCGTATCTACCGACGGTTTATCTCCTTTGAGCCGTTGAGGCATGCTTCCCGGAAGAAGAATGCTGTCTTCTAACGTTTTGTCATACCATTTATCTGATATGCCTTTGTCTGATCGGTCTATTTGGAAACCCCATGTTCCTGACAGATTGATGGTTTCCTGTGGATAGGCATTTGTGAGGAATGCGAGGAAGACGGTCATTGAAAGCAACAGTCGTCCTTTGTTCAGTGAGTTTTTCATATAAAAAGGTTTTTGTTTTGGGACAAATGTCCTTTGGGCGTTATGATTAGAAAAGTCGTTTGGACGTGGTATTGATAAGTTTTACTATTTCGGAACCGGCCAACAGGAAACACCCGAATGCAAAATCTGTATTTTCAGGTGTTTTCTCATAGGTTACGGGTTGGCCATCCTTTGGCTCTTGTCCGATGCCTTGTATATAGCCTAATGAACCGTCAGGACGAACAGCATCGTTTGTCAGCCCGTTCCATCCTTTAATGATGGCTGGCGTAAACAATTTTGGGGCAAGTAGTCCGTTCCGGACGCCCCAGGCCATACCGTAGACTATCAGCGCTGTTCCACTTGTTTCCTTGCCATCATAATGATGGTTGTCTTTCAGGCTGGGATTCCAGAAACCGTCTTCTCTTTGGCATTTCAGGAGTGCCATTGACATTCTGATAAAGTCGTTTTTGAACAGCGATTTGATTTTTATGAGTTCTGCTTTTTCGTTGTCAGTTAATATGGATGAATCCGGTTTTATTTCGTCCAACGTCCTTGCCAGTGCTGCATAAGCCCATCCGTTTGCACGGCTCCAATAGCAGTTCTCGCCATTAGGTTCCTTGTAAGGTGGTAAGTAATTTTTGTTGTTCCACCACAGGCCTTCAAGTTCGTTGAATAAACCTATCTGAGCAACATGGTCGCGGGCATATATATAGCATTCTGCCAAAGTCTTGAAATAATCCAATTCTTGTTCCTCGTTTCCTGCTTTGGCAAATGCAGGCATGGCCATCTGTAAATCGCTGACAGTGTTCCAATCGCTTCTTTCCGTTCCGATGGTGATGTAATTTAAGGCGCGGTTAACGTTTCCCATAATGTTTTCGTTTCCCGTCTTTCTGTATATGTCAATGTAGGTTTGGGCACAACATAAGTTTTCCGCTTTGCGTGTATGATGGCCGCCATAAAATCCCCATGCGTTTGCGGCTCCCCATCTCTCGGCATAACTCATGAGTCTGGCTTCAGGTGCCACCTCTTGCAATGCCATCAGTCCTTCAAAATAGACGCTCCTTATCCAAATATTGGAAGGTTGGTTTTTGCCGTCCAGGCGGATGGAATCTTCAGGAAAAGGGTGTTGCGAAAGATAAAACTCATTCGTCTTTTTCAGAGTTTGCAGCACTGTTTTTTTGCTTGGTAGTTTTTGTGCGGCAACTCCTGTACTTATTATCGCAAAAATGAGCAATGAGAGAATGTTCTTCATAATAAATGATATGGACAAACTATGATAAGCTATGATAAGCAAAGATAGTTTTTTTCGTCAATCGGGGCAAAAAAACACCTGAGATATTTTATTGTTCCAAAAATAAATTCTAAATTTGCACCCGAAATCAGAAAACGCCGACATGGCTCAGCTGGTAGAGCATTTCATTCGTAATGAAAGGGTCCGGGGTTCGAGTCCCCGTGTCGGCTCCATAGCAAAAACGGGGATAATCTTCTGATTATCTGATGCTTTCAAAAATTCTCTTTACGAAAGATTCCAGTATTTAATTTTAAAAAAAAGGAAAATCAACTCACTTTTGAGTGATTTTGATTGTCCTTTGATTGTCTTTAAAATTAAATGCGTATGTCATCTATTTATTTAACTGTCCTTTCCAATAAGAAAAATGTTCAGGGCGAATACGCGATCAGAGTTGCTATAAATCATAAAAGGGAAACTTGCTATATCGTAACACGTTTTTTATTGTCTTCAGTAAACCAATTTAAAAACGGACAAGTTATCAAAAGACCAGATGCCGCGGTCATTAATACCAAACTGCGCAATTTACTTAATACTTATCAGGACAGACTGGATAATATTGTACATCCTGAGTTGTACTCCTGCAAGCAGCTCAAAGATATGATTCAGCATGCGGACAAAAATAATTCTGCAACCTTCAAAAGTATCTCAGATGAATTTATTCGTCAGCTTACAGAAGAGGGGAGAAGTAGTTATGCAAAAATGATTGAGCATAACAGCCGGACGTTCCTGGAATTTTGCAAAGGTGATCTTCCCATACAAGGTGTTACCCCAGAATTAATAGACGGGTACATAAAATTCCTCCGTAAGAAAGGAACCATTAGCGACACCTCTATTAATATCATGTTGGCCAGAACAAAGGTGATCATAAACCGGGCCATCAAGCAAAGGCTGGTGAAATATGATGTGCATCCATTCATCGCCTGCAAAATTGCTTCAGCTCCGGTCCGAGAAGCTGACCTCACTGTACAAGCATTCAATAAGATCCGGAACTACACGACAGACGAACGAAGATTAAGGGTGGCCAGAGATATATTTCTATTGTCTTTCTATCTTGGAGGTATCAATATGATAGACATGATGAATCTGGATTTCCGAAAAGAAGAAGTTGAGTATGTGCGGACCAAATCCCGGAACACAACACAAGGCGTGAAGAAAATTTGCTTTACCTTACCGGAGCCGGCTAAAGCTATAGCAGAGAATTGGATGAATAAGCATACAGGAAAACTGGATTTCGGTTACAAGTTTTCCTACGAGAATTTTGTTCACTATGCCACCCGTTCGCTTCAGAAACTTGCAACAGAGCTTAACATTCAGGAAAGAGTCATTTTCTACTCGGCCCGTAAATCATTTGCCCAATATGCTTCAGAGATCGGCATCCCAGACAGTATCATTGACTACTGTCTGGGGCATTCAGACAAATCAAAAGGAGTTATCCGGTATTATACAAAGATCCGACAGAAACAGGCGGATATGGCCATTTCACGGGTTATTGATTATGTGAACAATCCTGATAAATACAAGGAGTATATCGAGCTACGGTCTGATATTATGATGATGAGAGGATGAAACATATAGAATTACTCCTATCTATTGCATAAGAAATTCATTTATAGTGATATAAGCGATTTATTTATTCTATTGTACGAATCTTCAGCAATACATATCTTTGCAAAAAAATTAAAATGAAATATTTATATTTGAAATCATTAGTGTCCCGTTAAAATGGGACGAGTTAAACAATTAGTCAAAAAGCCCCGGAATCAGGGAATCATTTAGATCTTTGACATCATTGAAATTAGTCTTGTCGAACAGGTCACGCAAGTGGGTTTTGTCAGTCAATGATATGCTGAGAATTTGCAAAACTTCATAGATTGAACGTTTCAACTTCATATCATGTTGGACAATAGCCACAAGACAGTACGTGATAATAGCCACACTGATTTGTATGCGAACAGCGTTCTCTGTTGTGCCCCAGAATTTCTTTATCTT
>CASGAM010000018.1 GCA_949299545.1 uncultured Prevotellaceae bacterium | reverse complement strand
CTGTCGCTGCAAAATTTGCAACCTGTCGCCTTGTAGAAGCGACAGGTTGCAAATTTTGCAGCGACAGGTCGTAGTGACGGGCCATACTAAGCGCCTGTAAAACAAGGTGTCGTTGAGAACAGGAACAGTCACATCTTACCCATCATAAGATACTCATCAGAGTGTAACCCCCGTTTTAAAAATAGCAAATCCTGCGTCAGCACGCAACTCATTGCATGTAGATTTTCCACTGGCCACCTGACAAACAAGCTCCATGAAACGGTCGCAGAGGCAGTCGATGTTGTCAGTCTCAACCAAAGTTCCCGCATTGAAATCCATCCACTGCGGTTTACGCCGATAAAGGCTGCTATTGGTGGAAACCTTGAGAGTCGGCACAAAAGTACCGAAAGGCGTTCCCCGGCCGGTGGTGAAAAGTACCATCTGACAGCCCGCAGCCGCAAGGGCAGTGGCCGCAACCAAATCATTGCCGGGAGCGCTGAGCAGGTTCAATCCCGGACACGTAATGCGGTCGCCATAAGCCAACACGTCACGCACAACCGACGAGCCCGCCTTTTGAGTACAGCCCAGCGATTTTTCCTCAAGTGTGGATATGCCGCCGGCCTTGTTGCCGGGCGACGGATTTTCGTAAACAGGTTGCCCCTGCCGGATGAAATAGTCTTTAAACCCGTTAATCATGGCTACTGTTTTCTCAAAAAGTTCTTTTGTGGCACAACGGTTCATGAGAATGGTTTCGGCGCCGAACATCTCGGGTACCTCGGTCAGCACCGTTGTTCCTCCTGACGCCACCAGCCGATCGGAAAAGACGCCCAACAGAGGATTGGCCGTAATGCCAGAAAGTCCGTCGGACCCTCCGCATTTGAGACCTACGCGCAAAGCCGACAACGGCACCGGTGTACGCATGCCTTTCTTTGCGATGGCATACATCTCACGCAACTGTCCCATGCCATGCGCGATCTCGTCATCAACATCCTGGCACACCATCAGACGTATGCGCGAATGATCGTAGTCGCCCAACATTTCACGAAAAGCCTCGGGGCGGTTGTTCTCACACCCCAAACCGACAACCAGAACTGCACCGGCATTTGGATGAAGCACCATGTTTCTCAGAATCTTGCGGGTGTTTTCATGGTCATCACCCAACTGCGAGCAACCATAATTGTGCGTAAAAGCCCTGATGGCATCAACACCTTCACCACCAGTTTCTTCCCTCAACAAGCCAGCTAATTTCTCGGCCACACCATTGACGCAACCAACAGTAGAGATAACCCATATTTCGTTTCTTATGCCGACACTCCCGTCAGAACGCCGGTAGCCCATGAATGTACGCTGCTCAGCGGGGCGTTGCCTATTATCAAAGGAAACGGGATTATAAACATAATCCTGTATACCTTCAAGGCAAGTATGGATGTTCGTCTCGTTTACCCAACCGCCCCGGGGAATAAGGCATGACGCAGCACCAATACGGCTGCCGTATTTTATGACCTCAGTTCCAGGTGCCAATGTTTCCAACGCAAACTTGTGCCCTGCCGGTATGTCCTCTATGAGTGAAACGTGTTCCCCGGCGATTTCGGCAACGGTTCCGGCCGGCAGGTCGACAAGCGCCACGGCAACATTGTCGGCCGGATTGATTTGAATGTATTGCTTCATGACATAAAACGTTTTTTGCCTGTCTTTCACAAATGTCACAGTCAGTCATTGCCGACATAACGCGAAACGGCCGCCAACATGCCTTCCTTGTCAATCAAAGATAAATATTCTTCGAGTTTGTCGGTCAATCCGGGTATACGGTTCAGGTCTTCTCCCAATATATTGTCGGCGGCCAAAACACCCTCGGCCACCTCGCGCAATGTCGGCCGCTGCCACAGGCGCTCGAGCAGCGCCATCACCTCCGGCGCATCATTGGGCTGTATGGGCGCACCGTCTGGACGCGTCCCGCCCCGGTAATAGGTAATGATGGCTGCCAAACCAAGCACTAGTCCTTCAGGCAACCGGCCGAAACGCTCCAAGTAAATCTTCAAGCCGGGCAAATCACGTGTAGCGTACTTCGAGAACGCATTGAGCATGATGGACGTCACCTGGTGGTCGACAAAAGGATTCGTAAAACGTTCAAGCACATCATCTGCAAAACGCCGCAATTCGTCTTCCGGCAAATCAAGTGTCGGCATAAGTTCGTCGTACATGACTCTATGGACAAACCGACCTACAACCGGATGTTTGCAAGCATCGCGCACAATGTCTATACCTGACAGCCAGGCTACGGGGGCGAGTACGGTATGCGGACCGTTGAGCAACGTCACCTTACGCGCATGATAAGGAGCTTCTGACGGTACAAAAAGTACATTCAGTCCGGCTTTGTCCGCCGGAAATTCCTGCGCTACCGACTCAGGTGCCTCGATAACCCACAAGTGGAAAGCCTCGCCTTGCACCACGAGATTGTCATCATACTGCAACTGTTCCTTGATATGATTGATGTCTTTCCGCGGAAAACCGGGTACAATACGGTCTACAAGCGTGGCATAAACAGCACACGCATTTTCAAACCAGGCCTTGAATGCGTCTCCCAGTTGCCAAAGTTCAATATATTGCCCAATGACTTCTTTCAGTTTATGACCGTTCAAGAAAATCAGCTCACAGGGAAAGATAATCAACCCTTTCTGCATATCTCCTCCAAAATGGCAAAAACGCCGGTAAAGCAACTGGGTCAGTTTTGCCGGATAAGCGGCAGCCGGCCGGTCGTCCAACTTACACTCCGGATCAAAAGCTATGCCGGCCTCCGTTGTATTGGAAATGACAAACCGTATGTCCGGCTGTTCGGTCAGTGCCATGAAAGCCTCGAAGTCTGTATAAGGATTCAGCGCACGGCTGATGACATCTATCAGACGGAAGGAATTGACGACCTCACCCTTGTCCAACCCTTGCAGGTTGACATGATAAAGTCCGTCCTGGCTGTTAAGGACATCCACCATACCGTTCTTAATAGGCTGAACGACAACTACACTGGCATTAAAATCCGTTTTCTCGTTCATATTGGAAATTATCCAATCCACAAATGCCCTCAGAAAATTTCCTTCGCCAAATTGTATGACGCGCTCCGGGCGCTGCACTTTCTGTGCCGTTTGTTTGTTTAATGGTCTCATGACTGTTCTCCTTTTAAAACTCTACCATAATACGGAACACCTTTCCCGGATTTTCCGACCACTCCTGTAACGCCGTTCCGGCCTGTTCCGGAGAAACGACCCGTGTGACAAGTGATTCCACAGGGCAATTACCTCTGTTCAGATATCTGATGACAGCAACGAAGTCTGCCGGCAAGGCGTTGCGCGACCCACGTATGTCAAGTTCCTTCTGCACGAAATATTTTGTTTGAAAAGCAACTTCGCTTTTTGCGTAACCGATACAAACCACACGGCCGGTAAAAGACACTTCGTCAACAGCCATGACATAAGTGGCCGGACTGCCAACAGCCTCAATTACTACATCGGGGCCAAAACCGGCTGTCAAGGCTTGTAACCGCTCATGTACATTCTCCGTTTTTGAATTAATGGTATAGGCCGCACCTATCTGACGCGCCAAGTCCAGCTTTTCATCATCAAGGTCGACCGCAATAACGGTTGCTCCACGCAAGGCTGCACGGACAACGGCCCCCATTCCAATCATGCCGCAACCAATCACCATCACCGTATCATTGTCGGTGACACTGCCGCGCGCAACGGCATGAAAGCCGACACTCATCGGCTCTATGAGGGCACATTCGCGTGTAGAAAGGTTTTCTGCGGGAATGACCTTCTGCCACGGTAATACAATATATTCCGTCATCGCCCCGTTTCGTTGTACCCCCAATGTTTCATTGTCACGGCAAGCATTGACCCTACCGTTGCGACATGACGCACATTTTCCACAATTTGTATAAGGATTGACAGTCACGTTCATCCCCTTTGCCAAAGTCTCCGGGACATTCTTTCCAGTTTCCTCTATGACAGCTCCTATTTCATGACCCGGTATGACAGGCATTTTCACCATAGGATTACGGCCTAGGAAAGTATTCAGGTCCGAACCACAAAAACCAACATGTTTGATACGTAACAATACGTCTCCATCTCCAATTGCCGGCTTCTGAATGTCGACCACTTCCACCTCTCCAGGATTTGTTATCTTAACTGTTTTCATATCTGCTATTTCTTAATATATCTTTAATTCATATTTAGTTGTTCACAAAAAGATCAGGCCCTCCACTCAATCAACAACCCGGTAACCTTTCCAACCATAGTATGCACAAAAAACGAAACAAACTAACGGGACTGCATAAGCCATTGCATAAGTTTCAGGATTGTGATTCATGAAATATGCCGTCAGTTGCGGCAAACAAGCATTACCGATTATAGCCATGACAAGGAACGCTGAGCCACTCTTGGTATCTTTTCCTAAATCTGTAATGGCGAGGGCAAACTGGGTAGGATACATGATGGACATGAAAAACGAAACACCAATCATGGCATAAAGCCCAACCATTCCACCGTAAAACATAATCACCCCACACAACACAACATTGATGATGGCATAAACCATCAACATGGACTGGGGGCGGAAACGCGCCATCAAACCGGTACCAATCCAACGGCCTAAAAGAAACGCAAGCATATAAATGCCGAAGAAAGTAGTGGCCTGCGACTCAGGAATACCGACATAAAGGCAGCAATAAACTAAGAAAAGGCTGTTGATGGCTGTTTGGCCACCATTGTAAAAAAACTGACTGATGACGCCCCAGCGCAAATGACGTCTTCGCAATACACCGAAATTAATCAACGGAGCAGAAGAATCCTTCTGCTCTTCTTCGGGAATTGACGGCAGACGAGAAAAAAAGATAATGACTGCAATAAGTATAAGCAAGATTGCCAAAAACAAATAGGGCATCTTCATGGCATCAGTCTCAAACTGTATATATGCGTCCCAACCTCCGGGATAATCTTGTGGCAAGGATTCCCGCGTATAATGTTGTCCGCTTAGTACCAGCTTACTAAGAAACATAGCTGAAACAAAAGCACCGAGACCGTTAAAAGATTGTGCCAGATTTAACCGGCGGGAAGCGGTCTCCGGCGAGCCAAGAACCGTAACATAAGGGTTGGCAGCCGTCTCAAGGAAACACATGCCTGTCGCTATGATAAAAAAGATGCAAAGATATGCCCAATAAGATTTGATGATTGCTGCCGGGAAAAACAAAAGTCCGCCGGCCGCCGCCAATAACAAGCCAAAGATGATACCCGACTTATAGCTGAAGCGTTTCATGTACATCGCGATAGGTATGGGAAAAATAAAGTATGCAAGCCAATAGGCCGTTTCAGTGAATGAGGCTTCAAAGGCATTAAGCTCACAGGTTTTCATCAGTTGGCGAATCATCGTCGGCAACAGATTACTGCTGATGGCCCAAAGGAAAAACAGGCTAAATATCAGCATCAATGGTATTAGATAACGATTATTTTTCATTCTGACATGTTTTTAATGTAAGGCAACTCCGGCAAAGCACCAAATCCATAAAAAGAACGGGCGTTCTCACCGAGAAATAACATTTTTTCTTCTTCTGACAATTCCGATGTTTTAAGTATGAAATCATAAGACATACGGTAAGTAATCGCTGTAATGGTGCGAGGATAATCAGACCCCCACATCAACTTGTCCATTCCGACTTCATCAGCAGCCTGGCGGATAGCCCTTACCGCCCCGGAGAATGGATAAAACTCGTCATTAAAAAGCCATGTAATGCCTCCCGATTCTATGCGGACATTGGGGTGACGTGCCAGCCGTATCTGTGACAGCCAACCGGGACGGGTGACCATTCCGAAGTGGCCTACAGCCACTTTCAGGTCAGGATATTCCGATATGATCTCTTCCATCTCTCCCGTTTGAGCATCACCGTCAGCGAGATCTATAGACAAAATAAGTCCTTGACTGGCCATCATGCGAAACATTTGCATCATCTCTTCACTGACCAAAGAAATACGGCCATGCTGCGTAATCAGCCGCTGGGCCGGAATCTTGATAGCCTTGAAGCCACGATTCGCCAGTTCTATTGCCTGCTCATAAAACCCGGACTTGCGGAATTCACACATGCCACAAACGAAAAACCGCTCGGGATATTTTTTTACTACCCGTGCCAAATAATCATTCTGAAAGCCATCGATAAATTCCTGTGTAACGACGGCTGCCGAAACCTGTGCATAATCCATATTTGAAAGGAAGATTTCGGCAGTATTACGTCCATCAATCATAAAAGGCGGCAACATTTGCCGCTCTTCGCCCATAAACAGCGAGCGCCCGTTCTCAAGCGTACGAACCGGCAAGCCATCGACAACCGTGTCCTGCCATTGCCATAAATGGGAATGTGCATCAATGATAATCTTATTCATGGTATTTTTTTAAAGTTATGAGTTCGCCCAACTAACACGTTGTTGGTCTCCGATAATGTCTTTTACTTTTTGAACCAAAGACCAGTCAATCGGTTCTTCAATGTATTGAAGGTTTTTCAACACGTTTTGGGGATTTGCAGAACTGAACAGTGTCGTGGATATGCGTGGATTGCTCACAGCATACTGCATGGCAAGTTTCTCAATTGGATAACCCTGAGCGGCACAATATTCGGCAGCCTTCTTGCAAGCCTCAACCAATGGCACCGGTGCAGGATGCCAATCTGGCACACCTCTCTGAGACAACAAACCCATGGACAAAGGCGAAGCATTGATAATGCCAATACCTTTCGACTCAAAATAATCAATATAATCGGCCAGTTTATCGTCATTGAGCGTATAATGACAGAAATTGAGAACTGTTTCCACTGTACCTTCAGGCACTCTGTCGACAACCCACTGAAGATTTTCCAGTTGCAAGTCTGTAATACCGACATGTCCCACTACACCTTTTTCACGCAATTCCACCAATGCAGGCAACGTCTCGTCAACCACTTGATGCAAATCGGAAAATTCGATATCATGCACATTTATCAAATCAATATAATCAACATGCAAACGCTCCATACTTTCGTAAACACTTTCTGTAGCCCGTTTGCCGGAATAATCCCACGTATTGATACCATCATGACCGTAGCGTCCAACTTTTGTTGAAAGTAAATAAGCATCGCGAGGAAGTTCTTTCAATGCTTTTCCCAAAACCGTTTCGGCTTTATAATGACCATAATAAGGAGATACATCTATAAAATTCAGCCCGTTCCTGACCGCTGTAAAAACAGCCTCGATAGCATCTGACTCACGAATTGAACGAAACACACCTCCCAACGATGAAGCACCAAAACTCAATCTTGGCACTTTCATTCCTGTTTTTCCACAAAATGTATAATCCATAACGTTTATCTGATTTAAGATTCCTTGTATATGCTAAATACTAAAATTTCACTTTTACAGCTTTCCCATCATACTCAACCGTTTTTTCTGGAAATGAAGCTGTATCACCTTTTCCGTTGTCCTTTGAAACGAGGACAATGTTCAACTTTCTCACCGCTTCCATCCCGGGAAATTCTCCGCTACGGCGGCCTATTTCCAAGGTATTTTTACTATCGTCCCATTTCATTTTTACAGTACTGTACAGACCTTTTTCATAGCCATAATTATCACCTTCATCCTCATACCAAACAAAAGATGCATCAGCTCCACGGTAGATTCTGATTTCAACAGGATTCCCGGTTTTGTCGGCCGCATACTGTTTGCCGAATACCATCGGAATGATGGAGCCGGCTTTTACAAACAATGGCGTTTTTGACAAATCTACATTCACATCAACCGTTTGGCCTGCGTCATAAACTGTCCCATCCCAAAAATCAATCCAATCGGAAGAATGCTCAGGCAAATAAACTTGCCATGTATCAACAGCAGGTGATGTAACAGGAGCAACTAATAAAGATGGGCCAAACATAAACTGCCCGTTTTGTTCCAAAGCGCGCTTATCAGTCGGGAAATCCATTACCAATGGGCGCATCATCGTATAACCGTTAAAAGTGATTGCAGCGGCTTGAGAATAGATATAAGGCAGTAAACTATAGCGTAAACGGATATATTTTGTTGTTATTTCCTCAACCTTTTCCCCGTAACGCCATGGTTCGGTTTGACTCATATACCCGTGAACTCTCATCAACGGGAAAAACGTGGAAGCCTGCAACCAACGCAGGAAACATTCATGATATGCCGTATTGGTATATTGATCACCGGGCCGAAAGAATCCGCCGGCATCGTATGTCCACCACGGCAGACCTGTCGCCATCATACCCAAACCGGCCGTTATCTGTCTACGCAACGTTTCCCAATCGTTTCCGACATCTCCCGACCATGTAGCAGCAGCATACCTCTGCATTCCTGAAAAACCACTGCGGGTAAAAATCATGGCACGTTTTTCGGGTGCGTCCTTTCGCAAACCTTCATAAACCGTCTTGCTGACAAACATTGGATAAACATTACGATATATTTCGCCAGCTTCTTTACCGTCTCGGACTTTACGTCCTACGAGATCATCGTTCTCAGGTTCTGTAGCATCCTGCCACCATGCGTCTATAGCATAAGGTTTCAACAGTTTGTCACTGAAATTTTGCCAATAAAAGGCAGCCGCATCGGGATTAAAAAAGTCTATCCAATCTGTGCCAGGAATATAATAACCTTTCTCAGCCATCTGCTTACCTAATTCTGCATTCTTATCCACTTTTGACCAAACCGACAACATAAAACGCATATCCATTTCATGCAATTCCTTAACCATTTGCGCCGGGTCGGGGTATCTGTCTTCATCAAACCTCATCGCATTCCATCCATGTTTACCCCAATATTGCCAGTCCTGAACTATGATATCTATTGGAATCTCTCGCTCGCGAAATATACGGGCATTTTCCAATAACTCGGGTTGGCTGTTATAACGCTCCCTGCAATGGATATACCCCAACGCCCAAAGCGGCATCATAGGTGTGCCTCCTGTCAATTCCCTATAAGAAGATATTACTTCATCGGCACTTCCAACGAAAACAGTGTAATCTATTGTTTGCGCCACCGGTGAACGGAAGACAGTTTCATTTGTTACTTTCCGCCAATAAAGAATCGGACGGTCGTTTCTGTCACCTTGTACCTCTATCTGATGAGTGCCTTTGTCCAAATTAACTATAGCAGATGTTGTTGGTGGCAACCAAAGATTATTGACATCTGTAATCTTTTTGCCATCAATGGTCAGATTATACTTGCGCGCCATCTTCTGCCCTACATCTAACAACAATGCATACGCACCCGATTCTTCCAACGTTATTTCACCTTTAAATAAATTAACATTTCGAACCTCACGTTTATTGCCGCTAGTGGAAGTAACATCAACTGTTACTGACTTTCCCTCACCTCTTGCCTGAATCAAACGTACTTGATTATCTGAAGGATTAAATTCTGTAAGGCCGTAATTCTCCCACATCAGTCCATAACCCTTATTTGAAAGAATAAATGGAATAGAAATCTGTGTATTAACTTGAGTTAACCTACGTGACAGCCCTCTAATATTGAGATAACCATCCTGAAACTGACCTGTACCATATAAATATTCATCGGCGGGAGACACAAAACTTTGCTCTATTGCATAAACAGGTATCCCTTGCACTGATGAAGCAGACATTTTACGTCCACCGTTAACTTCTGCCAATACGACAGTTCCATTCTTGTCCTTAAACACAAGTGACTCTGTTGCCTTATCATACTCTACTGCCATTTCTGGAAGTCTCACAACCACGTTTCCGTCATTTTCCCCAACCTTATACTTTGGTTGAGAATCAGACTTTACATAAACAATTTCCTCAAGAGGTTTGGAATCATTCTGCATAAAGATTACTCTCAATGCATTATCATCCAACGGCAACAAACTAAGCATACCCTTTGATGTCTGAATTCTTACTCCATCTTCCATCTCAGCTGCCTTATTTCCAGCATATAGAGCGCTGTTTTCCACCAGACAACAAAAGATAAATACCATAACAATTCTTAATAAGGCTATCGGCATTTTCCGGAAACACCCTGACTTACGATCTTTCATACCTATAAATTTTTAATTTATAAACTTTACATATCAATCATACAGATAAAACATGCGCTCCATCATTTTCCACTTTTCTGCCGATGTACTGGAAGGTACACACTCCTGGAACTTGGCAACAAAATCTTCCCACTCCTGCTGACGCGGCAAATGCGCCAGTTTCTCCATCGCTTCATCCCAATCAAAGTCAAGTGGCGTTTCAACTATCATGAACAATGTTGATCCAAGTATGTATATCTCCATCTCTAAAATACCAACAGAACGGATACCTGCCCGTATTTCCGGCCACGCTTCTTGTCTGCTGTGAATCCGCCTATATTCAGCTATTAGTTCCGGATTATTTTTCAGATTTAACATCTGACAATAACGTTTGACAGGTTCGTGATAAGTTCTGACATTATAACCTTCTTTTGCCATATGTTCTTATTTTTTTATTTTAAAGACTGGTGCAATAACACGTTTTGCATCTACCGGCATTTCAACCTCCAATCCGTCAGCTGTCCTATTAAAAGGAACTTTCCCGTACCCTAACAATTCTACTTTCTTGATTCGATTCTGGTACAACTCACTCCCTTCAGCCAAAGACTTTATAACCACTTTATTATCAGACGGCCACGCTAATGCCGTTGCATATAAATATTTTTTTGTTTGTGTAAAACGTATCTCTTTCGCTCCGGCCTTGCTGTATGCCCCCTCATTGAAACCTTGTGCATTAATTGGTATGTCAGAATCAGCAATTGGGCCTTCACCAAAAACAGTCCAAGGACGTGTATCATAAATAGCTTCTTTGTTGATATTCATCCACTCACCAAACGCATCAAGAATCTTCTTTTCTTTTTCGTCGAATGTACCATCCGCTCTCAAAGGAACACTCAACAATAAGTTCCCGTTCTTACTCACTATATCAACTAAAAGCTTTACGACATAGTCAGCTGACTTATATCCGTCATTATTATAAATAGAAGTATTATAATGCCATCCTCCTATGCAAGAACATGATTGCCATGGCTGTTCAATCGCTTCATTTGGAGCACCACGCTCCACATCCCAAACTAAAGCCTTCCGCTGATTCTCATTAAGAATCTTTCCAAACAAGACAGCTTCTAACTTACCCTTATGCGTTGCCATACTATGATTATAAAAATGAGCCGCTATTTTCATTCCGGCATCACTGACAGGATAAAAAGGCAAAACCGTAACATCAAAGTAAAGCAAATCAGGATTATAACGATTAATAACATCAAGCGTGCGATTATAAAAGTTAGTACAATACTCTTGAGTTGGCAAACATGCGCCATTTCCCCACGCCCATTGGCGGTGTATGGCCCCATTATCCCAACTGTCTTTGCTCATAGGATGGTTTTGTGCATAAAGGTCCTGAGGATCATAACCTTCCCACCATTTGCCTTTTCCATCAGCCTTTGTCAGTTTACCATCATAAGGTACACCAGTCTTTGGACCTTTTGTATCATAACGCTGGGACGGTTCATACCATGTCCATGCATGGTCCGCATGTAAACTGACACCAAAATAAAGTCCATGTTTACGAGCCGCTTTCTCCCATCCTGCAAGAATATCCTTTTTCGGTCCCATATTCATAGAATTCCAAGGTTGATACTTGCTATCCCAAAGATCCATATTGTCATGATGATTGCCTAAAGCGAAAAAATACTGCGCACCGATTTTTTTATAATAGGCCACCAACTCATCGGGATTCCAATTTTCAGCTTTCCACAAAGGAATTATATCCTTAAAGCCAAACTCTGACGGATGTCCATAATGCTCAACGTGGTATTTATATTCCCCTGAGCCTTCAATATACATTGAACGTGCCATCCAATCTCCTGTTCCTTCTACGCACTGAGGTCCCCAGTGAGCCCAAATACCGAACTTCACATTACGAAACCAATCTGGAACTTCATAATTTTCCAACGATTCCCATGTTGGCTCAAACTCTCCCGTCATCATCGGCTCATCGTTTTCCAAAACAGGTATTTTATACTCCTGAGCTGATACAATACCAATTACAAATAACAATGCTGAAAATAAAGTCACTTTTTTCATGATATCAAATATTATATATTATAATTGCAAAATTAGTTTTTGTTTGTAAGATAAGAATTGGACTTTATCGACATTTTATAGGACTATTTCGACATTTGGTGTCAATAAGATTAAAAAAGAGTCTTCCAAACATTCATTTTAACCACCTATTTTCAATTATTTCCCATAAAAAGGCTAACTTTCGTACAATTAATACAAAAGCAACAAAACATGTCTCTATTAGTTGACCAATTACATCCTCTAGTTCTCAGCGTGGGATTAGCTATCCAAAACGCTGACTGGAATTGGAAAAACGTTACCAGCCCTTTTCACCGATTATATTTCGTCACAGAAGGAACAGCCCAAGTCGTGCTACCACATGGAGTACAAACACTCAAACCCAACCACTTATACTTCATTCCGGCCTTTACAACACATAGTTATATCTGTAATACACGTTTCGGACATTATTATATCCATATATATGAAGATCAAGAACAACATGAGTCAAACATACTTGAACAATGGATTTTCCCTGTTGAAATTCAAGCTAATGATTTAGACCGCTTACTCTTTGCCAGATTAAGCAAAATAAATCCGCACATGCAACTCCCCAGTTCTAATCCTGCTACTTACAACAACAATCCTACTATTAAACAAGATTTACAAAAAAACAGGCAGCGTGCGTTATGTGATAAGATTGAATCCAGAGGCATCATTTTTCAATTATTATCACGTTTGTTTAAGTTTGCTCACCCTGCAATAATAACAAAAGACAAAAGAATTGAAGAGGCAATAGACTATATCCGGAAACATATGTCAGAAACCATCGACTTGGAAACGATGGTACGCAGTACTTGCTTGTCCAAAGACCATTTTATTAGACTCTTCAAAAAAGAGACCGGACTAACGCCTCAAAAATATATTATCAAAAAGAAATTAGAGCGAGCACAACTCATGCTTGTCACGCAAGAGACAACAACTAAGAATATTGCATTAGCCTTAGGCTATGAAGACCTCTCTTATTTTTGCAGGCTTTTTAAAAAAGAAACCGGTACCACCCCCCAAGACTATCGGCAAGACAACGCATCCTGACAACCGGACATTTACAAAGTACCAGTTTAAAGAGGATAATTCTCAAAAGCATATAAATCTGTAGAAAGATAGCGTTCTCCAGTATCTGGCAAAATAACGACAATCATTTTTCCTGCATATTGCTCTTCACGAGCCAATTCAACTGCAGCCTGAACAGCTGCCCCCGATGATATACCAGCCAAAACACCTTCCTCCACAGACAATGCACGTCCCATGCGCAAAGCATCATCGTTGCTGACAGTCATTATACGATCGACCATCTCACGACGGAAGATCTTAGGTACAAAACCGGCACCGATGCCCTGAATCTTATGCGGGCCGGCCACGCCTCCAGAAAGGACAGCTGAAGCGGCAGGCTCAACAGCTACAACTTCTATGGCAGGATTATGTTTCTTCAATCCTTCTGCTGTCCCAACAATGGTTCCACCAGTACCCACCGCCGAAACAAAAACATCAACTTTCCCGTCCGTATCATTCCATATTTCCTCTGCTGTTGTCCCGACATGTGCTGCCGGGTTGGCCGGATTCTCAAACTGTTGGAGGATAACGGCACCTGGCAACTCATCCCTAAGGGCTTCTGCCTTACGGATGGCTCCCGACATACCTTCTGCGCCGGGAGTCAACACTATTTGTGCCCCAAGTGCTTTTAACAAGGCCTGACGCTCGCGACTCATCGTCTCCGGCATGGTCAAAATCGTCTTATAACCTTTTCTTCCTCCAACCCAGGCCAAACCAACGCCTGTATTGCCGCTTGTCGGTTCTATAATGACAGCGCCCGGCCTTAAAATACCCTTCTGCTCCGCATCCTCTATCATATTCAAAGCCGCACGGTCTTTTATACTTCCGCCCGGATTAAAAGATTCCAGTTTTGCTACAATTTTAGCCTTTAACCCATAACGCCGGGCTATCGTCGTAAGTTCAAGCAAAGGTGTGTGTCCGATGAGTTCTGTCAGACTTGAATATATACGTGACATGTTTACCTGTTTTATTTATTATCAATTAATACCATTATTCATCAACTTGCAATGAATCGGCCATTATACCACCCAAACGCATGTTTTCACGCGCCATCTTGATGTATTGTCGTACGTACGCGTCATTCTTAAAATAAGGAGTAGCTTTCATCATAATTTCTTCAATCTGGGGTGTCATGACTGGATAAGGATAACTACTTGTAAGAATCATAAAAACGCCACTACCCAGCACATTATCAAAGTTCGAAGTAATAAAACGTGTAATCAAACGATCTTGCTCTGCCATCAAACGTTTTGCCTCATCATTCAGCCTCAACATGATAATATCCTCATCAATGCCATCCATAATCATTTGGCTTTCTTTATGCGGAAGCTCTGCCATTTGGTTATCCAACTGATTTTTCGCCCGGATAAAGCTATAAAGAGAATCATTCAATGCACTGCCGGTAACATACTGCTGTGCTTTATCAATGTGAACCTGGAGTTCACTCCGACTTTCAAGTACAAAAGGCATCAGCCCTTCTTCGTCCATGAACAAATTTACCATCATTGTGGAGTCCGCAATGCCAGTAAAATGAAACATTCCGTGAATGACCTCACTTGAATCTACATTGATAAGTTGCCCTTCTTGGAAGACTTTCAAATAAAGTTTCTTACCATCCATACTTGGCACCGTAGACTTTCCTTCCACATAATACTGTTGAGTTGTACAAGACAAAATTGTTAAACCCAACAAAAAAACGTATGTTATTGCATATTTCATCTTGAGTATGGCTATAAATGACTTTGACAAAGATAATACCAACTCTTTCATCTGTAAAACAAATTATCACAAATTAAGAACTGTACCTCGGTTTTTAAAACTACCTTTACTTTTTTTGTTCTTTCTCAATTTCAACCGGAATACGAAATGCCGTATACAACTGCAACACGCAAGCTACAGCCAAAGCAACCAACCACTCATTACGGCGGGCAAAACCATAATGAAACGTCTGCATTGACATGAACAGCGCTACCATCAATAGAAAAAATGCACCAAGCTGCTGCTGGCCATACAAACGCCTTACGACAATACCATGCTCCCTCGTATTATTGGAAAATTGAACAGCCGCAAGCAAAAACGCCCCGACAGTATAAACATAAAAACACAGTTTATCATACAATGGATAACCGGCCGCACCAACTAACAGAAAAAATGCCCCGCACTTAAACACAATATTCCTAAGACGCTTATTCATCCTCACCTTCTTTTTGAATGACAAAGACATCTTCATCATCAGTTTTCATAAAATACTTTTCCCTTGCAATCTTAGTCATGATTTCAGGATTGGTGTTCATTTCCTCCAAATAGCGCGTATCATGTTCATACATCTCTGTGTATTGTCTGATTGAGGAACGCAAATGGCGCAGTTCAGTCTTGTATTTGTAGCGCTGCCAAAGACTGTACTCACCAACCACCCCTATCAGCAAGATAAAGACGCAAAGCACAAAACCGTACTTATACCTGCGTATGAAGTTCCAGATTGTAGACAATTTATCCATGTTGTTTATATTATTGCGGCAAATATACGACAAAATACGTGAAAATAATGGCGCCCCCCGTTTTTTTTGCTAAATTTGCATTCATCTAATGCAGCAACAACCATTTCAAATACATGGAACAATACGTAGTTTCAGCAAGAAAATACAGACCTTCGGAATTTGATGCCGTCGTGGGGCAGGAAGCATTGACCACGACCTTAAAAAAGGCCATCATATCAGGAAAACTGGCACACGCCTATCTGTTTTGCGGCCCACGGGGAGTTGGCAAAACAACATGCGCGCGCATTTTCGCAAAAAACATCAACTGCCTCCACCCCACTGAGAGTGGAGAAGCCTGCAACGAATGCGAATCATGCCGGGCTTTCAACGAACAACGTTCCATGAACATTTACGAGATGGATGCCGCCTCCAACAATTCCGTTGAAGAAATGCGGCAACTGACGGAAATCGTACGCATCCCGCCACAAGTAGGCCGCTATAAAGTCTTCATCATCGATGAGGTACACATGCTCTCGACATCTGCGTTCAACGCATTTTTGAAAACACTCGAAGAGCCGCCATCCTACGTCATCTTTATTCTTGCCACGACCGAAAAGCATAAAATTATCCCGACGATACTAAGCCGCTGCCAAGTCTATGATTTCAATAGAATGAGTATCGCTGACATTGTCAACCATCTGAAGTTTGTGGCAGATAAAGAAGGTTATACCTACGAGCCGGAAGCACTCAACGTTATCGCGACTAAAGCAGATGGCGGCATGCGAGACGCACTCTCTATTTTCGATCAAGCCGCCAACTATGCGGATGGCAATCTCACATACAGCAAAGTCATCGAGAACCTGAACGTACTCGACTGCGATTACTTTTTCAGAACTGTCGACAATACACTGAAGAATGATATACCCCAATGCCTGCTCCTTTTCAATGAAATTGTCGCCAAAGGATTTAACGGACGGCAATTCATCAATGGCCTGGCGGATCATTTGAGAAACCTTCTGATTGTACACGACATCGTAACCTTACCGCTCTTGGAAGTCAGCGGAGACATAAGAGAACGTTTTAACGAACAATCCCAACGCTGCAAATCCGGCTTCCTCATCAAAGCCATCAAATTGTGCAGTGACTGCGACCTGAACTACATCGCAAGCCAAAACAAACGATTGCTTGTAGAACTGACCATCATACAGATTGCCCAACTGACCCTTGAAGAAGAAACTCCCGGTTCCGGGCTTCGGCCCGAGAAGACATTAAAATCACTATTCAATAACGGGGAAGCAACACAAAAAAACGCTACCCCTCCCTCACAACAAGCCAATGAGCGGACGAGCGTAACAGAGGAAGCACCTCGCTACCGTAAGCCTAATGAAACTGCCAGCAACGGGTCAGAAGAAAAACAATCTCAAAGCTACAAACGCGCGCCCCTTCCGGCAGACGACTGTCAAGAGCGTAAACTACCAAAAATCAAGAAAAACGATTTCGGCCCGTCTATCCATCGCCCCGCTATAACTGCGCAACAGCCTGAAGATACCGTTGCCAAACAGAGTCCATCCCTGGAAACAAAATCGTCATCCGCCACAGCCGAAGATGACGAGGATTACTTGATAACGGAAAAAGACATCCGTTTTTATTGGCACGAATTTGCCAACCTGTTGCCGGTTGAAGAGACAGCCATGGCTCAGCGCATGAAAATCATGCAACCCAAGCTCCTCAAAGATGAAACTTTTGAAATCATCGTCGACAACGAACAAGTCAAAATATACATGAGCAACATGGCACCACGCATAGAAACCCACATGCGGAAACAGCTGCACAACCGCAAAATCACCATGCAGGTACGCGTGGCCGATCCGAAAGAAACCGGACGCATCTACAGCAAGCCGGAACAGTTCGTAGCCATGTGCAAAAAGAACCCCGCCCTGCTGCGGCTCAAGAACGAGTTCCAACTTGAACTCTGCTGATAACGCCCTGCCTACTTCATGTCGTGGTTCATCATCCGATATTCCGCCATTTGCTCAAACTTGGTACCCTTGCGCCCGTAGTTGGCATATGGATAAATCGAGATACCGCCACGCGGAGTGAAAATACCCGTAACTTCAATATACTTGGGATCCATCAACCGGACAAGGTCTTTCATGATTTTATTCACACAGTCCTCATGGAAATCACCATGGTTACGGAAACTGAACAAATACAATTTCAGGCTCTTGCTTTCCACCATCCGACGGTCAGGGATATAACTGATACGTATTTCCGCAAAATCAGGCTGCCCCGTTATAGGGCATAAACTCGTAAATTCCGGACAGTTGAAACGCACCCAATAATCATTCTCGGGATGTTTGTTTTCAAACGTCTCCAGCACCTCCGGCGCATAATCCTGCCGGTATTCCGTCTTGCGGCCCAACGCCTGCAAGCCTTCTTTTTCCCGTTCTGTAATACTACCCATAACTTAATTGTCAGTTGTTTCTCCGGCTGCCTTCTGAGCCAAATACTTTTCCAATCCCTCTCGACGCAATTTGCAGGCAGGACAATGTCCACACCCGTCGCCCTGCACACCGTTATAACATGTCAGCGTTTCATGACGAACCAGATCAAGCACACCCAATTCGTCAGCCAATGCCCAAGTCTGACATTTATCAATCCACATCAGGGGGGTATGGATAACAAACTGCTCATCCATTGCTAAATTCAAAGTCACGTTCAGACTTTTTATAAAAGCGTCCCTGCAATCAGGATAACCGCTGAAATCAGTCTGTGAAACACCAGTCACCAAATGATTGATGCCATGTTCACGGGCATAAACGGCCGCAATGCTCAAGAAAAACAAGTTACGCCCCGGCACGAATGTATTGGGGACTCCACCTTCCGGCTGTTCTTCATCCATTTTTATCGTCATGTCAGTCAGAGAATTATGACCAAGCTTCCCTATAAAAGACACATCCATACAGTTCCATTCCACACCAGCCTTCTCCGCTATGGCTTTTGCCAGTTCCACTTCGTGGACATGCTTCTGTCCGTAAACAAAACTCAACGCCAATACCTTTTTAAAATGCTTCTTTGCCCAAAACAGACAGGTCGTAGAATCCTGTCCGCCACTGAACACTACTAACGCTGCATCCTTGTTCATTTTCATATATCTGATACCTTTAAAATATTATAAGAGATGTTCCTGTCATACACATCCTCTCCCTCCATACGTTTCACTACTTTTACTACACGTACGGTCAACGGAAGGACCAGTATTTCATACAGTGTTTTCAAAACGATTTCCCACCCCATCATCAACAGCAACTTGTCAAAAGGCACAATGCCTGCCAATGCAACCGGAAAGAAAATCACGGAATCAGCCGTTTCACCAATAACAGTCGACAGGATAGCACGCAGCTTGAATCGGCGTCCACCGTCTGCCACTTTCATGACACTCATGACATAGGCGTTCAGAAACGAGCCTACCAGAAAAGCAAGAAACGATGCAGCGACCACCCTCGGGGCAAGCCCGAAAATACGATGAAAGCCCTCCGCATTATCCCAATAAGGGGCTCCCGGAATCAAATCTGCAATGTAACCGAACAAGGCAAACAGGAAATTCATCAGGAATCCCACCCATATAATCAGTTTAGCCTTGTTGAATCCCCAGACTTCTACTATGCAGTCGTTGACAATATAAGATATAGGAAACACAATCATGGCAGCCGTAATATTGAAAGCTCCCAGCATGACCTGTTTTGTTGCCAACAAATTTGCCGAAATCAGGCAAACACAAAAGAGTATCCCCAGCAACATATAGGATACACTCACCATTTTTCCCTTCATGTCTTCTTGTTTTTAAAGAGGTTACCAAGCACTCCGCGCCCATCGGGCGACTTTCCGGTTGCAAAGGTACACTTTATTTATTGAAAAACAAATAAAATGAAGCTACTTTGCGCTTTCGGAACTTCACGGAACCTGCAGGCCAACAGTCGGGAAGTCAATGGCACACGTCTACGATACAAACGTTTTAATACGTCAATAATAGCCGTTTACATTTTTTTTCCTATCTTTGCGCCTCAGAATATATAATAATAAAGTAAATACCCTAATATGTTTGACAGTTTAAGCGAAAGACTTGAACGTTCGTTCAAGATACTCAAAGGTGAAGGAAAAATCACCGAAATCAATGTGGCGGAAACCCTGAAAGACGTGCGCCGCGCGTTGCTCGACGCCGATGTAAACTACAAAGTCGCCAAGCAGTTCACCGACACAGTAAAAGAAAAAGCATTAGGACAAAATGTACTGACAGCCGTCAAGCCGAGCCAGCTGATGGTGAAGATTGTTCACGACGAACTGGCCAAACTCATGGGAGGTGAAACCGCAGACTTGAACCTGAAAGGTCATCCGGCCGTTATCCTCATGGCCGGTCTCAACGGTGCAGGTAAGACAACTTTCTCCGGCAAACTGGCATTGATGCTGAAAAACAAAAAGGGCAAAAAACCATTGATGGCAGCCTGCGACGTCTATCGGCCGGCAGCCATTGAACAGCTTAAGGTTCTCGGCGAACAGATGCAAATCCCCGTTTACAGCGAACCGGACAGCAAAGACCCTGTTAAGATAGCCCTCAACGCCATACACGAGGCAAAGGCCAAAGGCTACGACACCGTCATCGTCGACACGGCAGGACGACTGGCCGTCGACGAAGAAATGATGCAGGAAATAGCGGCCATCAAAAATGCCATCAATCCGGACGAAACGCTGTTTGTTGTCGATGCCATGACAGGACAGGATGCCGTAAATACAGCCAAGGAATTTAATGACCGACTGGACTTCGACGGCGTCATCCTGACGAAACTCGACGGCGACACCCGTGGCGGTGCGGCCCTTTCCATCCGGACGGTTGTAAACAAGCCCATCAAGTTCGTGGGAACCGGCGAAAAGATGGAAGCCATCGACCCGTTCCATCCTTCACGCATGGCCGACCGTATCCTCGGCATGGGCGACATCGTGTCATTGGTGGAAAAGGCACAAGAACAATACGATGAGGAAGAAGCACGGCGCCTGCAGAAGAAAATCGCCAAGAATCAGTTCGACTTCAACGACTTCATGTCGCAAATCCAACAGATCAAGAAGATGGGCAACCTGAAAGACCTGGCGAGCATGATCCCCGGCGTCGGCAAAGCCATCAAGGACATAGACATCGACGACAACGCGTTCAAAAGCATTGAAGCCATCATACAAAGCATGACGCCACGCGAACGTACCAATCCGGAAATCCTGAACACCAGCCGCCGCCAGCGCATCGCCAAAGGCTCAGGAACAAACATCCAGGAAGTAAACCGGCTCATCAAACAGTTTGACCAGACCCGGAAAATGATGAAAATGATGACCGGCAGCAAAATGGGCAAGATGATGGCCAACATGCCAAAGATGCCGGGCATGCCGAAAATGCCGAAATTTTAATACATAAAAACAGGAGGAATACCATGCAACTGATTGACGGAAAAGCGACGGCCGCACAGATCAAGGCCGAAATAGCAGAAGAAGTACAGAAAATCGTGGCTGCCGGCGGAAAACGCCCGCATCTGGCCGCCATCCTCGTCGGACATGACGGAGGCAGCGAAACCTACGTGCGCAACAAAGTCCTGGCTTGCGAAGCATGCGGTTTCAAATCAACCCTGCTCCGATTCGAGGATACTATCAGCGAGACAGAACTCCTGAACGAAGTAGACAAGCTCAACAAGGACGAAGACGTAGACGGATTCATCGTACAGCTGCCGCTCCCGAAACATATCTCCGAACAGAAAGTCATAGAGGCCATCGATTATCGCAAAGACGTAGACGGGTTCCACCCCATCAACGTGGGACGCATGGCCATCGGCCTGCCTTGCTACATCTCGGCCACGCCCAAAGGCATCCTTGAACTGCTCCGCAGATATAATATAGAGACAAGCGGTAAGAAATGCGTCATACTGGGGCGCAGCAACATCGTCGGTAAGCCGATGGCACAACTCATGATGCAAAAACAATACGGCGACGCGACCGTAACCGTATGCCACAGCCGCAGCCGCGACTTGAAAAAAGAATGCCGCGAAGCCGACATCATCATTGCCGCCATAGGACAACCTGATTTCGTCACAGCCGATATGGTAAAAGACGGTGTCACCGTCATCGATGTGGGCACGACCCGCGTGCCGGACGCCACAAAGAAAAGCGGTTTCCGTCTCAACGGCGATGTGAAGTTCGACGAGGTGGCCCCTAAATGCGCTTACATCACTCCGGTTCCAGGAGGCGTAGGGCCGATGACCATCTGTATGCTGATGAAGAATACGCTTTCAGCCGGCAAAAAAGAATTCTATCAGTAACCGTCAAACTCTAACGCAAACCCAATAACCCAGGGAACGGACGCAAACAAACTGCGTCCGTTCCTTTTTTATCGTCATAAGCCATACAAGCCCGAACACAAAAATACCATGGAAACTCGAGAAAACCCGTGAAAGGCAAATGGCCGTACAAGCGACAAACACATTTTCCATAAAAAAACAGACCAAAATATTTGCACTTTAAAAGAAAATGCCTACCTTTGCAACGCTTTAGGAAACAAACGCTGTTTTTCCTGTAGCACACCTAAAGATGGTGACTATAGTTCAGTTGGTTAGAGCGTCAGATTGTGGTTCTGAATGTCGTGGGTTCGAGTCCCACTAGTCACCCCAAACAATAAGATGGATTTCAGCAATGATTTCCATCTTTTTTTGTTATCTGTCAGCGAACCAGCGGACAATCCCGGCCTCATTCACCTTTCAAAAGGGCCTCAACTTAAACAAAAGAAAAACAGCCACTTATAACAGCAAAAAATGCGACCGCTTGCAGCAAAATTTGCGACCTGTCGCCTTGTAGAAGCGACCGCTTGCAAATTTTGCTGCAAGCGGTCGCATTTTCATAACCATCTTATCGTTTTCCTTCGGCAAGAATTTATTGCTGTCTGACAAAACCCGGCAGTAATAAAAACAAGGTAATTCCTCTATATGGACAAACGCTCCTTATCAAATTATTTTATATCTCTGTCCGCTTCGTGCCTACACTTCAACTTTTTAACAATCTTCTATTTCTCCTTTTTATTTCTAAGCCAGATTTAAACATAAAATCCGTAATATTTCCACAATAAAATTGCTATTATACATTTAGCGTTATTAGTCCCGCTTCGCAAGGTTATTCCAAAGATTTTCCGTAAATCTGTATAATGAATATACCTCCTTGAAATCAAGAGAGTTAGAAGAATTACCTCGTTTTCGGGTAATGAGTTGGCAACCGTCCCAATTGCCGTGGTCTGCATCGCTTTGCTTATTGGAGTAACTCTTACGGATGCAAATGTACAAAAATAAAGTTGGAGAGAAAAGGCTTTCGACTCTTTCTCTCCAACTTTTAGCATATTCCATACGGATGGTCACGAGTTTTTCTGAAGAATGGCAGCCATGTTATATCCGAGTGTCTGCATGGTCTTGTGTCCTCTTTCGTCAAACCCTATCGGAGAATGACTGTCAAAAAGCATATTCCAATAACTGCTGCTGACTATGGGCATTTCGCTGAATGAAAAATACTTGTTGATGCGGTCAACCGTGCTGTTGGCACCCGAACGGATGCAACTGGCAACGGCAGCGGCAGGCTTTCCTTTGAATAATCCTCCATGTGTGCTTGCCGCATAAAACACACGGTCTAACAAAGCGCACAAAGCACCACTTGGAGCAGCGAAATATACAGGACTTCCAACGATTACCCCATCAGCTTTCAAGATGGCTTCGATTAAATCGTTGCAGACATCATCAGAGAAAGCACAGCGGAAGTTTTTGCCGCATTGCCCACAATCGATGCAACCACGCACAGGCTTGTTCCCCACCCAAAACCATTCGGTTGCCATGCCTTTTTCATGCAGGGCTTTCTCCACCAAACTCAAAGCATGGTAAGTTTCCCCTTGCTTGTGGGGGCTTCCGTTCACTAAAAGCACTTTCATTTCAGCAATGGCAGTTGGTTCAACATTTCTTTGATACGGATAGCCGTGCGGGGCATAGGTTCGGCTACGGTCAGCCCGACGATTTCCTTTTCCTGCGCGACGTCGTTTATCACACGCACCACTTCGGCTATTTTCATTCCATTAGGAACAACGCCGACCGCCGCAATGATTTCCGCAGGGTCAAGCACATCCATGTCGAAGTGTATGACTACTTTTGACGCTCCGCATGATTTCAGCCATTCCAGTACCGCACTGCTGTTATTACGTACATCTTCCGGTGTCAGGTGCTTGATGCCGTATTGCTTCTGCCGCTCCTTGATTTCGTCACGCTCCCAATCGCGCAAGCCGACAAAAAGGATTTTTGACGGGGCTATCTTTGCCGGAAGTTCAGAAACGATTTGCTTGTCACCCAGACCCATGCAAGCTGTTACCGCCATTGCATGGTAGGCAGGATATACATCGCCGGGCAAGGTGATGTCGGGGTGTGCATCAATCCAAACCATTGCGACATCGTCCTTGTGCTTTTTTGAAAGATAAGTAAACGACACAACGCTTGCGGAACATTCGCCGCCAAGCGTCACAATCTTGTCAGGCTTTTGTACATTAAGAATATCCAAAGCCGCTTTGGTCTGTGCGATGATGGCATCCTTGTCCATTACGCCGTCGGTCACTTTCCGTTCCACTATGTCCGTCGCAATAGGAACGGTATAGGTAGCCTGCCCGTTGTCAGGGGCGAGGAAGTTCAACAACTGTGCCCCAAGATAGTATCCTCTTGAAGCCTGTTCGGGGTCTTTCACTTCCGTTATCCAATGGGCGATGTTTCCGCCTTGCCATTGAGGATAAACAAGTCTGATTGTCTTAGTCTGATTTTCCATATCGTTTTTACTGATTTGTGCATGGGTTGCCATTCCAATGAACAAAGCCATGCTTAGCACTAATAACTTTCTCATAATCTGATAAATGAACTCTTTTTCGAGGGTAAAGTTAATAATTTGTCCATGGCTGTGCAATTACTGCAAAATTATTCCTATACTGATAATTTAGCCATATAGTGATAATATTCGCAGTATATACAGTATTTTACGGTTGGAAAATCTTATTTTTGCACCATTGAAAGGACAGATATGTACGAAAAGAAAATACCCTTTAACATAGACTGCTGCATCAAGGTGACTATGGAGGTCATCAGCGGTAAATGGAAATGCTGCATTATCGATGCGTTGAAAGACGGGGCGAAGCGTCCGAGTGAAATCCACAAACATTTTCCTGAAGCAAACGCACGAGTGATTAACCAACAACTGAAAGAACTGGAAATGCACGGGATTATCGAGAAGAAAATATTCGCCGAACTGCCTCCACATTCGGAGTATTCACTGACTGAAACGGGAAAGACCTTGTTGCCCATCATCAGCCAGCTTGAAGATTGGGGAAACTGGTTTCGTCCTACCCTCAAAAAGATATACGGCATGGAATGAAAGCAAACAATTTTATAGACCAACGGGACGATGGCAAGTTAGTTTTGGGCAGACCAAAACACAAACTTGCTACCATAGAAAAACAGAGTTCCGACTTTGAAGTAACTCACCAGCCTTTGGGTAACCCAGAGGACAACTTGCTGCTTCTGCTGGAAACAAACGGGGTGTCCAGAGGGGTGTAATCCTGCTGGCTCATTGGGGTGTTTTTAGCAAGAGCGAAACGGTGCGTGAAGAAAACACCCTAATGAGCTATGGCTTTTTGTTTCCCAAAATCCTCTGCGGCGGTGTTGGCGGTTGTCGGATGCCTTTCTTTTTTCGTCAGTCCGTATGATATGCCCTACCATTGTGCCGACATGATTGCGTGTCCGTACATAGGCGCATAAAGGCATACATTGCGCCGCCGTTTCCATAGCGGACTTGTTGATGTATGAAAATCCGATGAATTGATGAATGACAAGTGTAACATGATGACAATCAGTACAATACATCTTCAATATCTTTTCATCAAATCGTTCACCAAAAGAAAGGCGATGAGCAGCGTTGTGCTTCCTTTCTTTTTTCTTTCATCAGCCCAATCCTTTTGTTGAGGATTTGATGAGGGCGTAAGTTGCTGTTATTTTTTATGTTTATATACACTTTCATCAATTCATCAAAAATAACAAATGTTTTTCATACAATTTGCCATGCCGTATTCCGGCAGACTTACAGAAGAGTCAGAAAGTGTTGAATTGTTGAGGAGCGGAAATAACATATTGATGTTCTGTAATATACACTATCAACAACCGCTCAACAAACCAGTTCACAAAACATTTGGAGGTGAAAAGAAAAAGGAAAGGCATTGCGATGTCCGTTTGTTTTTTCCTTTCAACATCCGTTTTGTTTTGTTGGAGATTTGTTGAGAATATATTTTGTTGTATATCAACATATTGTTTGTCACATTCAACAATTCAACAGAGTATGATGGTAAGATTGGCGGTTATCACCTTAACATCCGTACCTTTGACCACCACTTAATATAACCCATAGAACTTGTCTTTCTTTTCGCAAGCACAACCTTTCCAACAGGGTGTTGCGCACCCTTGCGGCATTGGATGTGTTGATACGGAAAGTAAGTGCCACGACCATTGGTAGGGCATAGTCTTCCGCATAATAACCGTTGGGCAGCCTGATGCGTCTTTCAACCTCGCAAGGTTGCAACACTCCGCTTTTGTACACGGCTCGGATGGCGGCACGGAGTGTCGGGGCGATTACATCAAACAGCTTTACCAACTCCATTCCGCTCATCCAAACATTGGCGGCATCGGACGGTACGGCAACCCTGCCGTTCCCATCCAGCGTTATGACTTCTCGTTTTATACACCTGCCACTTTTATGTCACCGAATGACTTGTTCAACTGGTTGCCGAATGCCGTCAGGTCATTGTCCAGCTTTTGCGTGGTTATCTTCGCATAGATTTGGGTCGTCTTGATGTTAGTGTGACCCAAAACACGGCTTACGCTCTCTATCGGCATACCCTTGCAGAGAGCCAAGGTTGCGAATCCATGACGTGAGCAATGAAAGCTAATCGACTTATTTACACCGCATTCACGTATCATTTTCTTCAACGGTTTGCATATAGACCAATAGTTCAGATTTGGAAACACAAGGTTGTTTTCTTGGAACGGTCGGTAACGCTCGATTATCTGCAAAGGGATGTCCAGCAGCTT
>CASGAM010000017.1 GCA_949299545.1 uncultured Prevotellaceae bacterium | reverse complement strand
TTTTTTAAGAAAAGTTGTAAGTTAAGTCCCCTGTGAGCTGATGTTCGCAGGGGACTTTTTTTATTATTTCCGCTTGCCGCAATTCCGCCAACTTTCTTTTTTATTGTTTTCCGATACGGTTTCAATGGTTGAAGACGATGCCGTCTTTTATCTTGTTTTTACTTCCTTACTGGCAGGGAGAAGGATATAATTGAAAGACGAAGTTTACAAATAAAGCGTAAACGTACATGGCTTATAGGTAATCTGAATATGGGTGAGATCTCTTCCTCAGATAAAATATTTATGAAAAGGAAGAAATGGTTTTTCCGGCTTGTTAATTTGCTTATATGCAGATATTGTAAGAGAAATAGATTAATAGTAGGTTTACATAAAAAATGCGTATCTTTGCATGTGGAAAAAACGATATATGCAAAGGTATTTCATTTATTTGGCCTATGACGGTACGCGTTACCATGGATGGCAGATACAGCCAAATGGTATCTCTGTGCAGCAGGTATTGCAAGAGGCACTGCAAACCTTATTGAGATGTCAAATTTCAGTGACAGGAGCAGGGCGGACGGATGCAGGAGTGCATGCCCGTTTAATGGTTGCACATTTTGATTATGAATATGTAGATGACGTAGATAGGTTGATAGACGGTTATTGGTTGACGGATAAGCTTAACAGATTATTACCTCCAGATATGTCTGTTTACAAGGTCGTGCCTGTATCGAATACGGCGCATGCCCGATTTGATGCAACATCACGGACTTATCATTATTATGTACATATAGGTAAGTCACCTTTTTTGCGCGCTTATTCGTGCCGTCTGTATGGAATGCTTGACTTTGATAAGATGAATGAAGCTGCTAATCTGTTGTTTGAGTATAAGGATTTTACGAGTTTCAGCAAGCTACATACTGATACAAAGACCAATAACTGTCAGATTATGAAAGCGGAGTGGGTTCCTCTTTCGGTTGATGAATGGCGTTTTGAGATTCAGGCTGACCGTTTCCTGCGTAATATGGTACGCGCCATTGTGGGTACGTTGGTGGAAGTCGGGCGCGGTAAGTTGAGTATAGAGGGTTTCAGAAGCGTGATTGAAGGTATGAATCGTTGTAAGGCTGGTGAATCTATGCCTGGTAATGCGTTGTTTTTGGTGGATGTGACTTATCCGTTGAATTGTTTTGAAATGTGATATAGATAGAATTTTAAGGTAAAAAGTATGTGGTTAATTTGGGCTTTTGTTTCGGCCGCTCTTTTGGGATTTTATGATGTATTTAAAAAACAGTCCTTACGTGATAACGCTGTAATCCCTGTTTTGTTTCTAAATACGCTGTTTTGTAGCTTGATTTTCATACCTTTGATAATCGCATCGGCTTCCGGGCTAATTCCGAAATCAGATATGTTTTATATCCCTATTGTCGGTTGGTCCGATCAGAAGTATATTCTTCTGAAATCGTGTATTGTACTTTCTTCATGGATATTCGGTTATTTCGGTATGAAGCACTTGCCGATAACCATAGTGGGTCCTATTAATGCAACTCGTCCTGTTATGGTGTTAATAGGCGCTATGCTCGTATTTGGGGAACAGTTAAATATTTATCAGTGGATAGGTGTGATATTGGCTATCCTTTCTTTTTTTATGCTTAGCAGGAGTGGCAAAAAAGAGGGTATAGACTTTAAGCATGATAAGTGGATATATTTTATTGTTGCTGCCAGCATGCTGGGAGCAGTGAGTGGCTTATATGACAAATATTTGATGGCTTCGCCGGAGAATGGAGGAGTGGGACTTGACAGGATGGCTGTACAAAGTTATTACAATATTTATCAGTTTTTCATGATGGGAGCAATGCTTCTTCTACTTTGGTTCCCTAAACGGCAAGATACAACTCCTTTCCATTGGCATTGGGCTATTATATTAATTTCCATATTCCTCTCTGCCGCAGATTTTGTATATTTTTACGCTTTAAGTCTTGATGGAGCCATGATTTCCATAGTATCAATGATACGGCGTGGAAGTGTTATAGTGTCGTTTATATTTGGGGCGTTAGCTTTTCATGAGAAGAACCTTAAACAAAAAGGGGTAGATTTATTATTAGTGTTAATAGGTATGATTTTCCTGTATATTGGCTCGAAATCGTGAACAGATGTTATATTGGTAATGTTTATGCTACGTTTTAGATAAAAAAATTGTAAGTTTGTAACTGTTGTCTTTATTATTGTATTAGAGATGAAAAGATTGCTGCTGTTATTTGTTTTGATTATGTGGATTGGTGCAGCCGATGCACAGAAAATGCGTGATTGGTTTGCAGAAATGCCGGATAGCTTGTTGTATGTTATGACACGTAACAATCGTTTGGATTGTATAGATTTTATAGAAAATGATATGCAGGCGCGTGTTCGTAATCGTTTTGATACTTTTAGTGAATTGAAAACCTTGTCAAACGATTATTTGGATTTGCAACTTACAGCAAATTGCGACGTGCAAATGAAACTATTACCGATTGATGATGGTGATTCTTCCAATTATGTTTGTATGATAAAAACGGTCACTGGTCCCATGAAAGAAAGTCATATTGCATTTTACAAACCGGGTTGGGAGCAGATCGCGACTTCTAAATTAATGGAAATGCCGACTATTGATGATTTTATAGTTAAAACCAATGCCGTGTCAGAGGGTGAAAATCCATCAAAGGCTTTATTTGACATGTTTTTTATAACAGCTCAGTTGTTTCAAGAGAATCATCAGATTACATTCCAACTTTGTACGGAGGGAACCCGTAACGAAACAAGCAAGCGCGTTTTTCAAGAGTTGACCTATCGCTGGAATGGCAGAAAGTTTGAAAAAGTCACTCAATGAGTGGATGTAAATGTTAAGTGAGGCGTACATTCTCTAATGTGTTAATCCGGATGTAAGCGCAGTCTTTCTTCGATAAGAAAAGAATAGCTCCTATGATAAAAAAAAGAGGCGGATAAGTCTTATAGACAAATCCGCCTCTTTTATATGAAATGTTGATTTTATTTGCGTGTTTTTGCGTAACGGCTCATGAACTTGTCTACACGGCCAGCTGAGTCCACTAACTTCTTCTTTCCTGTATAGAAAGGATGTGAACTGCTTGAAATTTCAAGCTTAACTACAGGGTAAGTCTCACCTTCAAATTCTACTGTATCATTTGTCTTGCAAGTAGAACGTGACAGGAACATGTCGCCGTTGCTCATATCTTTAAAGACAACAGGACGGTAATTGTCTGGATGAATATCTTTCTTCATAATTTATTGTGTATTTTAGCTTTTCAGTTTATATTAAGTGGTATTTTAGATGTGTAATGGTCGTTTACGAGGTGCAAAGTTAAGCCTTTTATTTAATTCAGCCAAACAAAAAGGTGAATTTTTTAGATAGGTACAAGAGAGTAAACAGTCTGAAGGAAATTTATTTATTGGTTTCCTGGTAACGGAACTTTGGTCTTTATCGTTGTCTCTGGATATTAATGGCTCTTATGAATAAAATGCAGTCTTAAAGTTTTTTTCAAGAAAAAGTGCAGGGCCGAATAGATTATTGAAGAAAAATACCTATCTTTGTCAGGCAGAAAAAGATATTTATTTCGTTTATTAAAATTTATAACGACATGGTAAATTACAAAGATTTAGGTTTGGTCAATACTCGGGAGATGTTTGCCAAGGCAATCAATGGTGGTTATGCAATTCCTGCATTTAATTTCAACAACATGGAGCAGCTTCAGGCTATCATTATGGCAGCTGTAGAAACGAAGTCTCCAGTTATCCTTCAGGTATCAAAAGGTGCCCGTCAATATGCTAACGCAACTTTGCTGCGTTATATGGCAGAGGGAGCTGTTGAATATGCAAAAGAATTGGGTTGTGAAAAGCCTCAGATTGTATTACACCTCGATCACGGAGATTCTTTTGAAACTTGCAAGAGCTGTATCGATTACGGTTTCTCATCTGTGATGATTGACGGTTCACATCTTCCTTATGACGAGAATGTAGCTTTGACGAAGAAAGTGGTTGATTACGCACATCAGTTTGATGTAACTGTTGAAGGTGAATTGGGCGTTTTGGCCGGCGTTGAAGATGATGTCGTAGCTGAACATCACACTTATACTCGTCCTGAAGAAGTCGTTGACTTCGTTACAAAGACAGGTTGCGATTCTTTGGCTATTTCTATTGGTACCTCTCACGGTGCTTACAAGTTCAAACCGGAACAGTGCCATGTTGATCCTGCAACAGGTCGTTTGGTTCCTCCTCCATTGGCATTTGATGTTTTGGATGGCGTTATGAAGGAACTTCCGGGATTCCCAATCGTTCTTCACGGTTCTTCTTCAGTTCCTCAGGAAGAAGTTGACACTATCAACAAGTTTGGTGGTAAGTTGGATGCAGCCATCGGTATTCCTGAAGATCAGTTGCGTAAAGCCGCTAAGTCTGCTGTATGTAAGATCAATATCGACTCAGACTCTCGTTTGGCTATGACAGCTGCCGTACGTCAGGTACTTACTGAAAAACCGGGAGAATTTGACCCACGTAAATATCTCGGCCCTGCTCGTGACAACATGAAGAAGATGTACATGCACAAGATTATTAACGTATTGGGTTCTGACAATAAGTTATAATCTTATAAAGTATAACAGTTAAAAGAAAGGCGACCCGAAGTCAATGACTTTAAAGGGTCGCCCTTCTTGTATAATGTAAAAGGAGATTTGTTTCTGAGACTGCATTATTTTCTGCTGAAAAGTTTAGGCTTTATTTGCGTAATCCTTTCAGCTTGTTGGTCATCTTTTTAAATGCTTTGGAATCAGAACTCTTGCTTGATACCTCTTCCGCCTCCTTCAGCAGTATCCGTCGCTGTTCGATCTGTTTGAGCGTCAGTGTCGGTACCGGATAGTCACGTACTTCCTGCATTGCAATCTGGAGTTCCGACCATGCTTCCAGCCGTTTGCGTTCGTCTGCCGTAATGTGCATCACCGAACCGTGTCGGGGCGTGAAGTCTCCATAAGTCTTGGTGTTCTGTACAAATGTAAAGTTCTTCAAGTCTTTACTTTTGCAGAACTGGTAGAAACCTTGAGCGTAGCAGTCATACATCAGGATATATTCATCCGAACCGATAAGCGGGAAGACGCTGGAACCTTCTACAGGGAACTGACCCTCCTTTTGTATGTGTCGCCATTCGATGGCGTACGGGCCGGTCAGCTTTTTGCTTGTGGCACGCATGACTCCTTGACGTGTGCGGAAACCTTTGTTCATGACAGAGCGCCCCTCGTCTTTAAAGAACAGAACATATTCCTTGTCTTGGGGGTTATAGACGATGTCCCCGTCAATGGCTGCCGTGCCAAAATCAAAGAGCAGCTGTGGTTCGGTGATGTCCGTGAAATCCCCGTTGATATAGGAATAGAAAATCTTGAAATAAGGTTGGTTGAAGTTCGGGTCTTCCGTCGGATATTCCCAATCGTGCCGACCGATGGAATAATAAATCATGTATTTGCCGGCTTCTTCGTCCCAAATGATTTGAGGCGCCCAAACGGCATGCAGGTTCTTCCTGTCAAAGCCTTTCAGGTTTGGAAAACGTGTGGGGAAGTCTATCGCAGTGTGTTGCCAGTGAATGAGGTCTGAACTTTTCATCAGGATCAGCCCGTCATTACTTTGCCAACCCTCGTCGGAACGCATGTCTGTCATGACCATATAAAATGTCTTGCCGTCTTGTGAACGCGTGATATACGGGTCGCGGATACTTTTCTTCAGCGCGATCGTGTCCGAAGCGACAACCGGTCGGCCCTGGTTTAGCGACGTGTAATTGAATCCGTCATCGCTGATGGCATAACGGATTTGCTCACCGTAAGGGGAATTGTTGGAGAAAAATGCGAAAAGATAGCTTGAGTATGGGCTCGTTTCTTCCTTTTGGGCATTTACGAGTTGCGGAAGCCCTAAAGCCAGTGCCATCAGGCCGGCTTTCATCCATTGTCTTTTTTTCATGATAGTAATGTTTGTTTGTTATAAAGTAGTTTTTCTTCGAGTGACTTTTATTGGTTTTTATTATGCGTTCCGAAGAGTCGGCTGAATTCATTCTCGAAATTAGGTGTGAAAATGCCTTTACCGATATTGGACCGGATTTCCTCCATGCTCCAGAAACGTCCGCCATCGGTTTCGGCACTGGGCGAGACGGTTCCGTCGTATGTGCAACGGTGAGGGAAGACTAATTCTTTTTCACGTTCAGACTCAAAGACATAGTGTTCCAGCCGTTCCGGTGTAAAGCCTGTCAGGCCCAACTCTTCTTTCGCTTCACGTGTTAATGCCATTTCCACGCTTTCACCGAGGTCTATGTGTCCGCCTACTGCCGTATCCCATTTCCCGGGTTGGATATCTTTCCATTCCGGCCGCTTTTGCAGGAAAAGCTCACCGCGGCTGTTAAAAACATGCAGGTGGACCACGGGATGGAGCTTTTTGCTGCCATCGTGACATTCGCCTCGTGTCGCAGCCCCTATGATTTGTCCGTTTTCATCTACAAGCGGGAACATTTCCTGTTCGTTGTCGTGAGTTGTTGCAATCATTCCTGGAGTTTCTATGTTTATTATTCTGTCTTATGACTTGTACTTTGTATTATTGTCAGGGCATGAGCAAGGAACTGTCACCGTAGCTCAGGAAGCGGAAATCATTGGCAAGGGCATAATCATAGATCTTGCGCCAGTCACCGTTTACAAAGGCTGAGACGAGTAACAGCAAAGTGCTTTGCGGCTGGTGGAAGTTTGTTATCATGATGCGCACGATGTGGTACTTATAGCCCGGCGCGATGATGATTTGGGTGCTGGTATGTAAAGACGGCAACCCGTGACGTTTCAGATAATCCAGTATAAGTTGTAAGGCTTCTATTGTATCGAGTGCCTCCGGTCGCCCGTCATCCGGCGTTCCGTGCGGCCTGGTGCTTTCCGCATATTCGTATGGCTTCCATTGTGGCACGTGAAGCTCTTCTTCGGATGCGTCGGGATTACGGCTCAGCAGAACGCCTATGTAATACAGGCTTTCAAGCGTACGTACGGATGTTGTGCCAACAGCAATGCACTGTCCGCCGTGGGCAATCAGTTTTTCAATCGTTTGCCGATGCACGCAGATATACTCGGTGTGCATTTCGTGCCCTTCAATTTCTGTGCTTTTCACGGGTTTGAACGTACCGGCTCCTACATGCAGGGTGACTTCCTCGCGTTCGATGCCGTGTGCGTCAAGAGCATTGAGTACGCGTTGCGTAAAATGCAGGCCGGCTGTAGGCGCGGCCACGCTGCCTTTTATTTTTGAATAAACCGTTTGGTAGGTTGTCTTGTCGCTTTCTTCCGTTTTACGGTTCAGGTATGGCGGTATCGGCAGCTCGCCAACGGCATCAAGGATGTCTGCCCATGTCAAGTCATCATCATTCCATTCAAAGTCGATACGGTGGCTGCTGCCATGCGTTTCGCCGCGTGTGGCTTTCAGTATGATGCGGCGTCCGTTGGCTTCAATCTCGCGGGTAAGTGGCCCGTTTTTCCATTTCTTCAGGTTACCGATCATGCACAGCCAGCTGCACTGTTTCTTTTGTTGGAACATCAGTACATAGTCATGTGGCAGGAACGGTTCCAAGCAAAAGACCTCTATGAGCGCCCCCGTTTCTTTTTTGAAATGCAGACGGGCTTGAATGACTTTCGTATTGTTGAGTACCATCAGGGCGCCTTTGGGCAGATAGTCCGGGAGCGACGTAAATATGTCTTCTGAGACTTTGCCTTCACGGTAAACCAGGAGTTTGGAATGGTCACGCTCGGCCAGAGGGAATTTGGCGATGCGTTCATCCGGGAGGTTATAATTAAAGTCTTTGATTTGTATATGTTTGGTATCTTCCATTGTGCGATGCTTGTGGCTTGAGATGCAATTCGTTTGCAAAATTAATATAAATTACCGGATAATGAATATCCTGGCAAGATATAAAAAGGCGTCAGCATGTCTTTTCCCGGTCGCTTCGTATGGAAAGTCACTCGTCTTTCATGTTTTCTTCCAGCATGTTCGACAGCAGATAGGAGGCATTCATGTTTTTGGCTATGCCGTCTTGTATTTTGTAGGTATAATGGATTTCTTTCGCCAGTGCTATTTCAAAGCAATAGTTTCTGTAGGTTTCCGGTTTTTTAATGCCCAATTCCGCCAGTTCGAGGTCGTGCGTGGCAATAATGCCTGAAACAGGATATTTGGTCATTTCTTTTAGAAACAGTTTTGAGCCTTCCAGTTTGTCTTTCGAGTTTGTTCCTTTTAAGATCTCGTCCAGTATGACAAGGGTCAGGCGGTTGTTCTTTATGTAATGCAGCAGCTGTTTCAGTCGTAGCAGTTCGGCATTGAAGTATGAAACGTTTTGGGACAAATTGTCTGTCGTGCGCATGCTGGAGAACAGTGACATGATGGCGAACCGGAACTGTCCGGCACACACCGGCATGCCGTTGCAGGCTAAGATATAGTTTACGCCGACAGTCCGGAGAAAGGTGCTTTTCCCCGCCATGTTCGCTCCCGTAACGATGGCGATGTTGCCTTTTTTGAGTGTGAAGTCATTGGGGACAGCTGCACTTTCGTTCAAGAACGGGTGATACATGCCGGCTGCCTGTATCACATGGTCGCTTCCGTCCTTTATGATTTCGCCAAAGGCGTTATGGGGATGGGTGGCGGCGTAGTTGGCGAAACTGGTTAATGCGTCTATTTCCGCAATGCAGTCCATCCAGTGTCCGAAGTAGGGCAAATAGGTCTTTTCCCAGTTGAGAAAAGCGCGTATGAGTTGGACGTCGTAAAGGAAAAGCCCGTTGAGCAGGATGTACATCAGTCCGTTAATGCGTTGGTCGAGTAAGTTTAAAAGGGTTGCCAGCCGGCGGAAAGCCTTCAGGCAACTGGTCTCTTTGCCAAACAGGTCTCTTTGGGCTTCAGCCAGGATGGGACTTTTGAACGCTGTTTGTCGGATGGTTTCTAAAATACCAAAGTAGCTTTTGTATTTCTGATAGGATTTTGTAGCGTTGAAACTCGCTTTTACCGTTTTCCGGGATGCAAGGATGGCAACAGACAACTGGAAAAGGAATATGGCGACGAAGTATCGCCACGGGCAGAGGGCGCATAAGGCAAGCAGCAGGCATGCCAGGGTCAGCATCACAGAGACCGTGGTGAACGCCGGGTGCATGATGAATGTCCGGAGCCGGCCTTCGGGGCGGCTGATGCTGAAGCCGGTGTCGTCATCGGTGCCGGGATTGGATAAGAAATTGAGGCGCCAGTCGTCATCGGCGCATAGCTCTGCTACAGCTTCCCGGTTTCTTGTGATTTCTTCTGCCGTCAGCGGCAGGTTGGTCAGCCGGTATGCCAGTCGGTCACTTCCTTTTCGGGTGACGGTCCTGTCAAGTCTTTGAAACAAAGAGTTCCGCCCAAACAGATCAAGGTCATACGAAAATGCGTGCGTGGCATCGTTGTAGTCGGTTCCGTCGTTGAAAGCGGAAAAATCTCCATCGAGGGCAGCAAGTTCCCTTTGGCATACGTTTTTCAGGCGGTCGAGCTTTTCTATCTCCGTTTGCCATATATTGTCGATGGCCACGGTTGCCAGGTAGGCGACAGCCGAGGCGATGGCCGCTGTGAGATGGATGATGCCGGGACTCTTGAAACAGAGCCATGCGAAAAGGACGGTCAGTATGAAAAAGAAAAGTTTTCCGTAAAGCGATATGGTGCTTTTCCGTTTCAGTGCGGTAGCTTTGGCGGTATAGCCGGCAACCTTTTCTTGAAAGTCAGTTCGGGTCATTCTTGTCGGTTTTTGGTTTGGCTGCAAAAATAGCAGGCCGGAAGGGAAAAAGCCTTGAATTGATTCAAGATTTTGACTGTTGCAGTATCTTTTTGCGTATTTTGCTGACGGTTTCCGGCGTGACACCTATGAAAGAGGCGATTTCTTTCAGCGGAATCTGTTCCTTGAGGTCGGGGTAGTGCCGGATAAAATTCAAATAACGTTCTTCGGGGGTGTTGCAGTAACTTTCAACGAGCCGTCGGTAGGTCATGGCAAAAAGCTGCTCCGCCACATGCCTGCCCAACTGTTGGTTTTCGGCTGACGCGTTCCAGAACGTTTCTATTGTTGTATAGGGTAGAAATTGAATGTTGCACTCCGTCACGGCCCGGATGTTTACTGTCGAGGGGTGTTTGCAAAGACAGGCGGTATAGTCGGTTACGAAATGGCCGGCCGGACTGTAGCCCACAACCCGTTCATTGCCGGCTGCATTGATGTGTGTCAGGCGGCAAATGCCCTTCACAACATAGCCAACCCAGCGGCATGGTTCGTCCTGCCGCAACAGATATTCATGCTTCTTGAATTGTTTTTCTGTACCCTCTGCTTGAAAAAGGTTTTTCAGAAGGGACAAGTCCAGGGCAGTGATGTCATATTCATTGATGTGGCTCATGTCTTGATAAATGAAAGTGGCGCAAAGTTAGGTAAAAAACAGTGGAAATGCAAGGTGACAGCCTCTTTTACGGTTTATTGGAACCTTTGACACAATGTTATCAAAAATAAAGGTTTGCACTCTCTCGTGATATGGAAACCGCATTTTTGCTTACGACCGTTTTGCTGAAAAAACGGTAAATAGGAGAGATGACGTATATTTATGCATATAAACTTCATTAAAACCTGTATATATGCAGGTTTTATACAGAAAATATGCAGTTTTGAACGCTTGAAATAAAATTTTCTGGCTTAGAAAATAAAAAAGTAAAGCCGGAAATTAAAATTGCGACCTGTCGCAATTTTGTTGCGGCCTGCAAAATCAGTTTTTTTACTTGTCGCTTCATCGGTTTTATGCTTGAACGAGATGTTTTTTTCCTGTTTTGTTGAGTTGTCTTGCAGGCTTTTTTCTATGTAATGTATTGTATGCTAACGTAATATGGTATAAATGACTCGTTGTGGCGTTTGTTTTTTCAATCGTTCCGTATTGTGGCCGCAATTTGCCGGTTCTCACGACGTTCGGAATTCAAAGTGTCAAAATGCACTTTGGCCTTTTGCTTCCAACGATGCAATTGTTCTATGTTTTTTTCAGATGCCCTTGTATTTTGTCCTTCTCATGGCCGTGTTTTAGACCTTTGCCTTGTTTGGCATTAGCAGGTTGTTGGGGATGGATATTCTGTTGATACGTTTAAGATTTCAATCTTTTTCAGTACATTTGCAGGGCTTTAGGATAGAGCCTAAAAAAGAAATACGGTTTGAAACGGAAATAACAAATAAAAACAGAGACACGATGAAAATAGGTGATAAAGTACGTTTTTTAAGCGAGGTCGGCGGAGGCATCGTCACCGGCTTTCAGGGTAAAGATATTGTTTTGGTGCAAGATGAGGACGGTTTTGACATCCCGATGCTGGTGCGTGAATGTGTCGTGATAGATACCGATGACTATAACATCGCCAAAGTAAATACCATTCGTAAGGAAAACGTGCAAAACGGCGGGAAAGGCGCCGTGGAAAAACGCAGGCCGAAGGACGATGACGATGATGACGACCGTCCGGTAACGTTCGTTGCAAAACCTTTGGAACGCCGTGAAGGTGAGCGGTTGAACCTTTATTTGGCATTCCTGCCTGTTCAGCCGAAGGAGCTGAGTACAACAGCTTTCGAGGCGTATATGGTGAATGACAGTAACTACTACGTCAACTTCATTTACATGTGTGCGGAAGGCAATAATTGGCGTGTGCGTTTCCAAGGCATGCTGGAACCTAACATGAAATTGTTCATGGAGGAATTTGACCGCAGCGAGCTGAACGGCATGGAACGTGTTGCCGTGCAGTGTTTTGCTTATAAGGTGGATAAGAGTTTCATGATGAAGCCGGCCGTCAGTGTTGAGCTGCGGTTGGACACCGTGAAGTTTTATAAACTCCATACGTTCCAGCCTTCGGACTTTTTCGAGGAGCCTTCGCTGATGTATGACATCGTGCGCGATGACGTTCCGGCCCGGCAGGTTTTCGTCAACGCCGAACAGGTCAAGGAGGCTTTGCTGAAAAAGAAGACGGATGAACAGAAGCCCGTGCAGGAGCGTCGCCATGAGAAAAAGGGGAACGAGATTCTCGAGGTAGACTTGCATATCGGCGAATTGCTGGATTCAACCCAGGGGATGAGCAACGGTGAAATATTGGAATGTCAACTGAAAACTTTCAGAAAAGTGATGGATGAAAATCTGTCCAGTAAGGGCCGCAAGATTGTGTTTATTCATGGCAAGGGCGAAGGCGTTTTGCGCAACGCTCTTATCAAAGAGCTGAAATATAAATATAAGACTTGCGTTTATCAGGATGCCTCGTTCCGCGAGTACGGTTTCGGAGCAACGATGGTGACCATCCGTTGACGTTCATGTTCATTGCAGATATTGTATCGGGCGGCAGGCGAAAGTCTGCCGCTTTCAGTTCAGAATGTCATGGCCGCATAGAAACCGCCGAAACCGTCGCCGGCAACGGGCGTGACCGTCAGTTGGTGCTTCTGTGCGAAGGGGCGCGTATAGATAAATGTGCTGCCGATACCGATGGCCGCACCGGCTGCAACGTCCCACCAATCGTGCTTTTTGCCGTAAACACGCGTCCATCCTACATATCCGACCAATGCGCAAGCCGGCAGTCCCCATTTCCAACCGTAGCGTTGCCCGATGAACGTGGCAGCAGTGAATGCGACAGAGGTGTGCATCGAAGGGAAAGAGCGGTGGTTGCTTTTGTCCGGTCTTTCCTTGTCGACGATGTATTTTAGCGCAGTTGTAACGCCCAAAGTCGTGATGCCTGCCAGGGCACCTTGTTTCAGCCCTTGCCAGTCCTTACATATAAGGATGCCTGTTAGTCCGGCGGCGGGCAGCAACACGGCCGCAACATCGCCGCTGGTGCGGACGGCTTTCCTTTGTGACGAAATCTCGATTTGTTGTGCCGGCAGGCGTATGGCCGTACAGAGGCAAACGAAGAACAGAATGACTGTTTGGGCTTTCATTGCGGGAGTGTGGTTAGAACAATATTGTGGAACGTTAGAATAAAGCCGTTAGCTTTGGGATGAAGATGATGAGGCCGACGGCAGCTGCCGCCATGGCTGTGAGCAGCACCGCGCCGGCTGCCAGGTCTTTGCAGCGCTTGATTTTTTCATTATACTGCGGTGAGACGACATCGGCCAATGCTTCTATGGACGAGTTGACGGCCTCGGCGGCCAATACGCTGCCGATGGCGAAGCTCACTGCAATCCATTCACCTCGGGATAACCCGAACACCGCGCCGACTATAAGGACGCAGACAGCGGCAAAACAATGAATCCATGCGTTGTGTTCGTTTGCTATCAGCAGTCTTATGCCGTTGAACGCAAATTTGAAGCTGCGCAGCCGTTTGTGCAGTGAAAAGCCTTTGTTGTCCATGTGTGTTGTCGGGATGTTACAGGTTAATGGTCACTTCCACCGGGCAATGGTCAGAACCGAAAATATCGTTGTGGATATGTGCGCCCGTCAACCGGTCGTTCAGCCGTTGTGAAACGAGAAAATAGTCGATGCGCCACCCGGCGTTTTTTTCGCGCGCCTTGAACCGGTATGACCACCATGAGTATTGTTCCGGCATGTCGGGGTAGAAGTAACGGAACGTGTCGGTGAATCCCACGTCAAGCAATGTGGAGAACTTTTCCCTTTCTTCGTCCGTGAAACCGGCGTTACGCCGGTTGGTCTTCGGATTTTTCAAGTCTATTTCACGATGTGCCACGTTGAGGTCGCCGCATACGATGACCGGCTTTTGGGCGTCGAGACCTGAGAGATAGCGTCTGAAATCTTCTTCCCACTGCATCCGGTAATCCAAACGTTTCAGTTCGTCTTGCGAATTGGGGGTGTAGACGGTTACGAGGTAGAAGTCCTGCATCTCGAGTGTGATGATGCGTCCTTCGTGATCGTGTTGTTCGATACCCATTCCGTAGGTAACGTTCAGCGGTTGGTGGCGGCTGAAAATGGCCGTGCCGGAATAGCCTTTTTTCTCAGCATAGTTCCAATAGCTGGTGTAGCCTTCAAATGCGATGTCCAGCTGTCCTTCCTGCATTTTGGTTTCTTGCAGGCAGAAAAAGTCTGCGTCAAGCCGTGCGAAGGTTTCGCGGAACCCTTTGTCACAGCAGGCTCTGAGGCCGTTGACATTCCAGGATATGAATTTCATGTTGTCGTTATGTTTTGTTTTAATTTATTGACTCTTAATATATGTGTGTTGTCGCCGATAATGTCTGTACGGTGAGTGATAAAGATTAGTGTCTTGTCTTTGCCACATTGCGCAAGGTTTGCCCATAGTTGTTGTTCCGTATCTTTGTCCAAAGCCGAGCTGGCTTCGTCCAACAGCAGAATGCCGCCTTTCCTTAGCAGGGCACGTGCGATGGCGATGCGTTGAGCCTGGCCTTCGCTGAGTCCGCCGCCTTGTTCGTTACAGGGCGTATCGAGCCCGCCAGGCAGGTCGAAGACAAAATCAGCGCAGGCCGTTTTCAGAACTTTCTGCATTTCTTCGTCAGTTGCCATCGGATTGCCCAGTAAAAGGTTGTCGCGTATGCTGCCGCTAAAGAGCGTGTTGCCTTGCGGCACGTAAATGAAGTTTGTGCGCGTTCCTGCGTTGCAGTCCGCTTGTCGGCTATTGTCATACAGCGTGATGGTACCTGATTGGGGACGGATTAGTGCGAGCATCAGTCTTACCAGTGTGGTTTTCCCCGCACCGGTTTCGCCCACGATGGCAGTCCGGCTTCCCGGTGAGAAGTCAAAACTAAAATTATTCAGTATCTTACGGCTTTCGGGTGTGTAACTGTAGGTGACTTCTGAAAAACGTATGCCGGGCGCTTGGTTGAAACAGAGCCGTTCCATGTTCTTTTCAAGTGGTATCTCTTCCAGTTCCATCAGCCTTTCACCGGCTGTAAACGCATTGATAAGGATGGGGATGAAACGGCTAAGTTCCCGGAACGGTCCCTGTATCTGTCCCACTAACTGGATGAAGGCAATCATCATGCCATAGCTGATCGTACCGGCTTCGAGGCGGTAGACGCTCCAGATGAATGTAAAAAGGTAGCAGGCGGCGAATCCGCTGTTCAGGACGGTTGCCGACGTAGCTGAAAACTTTGTCCGTTTCCTGACTTGTTGCTGCAGGTGACAGTGCAGGTTTGCAAGCCGGTTGGACATGGTAGATTGCTGTTCCAGGGTCTGGATGACCATCCTGTGTTGTATGGTTTCCTGTAAGATGCTTTGGACTTTGCTGTCGGTTGTTCTGATATCGCGTGTCAGACGGCGCATCTTCTGCATGTAAAGCCGGCTCAGAATGGTAAAAAGCGGTATGATGAGGATGGCCGTGCAAGCGAGCGTGATATCCATGGTGAACAGAAATATGAAAGCACCGACGAGACGGACACCGACAGCGAATGTGCTTGGAATGGTTTCAGTGACGGTAGTCCCGATGTCTTGCACGTCACGTTCGAGCCGGTTGATGATGTCGCCACTATGCCGGTTGTTCATGACCTGCCATTCGCTGTGCAGCAGACGACCGAAATAGTTCTGTTGCATGAGGTTTTGGGCTTTGATGCCTAATGTGGAACGAATCCACTTGGAGGAAAAACCGATGCAGAGCTGGCACAAGAGAATGGCAATCAGCAGGGAACAAGCGTACAGGAGCGAACCTTCCGTACGATGTGTGGCAATGTCGATGGTTTCTTTTGTGGCGGCGATAAATGCAAAGTCAAGGCCGACCGAAAGACAGCCCAACAAGGTGTTGAGACTTGCCTGCAGACGGTGACGCTGCAAAAGGCGCCAAAGCCAGTGGCATATGTCGCGGTTGGAATAGCGTGATGAGTCTCTTTGTAAGAACAGTGCCATGTTCAGTCGCGTGGATCAGTACCCCACATGAGCTTTTCGCGCAGCGTGGAGTAAAAAGAGTGATTTTTTCTTTGTAATACAAGGATGTCGTAATCAGCCCGGTGCAGGATGAGTCGCGTGCCCTCGGTACAGGCTTCGCTGCGCCCGTCAATAGCCACTAAAAAATTATGGTTGCGTGATTCTACCGCTAACGAGAGCGTTACGTTGTCGCGTAGCATGATGGGGCGGGCGTTCAAACTGTGTGAAGCTACCGGCGTGATGCCGAATGTGCCTGATTGCGGCACGACAACGGGGCCGCCGACGCTGAGTGCGTAACCTGTAGACCCTGTAGGCGTATTGACAATAAGACCGTCTGCCTGGTAAGTGGCTAAAGATTCTCCGTCAACTTCCACACGGATGCAAATCATGGATGAATTGTCCCGTTTCAAGACGGCGACCTCGTTAAGGGCAAAGGGATAACCTTCAAGCGGTTTTCCTTCGTACTCTACCTGGATGACGCTGCGTTCGTCAATCTTATATGTTTCTGCATATATATCTTCTATCGCTTCCGTTATTTCGTTCGGTGAGACATCTGCCAGGAAACCGAGGCGCCCCATGTTGACTCCCAATATTGGTATCTTTTTATCCCTTACCCGGCTGGCAGCTTCCAGAAACGTGCCGTCGCCACCCATGCTGATAGCAAAATCTGCGTTGAATTCGTTGCTTTCAATTAAAGAAGTGGGAGAAATGTCTATGTGCAACTGCTCTGTAAGGTATGTATAAAATGCTTTGTCTATGCAAATGTCTGCTCCATGGGTTTTAAGCTGATGCAACAGCAGTTCCACGGATGCGGACTTTTTGGCCTGATAGACATTGCCGAACAAGGCAAAAGTTAGTTTCTTTGTCATTTTGTTTCGGGTGTGCTGTTTTGTACTTTTATTTTATAAAGTATTCCGCAAATTTACGATTTTTTTCTAACTTTGTCCCATTCAATGATTAATTATACTGCAAGAATGACAAAGTTAAGCGTAAATATCAATAAGGTTGCTACTATCAGGAATGCACGTGGCGGTAACAACCCTGATGTGTTGCAGGTGGCTTTAGATTGCGAAAAGTTCGGGGCGCAGGGTATTACCGTGCATCCCCGGCCTGATGAACGGCATATACGCTATCAGGATGTTTATGATTTGAAACCTGCACTTCATACGGAGTTTAATATAGAAGGAAATCCGTGCGACAAATTTACGGATTTGGTCTTGAAGGTCAAGCCAACGCAGGTGACGTTGGTGCCGGATGCGCCCGACCAGATTACATCGAATGCAGGTTGGGATACAAAGACCAATCTCGTTTTTTTGACAGACATTATCGGAGAATTCAAGGAAAAAGGCATCCGGACTTCCGTTTTTGTGGGGACAGAGCCTGAAATGATTGAATATGCAGCTAAGGCCGGTGCCGACAGGGTGGAACTTTACACGGAACCTTATGCCGCTGTGTATCCTAAGGATGCTTCTTTGGCAGTAGCGCCTTTTGTGGAAGCTGCGAAAATCGCCCGCAGTTTGGGATTAGGTGTCAATGCCGGGCATGACCTGAGCCTTGAGAATTTGGCTTTTATCCGTCAGAATATTCCGTGGTTAGACGAGGTCAGTATCGGGCATGCCCTGATTTGTGATGCTTTGTATTTGGGGCTTGAGAAAACAATCGCAAGCTATTTGGCGTGTTTGAAATAATAACATGATTTAAAAATATAATTATGAAACCTGTATATTTGTTTTTTGCTGAAGGCAGTGAAGAATTGGAAGCCTTGGCTGTGGTGGATATTCTGCGACGTGCAGAACTGAATGTGAAGATTGTTTCCGTTACCGGAAGCAAGATGGTAACCGGTTCGCACGGTATAAAGATAGAAGCTGATGTGTTGTTTGAAGACGAAGATTTTTCAGAAGCAGACATGTTGATTCTACCCGGTGGACTGCCCGGTTCATATAATTTGGCAGAGCATAAAGAGTTAGCCTGCACAATCCGTTCGCAATATGACCGTGGTGGTTTGTTGGCTGCCATTTGTGCGGCACCGTTGGTGTATGGCCGTATGGGGCTGTTGAACGGTTTGAATGCCACTTGTTATCCGGGATTTGAAGATAACCTCGAAGGTGCCAATTACACAGGGGCTCTGGTGGAAGAAGACGGTCAGTTTATTACCGGAAAAGGTCCCGCAGCTGTCTTTGCATTTGGTTTTGCTATTGTGGCCCGGCTTGCGGGAACTGAAAAGGCAGAAGCCTTGAGAAAAGGTATGTTGTATTCGGAGGTAGGGCAGTGATGAAACGGTACGCCATCATTGTTGCCGGCGGCAAGGGACTGCGTATGGGAGGTGAGATTCCCAAACAGTTCTTGCCGATTAAGGGGCGACCGGTACTGATGCGTACGTTGGATGCTTTTTATCGTTATGACAAGTCGGTGGAATTGATTCTTGTTTTGCCTGCCGACCAACAAGACTATTGGCATGAACTCTGTGCGCAACACGCGTTTGAGGTGCCATATAGCATGGCAACCGGTGGTGAGACGCGTTTCCATTCTGTAAGAAACGGGCTCAGTTTTGTTCCGGATAATGAAGAATGTATCATTGCGGTTCATGACGGGGTCCGTCCGTTTGTCGACAGTGATGTGATAGAGCGCTGTTTTTCAGATGCTGTTTCTAAGGGTGCCGTCGTGCCGGTGGTGCCGGTGGTAGATACGGTACGCCGTGTGGCAGATGATGGTGGGGCAAGCATAACGGAGAACAGGAACGCTTTCCGTCTTGTCCAGACGCCACAGACTTTCAGCGGGCGTTTGTTGAAAGCTGCGTATGCCATGCCTTATCAGGATGGTTTTACTGATGATGCATCAGTGGTGGAAGCGTACGGTCACAAGGTTGACCTTGTTGATGGCAGTCGTGAGAACATTAAGATAACTACACCTTTTGATTTGAAGGTTGCGGAAGCCATATTATCTGATTGAGCATGTTTGACTTGGCAAAACAGGATATTAAATATTTGCCTGGTGTAGGGCCGCAACGGGCGAAGCTGTTAAACGACGAACTGCAGATTTTTACATATCAGGATCTTCTGTATACCTTTCCTTATAAACATATCGACCGGAGTCGTTTGTATGCAGTCCGTGAATTGACGACGGATATGCCTTATGTGCAGTTGAAAGGTAGGATATTGAGCTTTGAAACGGAGGGAGAGGGACGGAAACGACGAATTGTAGCCCATTTTACAGATGGGTATGGTGTGGTGGATCTTGTTTGGTTTAACGGGCTGAAATATATCATATCTGCTTATAAGGTACAAACGGAATATATTGTTTTCGGCCGTCCGTCCGCTTTTAATGGGCGAATCAATATCGTTCATCCGGATATTGAGCCGGCTGATGGGCTTCGGCTTAATACGCTTGGACTCCGGCCGTATTATACGACTACGGAGAAAATGAAACGTAAGGGGGTTAATTCCCGTACGTTGGAGAATCTGACAACTGCTTTGTTGCAAAAAATAGATTTCCCCATACCGGAAACTTTGCCTGAGTATCTCGTTGGGGAGTTGTGCCTGATGTCCTTGGATACTGCACTTCGCACGGTGCATTATCCCCAAAAGGCGGAAGAACTCAAACGCGCACAATATCGGTTGAAGTTTGAAGAGTTACTGTATGTGCAGTTGGGAATCCTCCGATATGCAAAAGAACGGTTGAAGAAATATCGTGGTTATGTGTTTTCGGTGGTAGGAGACTTGTTTAGGACTTTTTATGCAAGTCGTTTGCCTTTTGAACTGACTGCAGCACAAAAGCGTGTCATTCGCGAGATTCGGCATGATATGGGATCGGGGCGTCAAATGAACCGTTTGCTGCAAGGTGATGTGGGGAGTGGAAAGACGTTGGTAGCACTGATGTCGATGTTGATAGCATTGGATAATGGTTTCCAGGCTTGTATTGTTGCACCGACAGAGATACTTGCAGAGCAACACTATGCGACATTCCTAAAAATGTTGGGCGATATGCCTGTTCGTACCGAATTGCTGACTGGAACCGTCAAGGGACGGCGCAGGCGTGAGGTCCTTGAAGGTTTGGAGAACGGTACGGTCCAAATTTTAGTCGGGACACATGCAGTACTGGAAGATAACGTCGTCTTCAGGAGATTGGGGATGGTTGTTATTGATGAGCAGCACCGTTTCGGAGTTGCGCAGCGGGCAAAAATGTGGCGTAAGAGCATCCAACCGCCTCATGTTCTGGTGATGACTGCAACACCGATTCCACGGACGCTTGCCATGACTGTTTATGGCGATCTTGATGTTTCTGTTATCGATGAACTGCCACCGGGACGGAAGCCGGTCCGGACAATACATCGTTTTGAGAATAAACCGGCTGAGCTGTATCAGTTGATGCAGCATGAAATTAATGCCGGCCGACAGGTATATGTGGTTTATCCGCTTATCAAGGAAAGTGAGAAAATAGATATTCAGAATCTCGAGAAAGGTTATGAGCAATTATGCCGAGATTTTCCTCATTTGCGTATCAGCCGTGTACATGGTAAGATGAAATCGATTGAAAAAGATGAGGAAATGCAGCGTTTTGTTTCTGGCGAGACGCAGATTCTTGTTGCGACTACTGTTATTGAAGTGGGTGTGAATGTACCCAATGCCACGGTCATGGTCATTGAGAACGCCGAGCGCTTCGGGTTGGCGCAGTTGCATCAGTTGAGAGGGCGCGTCGGGCGTGGCGGTGATCAGTCTTATTGTATTTTGGTGACAAAATATCAACTGGCAGCTGACACCCGCAAAAGGATGCAGATTATGACAGAAACCAACGACGGATTTGAAATTGCTGAGGCTGATATGAAACTTCGCGGACCGGGTGATCTGGAAGGAACTCAGCAGAGTGGGGTGGCTTTTGATCTGAAAATTGCAGATATTGTACGGGACGGGCAAATTCTTCAAATGGCGCGAATCATAGCTGAAAGAATTTTAGAAGACGACCCACATTGTGCGAAAATAGATAATGAGATATTATGGAAAAGGTTACGTCAAATACAGCAAAAGAATGTTAATTGGTCGTCTATTTCATAGCTAAAACGGCATAATTAGAGGAAACAGTGTTAAAAACTTTTGGATTTTAAGGGTAAAATGTTATCTTTGCAACCGATGATGGTTATAATCTGTCATTTGTTAAACTTTAAATCTTGATTTCTGATATGGAAAAAACATTGGTTCTGTTAAAACCGGGTGCATTGCAGCGCGGGCTTGTTGGTGAGGTTATTTCACGTTTTGAGAAAAGAGGACTAAGTTTGATTGGAATCAAGATGATGCAGTTGACAGATGAAATACTGAATGAACACTATGCCCATTTGGCCGATAAACCTTTTTTCGGGAAGTTGAAAGATTCCATGATGGCGGCTCCGGTGATAGCTTGCTGCTTTGAAGGTGTAGAGGCTGTGGCGGTTGTCCGTGCGATGGCAGGTGCGACAAATGGACGGCAGGCTGCCCCTGGTACTATAAGGGGTGATTATTGCATGAGTAATCAGCAGAATGTGGTACATACATCGGACTCAGTTGAAAATGCGGCAGTGGAAGTCAACCGTTTCTTCAAGAAGGAAGAGTTGTTCAAATACTCACCGATGTCATGGCCATTTCAGTATTCAACAGATGAATTAGGAAACGATTAATAAAAATTGGAAAACGACGATAGGAATGTTTTTAAGTAAAAAGGTAACGAAAATAGGGCTGACGCTGATTCTTGCAGCATTCAATATGTCCGTTCAGGGGCAGGATCTGTTGGCACGTCAGGCGCCTATTGATAAAAAGATGCGTGCGGTGGACTCCGTCGCTTTGCATCGATTGATTGATGCTGAGAATCTTGAAAATCCGGCTTTTGCATTATATCAAGACTGGAGTAATGATTATGCACACCGAAGCTATACCAATGTGCCTGAAGTCTATAAAATTGACTTGAGGCATTTTGCTATGCCTACACCTAGTCAGCGTGTGACTTCAAACTACGGTTATCGTCGTTCTTTCAGAAGAATGCACTATGGTATTGATGTGAAAGTTTACACTGGTGATACGATTTATTCTGCTTTTAATGGCAAAATCCGTAGGGTGGCATATCAGCGTGGGGGGTATGGTTACTATGTGGTGATTCGTCATCCAAATGGTTTGGAAACTATATATGGCCATTTGTCAAAACAGTTGGTTAAAGAGAATCAGACGGTCAGGGCTGGTGAGCCGATTGGATTGGGGGGTAATACAGGACTTTCAACGGGCTCACATTTGCATTTTGAGCTTCGTTTTATGGGTATAGCTATTAATCCTGCTGAGATGTTCGACTTTGTGGCGCAAGACGTATTGGGTGATTATTATCTATTCCGTAAAAATGGTAAAGGACTGGCATTGAAAGCAGATGAAGCTGCAAAATATCAAAATTCAATGATTGCCTCTATTGGCACAACGGCTGAGAAGGCCGAAGCAGAAACTACGAAAAAAAAGGCAACCGTTACTTCCAATAAAAACAATTCGCACATTCACAAGGTGCGTTCTGGTGAGAGTCTGTATACTATTGCCAAAAAGCATAATACGACTATTGAAAAGTTGTGTAAGTTGAATGGTATTTCCCGTCGAACTATTCTTCGCCCGGGACAGATTCTTCGCTATTCCTGATTATAATCTAATATTGACTGACAATAAGCGAAGATAGTATTCTATGACTATAATTGTCAGTTATAAAAAGACATATAATTAATATAAAGAGCTTGCTTTTCTGAGGTAAGCTCTTTTTGCATTTATCAGCGAAAAGTATTAACTTTGCACTTTAGTAAGTCAAACGACAGATACTTGTAGAATGGAAACTAATCAGCAGTTTGAGCAGGTGATGGCTGAATGCCGTGAGCTGTTCTCGAAGAAATTGCACGATTATGGTGCGGCATGGCGCATTATGCGTCCTTCGTCGGTGACGGACCAGATCTATATCAAGGCAAATCGGATAAGAAGTCTTGAAACGAAAGGTGTTTCTTTAGTAGGTGAAGGTATTTATCCTGAATTTGTCGGCATTGTAAATTATGGTATTGTAGCACTGATACAGTTAGAACTAGGCTATGCCGAGCGTGAAGACTTGTCGGCCGAGGAAGCTTTGGCTGTTTATGACAAGTATGCGAAAGAGACCATGGAACTGATGAAGAAAAAAAACCATGATTACGATGAAGCGTGGCGTGGCATGCGTGTGAGTTCGTACACCGATCTTATACTGATGAAGATCTACCGCACCAAACAGATTGAATGCTTGAGTGGCGCGACCTTGGTTTCCGAAGGTGTCGACGCGAATTACAAGGATATGATTAATTATGCCGTTTTTGGTTTGATAAAGTTGAAATTCGGTGAGAAAGAGGACGCGTAAATTAGTTTGGGGGATTGTGAATTTGTGCAGGCTGTTCGTGTCTGTCGTTTTCATTTTCTCGGGGGTCGTCAAAATCGTGGATCCACGTGGTTCGCAGTATAAGTTTGAGGATTATATCACGGCGTTTGGTTGGAATGATTGGATACCTTCCTTTTATCCGTTGGTATTTGCCATTTTGTTGGCTGTCTTTGAGTTTATTTTGGGTATTTATCTCTTTTTTGGTATCCGGCGCAAGTCTACGACCGTCATGTTGTGGCTGTTTATGTTGTTCGTGACGCCTTTCACGCTTTATCTTGCCATTACCAATCCTGTATCTGATTGTGGTTGCTTTGGCGACGCTGTGACACTCTCCAACTGGGAGACTTTTGCAAAAAACGTTCTGCTTTTCCTTGCTGCGACCATGTTGCTTTTCTTCCCGCAGCTGATGAATCGTTTCATTTCAGAGCGCAATCAGTGGACAATCTCCCTTTATTCCATCGTTTTCGCAGTTGTGTTGGCTGGTTTATGCCTTTACCGATTGCCCGTTCTGGATTTCCGTCCATACTATATCGGGGCAGACCTGCTCAAGGGAATGGAGATACCGGCAGACGCCCTTCCACCTGAGTATGAGACTACATTTATTCTGGAAAAAGACGGCGTTACGAAGGAATTTACGTTGGAAAACTATCCCGACAGCACCTGGCATTTTGTTGACAGCAAGACCGTCGTAATCAGCGAGGGATTTGTGCCTCCTATTCATGACTTCTCGATGCTCCTTTGGCCTGATAATGTTGATATAACGCAGGATGTATTGCGCGACACGTCTTATACCTTCCTGTTAGTCTCTCCAAAGCTGGAGGCGGCAGACGACAGTAATATCGATCTGATAAACGAGTTATATGATTATTGTGCCGAATACGGATACGGCTTTTACTGCCTAACATCCTCAGCTGCCGATGCAATTCAGCGTTGGCAGGATCTTACCGGGGCCGAATATCCGTTTTGTATGACCGATGAGATTACGTTAAAGACTATTGTACGTTCCAATCCCGGGTTGGTCTTGATCAAGGGCGGTGTAGTTTACAATAAATGGAGTTGTAACAGTATACCAGCAGAGGACGAGTTGAAGCAACCGCTTGACGTCAGCCCCTTGGGTGCCATGCAGGTGGAATCCAGAATGGTGGCGGCCGTGAAAATCCTGCTTTGGTTCATCATACCGCTGCTGTTGCTGACAACGGCCGACCGGATATGGATTGGTAGTAAAATGTATAAACGACTGAAACATAAGAAACGTCTAACAAACCTTTTAAAAACAAGAAAAATGAGAAAGAAAATCGTAGCAGGAAACTGGAAAATGAACCTGAACCTGCAAGAAGGTGTGGCTTTGGCTACTGAGTTGAACAACGCTTTGGCTGCTGACAAGCCGAATTGCGATGTTGTAATCTGCACGCCGTTTATTCACTTGGCTTCTGTTGCCGGTGTCATCAATTCCGACGTTATCGGTCTTGGCGCTGAAAACTGTGCAGACAAGGTGAGCGGTGCTTATACCGGTGAGGTGTCTGCAGCCATGGTTAAGTCAACCGGTGCACAGTATGTTATTTTAGGACATTCTGAGCGTCGTGCCTATTATGGCGAAACTGCCGAGATTTTGAAAGAGAAAGTCAATCTGGCTTTGGCTAACGGCCTTAAAGTGATCTTCTGCATTGGTGAAGTGTTGGAAGAGCGTGAGTCAGGAAAGCAGAACGAGGTAGTAAAGGCACAGCTTGAAGGTTCACTTTTCGACCTCACTGCAGAACAGTTCTCAAACATTATTCTCGCTTATGAGCCGGTATGGGCTATCGGTACAGGTAAGACCGCTACGGCTGAACAGGCAGAAGAGATGCACGCATTCATCCGTTCAACCATTGCAGACAAGTTCGGCGCTGAGGCTGCTGAGAACGTGTCTATCCTTTATGGTGGCAGCTGCAAGCCTTCAAATGCGAAGGAAATTTTTGCAAAGCCCGATGTTGACGGTGGCTTGATTGGCGGTGCTGCTTTGAAGTGCGCTGATTTCAAGGGCATCATCGATGCGTGGAAATAATAAGCATTAACATAGTGGTGCCATCCCGTCTCGGCAGGATGGCGCCTTTATACACATAAACACGAACAATGAGGAGACGAATCTTTTTATGGTTGTTTGTTTTTGCTGCGGCTAATGTTTGCGCACAAGAGAAGTTTACGGATAAACTGGCCGAGGCGAAAAGCGGTGAGGGGGTAGTGCGCGTGTTTCAGGATGCTGAAATCAGCGCCCTTGTCAATGGCAATAAACCCGCGCAGTCAGGCAAAACCGGTAGTGCAGGTTCATCCGTACGGATGATGAAAGCAAACGGTTATCGTATACAGGTATATGCCGGTGGCAATTCTCGGGCGTCCAAGGTGGAAGCTCAAAATATAGCTGCAAAAGTGAAAAACGCCTTTCCCGATTGGACGGTTTATACCCATTTTCAGAGTCCCCGCTGGATTTGTCGTGTAGGCGATTTCCTTACTTACGAAGAAGCGCAGAGTGCGTTGAGCGATTTGCGTGAAACGAACGAGTTTAACGAAGCATTAATAGTAAAAACAGTCATACAAGTTCCTTATTGATGGAAGAGAAAACATTCAATCCGGAGACTTTGGCCAGTCTCCAGAGCAATTATGAGCATATCCTCAGGCTTTTGGGTGAAGACCCGCAACGTGAAGGTCTGTTGAAAACTCCCTACAGGGTGGCAAAAGCAATGCTGACGCTGACACGCGGTTACAATGAAGACCCGCAGGCCATCCTCAATTCGGCCAAATTCAAGGAAGACTACAGGCACATGGTCATCGTGAAGGACATTGATTTCTTCTCGCTCTGCGAACACCACATGTTGCCTTTCTACGGCAAGGTGCATGTTGCCTATATACCCAACGGCTATATTACCGGACTGAGCAAGATAGCGCGTGTGGTAGATTCTTTTTCCCACCGCTTGCAGGTGCAGGAGCGCATGACACTCCAAATAAAAGAGTGCATACAGAACGCGCTCAATCCCCTCGGTGTCATGGTGGTGGTCGAGGCACGTCACATGTGCATGCAGATGCGGGGCGTCGAGAAACAGAACTCCATTACAACCACCAGCGACTTCACCGGAGCGTTCAACCAGGCCAAGACCCGCGAAGAGTTTCTCGACCTGATTCACCGCCAGACCATTTGATGCGGTCGCCGGGCGGCATGTGGAATACCGCCGTGATAACAAACATTCCCGAAAATTTGTCTTCCCCGATGATTCTTTTTATCTTTGCAAACCGAAATGACGGGAAAAGCGTTTTGTAATCCTCATCGGAGGGCAGAAAGAATGCCGGATAAGATGACTGGGTAAAACCAATCAACTTGTCTGGCATTCTTTCCGTTTATGAGCCGGGAGGCGGTTCCTTTACTTCCCAGTTCCGAATGCAGACGCCGACCCGCATCTGTGCGAGACGTGCAGATAAAATGAAACAGAATAAGATAAACGAACTATGGGAAAACTTGATTTGACGCAAGGCCGCATCCCCCTGTCGTGGTTGTTCAGTCACATCTCTCCGAGTTCCCTGTTCCTGATGGGGTATGCGCCGCCGATAGCCACGTTTGTTTCGGTCGTCATCTGTTTCTGTTATCTGTCGCGGTGGCGAAAACGGCATGGAGGAGAACCGGTCTTACCATAATATAATGGTGTCAGGAAAGATTAATGCCGTTATTCCTTTGTATGTGAAAATATTTTTTAGTACATTTGTAGCGTTCCGGAGTCGTCCGGTACGATTAATTGAAAAATAGTAGCTCAATCGCCTTCTGAATCACCACCTCGAAAGACTGAAACGAGCTATGGACCAATACATATTGAGAAGACTGGCCTTTTTATAGGGCGCAGACTTCTCCATAATGTATTGTGGCTTGTGGTGAGCCAAGAAGGCGTATGGCGATTGTCTGCGCTTTTCTTATGGTTAAACGTATGGCATAGCCTGATGTTTGGCAATATTGCAATAACTATATGTTTAACTAAAACGTTTTGAAAATGAGTGATTTTGTGAATGACGTATGCTCCCGGAAGCATGTGTATGTGGCGCCTGTCGTGCAAGTCGCCCGGATAGATGCGCAGATGCTTTTGGCAAATAGTTTCACGGATGCGAACGATCCGACGGGCACCGGAGAGGACATCCCGTGGGAAAGTTCCGTTTCGGGACTGTTCGACCTTTATGAGTGACGCGCTCCGTCAGCAGGGCGGTCGCTGCATGTCCGACCGTTTTTTTTTATTCTAACCCCCTAAAGTAAAAAACATTTTAAAGTAGAAGTTATGAAAAACAAAAAGATTTTATTTCCTCTGTTGGCCTCGCTGTCTTTCTTCGGCTCCTGTACGTCGGAGATAGAGGTCTATGACATTGATTTGAGCAAGGCCGAAAAGATTACGTTCACGGCCACCGACTTCAAATACACCGGTGCGACGCGCACCACGCTGGAAGATACGGAAGAGGCCGTCCGTTTCACATGGGCCGACAACGACACGGTGGGCATCTTCCCGAGCGAAGGTGCGCAGGTGTACTTCCCGATGGTGTCGGGTGCCGGCACGCAGACGGCCACTTTCACCGGCGGTGGCTGGGCGCTCAAGCCGGCATCCACGTATGCGGCCTACTATCCGTTTATCAGCAATTACCATTTAGACCAGCAGGCGCTCGAAGTGTCTTACCTCGGCCAGTGCCAGGAGGGCAATGCCTCTACCGCCCATCTCGGCCGCTACGATTATATGGGCGCCGTGGCTTCCGCGCCCGCTGAAGGCAGTGTCAACTTCGACTTCAAGCATTTGGGCAGCCTGGTACGCATAGACATCACGATGCCCCACGCCTGTAACCTGCGTTCGCTCACGCTGGTCGCACCCGGCAAACTGTTTGTGACCGAGGGCACCATCGACCTGACCGCAGCGGAGATATGCATCACGCCTAAGACCACGGCCAACAACCTGCCCGTCTCACTGACTGACGTGGCCGTAGACGAGGAAAACCTTACGGCCACCGTCTATTTCATGATGGCGCCCGCCAACCTTTCCGGCAAGACGCTCACGGCGCGTGTCACCGATGCCGCCGGTGTGACTTACGAACAGACGTTTGCCGGCAAGAACTTCGAGGCCGGTGTCGCTTACCGTCTGTCGTCTGCGATGCAGGACGAGACTTTGGCCAATGTCTATCATGTGGAGCAGGCCGGTACCTTGCCCGAACTGATTGGCGAAGAAAACAAATTCTTCATCTCCGAGATGAAAGTCACCGGCCCCTTGAACGGGACGGATATCCGCTTTATCCGGGAGATGGCCGGACGTGATGTCACGAACAAAGAAACAGCCGGTGTACTGACAAAATTAGACCTTCGAGAAGCGGAGATTGTGGAAGGTGGAGATTATTATTATCAAAGTGGTAGTGTAAAATATTATACCTCAGATATGACTATCGGAGATTATGTGTTCTATTATTGTAATTTGGTAGATGTCAGATTGCCGGAGAATATAAGCTCTATTAATAAATATGCATTCTACTTTTGTGAAGGTCTAAAAAGCATATCTTTTCCGGAAGGGCTTATAACAATAGATTATTCGGCCTTTGATAATTGTATCGGTTTAACATCTATATCTTTGCCTGTAGGGCTTGCAACAATAGGCAATTCTGCTTTTGCAGGCTGTACTGGTTTAACATCTATTTCTTTTCCGGAAGGACTGACAACAATAGGTAATATGTCTTTTTATAGGTGTACTGGTTTAACATCTATATCTTTACCTGCAGGGCTTAAAACAATAGATTATTCAGCTTTTGGTGGTTGTGACGGTCTGACAGAAGTGTCATTTCCTGAAGGATTGGAAACAATTGGCGAAAAAGCTTTTAATGGTTGTTATGGCTTAAGAAATGTATCTCTTCCGGAAGGTTTGACATTATTAGGTGAATTGGCTTTTGGACATTGTAGTAATCTGACGAATATCTCTTTACCATCCTCCTTGGAGATAATAGGGCAGGAATCCTTCGCATATTGTTATAATCTGATGAATATCTCTTTTTCTGAAGGACTGACAACGATTGATTCAAAGGCATTTTCTGGTTGTACTGCTTTAACAAGAGTCTTATTGCCGAACAGCTTGAAAACTATAGGATATGGTGTCTTTGATGGTTGTTATTCATTGGCTAATATATCTTTTCCTGATGATCTAATGACAATAGACCGTTATGCCTTTCATGAATGTACGGGTTTGACACGTTTAATTCTTCCCGAAGGGTTAACAATGCTTGGTGAAAGTGCTTTTTCAGGATGTACCGGTATTACGGAGATTTATATACCTAGGAAACTGAAAGAAATAGGGATTCGTGCTTTTGAAGATTGCACCCGTTTGTCGCATGTTTCTTTTCCGGATGGTTTGATAACGATAAGCAGTTCTGCTTTTTCCTACTGTTCCGGTCTGCGCAGTATCAGCTTACCCGATGGTCTGGCAACAATAGGCAGCTGTGCTTTTTTCGACTGTACCGGCTTGACGTCTTTAACACTCCCTGACGGTTTGACAACATTGGAAAGTTCAGCTTTTAATGGCTGCACCGGTCTGACATCAGTGACGTTCCCCGACAATCTGGCATCGATAGGCAGTTCTGCTTTTTACGGCTGTACCGGTTTAACGTCTCTCTCCCTGCCATCCGGCCTGACCACGTTGGAAAGTTCAGCTTTTTATAACTGCACCGGATTGAAAAGCATCTCTTTCCCCGACGGTTTGTCATCAATAGGCAGTTATGCCTTTTACGGCTGCACCGGTTTGACCGCTCTGTCCCTGCCGTCCGGCCTGACCACCCTTTCGGATTTCGCATTCCAGAACTGTAGCGGCCTTACAGAATTTTCTCTTCCTGAGGGATGTTACACGCTGTGGCAAGGTGTGTTCAAAAGTTCGGGCGTGACCAAGGTGATATTGCCGAGTACGCTCACGCAGGTGAGGGAGAATAATTTGACCGACCAGTTGCAGACCATATACTGTCAGGCTACTTATCCGCCGTCAGTCTATTCCGGTAACACCATCTCGCCGACCTGCACCGTTTACGTGCCCGACGCCTCGGTAGACCTCTACAAGGCGGCCGAAGTCTGGAAAGACGGCAATGTCCTGCCATTGTCCCAGGCTCAGTAATGGGCGGTGATGCGGCCTTGAAGAAAATATATGACAGACGTCTCCCGGTTTCCTCTTGTGCGAAACCGGGAGACGTTTGTGTTTTGGTTAAAAAAACGTTTGGATGGATTTTCTTATCTTGTTTTAAATCAGTGTGTTAACAAATTGACGGATTGCCCTGAAATTGCGACCTGTCGCTATCCGGACAGCGACAGGTCGTGTTGTAGAAGCGACAGGTCGCAAATTTTGCTGCGAGCGCTTCAAAATTCCGGCCGGACTGTTGATGGTAAAAAATGAAAGCAAGCAGCTCGAAAATTTTTACTTTTACCACAGATAATTGGCAGTCTGATGATAAATCGTTAATTTTGCACGATATTTTAAATAAATATATGGTAAAATGATCACATTTTGTGGAGCCCTGATATTGCTCGTGTTGGGTTATGTCGTTTACGGGGCCATTGTAGAAAAGGTTTTCGGCGTGGATGCTTCGCGCAAGACGCCGTGTTACACGATGCAGGACGGGGTGGACTATATCCCGATGCCGACGTGGAAAGTTTATTTGATTCAGTTCCTCAATATTGCCGGGACGGGACCAATCTTCGGTGCCATACTGGGTATCCTCTATGGGCCGGCGGCTTATCTGTGGATTGTCTTTGGCTGCATCTTCGGGGGCGCCGTGCATGACTATCTGTCGGGCATGATTTCCCTGCGCAAGAACGGGGCGAGCCTGCCGGAGCTGGTGGGCGACGAGCTGGGGTCGGGCGTCCGTTTGGTGATGCGTATTTTTTCGTTGGTGCTGATGATTCTGGTCGGAACGGTGTTTGTGACGACGCCGGCCGGTTTGTTGGCAACGATGGGTGACGGTGTGGGCCTGCTGGGTTCGCCGTTGTTCTGGAGCATCATCATCTTTGTTTATTACATCCTGGCTACTCTGTTGCCCATCGATGCGCTGATAGGGCGTATCTATCCCGTTTTCGGCGTGGCGTTGCTGTTCATGGCCGTCGGCGTGCTGTATGGCATCTTTGCCAATGACGGCTGGATGCCTGAGATTACCTCGGCTTTCACGAACCATCATCCGAACAAGTCGCTGTCCATCTTCCCGATGATGTTCATCACCATCGCGTGTGGTGCCATCAGCGGTTTCCATGCCACGCAGAGCCCGATGATGGCCCGTTGCATGAAGAATGAGAAGTTGGGTCGCCGGGTGTTCTATGGCGCCATGATTACGGAGGGCGTTGTGGCCATGATATGGGCGGCTGCGGCCATCAAGTATGCCGGCAGCTATGAGCGCCTTGTGGAACTGATGTCACCGACGGGCAACAGTAACCCGGCCGTTATCGTCAACGCCATCTGCAATGACTGGTTGGGAACGGTCGGCGCCGTGCTGGCCATTCTCGGAGTGGTGGCAGCTCCCATCACGTCGGGTGACACGGCTTTCCGTAGTGCACGCCTGATTGCTTCGGACTTCTTGCACTACAAGCAGGACAAACTCTGGCGCCGTTTGTCCATTTCATTGCCGCTTTTCGTGATTGCGGCCGTGTTGATGAATGTGAATTTTGATATTTTATGGCGTTACTTTGCCTGGTTTAACCAAACTTTGTCTATCTTTACGCTGTGGGCTGTGACGGTATGGCTGGCGCGGCAGCAGAAGAACTTCTACCTGACCTTGGTGCCGGCCATGTTCATGACCAGTGTCTGCACCACTTATATTCTGGTGGCGCCCGAGGGCTTCAGGTTGCCCGAGGCGTGGGGCTGCTCCATCGGTGTGGTGGTTGCGCTGGCGCTGCTTGTGATGTTTGTCGTGTGGCTCCGCAAGTCAAAAGCCAATAAGGGATTATGAGAAGAAAGATACGCAAATCGGTCATGATGCCGTCGGTTCTGGCGGCTTACTCGGCCATCATGTATGTGTGGCTCATCCCGCAGACGGACGCGAGTCCGACGCGCATTTTCTGGACCATCGTGGTGAACGTGCTGATAATTGCCGCCTTGTGGTGGGTATATTGGTATAAGGAGAAAAGGGAAAGTTCCGGCAAAGGGCCGGGGCCTGAGGGGAAAGTATAACATTAAAAATAGTATTGTTTTTATGAAAAAGATCATTGTTTCTTTGTTGTTGTGTGTCATGACGCTGGGGGCGCATGCCCAGTTTGAGCGTGGAACGTCTTATGTGTCAGCTTCCGCGACCGGTCTGGGACTGTCTTACGGCGCCGGTGAGAAGTTTACGTTGGGCCTGGGCATCACGGGCGGTTATTTTGTGGAGCAAAGCTGGATGTTTTATGGTAAGTTCGGTTTCGACCATACACGCTACAGCGACAACGTGGCGGTAGGCCTTGGCGGACGCTATTACTTTACGCAGAACGGTGTATATGTCGGCGTGGGTCTGCAGTATGAACACATCACGAAGAGCATCAATAACCTGCACTTCTGTCCTGAGGTGGGTTACGCCTTTTTCATCAACCGATTCATCACGATAGAGCCGGCGTTGTATTACAACATCAGCCTGAATGACTTCGCCGACGGGAGCAAGGTGGGCTTGAAATTAGGTTTGGGCTTCTACTTCTGATGCCCCCTGCTGACGAAGTCGGTTAATGGCTTTGGGCCGCATGAAAGACAATCAGGGAGATGTATCTGAGGATGCATCTCCCTGAGTTTTTATAGTGAAACTAAAAACTAACGGAACGGTTGGCCGTTATTGGATGTCGATAATGACTCTTCTGTAGCTTTTCAGGTTGTGGGCGCCGTTGTCGGTCACTTCGCAGATGATATGGATGGTGCAGCCTTTTGCCGAGTCGGGTATGGTGATGTCCGTTACCGGATTTCCGGCATTGGGAATGTCGATGGTTCCCTTAAAAGAACCGGCTTCGGGCAGGTACCACCATTTGAATGACAGACTGTCGTTGTCAGGGTCGTACGATTTTCCGGCATCGAGGCGGACCGTTTTGCCGGATTTGGCCTTGATATGTATGGCGTCGCGTCCTTTCTTGCCGTTGACGATGGCTATGGGATTGCGGTTGCCTTGGCCGTTTGCAGCCCAGTCCATGCGAGCGGCAAAGTTGTTGAAAGCGGCATCGTAGAAGTATTTTTCGTATTGTTGTGAAATCTTTTTGATGGGTTTGTCGGTGTTCGTGTAGCATGAGGTTTCGCCGTCAAGTGTCTTGCTCCAAACGAAATAGCCGCCCCAGCCGATTTGTCCGGGTTCCGTCGGGTCGTTCAGACCGTTGGGAAAGATATGGAGAAATGAAGGTGTATCACCTTCCACGCCATATTTGTTTTTGGGGTAGATGGCTCCGAGATGGCCGTGTCCCTGAATATGTTTGGCGTATTCACTCCAGTTGCTTGCGCCGAGACTGTTTTGTGACAGCCATGCACTTTCGTCCCAGATGAAATGCAGCTTCTCCCCGAATTCCTTACGCATCCAGTAATGTGAGCTTTTCTTGTATTGTTTCCGTTCTCCCCATGGCACATCCTGATCGGTTATGGCATAGGCGTATATTTTCGCAAGAAACTTCTCGACGCCTTCTTCGCCTCTTTCTTCCCGCACTTTCCAGATGGCTTGTGCCAGGGTGTTCCCTCCGCCCCAGATGGCAACGAACAGCGGACGTTTGTCTTTCTCGTCGGCGAGGCTGATGATGAAGTCGCTGCCCGGAGAGTTGTTGGAAGCGCTCAGTTGCCGGTGTCCGAAGTCTAAACTCCCCATCATGCATCTGCTGCGCAGATAGTCGGCGCTTGGCCAATAGCCTGTCTTCTGTTTGGCGGATTCTTTTTTTATATTCATGAATGAAACCTGTCCGGAGCGCCGCATGAGGTTGGGCAGGTCTTTTTCATACGCGTCTATGGCTTTCTTCAGGTATTTTGTCCATTCTTCGGGGTATTTCCGGCCGCTGCTGTTCCAGCCGCTGCTGGTAATGATGGCTTCTATTTCAAACAGGTCGGCATGGGAAAGCAGTCTGACCATCGACTCCATGTCGTCAGGTTCGACGTTGGCCGGTGCAATGTCGGTTATTACGACGAGTCGCGGTTTCAGGCAGTTGTTTTCTGCTGATGCCGTCTGTGCCGATAGTGGTATAAGGGCCGACATGAACAGAGAGATGATTTGTTTTTTCATAATACTTGGATATTTAAAATGAATGATGCAAATTTATGGCCGATAATCTTTATATACTTTCTGTTTTCTGGCGTAAATATAATGAATACCGAGATTTTTAAGAAGTTTAACGATAACGGGAAGGAATTCAGCGAATATGGTCTGACCTGTGAGATGTGGATTCTTCAAGAAAACATTTCATGGTACAATTTATGTGGAGGTCATCAGAGAGAGCGGGTTGTTTGTTGAATGAAGGTGTAGGGGATAACAGATGACAGTAAGGCATAAAAAATCCGGCACTTCTTGCGAACATGCCGGATATGCTTTTGCTTGTTTGAAAATCTGTTTGGGTTTTATCGCAGCAGCCGGTTTAAATGATGGCGGCTGAAAGATGTCCTGCTTGTTTAAGCCGTGGTAGTACGGTCGTCGATGTTGTCCCCTTTGGTCGGTGCAAGCGTTTCCTTAAAGTCGTCAAGGCCGGCTTTCACCAGTATGTTGTACCATGAGAGCAGTTTCTTTATATCCGTTGGGTACACTCGTTCCCGGTCGTAATTAGGCAACACTTTTGCAAAAAAGTCGCCCAACTCTTCGCGTGAAGCCTTTTTGAAGTCGAAGTCGACTTCTTTTCCGCCGGCAACTTCCTTGAGTGATTCCAATACTTGTCGCAAAGGCACTTCTTCATCGTCGGTGTACATGGCGATGTCAGCCAGTGAGATTACTTTGTCGCTTTCAAATACCGGCATTTTTCTTTTAGGGCCTTCTATGGGTTCTACTATTAACATTCTGTTACCGCGTGACACTAATTTGTATAGGCCGGGCTTGCCGGGAATAGCCAAAATTGTCTCTAACATTTTATTTTCTACATTTGATTAAAACGAGTTACAAAGATAAACCATCGAGGGCGTTCCGCCAATACATTTGTCTAAAAAAAACTTAAGCTGGGATGGGGGTAAATGGATTCTGTATGGTAAAACGGGAGGATGACCGGTTTGGTTATGCCGGCAGAGGACGTCTGTTTTTTGTCAGGTCCTGCCGGCCGGACTATGGTAAAGACAGTGCCTTTATAATTCCGTTTATGGCGGCCGCTACGTCTTGTTGCCCGTCGTTGACGATGACAAAATCCGCCCGTCGGCACAATTCTTCGGTTGACATTTGCAATCGCATCCTTGCGGCGGCTTGTTCTTCTGTACATTGGTCTCTGTCCGTTACCCGTTTGAGTCTGACGGCATCGGGAGCGGTCACGGCTACTACACGCTGTACGAGGTCATTGAAGCCGGATTCGTAAAGGATTGCACATTCCATGAACAGCAGCGGCTCGGCGTGGGAGGAAACCCAATGCTTGAAATCGTCGCGGACAACGGGATGTACGATTCTGTTAACGCGTTCCGCATTGGATTTGTCGGCAAAGACAAATGCAGACATTCTGTTTTTGTTGAGATGGCCGTCCGGCAGATAAGCGTCTTTTCCGACTAAGGCGGACAGGCTGTCATGTATCTCGCGCGACTCGTTCATCAACCGTCGTGCTTCCTTGTCGGTGTAGTACACGGGATAGCCCTCTTGCTCCAGCAGGTTGGCGACAAACGACTTGCCGCTTCCGATGCCGCCCGTTAGTCCAACGGCTATTTGGTTATTCTTCATCAGAGATTTGTTCTATCAGGTAATCTACTTCTTCCGGTTGCAGGCGGACATTCGAAACACCGTCGGGCATGGACTTCAAATGCAGTTTTATGCGCGGCTGCTTGTTTTCTATCAGTTCCTCGTATGAGACTGCTATGATGAAATCGTCGGCTTCGATTTCTTTGAAACGTGTCATGCCGACGCGGAAACGTACTTGTACCTTTGACGGGAAAGTGCGGAGCTTCTTGCTGGCCGGGAAATTAATGCCTACAATAGGAACCTCTAATGACTTTTCCGTGTAAAGGTCTACGCCTAATCCGATCTCTACCTGTGAGGGTACTAATTTCGCGCCTCTTACAGGTTGAAGCACTTTTCTGATTTTTGTGTCGGCTTCAAGTCCCTCAATATGCAATGGCATGACCCGCACCGAGGTGATGGTGTCGAGTATGTTCAGCGGGGCATAGACAATTACCGAGTCAGGTTCACATCGGACCGTCTCAAGATAGTATTCGGGCGATGTTTCTATTTCGCCGGCTAAATGTACAGGTACTTTCTTCTTTATACCGCGGTTAAAATAAAACTCAAGGGTATCAGGGTGTACTGATACCAGCTTCGTTGAAGACAATAATTGTGCTTGTATGCGCTTTTGGATGTCTTCCATGGGGACCACGACTCTGCCGGATACATCGGTATTTTCCAGCTTGCTGTAATCTACGGTTAACGGGGTGAACTCATAACCATAGAGGTATCTTACCAAAAGGATGCCTTTGTCGCGTACCGTGATGTCTAATGTTTTCGGCAGATCCGACGTGATGACAATGGACGAGGGGACCTCTGTGAGTCTCACCGGCATTTTCAAATTGATGTCGAATGTTTCGTTTAATGATTGTAAAAGCCAGAAGGATGCAGAAACGAGCATAAAAAACAAAAAGAACAGAAATTCCCTTGCCTTCTGGCTCAAAAGGAAACTTCTGATCTTCAATAAATATTTCTGGTATTTAAGCGTATCCATTCAGAAACGTTTACTTTCCGGACGTTTCGGTCGGCGCTCCGGCATAAACAGAGTTCTTTGAAATTTTGATTTTCACTCCGGAAGCGATTTCAAGCATCAGTGTGTTATCCACGTCGTTGACTTCTTTGACCTTGCCGTAGATGCCACCTGCTGTCACAACATCCTGTCCGGGCTGTATGCTGTTCCTGAAGTTTTGGATTTCTTTCTGTTTTTTGTTTTGCGGGCGAATCATGAAAAAATACATAATCGCAAAAATAGCGACCATCATGATAATCATTGACATACCGCTGCCGCCTTGTTGTGCTTGCAATAAAATTGTCAGTACATTCATAATAGATTCTTTTTGTTATGTTTTAGATTTGGTTTTTAATGATTTTCTTTTCTTCCATCAGCTTTTTCGCAATGGTGTCTAAGAGGCCGTTGACATAAGCGCCGCTTTTGGGCGTACTGTAAAGCTTGGCTATTTCTACATACTCGTTCAAGGATACGTTGACCGGAATGTCCGGAAACGTCAGCATCTCGGCCAATGCAATTTGCATGATGACCAGATCCATCATTGCAATACGGTTGAATTCCCAGTTTTTTGTGTGGTTGCTGATGAGACGGCGGTAATATTCGGCGTTCAGCAACGCATTCCTGAACAGGCGGTGTGCGAACTCACGATCTTCTTCGTCCTTGAACTCCGGCAACAGTGATTGGTTTGCGCCGTTAGTTTCTTCAAAACGTTTGATGGTTTTCAGTACGAAGGTGTCAACGATTTCCTTATCGTCATTCCAATACAAGCTCATATCTTCCAACATATTGTCGATACGTTCGTTGTTGCAGATGATGTTCTTATAAATTTTCCGCCACAATTCCCTGTCTTGCGCGTATGAAGACTCTTCGGACTGCATGTATGCTTTATAATAGTCTGTTTCTTCTATCTCTTTATAGAGGCTGCGTATGAAACTTTCCTCGTCGACCCAGCCTTTTTTCTGGTTTTCCTGAAACTCCAATAACTGTTTGTTGGACTCTAACTGTAAAATAAAACGGTTTTCTATAAACTTCCTGCTAGGGGGCTCACCTTCATGAATTCTTTTATATCTGCTTTCTGCAGTTTCTACGCTTCGCGTTGCTATTCGGTTGATTTCTACCATTAATAACAACAAGTAATTATAAAGGTCGTATGATTTACCCAAACTGAAAAACAATTCTTTTTCTGCCGTATCTATGTTTTTGCCTTCATTCTGATAATAGGCGTATGTTATCTGAACAATCTTTAAACGGATGATTTCTCTATTAATCATAACTCTGTGGACATACGTTATTCAAGGTACAAAAATACACAATTTATGTAGAAAACAGAATCTTTTCATCTTTTTTTTTGGAAGTTTTAAAAAATATCATCAATTTTGGCGAAGTTTTCATATTAACAAAACAAAGCCATAATGGAAGAGTTGAAGAAAAACAACGAAGGAGACAAAGACATCGTTTTCTCAAAAACCATCAAAGCGGGAAAACGCATTTATTACATCGATGTCAAGAAAAACCGTAAAGATGAAATGTTTTTAGCGATTACGGAAAGTAAGAAAGTGTTTAATGGAGAGGGGGAAACGGCTTCTGTAAATTTTGAAAAACATAAAATCTTTTTGTACCGGGAGGATTTTGAGAATTTTATGAACGGCATGCAGGAAGCAGTCAGCTATATACAAAATGAACAGGGAGAGCTGCCTTCAAGGAAATCGTCGGAAGACAGCGAAGAAATTAAAATTGATCTCGATTTTGAATAAAGCCAAGACAATATTTGCATTTTAAGGCAAAAGTGTGTACCTTTGCACCGCTTTTTGAAGGCATGCACTTGATGCTCGCATCGTGTGATGGCGAATTAAGCAGATACTTAATTTAGAGTAACACAAAAATAACAAATCATGAAAGAAATTAATGTAAAAGGTTCAGTAAGAACCGAAACGGGTAAGAAGGCAACCCGCGAGATTCGCAAAGCCAATGGTGTTCCTTGTAACTTGTATGGCGAAGCCAAAGGCGAGAATGGTCTGCCTGTTGCAGTGTCATTCCTTACCACTAACGACGAATTGCGCAATCTGATTTATTCACCGGACATTTATTGTGTAAACCTGGATATTGACGGCAAGCTTCACAAAGCTGTATTGAAAGAAATCCAGTTCCATCCTGTAACTGACAAGGTGCTGCATGTTGACTTCTATGAAGTTAATGATCAGAAGCCTATCGTGATGGAAGTGCCTATCAAACTGAATGGTTTGGCTGAAGGTGTGAAAGCCGGTGGACGTTTGGCTGCTTCTGTTCGCAAACTGAAAGTTAAGGCTGTTTACACAGAGATACCTGAACGTCTTAATATCGATGTTACCAACCTGGGATTGGGTAAGACCATCAAGGTGGGTGAATTGAGCTTTGAAGGTTTGGAATTGGTTACAAGCAAGGATGTTGTGGTTTGCCAGGTTAAGATGACACGTGGTGCAAGAGCCGCAGCCGCTTCTGCTGAGAAATAAATCAGTCAATTTAGATGAAGTATTTGATTGTAGGTTTGGGTAATATCGGAAGTGAGTACGAAGGAACCCGCCACAACATAGGATTCAGAGTGTTGGACGCCTTGGCAAAGGCGTCCAATCTTGTTTTTGAGGACAAACGTTACGGCGCCGTCACAACGCTTTCCATTAAGGGGCAGCAGCTGGTCCTGCTGAAGCCTTCCACATACATGAACCTCAGCGGTAATGCCGTGAGGTACTGGATGAACAAGGAGAACATTCCGGTGGAAAGGCTTCTCATCGTGGTGGACGACCTGGCATTGCCTTTTGGGGCGCTCCGCATGAAGCCCGGCGGGAGTGATGCCGGACATAACGGCTTGAAAAATATTGCTTCGGTATTGGGTACGCAGAACTATGCCCGCTTGCGCTTTGGCATCGGTTCGGATTTCCCGAGAGGCGGACAGGTTGATTATGTCCTCGGCCAATTTACGGAAGAGAATCTCAAGACCATGGACGAACGGGTCGCAATGGCTATGGAAATGATAAAAAGTTTCTGCCTGGCCGGTATCCAGATCACCATGAACCAGTTTAACAAGAAGTAAAATTCCTTATCATGAGCGAAGCCAGAATTGACAAATGGCTCTGGGCAGCCCGCATATTCAAAACGCGTTCCATGGCTGCAGCCGCGTGCAAGAAAGGACAAGTCAGCATGAACGGCGCGCAGATGAAACCTTCACGCACGGTTAAGGAAGGTGATGTTGTCAGTGTAAGGAAACCGCCCATTACCTATTCGTTCAAAGTCAAGCAATGTATTGAGAAACGGGTGGGGGCGAAGCTGATTCCGGAGATTCTGGAAAACGTTACGCCACCGGAACAGTACGAACTGCTGGAGATGAACCGCATCAGCGGATTTGTTAACCGGGCGCGCGGAACCGGACGTCCCACCAAGAAAGACCGCCGCAGCCTGGATGAGTTTACCACCCAGGAGTATCTCGACGATTTGCTTTTCGATTTTGACATGGACGACGGCGGGGAAGACGCCGGAGACGACTGAGAAAGGTTATGTCAAAGATGTCTTTCCGATGTCTTTTGTAAGAATGTCATAGCTGAAAAATATAATGCTCCGTCCAATCGCTATTGGCGGAGCATTATAAACAAAACTAAACTAGACTTTAACTAAGCATTTTAAGTTTCACAACTTTAATTTGGCATGAAAAATTGTCATTTCTGTATTGCAAAGGTAATATTCATTATTATACCATAAAACTTAAATCTACAGAATGGCATATTTTGCCTACCAATTCAGAATATTGTTTGCTGAAACGGAAACTGTTGTTCTTCTTTGACAGCATCGTTGCATCATAGATGCACCGTTTTGTTCATCAGGTAGTGGTCGAGTATGGTCATGGCCGCCATGGCTTCCACGACCGGTACGGCTCGTGGCAATACGCAGGCATCGTGGCGTCCGCGCGCTTTGAGCGTTGTGGGAGTGCCATCGAGGGTGACGGTTTTTTGTTCCATCAGGATGGTAGCCACGGGTTTGAACGCGACTCTGAAGTAAATGTCCTGTCCGTTGCTGATGCCCCCTTGTATGCCACCGCTCCGGTTGGTACGTGTGGAGATGCGGCCGTCGTGCGCAACAAATACGTCGTTCTGTTCGCTGCCGCGTTGGCTGACGCCGGCAAACCCTTGTCCGTATTCAAATCCTTTCACGGCATTGATGCTCAGCATGGCTTGTCCCAATGAAGCGTGCAGCTTGTCAAAGGCCGGTTCGCCCAATCCCACCGGGCAACCCTTGACGACGCCGGTAATGATGCCGCCGATGGTGTCGCCAACCGCTTTCACTTCTTCGATGAGTGCTTGCATCTCAGCGGCTTTTTCGAGGTCGGGGCAACGCACGGGGTTGCTTTCAATCTGCGCCGGGTCGTAGGCCGTGTAGTCGCGGTCAAGCGCAATGGCGCCCACCTGCGAGGTATAGGCATAGACTTCGATGCCCAATTGGCGGAGCGCTATTTTGGCCAATGCTCCCCCCACGCAACGTGCGATGGTTTCGCGTGCCGATGAGCGCCCGCCGCCGCGATGGTCGCGCAGGCCATATTTCCGGGTGTAAGTGAAGTCGGCGTGCGATGGCCGGAACAGGTTGCGGATATTGTCGTAGTCGTTGGAATGCTGGTTGGTGTTTCGTACCAGAAAACCGATGGGGCAGCCCGTCGACCGGCCCTCAAAGATGCCCGAAAGGAATTCCACTTCGTCGGCTTCCTTGCGCGGTGTTGTGATGCTGCTTTGGCCGGGACGCCGGCGGTTCAGTTCCGCTTGGACGAAGTCCATATCAATGTCGATGCCGGCCGGAAAACCGTCTATCACGCCGCCGACACCCGGGCCGTGGCTTTCGCCGAAGGTTGTCAGGCGGAAAATGTGGCCGAATGTATTACTCATGGAATTAAAGCGTTAAAAAGTTTATTTCCGGTTGCGCATCAATGGCAGTGGCCGCATCCGCATCCGCCCTCGTGGTGACCGCCGCAACAGTCGTCATCGTCGTCGCATCCGCATCCGCCACAGCTGCCGCATCCGCATCCGCCTTCACCGCTGAGCATGTTCAGCATGCCCTGTATCTCGTCTTTGGTCGCTTCGCGGCTTTCCGTCACTTCGCCGATGAAGTTCAGCGCCTTGCCGGCTAACGGGTGGTTGAGGTCTACGGTCACGGTGTTCTCCTGTACGTCGACAATCGTGCCGTTGAAGCGGGCGCCTTCGGCATTCATCAATGGAACTATGCTGCCGGGGTAGATATGCTCTTTGTCAAAGTGGCCGTTGATTTTGAACATGTCTTTGCTCAGTTCCAGCACACGTTCCTGTTCGTATTCCCCGTAAGCCTCTTCTACCGATAGCGTGAAATTGAACTTGTCGCCTTTTTGCAGCGGTTTGATTTGCGCCTCGAAAGCGTCCAATGTCGTCCCCATGTCTGAGATGAACTGGAACGGATGTTCTGCCGGGGCTTTTTCCACTAACTCTCTTTGGCCGTCGTAATCGGTGTACAGCTCATAAGCTACGGTGATGTACTTGTTTGGTGTCGTATCCATAAAATATGTTATTTGATTATAAGTTACGTTTTTGCGGTGCAAAGATAGCATATTTTCCTGGAATACGGCGGCTTTTGTCCGTTTGTTTTGATGAAATGGCTGCTTATAGGGCTATGAAACAAAGGAAGACATAACAGCCCTGCTCAAGAAAGCAGATGGCCGGCGTCAGCCGGCCATCATGGATTGCGACGGTGCCACACTGAAAACCATTGAGTTGGAGTGAGTCCGCATGCTCCGCAGCCTGAGCCGGGAATGGCGTTCTGAAATCATGAAAAACGGCTCAGCCTCTATTTTCTGAAAACCGGAACTGATGATTTGCTTTCCTAAGGGCACCCGGAAAAGCGCACAAGAAAAAAGGTCGTATCATGACGCACGCAATGATCCGACCTTTTTCGGTTTTACAATTCATTCTGCACACGCACCTCCTACGCTCCTTAACGTCTGTGGGGCTATCGGAGAAGAGGGAGCGGGCAGTTATTTCACGTCGAGGGTGACATTCGTATTATCAGAGTCGTAACTCCAACTGTTCCACACTCCTTCCTGTGCCTCCGTCAGGGTCAGCGTCAGCTGCCGGCCGTCTCTCTGATTGCCGCAATAAAGGGTTTTCAGGTTTGGCAGCCGGGTGATGTCCAGCGCAGTCAGTTTGTTTTGATAACACATCAATAAATTAAGCCGCGTTAGCTGACTGACATCCAGTGAAGTCAGTTGGTTGACGTGGCATCGCAAGTCTGTAAGCTGAGACAACTCGCCGAGGTTCAGCACAGTCAGGTCGTTATAGTAACATTCCAACGTGGTCAGCTTGGTCTGCTTGCTGACATCCAACGAAGTAAGCTTGTTGTTATCGCAATATAACTCTGTCAACTCGGTCAGTCCGTCAAGGTTCAGTTCTGTCAACTTGTTTCCCCAGCAAGTCAATGAGGTCAATCCAGTGCAGTAACCGATGCCGCCTAAAGAGGTCAAACTTTTCTGCGAAACATCCAGCGTGCCCATCGCAGCCAAAGCCGACAAATCGGCATCGTTCAGCGTGACTGTGCCGTCGGCATTTGGGGTTCCGGCAGGGTATATTTCTTTGACAACTGCCTTATCAAAGCCTGTCAGCGCCAGCTCGCCCAGGTTGAGGATGCGTCCTGCCTGAAGGGTCACAGAGTTGCCGGTGGCCTTGCGGTAGAGCTTGCCCTTGCCGTCATCGTAGAGCAGGCTGAAGCCGTCTGCCAGCGTGCCGGGAAGCACGACGAAGTAGTAGTTCTGTCCGGCCTCGAAGTTGCCCGTGAGGGTGATGCGGGTGGCGGCCTCGGTGGCGGTCAGCGTGCCGTCGGCGGTGTTGCAGGTCAGCGTGCCGGCCAGCGCCTCGGTGGCGTTGCCTCCCACAAGGGTAAGGGTGCCTTCACCGGCCATGTCGGCTCCCGCGGTGAACTTCACCAGGGCGCAGAGGTTCTCGAACTGCAGTCTGGTGCTGCCGCCTGTGGCCCGGGCCAGCGAGGGCGCCAGCTGGTTGGCAAAGGTGCCGGCCACGGCGGTCTGCTCGGCGGGCAGGTTGAAGTAGATATTTGAGTCGTCCATTCTATCTACGGCTATCAGAGGGTAGAAGGCGGTGTAGTCGGCTCCCGGGGTGGCAAAGCCCGAGAAGGTGGCCTTGCTGCCGTCGATGGATGCGGCATCGACCATGAACTTCTGATATTCTCCGCTTCCGTCCCACAGGGCTATCTCGTCGTACTCCGTCCAATATACTTTGTTACTGGTCGCCAGCTGTGTGCGTGTCTGCGGTCCGTCGGCCGTAAAGGTCATGGGCACGGGCTTTCCGGCCACATTCTCCTCATGATGCTCCAAAAACTCTTCGTTGCCGCAGGCGGCCCACATGAGCGCCGCAACGGCCATGGTTAAAATACGTACTGTTTTCATAAGGCATTACATTTAAAGTTACACTTCCCATACGGAGGATGAGGCGCTCCAGTCAAAATAGTCTTCTTCGTAAGAATCGTGTGCGGCGCTGCCACACAGCGCGCTTTCCTGCCGCAACTCAATGATTTCGCACTTGGGAGCCTCGTAGGCTTCGCGAACGGTTCCGGTAGTCATGGTTCTGATAGTTTTCATACTCAGTGTTATTAAAAAAATTAGACATCAAGGGCAAATATAAATCTTTTCTGTTTAAAAATCAAAACAAAGAAAAAAATGTGAATTTATGCTTTGTTCTTATCTCCCGATTGCCTTCCCGGAATAAGGTGCAGGCCAACATGAGAATGGCCGTTGAAATGGTTTGTTTCATAATTGTCTTTAAAGCCTTTTTTTGTTTCTTAGTTACCAAATATAAGTTCTGCCGTTATAAAACTTTATATTAAGCCTTTATTTATATAAAAGAAAGTTTTTTATATTTATAACAAGCTTTGTTTTATATAAAAATAACCTTGTTATAAAGAATTTCATGGCAGCTGAGGATTTTCCTCCGTCTGCATGCAGGTTTATATCCTGCCATGCGATGGTTTTGTTCCTTTTGGACGTTAACGTACTGTCGGTACAGTGTTTTCATTCGTTTAGGGTGTTAGTCCGTTATGTCGGCAATGATTTTTCCGTCAAAGAGCTTGACGACACGTCCTGCGAAGCCGGCGTCGTGTTCGCTGTGGGTCACCATGACGATGGTGGTGCCTTCACGGTGCAGTTCGGTGAGCAGGTTCATGACCTCGCTGCCGTTTTTTGAATCGAGGTTACCGGTTGGTTCGTCCGCCAGAATCAGTTGCGGACGGGTGATGACGGCTCGCGCAATGGCCACACGTTGTTGCTGTCCGCCGGAGAGCTGTTGGGGGAAGTGGTTGGCCCGATGGCTCATTTTCATCCGTTCGAGCATGGCCTCAACCCTTTGCTTGCGCTCTTTTTTGGGAACGTTCATGTAAGTGAGCGGCAGTTCGACATTCTCGCTGACGGTCAGTTCGTCAATGAGGTTAAAACTTTGGAACACGAAGCCGATGACGCCTTTTCGCAGGTCGGTCCGTTCGTTTTCATGCAAGGTGCTTACTTCTTTCCCGTTGAGCAGGTAATGTCCTTCGGACGGGTTGTCAAGCAGCCCGATGATGTTGAGCAGGGTGGATTTTCCGCAACCCGACGGTCCCATGATGGCTACAAATTCTCCTTTGTTTACGTGCAGGCAGATATCCTGCAATGCGATGGTTTCCACTTCTTCCGTGCGGAAAGTTTTTCCTAAATTTTCAAGTTGTATCATTTGTTTGTTTTTTGAGTTTATAATAGTCTTTGCTGATTGATGATGATGGCCGGCGGAGCGTCATTCCGTCCTGATGGCGTTGATGGGGTCGTCTTGTGCCGTTTTCCGGCATTGTGTGTAAACGGTGACGAGCGTGACGGTGCCGATGGCGAGGAATGCGAGCGCGTAAATCCACCAGTGCTGCGGCGTTTTGTAGGCAAAGCCTTCCAGATAGCGGCTGATGCCGTACCATCCGACCGGTGCTGCCACGACGAAGCTGAGCAGCAGGATGGCTGCATATTGTCTGAAGAACATCCGTATGATGTTGCCCGTTGTGGCTCCCATGATTTTGCGCAGTCCTATTTCCTTGCGCCGGTAGTTGCACTCGAAGAGTGTCATGCTGAACACGCCGCTTATCGAGATGATGACCGCAAGTAAGCAGTAGATGATGATGTTCTGCTGGACGTGTTTCTCGTTCGTGTAGATGTTCTCCATGAGCTGGAACTGGGTTTTCAGCTCGAACGTGCTTTCCGGAGCGAATGCCGTGCAGGCCTCCCTGATTGGGCCGAAGGCTTCTTCGAGCGGAACACCATCCTTGACACGGATGTTGGCAAATTCTTTGAATGACCAGTCGGCGTAGGCACCGTTCATGACTTTCAGGCAAAGGGGCGTGACTTCATCGCGTAGCGAGGAGACCTTGAAGTCCTCGCAGATGCCGACGATGTGATTGCCTTCTATCGTTTTTCCTATGCGGATGGAAGTGGGGTTATAATCGTGGGCCGCTTTGTTGAAAATCATGGGTGCGTTATTGTCATTCGGATTGAAGTCTTCGCCTTCGATGAGCTTTATGCCCATGACCTTGAGATAATTGGGTGAGACCGGAAGGCATATAAAAAACAGATAAGATCCGTCCTCTGACGACCGCCCCCAATGCATGATATCCGTTTTTTCCTGTGCAGATAACAGAAACCTTGAGAATGCCACATCCTCCACGCAGGCCACTTTGCGCAGTTCTTCAGCCAACGCATCGGCCTTGTCGTTATAGATTTTGGCGGCTTTGAGATTGATGGTGATGATACGGTCCTGGTCGTAGCCTAAGTCGGAATGCTGCATGTAATAGTTCTGTGAGACGATGCCGCCCACGCCGATAAGCAGTTCGATGGCAACTGTGAGCTGTGCGCCCATGAGCAGGTTGCGCAGCCGTTTTCCGCGCGGCGACAGTCCGAAGTTGCCTTTGAGGACGATGGCCGGGGCGAAAGAGGTGGAATAAAGGGCGGGGAAGAGGCTGGCCACCAGCGTGATGAGAATGGTTATGGCTGCCGTTGCGATGATAATGCCGGGGAAGGCCGTGATGGAAATGTCCACTTTCAGCAAATCGTTGACGAGACTGTCTTCAGCCGCTTTGACGATAAGCAAGGCCAGTAGGAAAGAGACGAGTCCCAGCGCGACGCTTTCGGTCATCAGCGTCCTTATGAGCTGTCGGCGTTTGGCACCCAGCACGCGTTGTGTGTTGAGGCTTCTGATGCGCAGCGGTGCGAGCGCCGTATAGAAGTTGGTGAAGTTGATGGCAGCAATCAGGATGATGAGCAGCGCGATGGCCGAGTAGACATAGCGTTGTTGATGATTGAGTTTTACGGTTTCGTTATGTAGGTCCAAGTCCTTCTGATAGACCACTTCCGAGAAGGGCGTCAGGACTAAGGAATCTTCGGGCGTAGCTTCTTCATTCAATAATTTTTCCACTTTGTCTTTGTCCTCCGGATGTCTCAGTTCCAGCAAACCGTTGAGAGAGAAATTTATCCTCTCATCCTTATAGGCATTGCCCATGAGGTTGTATACGATGTTCTTTATGGAGCAGTTTTCAGGAAAATCACGGTAAACACCGCCGATGGTCCAGCCATAGTCGTTATGGTCTAACTTCAGGAAGGTTCCCACCAGGTCGGTTCTGTTGAAATATTTAAGCGCCATGCTTTCGGGGATGTATATGTAAAGGAAGTCGTCGAAAGTCGTCGTGTCGCAGTCAATCCAGTCGAAACCGAACATGGAAAAAAAACCGGGCTCCACTCCGGATGACAACGTTTCAATGTGAACTTCATTATCGGGGGTTGTGGCTGCCAGCCACCAAGCCGGCTCATAATATACGCTGTGGACGATGTCGGGTGAAAGGTTTTTTATGTATTCTATATTCGGACGGGTGAAAACAGAAGATGGCAGACTTCCTTTTATCTGCTCGTTGAGAAAGAAAATCCGGTCGATGTTTTTCAGGCTGCTGTTGTAGGTCTGTTCATAACGGGTCTCCATCATGATGATGATGAAAGCGGCCAGTGCCAGCGTCAGCCCGACCACGTTCATGACGATGGAAGCCGGGAAGCGGCGGAAGATGCTGCGAAAGTTGCGGTACAGTGTTTTCATTGATTGAATAAATTAGGTTCTATAAATTTGTCTTTTTTAAAAAAATTCCAATTCGTCACTCGTTTTATAGCTTTCATAACCCGATATGATGACCTGTTCGCCGGGCATGAGTCCCTCGAGTATTTCGTAATAGCGCGGGTTTTGCCGTCCGATGCGGATGTTGCGCCGGTAGGCATGTGTGCCGTCAGGGCTGAGTACGAAAATCCATTTTCCGCCGGTCATCTGGTAAAATGAGCCTTTGGGGATGATAATGCTTTCTGTTGACTGGCCCAGCTGAAGGTTGATGTCGTAGTTCTGTCCGCTACGGATTCGGTCGGGGCGTTTGCCGGTGAAGACCAGCTCGGTGCAGAACCTGCCGTCACGGACTTCGGGCATGACTTTCCTTATGCGTACGGGAAAACTCTGTTCCTGTCGGGTGAAGGCGCCGTCCAATCCGGTACGGACGCGGTCAATGTAATGCTCGTCGATGTAGGCTTCAATCTTGAAGTCGGAAAGATCGTTGACCTGTCCCACTTTCTGGCCGGCGCCGATGCTTTGGCCGAGTTCCACATCGAGTTGTCCCAGTTCGCCGTCGATTTTTGAACGGACGGCCAGCTTGTTCTTCCTGTCGCGGATGAGTGTCAGGTTGCGCTGCATGTTCTCCAGGTTGTCTTCCATTTGCTGCATCTGGATGCTGCGGTAGATGGAGTCTTGTTGAAGGCGCTCCACAATGAGGCGGTGCTTGCCGGCGGTAAGTTCATAGTCTTCTTTGGTTTGCAGATATTCTTCGCGGCTGACGAGGTCTTCGCGGTACAGACGTTCATACTGGCGGAAGGTACGTTCCTTGCGTGTGAGTTCCTGCGCCAGCTGAAGTTTCTCCATCTCGTTGTTGAGCTTGTCCTGTTGCATGGTGACCTGGGTGTTGCGCAACAGGTTTTGTTTTTCTGCCAGTTCGGCTTCGGCGTTGAGGATCTGCATGTCGAGATTGCTGTTGCTCAGCCTGAGCAGGATGTCGCCGGCTTTCACTTTCGCGCCTTCTTCCACTAATTTTTCTTCCACGATGCCGGCTTCCTCAGGAGCGACCTGGACGATGGAAATGGGGGTGACCTGACCGCTGATGCGTACATAATCGTCAAATTGGCTTTTTTCGGCTTTGGCGATGTTCACAATGCGCCGGTCTACTTTGTAAACGCTGGTATGTGTCCCGAATATAATCCAGCCGATGAGTGCCAGCAGCATAATGCCGCCGCCAATCCATGGCAGATGTCTGCGTTTGATGCCTTTGGTCTGTTTGATAGGTATGTCCATATATTGCTGATGTTTTTTTGGTGAGCGTTTTTAATAAAGCGGTTGTCCTGAATAGTAGGCGGCCAACCGTTGTTTGAGTGCATAGTTCAGACGGCATTGCAACAGGGTAGCCCGTCCGGAGAGCAAGGTCGCCGCTGCCGTTTTCAGGTCGAGCGGGGCTGCCAACCCTTCATCGAACTTGCGGGCCACGACCGTGTACGCAATGGAGTCGGCTTCCACTTTCTTTAGCATCCGGATATATTCCTTGCGGAGAGATTCGCGCTCAAGGATGGTCTGACGGATGGTTGTCCATAAAGAAGTCTGCTGTTGCTCGTGGCTTTCACGGGCTATTTGATATTGAAATTCGCGGCGGCGGTAGTTCATGATGTTGCCGAGCCGGCTGAAAATAGGCAGGCTGACATTGAAACTGACGTATTCGCCAAGGTTGTTTTTGAACTGTCGTCCGAAATGGTCGAAGCCCGGTTCGCCCAATGTCCGGAAATAGGAGGTGGAAATGCCGGCTGAAAAAGAGATGTTCGGGAAAAAATTGCCCAGGGCTTGCCGGCGGTAGTATAGTTGCTGCTGCAAGTTGAGGCGGCTTTGCCGCATGCCGGGATTGTGGGTTTCCGACCAACGGTATGACTGTGCCGTCTCTTCCGCCATGGCAATGCCGTCGGTTGTCGCCGTGTCGGCAATAGGCAAAAGAGTGGTGTTGAGAGCAAGCGAATCTTCGGCCGGAAAGTTCATAAGATTCTTGAGCGCTAACAGGGCATTTTCTTTCAGGTAGAGGCTGTGCGTGTAGTCGTATTCGTCCTGAGCCAGCTGTGCCTCGATAAGTGCCATGTCGGACTTGCCTTTCATGCCGAGTTCCGCCATGCGGCGGGTCTTATGCGTCTGCAGGCGGCTTTCTTCAAGTTTTTCGCGTGCATATTCCGTCATCAGGTCGTAATAGACGGCTTCGGTGAAAGCATTCATCACGTTCAGGGCTGTCTGGTCTTTTTGCGCTTCTAACTGGCTTCGGCCGGCGGCCAGTTGCGTTTGTGAAATCTTGAGTTGGTTGACCAATATGCCGCCTCTGAAAAGCGGGATGGACAGGCTGGCTGAATAGTTGTTGTTCAGGTTGGCCACCGTGCTGTAGCTGTTGGTGCCGGGGTCGATGGAGCGTCCGAAACTGTAGCTCAGTCCGCTGCCGGCCGAGAGCGATGGCAGGAAGGCCGTGTAGGCTTCGGTGAGCTGGGTTTTCTGGCTTTTCACGTTCCATTCGTAACTCTTCAGGTTGTGGCTGTGCGTTATGGCGTGACGGATGCAGTCTTGCATTGTCCAGGCCGCAGTCTGTCCCGTTACCTGTGATGCCGGCCATGCCAGAAGAAGGATGAGATGCTTTATTTTCATGTCGATTAAATGCAAATTGTTCCTGCCTTAATAATAGCAAATGCCGTGCCAGAAATATTAAGTTGTTGTATCTCATGAATTTAGTGAAAATCGAGGCGGAACGGGGTGTCTAAAAAATAGACACCGCCATGTCTAATTATTAGACACGGTATACAGGCCGCGGCTTCGGAATGGAAAAAGTCTGAACAAAATGTCGGTCAGCAAGCTTATTTCTTGCTATATTTGCCGCAAGAATAAAAAAAGCTTCTATGAAAACAGCCCGTTCCATATTGATTGTGGATGATAATAAAAGTATCCTGACGACCTTGCAGTTCTTGTTGGCGGATTATTTTGAACATATTCTCAGTCTTTCCTCGCCGCAAGGTGTCATGGGACTGCTCGACCGCGAAAAGGTGGATGTGGTGTTGCTCGATATGAATTTCTCGGCAGGTATCAACAGTGGCAATGAGGGGCTTTATTGGTTGCAGGAAATCAAGGCGCGTTATCCACGGCTGCCGGTAGTGCTGTTTACTGCCTATGCGGATATAGAACTGGCTGTTGAAGGCATCAAGCGCGGCGCGGCCGATTTTATCGTCAAACCGTGGGATAACGCCAAATTGGTACATACGCTGATACAGGCAGCCGGCCGTAAGCCCGCAGTTTCAAAGGGGGAGAAGGATAACCGGCCGCAGCAAGACATGTACTGGGGAACGTCGGCGGCCATGAAACAGTTGCGGGAACAAGTGGAACGGTGCAGTCGTACGGACGCCAATGTCCTGATAACGGGCGAGAACGGAACCGGAAAGGAAGTGCTTGCCCAGGAAATCCACATGCTGTCGCAACGGCGGGATGCTCCGATGGTAACGGTCGACATGGGCGCTGTTACAGATACCTTGTTTGAAAGCGAGCTTTTCGGGCATGTGAAAGGCGCTTTTACCGACGCACATGCAGACCGGACAGGACGTTTCGAGGCGGCCCATGGGGGAACGCTTTTTTTGGATGAAATCGGTAACCTGCCTCTGCATTCGCAAGCTAAATTGCTGACGGTACTGCAGCGCCGGCAGATTGTGAGAGTGGGCAGCAATAAGCCTATGGATGTGGATATCCGTTTGATATGCGCTACCAACCGCCGTCTTGAAGAGATGGTGACGCGTGGGGAGTTCAGGGAAGATTTGCTATACCGTATCAATACCATTCATTTGCATCTGCCACCTTTGAGAGAGCGGCGTGAAGACATCCTGCCGCTGGCACAGCGTTTTTTGAAACGCTACGCGCAGGCTTACGGCCGGCAGGCGGAAGGGTTTACTGCCGAGGCGGAAGGAAAACTGACGGCCGGCGTATGGGCCGGCAATATCCGTGAGTTGCAGCATGTGGTGGAACGTGCCGTCATTATGTTTGATGACAGTCGGTCGCATCTGTTGCCGGCAGAGTGTTTGAACATCGAGGATAAAACCGGACCCTTGTCTGTCGGCGTCATTGACAATGCGCAGACGTTGGAGGAGATGGAATCGGCGGCCATACGGCGGGCGATTGAACAGTGCGGCGGCAATTATTCGCTGGCGGCTTCACGCTTGGGAATAACACGACAGACATTGTACAATAAGATAAAGCGCTATGGATTATAGGTATCAGTTATTTGCATTGCGGCAGACGTTGGGCGTCGTGCTGCTTGCCGTTTTGTCGGCTCTGTTGTGGTGGGCTGGTTATGTTGTCTGGGCTGTACTGACTACTTTGGCGCTCTTGTATGTGCTTTGTCTGATAGTCCGTTCGCAACGCAACCTCAATGAGAAGTTTGAACTGATGCTGAAGGCGTTTGCCAACGAGGATTACAACTTTCGTTTCCCGGTCAAGGGACGTTGGGACTATACGACGCGCCATCTGAATGCTTTGATGGATTCATACAGCCGTACGCTGGGCAACAATCAAAAAAAGTTGGTAGAACGGGAGACTTTCTATAAACTCATTCTGGAACATGTCAATACGGGTATCGTGGTGGCGGATGAAGCCGATCGGGTAGTGCAATGTAACGAGAAAGCATTGAATATGTTGGGACTGTCTGCCCTGGTCCGTTTGGGACAGTTGAACAAAGTGGGTGACCATGTGGCTGACGCTTTCAGGCTTTTGGTGCCTGACGGCCAGCGTCGTCTTTCCTATGACACGCCTCACGGAACGCGGGAGATGTTGTTAGGGACAGCTGTTCTGAAAACGCAGCAGGGATGTTTGCGTATTTTTACGCTGAATGATTTGCGGGCAGCGGTGGATGAGCGCGAACTTGATGCCTGGATTAAAATGTCGCACGTACTGACCCATGAAATTATGAATGCCATCACGCCGGTGGTTTCGTTGAGCGCGTCTCTGCTTGAAAAGAAAGACCGCACGCCGGCTCAGTTCCAGGAAGGGCTTTCCGTTATTTACAACACGTCGCAGGGCTTATTGGCATGGGTGGAAAACTATCGGCGCTTCTCTTCATTGCCGACGCCCGTTCCATCATTGTTTTATGTGCATGAGCTGACCGATGAGATAACGGCGCTGAAAATCGTTCCGGAAACCATCCAACTTGAAAATAAGGTGGAACCCGTGGATATTATGTTATATGCCGACAAGCATCTGGTGCGGCAGGTACTGATCAATATCGTACGCAACGCAGTTCAGGCTATTGGAGAGAATGTGGGACGAATAGCCGTAGTGGCCTATGTTCGCAAAGATGAACATGTTGTCATTAAGGTCTGCAATGACGGGGCACCGATTTCGGATGAGGTGCGGCAGCACATCTTTGTTCCATTCTTCACCACCAAATCCAACGGCAGCGGTATCGGTCTTTCCGTCAGCCGGCAGATTATGGCTTTGTCCAATGGCACCATTACTTTGTTGCCCGCGGGAACAGGCGGATGGAATACTACGTTTGTGCTGGAATTTGCTTGATTGTAAAAAGCGACCTGTCGCTTCTACAACACGACCTGTCGCCTTGCAGAAGCGACAGGTCGCAAATTTTACTGCAACCGCTTGCAGTTTTGACAAGAAACTGTGATGTCAAAACCGGTATGCTTTTGTCTTGTTCCGAATCGAGCGGTTGCTTATATTTTGTCGCAAACCAGTCTGTATTTATTATATTTTATCGGATTTTCATGTGCTTTGCTTCTGTTTTTTAGCAAAATGCCATTTTTATGGAACAAACTTTTGCCGAGTATGGAAAAAACCTTAAATTTGTGGGCTAAAATGGATTATAGTATATATAAAAAAGATATAATGAAGAACAAACTACGCAGTGCGCAAAGCACAGAAGGAAGACGTATGGCGGGAGCCCGCGCCTTGTGGGTGGCCAATGGAATGAAACACGAACAATTCGGAAAACCAATTATTGCAATCGTCAACTCTTTTACCCAATTCGTACCGGGACATACCCATTTGCATGAAGTGGGGCAGATGGTAAAGGCGGAAATCGAAAAATTAGGCTGTTATGCGGCCGAGTTCAATACCATTGCCATTGACGACGGTATCGCAATGGGGCATGACGGCATGCTGTATTCATTGCCTTCTCGTGACATCATTGCCGACAGCGTGGAGTATATGGTGAATGCACACAAGGCAGATGCCATGATTTGCATTTCCAACTGCGACAAGATTACGCCGGGCATGCTGATGGCCAGCATGCGTTTGAATATTCCGACGGTGTTTGTTTCCGGCGGACCAATGGAAGCGCATAAAATCAACGGGGAGAATGCCGATTTGATTACGGCCATGATAAAATCGGCCGATACGACGGTAAGCGATGAGGAAATTGCCAAGATAGAGGCTTGTGCCTGTCCGGGTTGCGGCAGCTGTTCGGGCATGTTTACGGCCAACAGCATGAACTGTCTGACAGAGGCTATCGGCTTGTCATTGCCGGGAAACGGGACGATATTGGCTACGCATGCCAACCGTTTGCAGCTGTTCAAGGATGCGGCGGCATTGGTTGTCAAGAATGCCTATAAGTATTATGAAGAGGGCGACGAGAGCGTGTTGCCGAAGAGTATTGCCACGCGTCAGGCTTTCCTGAACGCCATGACGCTGGATATTGCGATGGGCGGTTCTTCAAATACCGTACTCCATCTGCTGGCTGTAGCCAATGAAGCCGGTGTAGACTTCAAAATGGCTGATATAGACGCCCTGAGTCGCCGCGTGCCGTGTTTGTGCAAACTTGCGCCGAACACGCAGAAATATTCCATCCAGGAGTGTAATCGTGCGGGCGGTATCCTTAATATCTTAGGAGAACTGAACAAAGCCGGTTTGTTGGATACGACCTGCAAGCGGGTTAATGGCAGCACGCTTGGTGAAGACATAGAGAAATATAGCATTATGAAGGCTGATGTGGATGCTGAGGCCAAACGTATTTATACCAGTGCGCCGGGAGGCGTCTTCAGCACCCGGATGGGGTCTCAGAATAAGGCTTATGAAACATTGGATACCGATCGTGCAACGGGCTGCATCCGTGATGTGGAGCATGCTTACAGCAAGGATGGCGGTCTGGCTATTCTTTTTGGCAACATCGCACAGGACGGTTGTGTGGTAAAGACAGCCGGTGTGGATGAAAGCATCTGGCATTTCAGCGGTCCGGCGAAAGTGTTCGACTCACAGGAAGATGCCTGCGAGGGAATCCTTGGCGGAAAAGTTGTGAGCGGTGATGTAGTGGTAATTACGCACGAAGGTCCTAAAGGCGGGCCGGGCATGCAGGAAATGCTTTATCCCACGTCCTACTTGAAGAGCCGCCATCTGGGTAAGGAATGCGCGTTGATTACCGACGGACGTTTTTCAGGCGGTACCTCCGGATTGAGTATCGGCCATGTTTCTCCTGAGGCGGCTGCCGGCGGTAATATCGGCAAGATTGTCGACGGGGACATCATCGAAATTGATATACCGAACCGCAGTATCAACGTGAAACTGAGCGATGAGGAGCTGGCTGCCCGTCCGCAGCGCCCGATGACCCGTACCCGCGTGGTGCCGAAATCATTGAAGGCTTATGCTTCGATGGTTAGCTCGGCCGATAAGGGCGGTGTTCGTATTATAGATTAAAAAGAAAGGAAAAAACAAATATGGCAACAGAAAAAATAACAGGCGCGGAGGCATTGATGCGATCGTTGGTACATGAAGGCGTGACCACGCTCTTCGGTTATCCGGGCGGTGCTATCATGCCGGTTTACGATGCCTTGTACGGATATAGAGACCAGTTGAATCATATTTTGGTTCGCCATGAGCAAGCGGCTGCGCATGCAGCTCAAGGTTATGCCCGAGTTTCGGGAAAAGTTGGCGTGTGTTTGGTTACGAGCGGTCCCGGCGCAACGAATACCGTAACCGGTATAGCCGATGCCATGATGGACAGTACGCCGGTTGTCGTCATTGCCGGACAGGTCGGTGCGTCCATGTTAGGTTCTGACGCTTTCCAGGAATGCGACCTGGTGGGGGTGACCCAGCCGATAAGCAAATGGTCATACCAGATTCGCCGGCCGGAAGATGTGGCTTGGGCTGTCAGCCGGGCGTTTTATATCGCCAAAAGCGGTCGTCCGGGACCCGTGGTGTTGGACTTCGCCAAGAACGCGCAGGTCGGCATGGTGGATTACGAGCCGGAGAAGATAGATTTTATTCGCAGCTATGTGCCAGTTCCGAAAACGAATCCGGACAGTGTGCGTCAGGCAGCCGAACTTATTAATGGTGCCAAACGTCCGTTCATCCTTATTGGACAAGGTGTGGAACTGGGCGGTGCGCAGGCTGAAGTGCGTGAACTGATTGAAAAAGCAGATATTCCGGCAGGTTGTACATTGTTAGGATTGTCCGCCTTGCCGTCTGACCATCCGCTCAATATGGGCATGCTCGGTATGCACGGCAGTTTGGCCAACAGCGTCAAGACGCAGGAGTGTGATGTGCTGATAGCCGTTGGTATGCGTTTTGACGACCGTATTACCGGCAAGTTGAGTACTTATGCCACGCAGGCCAAGAAAATCCATTTCGAGATTGATCCGAGCGAGATTAACAAGAATGTACCGGTAGATGTTCCGGTTTTGGGAAATTGCAAGGAAACAGTGGCGGCGGTACTTGCTTTGGTGAACAAAAATGAACATGCCGAATGGAAAAACAGTTTTAAGGAACACCTTGAAAAAGAAGATGAGCTGGTAATCCAACCGGAAATACATCCCGCTGACGGACCCATCAAGATGGGTGAGGTCGTGCGTAAAGTGACTGAGATGACCGACAATAAAGCCATTCTGGTTACGGATGTAGGCCAGAATCAGATGATGTCCGCACGTTATTTCAAGTTTAGTGAGAAGCGCAGTATTGTCACTTCGGGCGGTATGGGTACGATGGGGTTCGGCCTACCGGCTGCCATCGGTGCTACTTTTGGCGCTCCCGACCGTATGGTATGCCTGTTTCTCGGTGACGGCGGTATGCAAATGACAATTCAGGAGCTAGGCACAATCATGGAGCAACGTAGTCCGGTGAAAATCATTTTGATGAACAATAATTATCTGGGTAATGTCCGTCAATGGCAGGAAATGTTTTTCGGCAAACGTTATTCATTTACGCCGATGATGAATCCGGATTATAATATGATTGCGTCGGCTTACAATATCCCTAACCAGACAGTCGTGAACCGCGAAGACCTCGAAGCGGCAATCCGTGATATGATAACGACCGACGGCCCGTATCTTTTGCAGGTAGCTGTCATAGAGGAAGGTAAGGTATTGCCGATGTGTTGTCCCGGCAGTGATGTTGATGATATGGTGTTGGACTATTAAAGAGACGTGCAAATGGAACAAGAAAAGAATTTTTATACCCTGATTGTTTTTTCTGAGAACTTTGCAGGACTTTTAAATCAGGTAACGGCTGTTTTTACACGTCGTCAGGTAAACATTGAAAGCCTTAACGTGTCAGCTTCCAGTATCAAAGGTGTGCATAAGTATACCATAACGTGTTGGAGTACGGAAGAACAGATTCAGAAAATAACCAAGCAGATAGAAAAGAAAATCGATGTATTGCAAGCCAATTACTTTACTGATGATGAGATTTTCATCCAGGAAGTGGCATTGTATAAACTGTCTACACCGGCAGTGCTTGACAATCCGAATATCTCTTCGGCTGTTCGTCATCATGACGCACAAATCGTAGAGGTGAATCCGACTTACACGGTTGTAAGTAAAAAGGGCCTGACAGACGACATTATGTCGCTTTATTATGCTTTGAACGATTACAACTGCGTTTTGCAGTATGTCCGTTCCGGACGCATCGCGATTACGAAGAGTTGCACGGAGTATCTTGACGAGTTTCTTGAGGAACGTCGCAAGTCATACGAGGCGCAGCAGAAGAAGTAGAATTAACAATTTTATAATGAAACAAAGCAAAGTAGGTACTTATCATTTTGTGGCGGAACCGTTCCATGTGGATTTTACCGGAAAACTCTTTATGGGTGTTTTGGGTAACCATTTGTTGAACAGTGCCGGTTTCCATGCTACTGAGCGTGGATTCGGTATTGCTAAAATGAATGAAAGTAATTATACGTGGGTGCTTTCACGTTTGGCTATCGAACTCAAGGATATGCCGGCTGAATATGAGCATTTTTCTGTAGACACGTGGATTGAAAATGTATATCGTCTTTTTACCGACCGGAATTTTGCAATTTACGGTGAGGACGGGAGGGAATACGGATATGCCCGTTCTGTTTGGGCGATGATAGACTTGGACAGCCGGAAACCGGCCGATTTGCTTACGCTTCATGGTCAGGAACTGATAGACTATATTGACGCAGAAAAGCCTTGCCCGATAGAGAAGCCGGGACGTATCAAAGTGGCACAGATGATGCCGGTGCGGACGATAGAAGTTTATTATGGTGATATAGACATCAACGGGCACGTGAACAGTATCAAGTACATAGAACATGTGCTGGATTTGTTCCCGAAGGATTGGTATGCCACAAAACGCATTTCTCGTTTTGAGTTGGCTTACGTGGCAGAGAGTTACTATGGCGATACGTTGAGTTTCTTCCGTGATGAAGTGGAAGACGGTGTTTTTGATGTGGAAGTACGAAAGAATGTAGGCGGCGATTTACCGGAAGGAGAAGTCGTATGCCGGAGTAAGATTAAATTTGATAACAAATAGCAATTTATTTTAGGTTGTTCCGGATAATTTTGTAAATTTGCGGTCGAATTTGATGTTAAATAGAAGTTTTAATTAAAAACGCAGCAGGTAAGCTGCATAATAAAGAATATAGAACATGGCAGAAATGAATTTTGGCGGTGTGATCGAAAAGGTGATGACCCGCGAAGAATTTCCATTGGAGAAAGCTCGTGAGATTTTGAAAAACGAGACGATTGCAGTATTGGGTTATGGTGTTCAGGGCCCCGGTCAGGCATGTAATTTGCGCGACAACGGTTTCAACGTGATTGTTGGCCAGCGTCCGGGCAAGACTTACGACAAGGCGGTAGCTGACGGATGGGTGCCGGGTGAGACTTTGTTCTCAATAGAAGAGGCAGCCCAAAAAGGTACAATCGTTTGTATGTTGCTGTCTGACGCCGCACAGATTGCCGTATGGCCGCAAATCAAAGAATATCTGACACCGGGTAAAGCCTTGTATTTCTCACATGGCTTCGGTATCACTTATAAGGAAAGAACAAACATTATTCCTCCTGCCGACATCGACGTCATCATGGTCGCTCCTAAGGGATCAGGTACTTCTTTGCGTACCATGTTCCTCGAAGGTCGTGGCTTGAACAGTTCATACGCTGTTTATCAGGATGCAACTGGCAATGCATTGAACCGTACGCTGGCATTCGGTATCGGTATCGGTTCTGGTTACTTGTTTGAGACCACTTTCAAACGTGAGGTTTATTCTGACCTGACTGGCGAGCGTGGTTCTTTGATGGGAGCTATCCAAGGCTTGTTGCTGGCTCAGTATGAAGTGTTGCGTGAAAACGGACATACTCCGTCTGAGGCTTTCAATGAGACTGTAGAGGAATTGACACAGTCTTTGATGCCGCTTTTCGCACAGAAGGGTATGGACTGGATGTATGCTAACTGTTCAACAACGGCACAGCGTGGTGCTTTGGACTGGATGGGTCCGTTCCACGATGCTATCAAACCGGTTATGCAGAAATTGTACGAATCTGTAAAGACCGGTAATGAAGCGCAGATCTCCATCGATTCAAACTCACAGCCGGATTACCGTGTGAAGTTGGAGAAGGAATTGCAGGCATTGCATGACAGTGAAATGTGGCGTACCGCAGAGACTGTCCGTAAATTGCGTCCGGAGAACAACTGATTTCATGTTAAAATATCGAGGGGTATCAATTTTGATACCCCTTTTTAAATCTTTTAAACCTATAATATATGCAGCTTATCAGGCAAGCGACCGTAAACGATTGTGAGTTGATTCATAATTTAGCGGCTGAGGTGTTTCCGTGTACTTATCAGAATATCTTGTCAGAGAAACAGATAGATTACATGATGCATTGGATGTATGATGTCGAAGCCGTCCGTAAGCAGATGGAAGAAGAGGGGCATGTTTATTTCATCGCTTTTCAGGATGATGAGCCGGCAGGTTATGTTTCTGTCCGTCCTGAAGGTAAAGGGCTTTTCCATCTGGAAAAGATTTATGTGTTGCCGCGTTTCCAAAAAATGCAGTGGGGTGGTAAACTATTTAATAAGGTGAAAGAGTATGTGAGAAGTGTTTGTGCTGAACCTTGTTCCATAGAACTTAATGTGAACCGCCAAAATCCTGCTCTTGGTTTCTATCGCCATTTGGGGATGAGAGTGGCGCGGCAGGGAGATTTTCCGATAGGTAACGGTTATTATATGAATGACTACATTATGCAGCTTGATATCTGAGAATATGCGTCTCAGTCAACTACCATGATAAGTGAGTTTAAGCAAAACCAGCCAAGGGTTTTGTGATTTATACCGGCTAAACCATAATCACGTGCTTGACTGGCAGGAACAATATAAAGAATTAGCATGAAAAAATAAATGTTTTTGTTGCCGGTTTAAAAGAAAAGTCGTAATTTTGCAAGCCGATTATTATCAAAAGACGATAAAAGTCTTTGAATCTGCGTGTTAATAGTATCTCCTTTGGCCTGGAATACGGTTAGTGAATCGCAGAAGGGAAATTTAAGTTTTTTAGTAGTAATAATTATTTTAATTAAAAGAATGGATACTTTAAGTTACAAGACCATTTCGGCCAACAAAGCTACTGTCAAGAAGGAATGGGTGGTAGTTGACGCGACAGACCAGGTATTGGGTCGTCTTGGTTCAAAAGTGGCAAAACTGTTGAGAGGCAAGTATAAACCAAACTTTACCCCGCATGTAGATTGTGGTGATAATGTGATCATCATCAATGCCGACAAGGTGAAATTAACCGGTAAAAAATGGACAGACCGTGTTTATTTGAGATATACAGGTTATCCCGGTGGCCAGCGTGAAATGACTCCTGCAAAGTTGATGGCTCGTCCGAACGGTGCAGACAAGCTGATGAGAAAAGTTGTAAAGGGTATGTTGCCGAAAAATCGTTTGGCTTCACACTTGATGGGCAATCTTTATGTTTATGCCGGTAGCGAGCACAAACATGAAGCTCAGAACCCTAAAATGATAGATATTAACCTGTATAAATAATTAGTATGGAAGTAATTAATGCAATAGGCCGTCGCAAGAGCGCCGTAGCCCGTGTTTATGTGAGCGAAGGTACAGGAAAGATTACTATTAACAAGAGAGAACTTGCTCAGTACTTTCCATCAACAATTCTACAGTATGTTGTGAAGCAGCCTTTGGCTACTTTGAACGTAGAAGAAAAATATGACATCAAAGTTAATGTATACGGTGGTGGTTTTACCGGCCAGTCTCAGGCACTGCGTTTGGCCATTGCCCGCGCTTTGGTAAAAATAAACGCTGAAGACAAGAAAGCGCTCCGTGCTGAAGGCTTCATGACGCGTGATTCACGTGAAGTTGAACGTAAGAAACCGGGTCGTCCAAAAGCACGCCGTAAATTCCAGTTCAGTAAACGTTAATATTCGGCCGTTTATCGAGCTGCATAATATACGTTTAGTATCTAAACCGTCGGGATTCTTTTATGACTACCTGATGGTTGGTTGAGAAAACAAAAAAGAAAGTAAACGATTAAAATACAAAAACAATGTCAAGAACTAATTTTGATACATTATTAGAAGCAGGTTGCCACTTCGGTCACCTTAAAAGAAAATGGAACCCGGCAATGGCTCCTTATATATTTATGGAGCGTAATGGTATTCATATCATTGACCTTCATAAGACCGTTGCAAAGATCGACGACGCAGCCGAGGCTTTGAAACAAATCGCAAAATCAGGAAAGAAGATTTTGTTCGTTGCTACTAAAAAACAGGCCAAACAAGTGGTTGCTGACAAGGCTGCCTCTGTAAACATGCCTTATGTTATTGAGCGTTGGCCGGGTGGAATGTTGACAAACTTCCCGACTATCCGTAAGGCTGTTAAAAAGATGGCAAACATCGATAAGATGACTGCCGACGGTACTTTCTCAAATCTCTCAAAGCGCGAAATCCTCCAAATATCACGTCAGCGTGCTAAGTTGGAGAAGAACCTTGGCTCAATCGCAGACCTGACCCGTTTGCCTTCAGCATTGTTCGTTATCGATGTTATGAAGGAACACATTGCAGTGAATGAGGCAAACCGTCTGGGTATTCCTGTCTTTGCTATCGTGGATACAAACTCAAATCCTGATAACATCGATTATGTAATTCCTGCAAACGATGACGCTAACAAGAGCATTGAAGTGATTCTCGAAGCATGTTGCGCTGCTATTGCTGAAGGTTTGGAAGAACGCAAGGCCGAAAAAGTAGACATGGAAGCTGCCGGCGAGAACGAAGGAAAGAACCGCAAGCGTGCTGCAAAAGCCCGTGTAGAGAAATCAGAGGAAACAGCTGAAGAAGAAACAGTTGAAGAAACTGCTGAAACACCGGCAGAAGAAGCATAATCAGAATTTATATAACATTATAACTTAATCATAAGAATATGGCAGTTACAATGGCAGACATTACCAAACTCCGCAAAATGTCAGGAGCTGGTATGATGGATTGCAAGAAGGCTTTGGAAGAGGCCAACAACGATATCGAGGCAGCAATGGAGATTATCCGTAAGAAGGGACAGGCCGTAGCTGCGAAACGTTCAGACCGTGAGGCTGCTGAAGGTTGTGTAGTGGCAAAGGCTGTTAATGGCTTTGGTGCCATCATTGCCCTGAAATGCGAGACAGACTTCGTTGCCAAGAATGAAGATTTCGTGAAGTTGGCGAATGAAATCCTTGATTTGGCTGTAGCCAACAAGTGTGCTACCCTTGACGAGGTGAAGGCTTTGCCTATGGGCAGTGGAACTGTTGCAGATGCAGTAACCGATCGCAGTGGTATCACTGGTGAAAAGATGGAACTTGATGGTTATATGACTGTAGAGGGAGAAAGCATCTCTGTTTACAACCACCAAAACAAGAACCAACTTTGCACAATGGTAGCTCTGAGCAAAACAGTAGATCCTCAGTATGGTCATTCAGTTGCAATGCAGGTGGCAGCAATGAACCCTCGTTCAATCGATGAAAACGACTATCCGGCAGATGTTCTTGAAAAAGAGAAGGAAATCGCAGCAGACAAGGCTCGCGAAGAAGGCAAACCTGAAAATATGATAGAGCGTATTGCCATGGGACGTGTTTCCAAATTGTTTAAGGAAGAATGTCTGTTGAAGCAGGCTTTCATTCAAAATGACAAAATGTCTGTTGCCGATTATTTGAAAGAGGCAGACAAGGATTGCACAGTAACAGCTTTCAAACGTTTCACATTGCGCGCTGAGTAATAAATTATCCGCGATATAGTTCCGCCTTTCAGTCAATAAGAGTATGACGGATGTGCGGTTGACTATAAAAAGTTCAAAAACCATATCAAGTCTTGTAATGAGACTATGATATGGTTTTTTGTTGCATTATTTTGTGTTCTGGAAAGGATTCCCGGGATTATAACATATAGTTTCTACTATAGTATATTTTTGTCTTTTCTACCTGAAGTCTATAAGTCAGATGTGAAAATTTTAATGGTGCGTTGTGATTTTCTATGCGATATTTAGGCTAAGAAAATGCGAGCGCTTCCAAGAAAATTTGCAAGCGCTCGCTTCTGCAACACGACCTGTCGCTTCTGTAAGGCGACAGGTCGTGTTGACAAGGTGATAGTTTATACTGTTCTGCACCGGGTGGTATCGTATATATTATTTACAATGTGTCTGTAGAATGTCTTATTATTTTATCTGACGTTCGAGGAATTGGTTTTTCGGCAAGAGACATCTTCTGGGCTAGCTATAGATTTGTGATGATTTTCTTAACATCCCATGCGTTTCTTGTTTAATAAAACTAGTGAAAAATGAATGCTCCAAACATATAAATATTTAGAGCATTCATCAAAAAATGTTTTTAACCAAGTGTTTGGGCTGCTTGCCTTCGTTGTTCTCGTGAAGCGTCGAGACGATTCTTTATTTGTTTATTCATGACCTTATTTACTGTAATTTTGGTAATAAACCAAATAGCGAGAAATATTAAAGCGGCAGTAAGGTTTGTATAAAACCAAATCAAAAGAGTAAATGGCCACAACCACTTAACTATAGTCTTTATTCTTTCTTTACCATTAACGAATTTTACTTCTTCCTGATTAACAGGAGTTGACATAGAAGACCCATCTCCAAGGCCATCCATAATAAAGTAATGCTTTTCATTATTATAGGTATAATATACGAACCAGAATGGAGCCAGAATGTAGCGACCATTGTGTTTTAAATCATAGCTGTTGCTGGCACGAAAATCTTTGATTTCATCACCGGATAATTGTTCAAGAGCGTTTTGAGCCGCAAGTTCGTTAACCAAACCATCGCCATATTTATTCCATGTTAAATCAGTGTCCGTATCTAAGGCAAGAGTTAAAAGGTTATCTCCAGATTCTAAACCAAGCAGTGCTGGATCATATTCCTTAGACGCCATTACATTATAACTGTATTGTTTACTAAATTCTCTTAGTTCCTCAGGAATATCTTTTCCTTCATAGGCAAGACATAGGAAAGAAAAATTTCCTTGAGATGTTCCCGTATGCGGTAGAAATTTTTTTACTTTTTTGTTCTCGATTTTGTCCCCGCTAGAGGATGCTCTCACTTCAGTCGTTTCTATTGCAACTTTGCATGACCAAGATGACCTGTAGCTCCCTTCATAAAGGAACATTGGTAGATATGCTTTAATTACATTTCCTGGGTTAATACACTGAAAGATGTCAGTTGGAACATAATCACGTTCAACTAAGTTATTTATCATAGCTTGCTCAAAATCCTTTTCAGACGTACGGAATATAATTAAACGTTCTGGTACAGGCACTTTTTTGGCTGTAATTAGGGGGTTGAATGCTTTATTGTGACAATATGGGCATTCAACTTCAGACTGGAATGGATTAAATGATGTAATAACTTGTTTACAACTTGGACAAATAACTTGTTGTAATTCTAATGTTTCTGCCATAATATTTTTTTTAATGTTTATAATAATGTTATTTTATTCTACATCTCTTTATTATTAAATTTCTTTCTTGAATGCAATGAAGAACGTGGTTTGCTGAGGTCTTTATTTGTGATATATTGCCATCATCTATCTTTTTACAAAGATTATTCACTGCATCATTCAAGGCAAAGTCTGCATTTGCAGCCTCAGAGAAGGTTTGAATCGGGCTGTTGTATAATGCATCAATGCATTTATTCAATACAGGCTTGATTTCTATATCAGTAACTTCACGAGTTCTTAGTTGCAATTGGTCAATCAGAATTTGTTTAGAAAATGACTCTTCTTTTTGCTTTTTTACTGATGCTGCTGTAGAATCATTTGCCAACACACTCATTAGTTGCAAAATGATGAATGCTGATAGCAAAACACCTTGAATAATTAATGGCCATTTGATACTTTCAGGTTCAATAAGTATACATATAATAGCAACAAGAAGTTCAGTGAAGAAAAAGAATATAGCTCGAAGCCACAGACTACCCTCCAATACAGCAGAATAGCTTCCCTTTGCTAGTATAGGAGTTGCAAGTAAACATAAATATGCAAAAGTAGCGAATCCGTATGAACACCAATTTGCATCAGAGTGAGCAATATCACAGAAGAAAAATAGTACATTGAATATTATTAGAAAGATCAATGAGATTGTAACTTTTATTAGTATCCTTTTCATAAAGCTATTTATAGATTATTCATAATTTCATCTACTTTTGCGTCATATTTTTCCTGACTGATGAGACCTGCATCAAGCATTTTTTTCATTTTGCTTAAAACTTCCATAGGGTCAGATTGGGATGATGTGGAGGGTGTTTGTTGCTGAGCCGTGGTATGTTGTGAATTTGTAAAGGCTGCTGCTGACATAGTCGCAAATGCATTTCCTGCTGCCATTCCCATACCAAGTCCAGCTCCAGCACTTGCAATTCCTCCAGCACCAGGATTGATGGCAATATCTTTTAGCAGTTCCTGTTGTACGGCCTGGTTGTAACGACTGTCAACTACGTTGGCCGCAGCAATACGCCTATCAATGTATTTCTTACGTTCTTCTGTTTCGTCAATTGTAAGATTATAGAATGAAAAATTAACTAATTCAAGTCCATATTCATTAAATAGTTCATCAAAAGCAGGTTTTAGCTCTTTTGAAAAACTTTTTAGTTGACTTGAAATAGCATTAATCGAACGATTCATTGAAATATTTTCAAGAGTTCTGCCTACTACATCACTGACTTCTTGAGATATTTGCGCTCTAAAAAGCATGCTTAAATCGTTTACGCTATAAGAACTTTTGTCTCCCATTAGTCTCATGAAAGTTTGAATACTTGCATTGTCGTCTTCTCTAATGTTGAATCGGACTCGAAATTCACCAGCTCCACGAATTAATGTTGGAACTCCTATTTCGCCCCGCCCTAAAAAGAAATCCTGTATTTCAATAGCGCTAGATGTACCCCAGTTGACGTTTTGTTCAGATGTGCTTACATGATATACTTGGCAAGTAAAAGTACTCATTCCACCTGTTAGCATATTTCGAATACGACTGAGAACAGGATAATTTTCTGTTTTTACTTCATGACGGCCTGAAGGTAAGATTCCATATAGTTCTCCGTTTTTTATAAAAATTACTTGTTCATTAGGTGCAACAGTGATTACAGAATTCGTATTGAAATCTTCACGTGGATCTAAATAAATAAGGGTGTTAGTGTCATGTTCACGCTGCATTGACTCCATAACATTCTTACTGCCACCGGCAAATTGTTTCTCGTTTTCGTTCTTGTGAAAAAGTCCCATAATTTTGTAATATTATAATTAATCAGTTCATTGACGAAACCAAATAAATTTAATACTGTAATTGTATCCTTAGTTTTGATATTTGTATATTTAATTGTTGTGCTATGCTTTGATGATTTTTGAGTTATGTTTTCTCGATAAAACTGGTAAAACATTTCTGCATATATATTGAGTCATTTTCGAATAGTGTTCCTATAATGTTTTCAGGACATCGAATGATGATGTCTTGTATTGCGGCATGCTGCGGCCTATTTCTGCTCCTATATATGTGGGGTCGCAAATAATATATTTCTTATTGTCCAGCAGGATATAGTCTCCGTTGACATTCCCGTTGAACCGGACGGCAGTTGCAAGATGTCCCGGGTAATAAAGCAGTACAACGTCGAGATGAAGCAACTGTTTGATCAAATAGCTGAACAAGATGGAACGATCTTCACAATCGCAGTATGGATAAAAGATAACTTCTTCTTTGAAGAACGGTTTTTCAAATCCGAATTGTTCGTTGTCGGTTTTATATTCAAATCCGGTCTGAACCCAGTTTAGCAACATGTTGGCTGCATCAGTTTCATTTTTTCCCTGTATGGCAGCCTGAAGCTGGGGGATAAGTTCACGGTAACACGGCGTTTCCAAAGCCTGGCGCGCGTAGATGTCCCACGGCTTGCCTGCAAATATGGGCATTTGGCTGTAATATTCGATAAGGTTTTTGTTTACTTTGGCTGTGGCTTTGACACCGGGATAGGCTTTCGATGTAATGTTTCTTAAAGGTGTTGCGTCATACGTCAGTTGCATTTCGGCCGGATTGTCAAAGTCGATGGGACGGATGGCGTCTTTCATGTTTTCTCTGAATGTATGCACTTGTTCTCCCTGATAGGTCAAATCCCACAGGTAGTAATGTTTGTTGTTGAGGTTGATGTAATAGTAGCGTGTGACGTCTTCTGTAGTCGTGGCCAGCATGTAGAGTTTCTGGCCGTGGCTGCATAACCGTGCGTCATAACCGAATTGTGCCAACAGGTAAGTTTGTAATAAGGTGGCTTCATTGCCTTTCCCTAAAAATTGCTCAGACACGGCACGGCAGAACAAGAATGCTGCCCATCCGTTCAGTTTCAGGTTTTGGTAAACTTGTGCGCAGTCATCAAAGAATGCATCATACTCGGATGCTGACAACTTCTCGTATATTTTGGAGACTTCCTTTTCGCTTGTACCGTCCATAGTGAACTTTAATTGTTTGTCCATGGTGATATAGCATGGGGTACCCAGGAATATTATTTTGCTTTTCGACTGTCCCGGAGTATTCTTTTGTATCGGCGGTAGTTTTACAGGGCTTTTTTGTATGGGAGTAGGTTTGGCGGGGATGATGTCTTTGATGGGAATCTTGGTCACTTCCGGTTGCTTATCCGGTGTGTCCGGTATCACAACAGGGTCGACCGGTTTGGGATATGTTGCCGGCTTACTGCCCTTCATGGCTTGAAACGCTTCCCATTTCTTTGCTAGATACTTGGCAAATTCAGCATTTTTCTTTTGGCGGTATTCCTCAAATTCCTTTTGTTTCGTGTTGCGGTAGTTGTTGAAATCCTGTTCCCTTTTCTTCTTGTATTCTTCAAAGGTGTTTTGGGCATGAATATCCTGCATCGTCAGGTAAAGCAGGCAGCATATCAGGTAGAGTGAGTGTTTCATGATATAATGGGATTTCGTGTTCATATAGTAAAAAGGCATGTGACGGAGTTCCGTTAAAGAAGCGTATAACCTCCGCACATACCTTTCGGGGGAAATGTTATTGGCGTTCGGCCTCATATATTAACTTGACTTCTTCAGCCATAAGGCAACGGTTGTATATTCTGAAGTTGTCAATTTTGAAACTGTTCGTACTTTCCGTGGAACTTCCAATCTGTATTTTTATTAAATCGGGATCTATATATCTATTTCCGACGTTGTCAACTAATATACCATCTACATATAACTTTAGTTCATCTGTTTTCTCATTCGCACAGACGGTTATCAAATGCCATCCTTCTTTCTGGATGTTGGAATAGTCGTAGTTGGAGAAAGTAGATGTGCCGTAATTTCCATAACTTACGCGGGCTTGGAAGTTTCTTTCGACTGTTGCGCTGAAACCGAGAGCGTTTTCCCGACTTCTGTCATCGAATGATTTTATGATGTCGCCCGATGTGAAATCTTTTATCCAAAGAGACATTGAGTAGCTTATGCTATCTCCTATAGGGTTGTATGGGATATTGATAAGCGCTTCTTTAAATCCGTTGAGGAAAACAGCCTGACCTTTCTGGTTCGGTGTTTCTGAGATAAATTCCGGATTATTCTGGAGATTACCATTATGGCTATGTCCGCTTACGTCGTTGGCTGAACCGTCATCAAAAGTGTAGTATAAAACCAAGCCTCTGTTGATATCCGGCTTTTGTGTGTTATCTTCTTCAAATATGTCATTAATCGCGTCACAGCCTGTTATTGCTAACAATCCTAATAATGCGGTACAGAATATTTTTATCTTCTTTAAATTGGGTGCTTCCATGTTTATTATTTTTCTGAGTTATATATTTCAAGTATCTCTTCAGCAGTTAAACTCATGGCGTAAAAACGGATGTTGTCTAATTTCATCGAAGAGCTGCCGCCGAATTGAATGTTAATGCCGTCTGTATCTCTATAGGTTGATGCACATGCACCGGTATCAACTTTCATGCCATCAATATATAGGTCTGAGGCTCCTGAACTTTTCATGACCAGCGTTATCATGTGCCAGTTCCCATCCTGAAGGGGTTTATATTTGTACGAGAAGTTAATTAAACTGTAGTTGCCGTCGCCAACCCTGAATTGTAGTGTTCCGTCCTCTAATGCAAACAGAGATGGCCCTGTTGTTTCTGAAGATGAATTAGTGCTTGAGAAAATGGTGCCAGTACCAAAATCTTTAATCCATAAACAGATGGAGTAGGCTGTTCTCCCGGCAAAAGGTTTGTAAGGAATATTGGCATATTGTTCTTTCATGCTGTTCAGAAAGATGGCTTTGCCATATCCGTTAGGGGTGTCGTCAATAAATGTAGGGTCATTGTATAATTGGCCGTGCATTTCGTTCTCGTGGGAATCGAACATGTTTTCTTCGTCAAAGGTATAGTAGGCGAGAAGGTTGGATTTGACGGCGATGTCTCCATTATTAGGGTTGTTTCCATCATTCTCTGTCTTGCCGATAACTTGTACTGAAACAGAGCCGCCCGGTATGTTTATATTGATGAATGATTGCAAACTGGCCGGCATATTGCTCCTGTTTAGTTTGACAGTAACCTGTGTGGATTTTCCGACGGCGGTTGTGCCGGCAGATGGCGTTACCTGGATACATGTTTCTGACGGTTGGCTGATATTCCAGCTAAGGTCACCGGCTGTACCTACATTCTTGATGGTGAATTGTAACTCTTTATAGCTGCTGCCAAAATCAAGGACAGAAGGTGTTACAACCATCTTTTCTGATACTTCTTGTGAATTTATACTGATGTTTACCGGATAGGAGTCATTGCCAATGTTTACAAGAAGTTGACAGGTTGTGTTTGTGGTTATGAGATCGCGATTCACATTAACAGAGACGGTTTGAGTGCCTTTTGCGGAAACCGAACCGGACGATGGTGAGACCGTGATGTAACTTGGGTAATTGGTAATACTGTATTGCAGACTTCTGTTCTCATTATTTTTGATCGAGAATGTCAGTATGTCATTTTGAGGGCCGAAACTGAGCATCTGGGGTGACACCTCAACATCTTGTCCGGCAGGAGATAGCTGAAAATCCAGGTTGGTGGTTTCGCCGGCATAGACGGTTGTTTGTTTGGTTGTCGCTTGATATCCGTTGGCAAAAACCTGTAATGTGTATGTGCCGGGTTCAATGTCGGTAAACTCATAGCGGCCGTCGCTGCCGGTTGTTTTGGTAATGCCTTTTGTATTAATGGTTACGGTTGCTCCAGCAATCGGGGTGTTGGCGTTGGCATAATCAGTCACATAACCGCTGATAGTGGCGGTCATGACTGTTTCATCCTCTGAGCAACTTGCGAAAAATAGTAGGCTCACAGAAAAGATTAAAGAGACTAATTTTTTCATATCATTTAGTTTAAGTATGTAAAATATAATTCTATAAATGATTAATAATTGTGCAAGGGAATTAAGACTATCAACTGAAAAAAGTGGTCAAACTAATTTTTTTTACGCTTATTATTTTCATGCTTAAAAGTTATATGATAAACTTAATCCGGCACTTATCCGGTTCATCCCGTCAAAAAGGATGCAGGGCCTGTAACTGAAGTCTGCGGAACCGGAACGTTTGATTTTAACGCGCCTGGCTCCTTTGCTGACAGCCGCGTCAATAAGATTGTAGACGTAGATGGCACCTGCAACGCCAATACATAAGTTACGTCCGGTTGCCCAGTTGTTGGATTTCGTATTGTATTCTTTGGCGAAACGGGGCTGTTCAATGACTTTATTTGAATAATCAGCCCGCTGGTTTTCGCAAAGTATGATGCCAACGGCAGAGATTATTTCTGCTCCGAGAATACAACCACCCTTCAAGTAGCTGCCTTTGTACATTTGTCCGGCACCGGGAATTAATGACATCATAACAGGAGAGAACCCATATTTGTCAGTGAGATAGACATTATCGAATATTGGATTATTGCAAACGGCAACCATAAAAAGAGTATGCAACTTTATTTGTCCATTTTGGTTTTTTTCTTCATATTCGTCTATTTTTTGTCCTCGTACCTGATAATTTTCACCGGAAATTTTTACATTGATGTCTATTTGTTCTTTGATGACTTCGTTTAAATTCCCATTAATCATTGTTTGCTCTGCATGAGTTAATTTTCCGGACTCCACATTTACATTAATAGCATTGGTGAGTTGGCGGTCTTGTGCTAATAAACGTAAAGCGTCAATTCTTGCGCTGTTTAAATCGTTGCCGATAGAAATGATTTCTATGAATTTATAGGTCTTATTTAGTTCCAATGGAGTATTATTTACCCATTTGGGCACCTGTGCGGAAGCCCAAATGGAAATAAATAATAAATAAAATAAAGATATTATATGTCTTAATCTCATGAAATCAATTTTGTTGATTCTTATTTTTTAATTCTTTAGTGATTTCTTGTTCAAATTCGTTTAATTCATTTTCAATCTTTAAACGATCTTCATCTGCTACACGTTGCATAATTTGTTTTGTTGCTTCTTTGGCTATTTGTTGTACTTCTCCGTTGTACTCTAAGCATACAAATATTGTGTAGATTCGATTGTTGTTGTTGTAAAACCTGTTTTTTTTGACTACTGACGTATTTGATACAATATTTTGTGAAATAGATTTTGTCAGGGTATTTGTTTTTATTCCTCCGTCATTTACAGAACTTCCAGTATTGTTATCGCCGGAGTATTGTTGAATATCAATTCCAGAACGTTTGCAGGCAGAAAGAATCGCGGCGTCAATACCTTCAGAAAACGCACGCCTAGCTTCCATTTCAGCAAGTTGTTGTGCCGTACTTTCATCCCAACTGCTACCTCTTCCAGACGCACGCTTTCCTGGAGATAGAAGAGCATATTCTTCTGATGACGTTAATGCCGTTTCCTGTCCATATGCAGTTGCGGGGTTCATCTTTTGAGAAGCAGTAGCAACTTCTTTTGAACTACCACATGAAGTTAACATTGCGGTTATTAAACCGAACGCATAAATACAAACTATTTTTCTCATAATTTTTTTATTTAAATGGTTTTATAAATCATTAATGCAGTTAGTATAATTCTCTTTTTTATAATAAATAGTAAGGTGGATTTGTATATTTACAAATTACTCATTTGTATATTACTTTATATGGGCGTTGGATCTTAACAGTATTATTCTCGCCATTTTTTATATTGGTCAGCTTGATATGCCCTTCTGTCAAAACTCCTTTTTTTTCAGTTAATGAGTTTTTACTCATATAATTAAACTCATAATGATTCTTTCCTTGCTTGATATTTGTGTCTTGGATGTCCATTATACTTATTTGATTTTCCAGTTCATTGATGTTCAACACAAATTCATTAATAAGGAATTTATTACCTTCGCCTGCGAGGATATCTATTCCGATATGTATATTTATGTCTTCGGCGGAAACTTTTTTCAATGTGACATTGATTAAACCAGGGAACTTTAGATCAGGACTTTCTCCGGATAAGTCAAACCGGAATTCATGTTTCATTGTCCTATTGCCATAATAGAAAAGTGCTTCAATCGTATTAGGATCATCAGGAATGCAACCTTTGTAACTGTATTTGATGATAAATGAATTGTTAATTTTTCCGCGTGTGATTGTCAGATTGGTGACATAATCACTTTTGAGGCGCGGCATTTTTGACATAGAAATTGGTTTGTCGTTGAGCATTATCATGAAACTATATTCCCCTGGAACATTGTTTATTGGTTGAATCATAATATGATTATATAAATCATTGAATTTTTTTTGCAATAATACAGCTTCAGTCTTGCGGTTATCATCAAAGAAATATTCAGATAAAGTTTTGGCTTCAATCAGGCAACTTCCGATTTCTTCTACAGAAGAAATTTGTTCGTAACTTAATTGTAGTTGTTTTAATCTATTTTCTTTCTCATTGTCAATTCTTTTAAATTCCATTATTAACCTTTGTTTCATGGCATTCGTAAAAGGAAATCTCAGGTAATATCGGTAAAAATATGTTTTTTCTTTTTTTATGAATATCTTTTCCCAATAGGTTTCGGCGTCTGTAATGCTAATTCCTGAGATATATGGAAGTTGTGCTGTGATTGTTTTTATTTCAGATGAATATTTAGAATAAAAATCGTATTCATCATTATGAGTTGTTTGCGATTTTGAAAGAGTGCTACTAGAGCTGATATTTACTGCCACGCTGTTGACTATTTCCTGTTTAACCATTTCCATACATTCTTCTTGCGCAGCCATCAGTTCTTGGGCAGATGACGATACGATAATCCATTCAGGCATCGTCTTAGCTACCCATTGTGGTTTATCTCCACTAGTTTCTATGACCTTTTCTTGAGCGTGAATTACAGTTGAAAAGGTGAAAAATGTTAGTAAACTCAAATAAATAAATCTCATGAAAAATAATTTTATTGGAAGAATTATTTTAATAAATCAAATAACCAATCAGAAACTTTTTTTTCTACTAATTCAGTATCAGTTCCTTGGGCCTTTTTTGCTGCATCGTATGATGCCTCTATTTGCATCTTTTTTAAGTTCGTTTCGTTGCCTTGGGACTGCTTAATCATTTCTATATTTTGTACTTGTGTTTCTATTTGATTGTTATATTTCTGTCTTTCATTTTCTTCTATATTTTGTTTTATCTTATTTATCAAAGATAGAGCTTCTTTGGCGTGTGTACTCATAGGATCGACATATAGTAAGCATTCTAAGGCTTCAGGATACTTTTTAAGGATAATATTGTTGTTCGCTTCCTGAATGGCTCGTAATGCGTATCTGTCAATCATTTGTAAATAAACAGAAGACATCATGTTTGAAACGGTTATGTATTCGCTTACAGATTCGGGGATAGTTGATAGTACCGCCAATGCTTTGTCATACTCCTCACGTTCCGCTAACTGTTGCGCTTTTGTAATAAGTATTGGTGTTCGGTCAATATAGTACTGTTCTATTTTTTCTCTTACTGATACCATAAATGCTTTTATTTCAGGTTTCCTATAATTAATTTGCTTTAAAGCTTTGCTTGTTGCAAGATTTTCATTCCTGTCCATTGCGCTAACTTCAAAAGAATATTCATCAATGATTATTTTTTCTGTAACGCCGACAGCATATATAGATATTTCAAGTTTCACTTTCACTTGGGATGGTACAGTTGGTATGACATCTTTTTCTAATGGTATGATGTTTGCTGTTAATATAAATTCTCCAGATGAGGAACCGAACCCATTGACTGTTGTTATTTGCAGTAATTTCTGTTTTAAAATATTAGACATGCTACTGGTTAATCCCAACTCCCTTGGTACTATTGGAGTAATAGATATATTTTGCCCTTGAAACTTTGTAATATTTACAAATAATAGCAAGATCAATATAGAAAAATATTTTTTCATTTGATTCTAGATTAGGTGAACAGGAGATATTGCTTTGTTACCATAGAATATTCATACGAGCGTTTTATTTCTCACCCAGTATAATCAAGACCTTTCCTTGTCCTCTTACAATTTTTTTGCATGGAATATTGTATTGTTGTAACAGTTGTACTAAACTGTTAACAAAACGGCTTGCATCCATTGCACGTTCTTTTCCGGAGAGGCTTTTACCCATCATCGGCATTCTTACTTGGTCATAAATAATTGAGGTTGCGGTGCGGCTTTTTTCATTAAATCTGCCTTCCACCGTATTGTCTTCAAACCATACATAAATTATCTCTGCTAACTCAGCTAATTGGCCGTTATAATCAAACTCTGTTTCAAAATCGATGGCAGAGTTGTCGAATACTTTTAATTCAACATCGATGATTCTGCCTTTTGCAAACATATCATTGAAATGATTCTGAAGTCCGTAGACAAAGTTGTCCATATAACTCAAAACCGCTTCTTCTAGTAATGTTGTTATCGGCACATTGGCTTCGCTTCCAACGCCTGTATTCCCAGAAATAATTTTTTTTGAGTAGGCATCAATAGCTGTTAAGTTAAAACTAATTTGTTTCTTGGGGCCTATGCGTTTGATTTCATAATCTAAATCCATTATAATGTCGGGCTGGGCTATTCGGTTCAAAATATCTATTTCTGTTTCTTGTATAGAACTGCCGTCAGCCTTACTTGTTACTAATGACAAATAGGATTTGTCGGTTGCGAGATCTTTTAATCTTTGTTCCATAGATTCTATCGGAAACCCTTTGGATGCCATAATGTCTCCCATCTTGGAAATAAGTACTCTTATATCGCTGTTTTCTTGTAGTGCTTTTGCATAATCCATGGATTTTATGGTTTCACCATCTATATTAACTTCGGTATAAAATCCATTTCTTATACACCAGATGTCACTCGGTACAACCATGATGGTTGGTTGTTTGGCTTGCCCCATGACATCGTATACAAATGTCAGAATTGTGAAAAAAGCCAATAGTATAGATTTTATTCGCATTGTAGTCTTTTTATAATTAGAGAACTATTAGAAACCTGTTGAAAGTCCTTTGATGATACCGTCCGTTTCCAGTTTTTTCCTTAGATTGTCAAACATTACTTGAACATAAATCGCTACTTTGTACCCTTTTTTAATTTTCAGACGGTCTTGACCGGAAGGAACACCGTCTGTTGTCATGTTTACAAAATTTAAATATGTTCCCGCAGTTTCAAAGAAGTTATCAAAATAACTTTGGTTTAGTTGATAAGCGTTAGGGGCATTACATAGTGGTGGCGTGGCATTTGCGTTGCTTGCAGCTGGCAATCCTCTGAATATACACGCATAAACTGCATTTTTTTTAGCTTGTACAATAGCATCTTCAACTTTTTTCCCGTAACCCCATACCTTAATAAATTTTGTCCCGTCTGTACCTACTTTTATTGTAGCAACTTCAAAGTTTTGCATACTTTCAAACAATGCTTTGCGCTCTTTCCTGCTTTGTGAAAGAACAATAGGGGTAGATAATATTAATATTATCAAAAAAGATAGTAACTTGTTCATAGATAATGTTTTTAGAAAATATATTTTAGACCAATACTATATCCTACGCCGTTATTACGCCCAATGTTTCCTAATATGTTATTGCGTTCTTCGTATAACTCTCCTTGATAGAGCAACATCGTATAATCAATGCTTCCGAATAATATTAATGGATATTTCAAATTCATATTAAGTTTTATGCCTGCACTTCCAGTATATGCGATTTTTTCCCCAAAGGAAGATTCTTCTGATGTTTCACTTTCTTCGCCGTTGATATTAATATTATCTACACCAACCAATATATATGGCATGAATTCAAAGTATCTGATGAATGGCCGAATTCCTATTCCGTATCCTATTGAAACATTAACGAAGTTGACTCCAGAAGCGGTTGAGGTGTACAGATCGTTTTCTTTAAGTTTACTTTCTGAATAAAAGTTCAGACCAATGTTGGCAAGTGCGTATTGGGATATACCGTTGGTTTTTATGTTCGCAAGTTTGCTAAGGTTTAAATAATATCCATCAAAGGAACCGCCTTTATAACTCAGTCCGACGCCTAAGCCCCAGTCATTACGTTGTTTCAAGATTGCTCCTTCTGTAAGTTTAAAACCCGAAATTTGATAAAATTCGCTCTCTGGAGTTTCGCCGCTTGCATTTATTTTGTTGTCTGCGATTTTTGTAGCGCGAACATAGCCCTTTGGGATTGATTTCAAATTCCCGTTTTCGTCTTCAGTATAGATATACGCTCTATATCTTGCTGTATTCTTGAGGCCTTCTTTTGTTCCTATTTTTGCACGTAAGGGTTGAACATGGGTAATCGAAGAAGCAACGCTCCATGTTTCTATCTTATTTTCGATAGTTTGAATGGCAGATTGATAGCTTTCAACAACAGAGGCTTCTAATCCTCCGTTATTTTCTGTTTTTGTACTTGAATAATGGGATGAAACAATAAATTTAAGCCCCACATTCGTGTTATTCCACAATTCTATTTTTTGTCGTTTTGCGGATTCTGTGTCATCTTCATATATCCATGTGTTCATGATGTTATTATAAACATCATCAGTATAATTTAATTGATATACATATATGTTTGCTTGTGAGGACCAACTGACAGTTCCGTTGTCATTTACTTCTTTCTTGATATTTGAATAATCGAGAAAAAGTACATAACTGTTTTTAATTAGGTCATATCCTTCGTCTTTCAATGCTGCAATGCCGGTTTTTGCAACTTGTGCATTGAAATAATCTTGGTCGGTAACATTATATCTCCCTCTTTTTTCTATAAGAGACGCGTCCATTGTGCCATCGCTTTTCCGGTTAAACCAATATGCTAGTATTTGTTTGCTGATCGATTGAAAAACTTCGTTATTAGAGAATGCTTCCGTCTGTATGGTTTCGTTTCTAGAAGCGCTGACGTGTAGTTCTTTTGTATCTATATAATTAATGTCGTATTTACTGACGTTTTGCGAGTTCATGAAATATGTTTCCACATATTTTTTCAGTTGCGAGTCGTAATTATCACCTCTAGAAATGTAAATAATGGAGATGCTGTTCCTTTGATATTTGTCAGAAACAATATTTTTAATTTTTTCTTGGGCGTAAAGTTCTAATGTTAAAGATAAGATAGATAGTAAAATATAAAAGAATGTTTTTTTCATAGCGATACCTTTTTATTTTTATTTTATCACATAAAGTTAATTTCTAATTAATATTTCGATATTTTTTGCAAAAATATCAAAATATGTCTGATTAAACAAACAAATTTTGATTTAATTCACGCTTTTGATAAGATAAAATAGGAATTAAATGATATAAATCATGAAAAAAAAGGCCTATTTTTACTTTTATGGAAAAGTGTAATGTGTACATAGGTGAGGTGATAGCCGAGGTGATGGCTGAGAAGAAGGTTAGCAAGGCAGAAATGGCACGTAGACTGAATATTAGGCCGCAGAGCATAGATTACATGCTGGGCAGGAAGAGTATCGATACAGATACTTTATACAACGTTTCGTTGGCTTTGGACTATGATTTTGCGCAATTATATTCTATAAAGAAGTATCAGACAAATCAGGATGATATACAAGATACAAAAGGTAAAATAAAGAAAGCTAAGGTTGTTGTCGAACTGGAACTTGAGAAAGAAGATATTATGCGTTTGAATCTCAAAAAGAAGATTTCATCGATTTTTGAATAACGCAGTATGTCGTTTGTTGTTTTTTTTAAATATAATGATGTTTATTAAATTCACTATTCTGGACTGAGGTTAGATATTTACGCAGGTTTGGCATAAAGTTCAATCTTTTCTTTAAGATATTGAGAGCAGGTTGCGTCTGGCTCAAACATTCATAATATGATTGCAGTGTTTCCGATTACCGATATATACTATACGCAGTTTCTATAAAAATCTCTTCACTCCTTCTCCGTCATATAAATATCTATGAATGTGAGTGTAATGGATGAATTATCGGGCTGATTTTATGTCACAGCTTCTTGTCGAAACTGCGAGCGGTTGCAGCAAAAATTGTAACCTGTCGCTTCTACAAGGCGACAGGTCGTGTTGTAGAAGCGACAGGTCGCATTGCGGACGTGACGAGATTACCCTTTAGAATGCTATCGTTCAGTAATATTTGAGGTTTGTTCTTCTTGTTCTTTTTTTCTCGCAGCAAGTGCTTTCTTTCGGCTGTCATACATCAGATAACGATATGTGGCGCATGCCGTAAGAAAATAGACGCCGGTTTGAATCCAAAGGGCTATATACTCTGTTTGAACGTCTTTCAGCAATGCTCCCAAAGAATTGATACGTACGAAGCCATTAATGCCGAAAGTGGATGGGAACAGCCATGATACGATGCGCCATCCTTCTGGAACTGCCGCTCCCGGCCATGATATGCCGGAGATGAACAGTAACGGTAATGAAGTGAACACAAACAGAGGCATACAGGTCTCGCGTTGGCGTACCAGAATGGAGAGTGTCATCGCAAAGAAAATGGACGCGAGGATGAAGGGAATCATAAATGTAAGCAAGTCCCATCCTTGCGGAATCTGTACCAGACGAAACAGTCGTGGCAGATATATCAGCAACCATAAGGCGGTGACAGAGTAAATCATGAGGTAGCAGAGTGACTTTCCGGCTACTAAACGCAGGGTTCCTCGCACATCACCGTGAATGGCATGTGTGTGAAACAAACCGCGTTCGCGGGCTGAACCGTTGATGAGGCCGATTCCGAGCAGGAGGGTCTGTTGTATGATAAGAATGAGTACTGCAGGAATAATGAAACTGGCAAATCCGTTTGTGGGGTTGAACATTGTTACATATTCATATTTCAGAGGCTGTGTGGTGATTTCTTCTTCCCGTTCAGTTGTCAACGGTTTGCGTTCTATGATTATTTCATCATTCATCTCCAGAGAGGCGTCCGTACAGGCAACGAGCATGGATTTATAGTATAACAATCCGCTCATATCGCAGTATAGGGCAACGGTCGCCTGTTCGGTGCGGTTGATGCGTCGGCTGAAATCGTCGGGCAACCGTATAATGCCGTACGCTTTGCGTTCTTTCAATGCGTTACGGGCTTCTTCCATGTCCGAACAATAGCCTATGACATGTACGTCTGGTGTCGCGTCAACCTTCTGGACAAACTCCCGACTAAGATTCGAGCCGGATTCGTCTACGACCACTGCCGGAACTTCGCGCACGGTTTCATTGGTGTAGATGAAGGCATAAATAATCGGATAGAGAAAGGGAACCAACAGAAAGAATATGAGGGCTCCCTGGTCGTGTACGACCCGTTTCATTTCATTACGCCAGATGATGAACAAGTCTTCTGTCGCTTGCTTGATTATATCGAAGAATGAGGTTTCCGGATTTTTTTTCATGATGTCAGGGAATGTAGTCGAATTTTTTCAGCACGTTATCCAGTCGCTTGATGACAAGGAACGGGAGTATGACAAATCCTGCAAGGGCGGCATAAGAGGTCCATATTTCTGATGGCGGATAGCCGTTCAGGGTCTGGTTGACATATATCAGGAAATAGTGTCTGAGAGGGAATAGTACTGAAAGAGTCTGCAATGCCGGGTGCATGGCCATGACGGGAAAACTGAATCCTGATATGGAGAAAGAGAGCATCCCCCATAATGAACAGGCGCTGAGTGAGAGCCTGAGGGTGGGGAAGAGTGCAAAAAGAAAGACGGCAAAGGCTTGTGAAGCTATGACCATAAGCAGTGTGGCTGCCAGCAAAGGCATGATGCCGCTGTTGCATGGAAATTGCAGGATGGCATAGAGCCAGACGTCATAAGTGATGCCGACAAGGAAGAATATAACAGTTTGGGGCAGCAGTTTGCCCAAAAGCGCAATCACGGTGTTTCCGCCTGCGAGTTCCAACCATTGCGCGATGGTACCTTCTTTCATTTCAATACCAATCGAAAATGCCGTAATCATAAAGATGAGTAACATAAGTATGCCCGGCAAGATGGTGTTGTTGAGATAAACTGAATAGTTGAGCCATGGGTTGTTAAGCGGGTGTGTATCTATCACGATGGGCTGCAACAGTTCACGCGCCGTTTTCTCCGGTACGCCTTTCGCCTGTAACACTTTAAGTCCGACCGACGCATTGGCCAGCGCGGACATGGTGCGCATGTCGCGGTAAGTAAGTGAGCCGGCAACAATCAAACTCGCGTTTGTATAGAATGAAATGGTTGGCTGCCGGCTGGCAAGCAGTTCGGCTGTGGTGCCTTCAGGTATGTAATAGCAGGCGTAGATTTCCCCTTTTTGCATAGCCTCTCGCGCTTCAGATAAGTTGGGATATCTTTGTGTGATTTTCACTTGGGTGAATGCGTCGAGGTTACGCAAGATTTCGCGTGTGGTCTGTGTATCGTCCATGTCAACGGCTCCGACAGGCAGGTCCGCAGGTAGTCCGTTGCTCATGAGCGAGGTGAAGAACCAGGCGCAAGCCAAGGGTGCCACGACCATGCAGAATATGTACAGAGGCCTGGATATGAGCCGCCTGCATTCTCTTTTGAATACTTTGCACAGTCCGTTACTGCAATTCATTTCTCTGTTGTTTTATTATTTCTTAATGATGACAGACATGCCGGGACGCAGCCCCTTCACGTCTTCGGTGGGGACGGCACGAACTTCAAATGTTTTCAGATCAAATTGTCCGGTCGTTTTGGTGGCTTTCCATGCGGCATAACTGCCGCGGTCTTTCATATATGTAACTTTGAGTTTGATGTCTTTATTGTAAGCCGGAATAAAGGCAGTAAACTCAGTGCCAACCTGCATGTCTGAAAGCAAGTCTTCGCGCACATTGAAGGTGGCCCATTTGTCGGACAGCATGGTGACATTCATAATCGGTGCGCCTGTGCCGACCAGCTCGCCTCTATGTGGGAATATTTCTGAGACTTCACCATCTGCCAGTGCCGTAAGGACTGTTTCGTTGATGTATGAAGAGACTTCTTTTACCGCGCCTTTCGCCATGTTGACTTGTGCTGCGGCAGCCTCGCGATCCTCACGTTGAGCACCGTTTTTAGCCATTTGATATTGGGCGTGTGCCGCCTTTTCCGTGGCTTGCATTGCTTGATAGTTTGCATAAGCTTCGTCTCGTTTTTGGGCACTCATTACTCCGTCCTCAAACAGTCTGTTGACACGGTTATAAGATTTTTCTGCTATTTCGAGACCGGCTTTGGCTTTCTGCCACATTTCGTACGCGCTTTGAAGTTGTTCTGCCCTCACGCCACGGTCTGCTTTTTCTTTGACGGCCGTGGCGGCAGCTTCCGCCGCTTGTGCCTGCATGAGTTTGGCAGATACTTCAGGTGCTTCCAATACGGCCAGCGTGTCACCGGCTTTTACATAGTCTCCTTCTTTGACGTTGAAATAGAGTATGCGTCCCGGTACCTTGCTGGATACACGGTATTCAGCAGCTTCCATTTGTCCTTGTATGTATTCCGGGCTTTTGTTGGACAGGAATATTCCGGTCAGGGCAAAGGCCGCAATGATGATGACTAAGCAGACTAATGCCCATATAATACTGCTGTTTTGTTTTTTAGATTCCATATTATAATAGTGGTTTTAATGTTTTTAATTTATTGTAATGAAAGGGTTCCGGTAGCTCTCATGAGGTAGCTTTGAGCTATCAGCAAATCAATTTGTGCGTCAATCTTTTCAGATTCAGCCGCGAGCCACGCTGTTTGTGCTTCCATGACATTGGTGGCTGCAATGACGCCTTCTCTGAAACCTTTATTGGCGTAATCCATGTTTTCTTCAGCTTTTTCCATGTTTTTCATGGCCATGGCAAGTCTTTTTTGTGCTTCTTCGATTTTGAATTGGCTTTGGGTGACTTGTAACTCTATTTTTTCTTGCGTTTCGCTGAGATGAAGAGTTGAGATGCGTGCATCAGCGCGGGCAGCTTTAACCTTATAGATTCCTCCTCCCCAGTTGCAAATAGGTATTTGCAGCACAACGCCTATGTTCCACATGCCTTTAAATTTGTTTTCAAATCCGTTTAAAAGAGCCGGATTTGAAATCATGTAGCCACCGGTAAGCGCCAGTGACGGAAGAATCTCAGAACGAGCTATGTTAACTTTGTTTTTGTACATGCTTTGAGCTAATTCCAGGCTTTTCAGTTCAGGTCTGTTGTTCATGGCCTGTTCAACGGCGTTGTTTTGAGATATAAGTACCGTTTCTATATCTTGGCGGTTTTCGTCCTCAAGTTGGATGTCGGAGTCAAGGTCTATGCCGCATAATTGGCAAAGGAGCATTTTGGAAAGCGTATAGCCGTTTTTAACTTTGGCGAGCGTTATTTCCGCTTCGTTGTGTTTCACCTTGACCGTCAGCCCGTCTGCTTTGGTGGCAAGCCCTTCCCGTATCAGTTTTTCCATGTCATTGTCTAATTGGGTAAGCAGTTTAAGGTAGCTTTCAGCCAATTTTTTCTTGTGGCTGAGAGATACGGTGGTCCAATAGGCCTCATCTGTTTGCAGAATGGTTTCCTGCAGTTGAGTTTCTTGTTGGTTCGCAGCCAGCTTTTCATTGGCTTTTGTAATATTGTGGTAAGCCCTTATTTTTCCACCCATGTAAAGCGGTTGGGTGAACATGACGGTACCCGCCCATACATTTCGTGTATCCGTGCGGAAGGCGTTCGTTAATTCCTGGCCTATTTGATTGAGAGCCTCAGAAATACTGTTTAACCCACCACTCTGTACAATTTGTTGTATGATTGGTGCTAATTGCGGATTATTTTGCATGATGGGTGTCAGACCCTGCATCAGTCCGTTTTGTACATTTGTTCCCATCTGTCCCAATGAATTCTTTTGATTGTCATTGAGTAAGGAAAGCTCATCGCTAAAGTGCATATAGGTTCCTGTTGCCGAGATGCCGGGGAGGAACTTCGTGAAAGCGGCTTTACGTTCATAGCGGGCTTTTTCTATTCCTTCCTGAGTAATGCGTAGTGCTTTATTGTTCCGGACAGCCAACGCTCGGCAACTGTCTAAACAAAGTTGTTCACTTTGTGCATTGGCCAAGATGGATAGGCTTAAAAAGATTGCGATTCCTACAGGCCTTTTCCTTAGGTTTGTTTGTGAGTACATAATAAAAAAACTATTGTTGCATAGACAACGACAAAGGTAAAAGAAAATAGGTTAAACATCAAAATATTTAACCTATTTTGTATGTGGTTTTATGAAATATTGTCTTTGCTTCGCTATTTATTATGCAGTTTTTTACTACAGGCTTATTTATCGTATGTAAACGTGCTGTTACCGATATTGTTACCATCTGCGAATATGCTTACACGATAGGTTCCTGCACTGAGAAACTCGTTGACTTCCCAATATACAGTAACGGGGATTTCTTCTCCGTTATATTCAATGTCTTTTTTGATGGAATACTCCAGCATCCTGTTTTCATACTCGAATGTTCCGCCTTTTGTCAGAACTTCGTTGGTTGGTTTCGTGATACGCACGTAGATGCTCTTGTTACCTGTTGGTGCCGTAATGTTTTTCGCGATGATAAAACTGATGACAAATTGTTTGACATCTTTTATTTTTCTGGCTTTACGCCCCCGTTTGTTTTCTCCTACAACAGATATGGAGGTCGCGTCCAACTGTGATGCGATAGCCACTTTGTCACTCAATGTCTCTTTTTCGTTTGTCAGGTTCGTAATTGTTTGGGTGGCCTCAGTATAGCGTGCTTTAACTTGCCTGTTCTCATTCATCAATTCCTGGTTTAAACGGTTGAGTGAATCTATTTCGTAGATGTAGCTTCTCATGATGGCGCGTACCGTTGCCAGTTCTTTTTTCAGTCGTGATATTTCAGCTGCATCGCTTGATTTTACTCTTTTCAGTTCGGCCAACAGTTCTTCCGTGCGTTGTTGTTCCTTGTCTAATTGTGCGATGAGTGAGTCGTTGTTTATCTGGGTTTTCATTTCGCTGTATTGGCGCGCGAACTGGGCATACTCGTTTTCCATTTCCATTTTGTCCATTTCTGCCAGTTTAAGCATTTCCTCGTTTTGGGCGTTTGTTTGCAACAACCGGTAATATAAATAACCGAAACCGCCAATAAGAATGATTGCTCCCAAAACTGACGCGATAATGATAGATTTCTTTTTCTCCATAAAATATAATTGTGTCTTTTTTGACCGATGCAAAGATAAACGTTTTCTGTTTACAAGAACAAGTTTTTTGGTGTTTTATCTTTTTTTAGAACGTTCTTTTTGTTGTTTTATTGGCTTTTTGCGCTGTGAGGTGGTTTTTTTTGCAAAAAATAACTAAAACACGTTCCATTTGTTTGGCAGGATAGCATAATAGGCTTGTTTTATGGGTGTAAAAAAACTATTTTTGCATCATTGCTGTTATCAATAGGAAACTGATGAAGGATTTTGTAAGAAATATCTTGGCGGTGTTGGCGGGGCTTGTGTTATTCGCTTTTGTCTTGATAGGTTTCGTTATTGCACTTGTCGCAGGTGTAATGTCAGACGGTACGGTGGCTGAACCTGTTCGCCCCGGTGCCGTTTTGCATATCCGTTTAGATGGCATTCTGGTTGAAGATACCGAACAGGATTCTTTTTCAGAACTGTTGGGAGACAATTTCACAACTGTCGGTTTAAAGCCGATGCTTGAGGCTATCAAAACAGCAAAGCAAAGTTCCGACATTGCCGGAATTTATCTGGAGGCGGGTAATTTTGAAGTTGCGTCGCCTGCTATGACAGAAGAATTAAGGGATGCACTGGCCGATTTTAAATCAGGTGGGAAATTTATAGTGTCTTATGGTGACAGGTATTCCCAGAATTGTTATTATCTCTGTTCTGTAGCTGACTGTATCATGCTGAATCCGCTAGGTTCTGTTGAATGGTGTGGATTGGCAGCGCAGCCTGTTTTCTATAAAGGTTTATTAGAGAAAATAGGGGTTAAGATGCAAGTTTTTAAGGTTGGTGCCTACAAATCTGCAGTGGAGCCTTTTACGCAAACAGAGATGAGTGAGGAAAACAGGCGTCAGGTTTCTTCTTACTTGCATGATATATGGGGACGGATATTGGATGATGTATCAGACTCCAGACATTTGACGGCAGAAACTTTGGACGCCTACGCAGATAGTATGTTGACACTGGCTTCGGGAGAGGAATTGTTGGAAAAAGGATTGGTTGATACGTTATCTTATTTAGATGGCGTGCAGGCGTACATTCAAAGAGGGCATCCCGACAGCCGGCAGCTTGTTTCGGTGGAAGATTGGAATCTTCTGCAAAAACCGGTATCTCACAAGGAAAAAATCGCGGTATACTATGCTTATGGTGACATAGTGGAGCGTAGCGATGATTTATTGGCGGACGAGGTGATTGATGCTGGGAAAATGTGTGCAGACTTGAAGATGTTACGTAATGACCGGACGGTCAAGGCAGTAGTATTACGTGTTAATTCCGGTGGGGGCAGTGCTTATGCTTCCGAACAGATTTGGCGTGAAGTGAAGTTGCTCAGCCGTGAAAAACCTGTTGTGGTGTCTATGGGCGGAATGGCAGCCTCAGGGGCATATTATTTTGCTTCGGCGGCCAATTATGTATATGCTTTGCCTATGACCTTGACCGGCAGTATTGGCATCTTTGGTGTTGTTCCTGATGGCAGCCGTTTGTTGGATGAGAAATTGGGTTTAAGCTTTGATGTGGTCAAGACAAACCGTCGTGCAGATTTTGGTACGGTTGCGAGACCATTTGATCCTGATGAGGCCGCGATGATGCAGAGCTATATCAGACGAGGCTACCATTTATTTCTAAAACGTGTAGCTGAAGGACGCGGCCTGTCCGAGGCGTCGGTTGAGGAATTGGCACAGGGGCGTGTCTGGACAGGGGCGCAGGCTTTGCGAAATGGTTTAGTTGATGAAGCAGGAACGTTGCAAGATGCTATTGGCAAAGCCCGACAGTTGGGGGGTGTCTCCACATGCGGTATTGTAACATATCCCCAGCCGGCACCATGGTATATGGAGTTGTTTGATGAGCCGGCCAAACACTATTTTGATGTATCTCTGCAAAGAACCGTGCCGGGTCTTGGACGGATATTACGCGATGTGTCTGTTATTGCCCAAACAGGACAGTTACAGGCGCGAATTCCGTACTCGATAAATTTGATAAACTGGAATTGAACGAATGGAAGGCGACCTGATTAAAATTAATGAATGGCTTTTGCCTTTTTCTTGGCTATATGGTTTGGGGGTGAGGTTGCGTAATCAGCTCTTCGACCTCGGATTGTTGAAGTCTAAACGATATGACTTCCCGGTCATTGCCGTGGGGAACATTACTGTCGGTGGGACGGGTAAGACTCCTCATACGGAATATATCGTAAACTTGTTGCGTGACCATTACAAAGTCGCAGTGTTAAGTCGTGGTTACAAGCGTAAAACTTCCGGTTTTTTGTTGGCTGGAGAGCGAACAGGAATGAAACAAATAGGCGACGAGGCATACCAAATGAAGCAAAAGTTTCCCGATATTTTTGTGGCGGTTGATAAGGATCGCCGGAATGGGATAGAACAGTTGTGCAAAGCGAATGTGGCACCGGGACTTGATGTCGTGATATTGGATGATGCTTATCAGCATCGTTATGTGAACCCCGGTCTCAACATTCTGTTGGTTGACTATCATCGCCTTATAATGGATGATAAACTTCTGCCTGCTGGTCGTTTGCGCGAGCCGAAAGAAGGGAAAGACAGAGCTAACATTGTGATCGTAACAAAGTGTCCGCACGATATAACACCGATGGGTTACAGGGTTATCACAAAGGCTTTGAATCTGTTCCCTTATCAGCGTCTTTATTTTTCTACCTTTTCTTATAAGAGTATGGTGCCTCTTTTCGGTACTGCTGTGAAGCGCAGACTTGATACTTTGCTTCCCGAAGAAAATATCCTACTTCTTACGGGGATTGCCATGCCTGAACAGATGAAGATGGATTTGCAAAGGTACACTTCTAACTTGACGTCTATAGCGTTTGCTGACCATCATTACTTCTCATCAAAAGATGTCCGGCAAATCAATGAGAAGTTTGCTTCTCTGCCCTCGCCAAAGATGATAGTGACGACCGAGAAAGATGCTGTAAGACTACAGATGCTTAAAGGACTGTCGCCCGAAGTACGCGCAAGTTTGTATGTACTTCCGGTTGAAGTAAAAATTATGCAGGGGCGGCAGGATTCGTTTAATGAAAAAATATTGAGATATGTTAGCGAAAATAAAAGAAACTGCAACGTGGATAAAATCTAAAGTTGAGTCTGTTCCTTCCACTGCCATTATTTTGGGAACAGGATTGGGGCGCTTGGCGTCAGAGATTGAAACGGTATATGAAGTGGCGTATCAGGATATTCCCAATTTTCCGGTTTCAACTGTTGAAGGGCATAATGGTCGCTTGTTGTTTGGTAGGTTGGGAGGAAAAGATGTGCTGGCAATGGAAGGCCGATTCCATTATTATGAAGGTTATTCCATGCAAGAAGTCACTTTCCCTATAAGGGTGATGCACGAATTGGGGGTAAAGACACTGTTTGTGAGCAATGCAGCGGGTGGCACTAATCCTCGTTTTGAAGTAGGCGACCTTATGATTATTACCGACCATATTAATGCGTTACCCGACAATCCGTTGCGTGGAAAAAATAATCCGCAGGGACCACGATTCCTGGATATGCACAAGGCATATGACCCTGAGTTGATAGCTTTGGCGGAACAGGTAGCAGTTGAAAAACGGATAACAATTCATAAAGGCGTTTATTTGGCAACACAAGGGCCTACCTATGAAACGCCTGCGGAATACAGAATGTATCGTCTGTGGGGCGCTGATGCAGTGGGAATGTCGACAGTGCCGGAGATTATTGTTGCGAACCACTGCGGTATGCGGTGTTTTGGTATCAGTGTGATAACAGATCTCGGTATTGAAGGGAAAATAGTGCAAGTAAGTCATGAAGAAGTCCAGAAAGCTGCCGATGAGGTACAGCCGCTGATGGCTGAGATCATGCGTGAAATGATTAAAAGAGTATAAGATTATGCAAGAAAGAAACAGGACAGAAATCTCAACATTGGGAGAGTTTGGACTTATAAAACACCTGACAGATCATCTTAAACTTACGAACGATTCTACTAAATATGGTGTGGGTGATGATTGTGCTGTATTGGAGTATCCCGAGGGGAAGCAAATATTGGTGACCAATGATTTGCTGCTGGAAGGCATTCATTTTGATTTGACGTATGTGCCGATGAAACATCTCGGTTATAAGTCTGCAATGGTAAACTTCTCTGATGTTTACGCCATGAACGGGATGCCGAAACAGTTAGTCGTTTCTATTGCTTTAAGTAAACGTTTTTGTGTTGAAGACATGGAAGACTTTTATGACGGCTTGCGGATGGCATGTGAGGCACATGGTGTTGATATTGTTGGTGGCGATACTACACCATCGCTTACAGGATTGGCTATCAGTATAACTTGTATCGGTGAGGCAGATAAACGTCAGGTGGTTTATCGTAATGGTGCTAAGGAGACCGATTTGATTTGTGTCAGCGGAGATCTTGGTGCAGCTTATATGGGACTTCAACTGTTAGAACGTGAGAAAACTGTTTTCAACCAACAGATGAAGGAGTCTGCTGAGGCAGCCCAACCGGACTTTAGTGGGAAGGAATATTTGTTGGAGCGTCAGTTGAAACCGGAGGCACGCAGAGATATTGTGGAGGCGTTGGCTAAAGCTAGCATTAAACCTACAGCCATGATGGATATTTCAGATGGTTTAAGTTCGGAGCTACTGCATATCTGCACCCAAAGTGGGGTAGGGTGTAGGATTTACGAGGAACACATCCCATTGGATTACCAAACGGCTGTTATGGCAGAAGAACTTAATATGAATGTGACGACGTGTGCATTGAATGGTGGAGAAGATTACGAGTTGCTTTTTACAGTGCCTATTGCCGATTATGAGAAGGTTTGTCATATAGAGGGCGTGAAAATGATTGGGCATATCACTAAAGCAGACTTGGGTTGTGTGCTTGTTTGTAGGGATGGTAATGAGTTTGAGTTGAAGGCACAAGGATGGAATCCTCTTAAATGATGATGGCCGTTAAGAGTATATTTACATTTATATAAATTAAAAATAGTACTGAAAATTTGTTTGGTTTTATAAAAAATATTATCTTTGCACTCGCAAAAAGAGATGGTGCCATAGCTCAGTTGGTAGAGCAAAGGACTGAAAATCCTTGTGTCCCCGGTTCGATTCCTGGTGGCACCACTTTGAAGAAAAGCAAATAGTAGTAAACTCCTGATTTTCAAGCGAAATCGGGAGTTTTTGTTTTCTCCTAAGACGCAAAAAAGTGCGGAATATGACCGCGTCCGGTGTTCCAAAAGGTGGAGCGGAAAAGGTGGAACTGAAATCTCCACCGAATCGGATTCTTTCTCACTGATTTGCAATGTTTTGCGTATCAAGAAAACGCGGATGGTTTCCTAATTTTGTCCCACTAAAAACTGTAGGAAAAAATGAAAAGAAACTTGTTCAATGTGCTTTTCTTCATCAAGAAAGCCAAACTGTTGAAAAACGGAGAAGCCTCCGTGTGTATGCGCATCACTGTGAACGGTGCGCGAGTGGAAACCAACATCCGCAAGAGCATCGACCCTGCTTCGTGGAATCAGGCAAAGGAATGCGCTCGCGGAAAAAGCCGCAAGGCGTGCGACCTGAACGCCTATATCGAAAATGCAAAAATCAAGCTCCACCAAATCTTCAATGAATTGGAGGAACAGCGGCAACCCATTACCGCACGTCTGTTGCAGGAAAAATTCTTCGGGCAGGACAAAGAGCCGGAAGCAGTCCGTACTCTCATCGGTACGATGCAGGAGCACAATGACCAATGCCGTGCGCTTGTCGGCAAAGACTATGCACTGATTACCGTCCGCCGTTATGAAAGCTGCAAACGCTATCTCGCAGAACTCATCAAGCAGAAATACGGGAAGGAGGATTTACCGCTGACGGAAATCAACGGTGAGTTGGTTCGTGCCTTTGAGTTCTATCTCAAAACGGAAAAGTCCTGCAAACAGAATACCGTTATCCGCTATATGAAATGCCTGAAGAAAATCACCAATCTGGCATTAGCCAATGAATGGATTACCAAAGACCCGTTTGTCGGCATCAAGTTCCATGAGAAGGAGGTTGTGCGTGAGTTTCTGACGATGGATGAATTATTGACCATCTATCATAAGGACTTTCCATTGGAGCGCATCCGAATCGTGCGTGATGTCTTCATCTTTGCAGCGTTCACAGGGTTGGCGTTCATTGAT
>CASGAM010000016.1 GCA_949299545.1 uncultured Prevotellaceae bacterium | reverse complement strand
CGACCGCTCGCCTTGTTGAAGCGACTGGTCGCAAATTTTGCTGCGACCGCTCGTATTTTCATGCCTGAATAAGTGGTCTTCTTATTTAGGCTGTTTGCCAATGTAAGCCAAAATTCCTCCGTCTACATAAAGCACCTGTCCGTTGACAAAATCCGATGCATCCGATGCAAGGAAAACGGCTGGTCCCTGAAGGTCTTCAGGTGTTCCCCAACGGGCAGCCGGTGTCTTGGCAACGATGAAACTGTCGAACGGGTGGCGGCTGCCGTCCGGCTGACGCTCGCGTAAAGGCGCTGTCTGTGGCGTAGCGATATAGCCGGGGCCGATACCGTTGCACTGGATATTATATTCACCGTATTCTGAACAGATGTTACGGGTCAGCATCTTCAAACCACCTTTGGCTGCGGCATAAGCTGACACGGTCTCGCGACCAAGCTCTGACATCATGGAACAGATGTTAATGATCTTGCCATGCCCTTTCTTTATCATACCCGGAATGACAGCTTTAGAAACAATGAACGGCGCGTTCAAGTCCACGTCGATAACCTGGCGGAACTCGGCAGCTGACATCTCGCACATGGGAATACGCTTGATGATGCCGGCATTGTTAACGAGGATGTCAATGACTCCGACCTCTTTCTCGATTTGGGCAACCATCGCATTGACAGCATCTTCATTAGTCACATCACAAACATAACCGTGTGCTTCGATGCCTTCCTCCTTGTATGCGGCAAGTCCTTTGTCAACCAACTCCTGCCTGATATCATTAAAAACGATTTTGGCGCCGCAACGGGCAAATGCGGTTGCTATACCAAAACCTATTCCATAAGACGCACCTGTTACCAATGCCACTTTTCCTTCAAGTGAAAAGTTCTGCAAAAAATTCTTTTCCATACTACTAATATTGATTTAACGATTAAATGTATAGAGACAAAGATACAAAAATAATCGTAAAACCAGTCATTTCTGTCCATTTTTCGTCTCTTTGACGTTACTTAGAATTCTTCTCTCCCGAAACATATCTTTCCAGGAACAAAAGCAGACAATGAAAAAGGAAAAATAAAAAATAACAACGTCTAATTAAATTTTTTCAGCAACAGACTGAAGTTTGTCCGCAAATAAAGCCCGACAGCCACACTCGGGGCGTTCTTCTGGCGATACCACCCCACTTCCGGATCGTTCACCATCACGGGCAACTGATTATACAAATCTGCATGGATACCCCATGCGAAGCCTTTGGCGATGCGCTGCGCATACTGTATCTTGAAAAACAACATTTTAGGATTTTTGTAGGTAATATTCTCATCCTGTATCGAAACACAACCGAAATGGGGATTTCCAAAGATGGTCACAAAATCATGACTTTGCCAGTAGCCACCCAAAATACGGAATCTGTACAAATCGACAAAAGCGCGGGCCTGAAAACCGAAACCACGGTCGAAAGGCAGTAATGTACCCGCCTGCTGACTGAAAAAGGCACCATCGACCTCGGCATTGAACCTGCGGAATATTTTACGGCTTCCATTTACGTTTATCCCAACACCTCCTGCGGCATTCAACCACGTCTGGATGGATCGAAAATGTGCCTCCGTGTTAATCTCTCCGCCTCGATGCTGGAACAACGTCTGGATGGGGAAGTAAACATTCACTTTATCTGAAAAACCGGCGGCTTTCAGTCTTGACGATATGCCGAAAGTGAAAGCCTCCTGGTGGTCGTCCTGCTGGAATATGAAACTTTCCCAGTTTATCCACGCATCCATATCGAACACGCGTGTTTTCCAAAGAAGCTGCATGCCGGCTTCAGGATCAGCAGACAATCCCATTTCAACATTATACAAAGGTTCTATCAGACGGTGGTTGTTCTTGCCATAATAATGCCCCAGAATGATATCGAACGTCTTGCTTGCCCGATAGTGTACCCTGAAAAAAGGCAAAGCATGGAAACCTTTTTGATACTGTCCTCCTTTCCAAACGGCAATGTCACTATAGTTCAGATTAGGATATCTGTCTGCGCCCCAATATCTTAAAAGATATGCTCCGGCCTCAACTTTCAGATTCTTCAGCGGTTGATAGGTGAACCGCGGCAACAGCCATAACCCGGGCAAGGTGTAGCCTTTGACCAGCACCCCTTTGTATTCGTTGTCAAGCACAAAGTTCAGGTTGTCAAAACAGAACTCGAGTTTGTTCTTATCCTCGGGGTTTAACCGAGACTCATCATAGAAACTCAAGGAATCCAGTTGAGCCGAAACAGGCAGGAAAACAAATGATAAAGCCGCGCAAAAAAGCCATTTCTTGATATCCGGAGAAAACATTGGGCAAATGTTATTGTTTAATGCGGCAAAAATACCACTTTTTTATCATTTATCAATATTCATTCACATTTAAAAAGCTTCTCCGTATCTCCTCTGTCAAATCGTGCCCCTGACGAACCGACATCCGTACAAGCCGCTATCTCTTCAATGCAGGACCTACATAAGTATCTTTCAATCCTCCCCAATCAGCAACGATCTTTTGCACCATCACTCCAGGGTCTCCACATATCAAAGTCAAGGTATGCCGCTTCAGCTTCTGATTAACCGGGATGTCAAGTACATAGACCGTACCGTTCCTCAAAACATCATCTTTCCACCTTTGGGTAAATTCCACCGGATTATTCTCCAACACGTATGGTTCACAGCCATCCACCGATACACCAAACCGTGTTCCCCGTCCTTCATACAGCGGGAAGAAGGGCAGTGTGGAAATATGTATCCGCACTGTATCGACATCCATCTTCGGCAACTCGAACGTAGCCGTCACCCCTGCTACATCTGTAGGATCGGCCGGTTGCTGTGTTGCTTCTCCTAACTGTAAGACCTGCCAGTCATAGCCGAGCCCTTCTATCAAGCGGGGACAACGCTCATCATCAGGAGCATTTGATTCATATTCAGCCAGATCCACTACCATGCACCTATCAAGTTTATATTCTTTTTTCACCGGCGATAAGTCGGCAGATGCCTCCCCGGCTCCTTCTTTATAAAATACTCGCGGCATCTCCTGATACTTGGCAACCCAGCCTTTCGGAATATCCATCATATAACGCCACTTGCCATCCAGCAATGAGTTATAGCGTTCTGTCAGCACATTGATGCTGTCGAAAGCGGCTTTTGCCTCTTTTGCCGCCCAATTTGCCGTTGCATGATTTCCGGCCTGTGACTGCTCATGATTGTACTGCGCCAACAAAAATTTGCGGTTCATCTGGTAGGACGCCATGACAGGATAACCCAACATTTCAAAGAATGAAGCCCTGTACTGTTCCGGGAGTTCGCTCAAAATACGTTCGCAATGGTCGGAAAGCCGTTTGTAATCGGCGATTCGCTGACGGGCGTCATTGTAATTGTCGAATGAAAACTCAGTATCGGCCAGATCCTTGTATCGTGGAGCATCCCACTCACGTTCCCATCCCATGAACTCAGGTTTCCTGCTCCATGCAAGCCGGTAATATCCGTCCAGAATATCCTGCAACTCGTCAGCATATCCGGCACCGTAAATATTTGCCATAAAAGCGCTCTGATGTTCATTGACTTTTTCATAGTCGAACCGACTCATATCCCAAGCCATTTCCATAAAGGTTTGTATACCCAGTTCCATCGGTTTGATGTCACCGACATTCAGCAACCAGTAACGGTCGGATCCCGTATCGTACGCTTTTTTCAGTTCTTCGTACATCAGCACCGGCGGCGTAGTGCAAAGCCACAAATAATCATGTGGCGCACCTAAATAGGACAAATGATAATATACACCGGCCCCGCCCTTTCTTCGCTGTTCTTCAATGTTGCTGAGACGCTTCATATACCCATAATTGTCATCCGGCCATACGATGGTCACATCATCCGGCACTTTCAAACCGTCTTCGTAAATGTCCAAGGTCTCTTTATATGGAACAAATATCTGAGGCACCTGATCTGCCGGCTTCTTCAAATTGTTTTCGAGTATTTCCCGCTGGTCTTTTATCACACGTGTCAATGTTTCCACGCGTTCCTTATCCGACAAGCCACCTCTCAACCCTTCATCATGGACACCCCTCATGGCTATGGTGTAGATATTTTCGTATGAAGCCGCTTCGCGTACCCGGTCATCCATCTTTTTATAAATAACCTCCTTGTTCTTGTTATAATCCCATTCGCCGTCGCGCTGTTTGTTCCATTCCGTAGGCGAGGCGTTGTTGAAAAGGAGAGGCTCGCAATGTGAAGTCGTAATGATGATGGCATATTTGTCGGCCACTTCCTTGCTCTTCGGATAGCAGTAGAAAGCACCTGTGCAAGTATGCATGGCAGGAGCCAGCATGTTGCCTTTCAAACGGAGTATCAGTTCACATACCCGTTCGTATGTTGCCGGACCAATGTCTCCGAGTTCTTTTTCATAGTTTTTTGACGACCATGGTTTTAGTCCCCAATCTTCATCGTTAATGAATATGCCGCGGTATTGCACACTGGGCCTTTTCGATGTAAAATCTGACATCACCGTTACTTTCGCATGTTCCTTGACCGGCACATCTGCCCACCACGTCCATGGGCTGACCCCCATTTGCTCGCTAATGGTCATTGCTCCGTAAGCCGTTCCTCTACGGTCGGAACCGGCAATGACAAGGGCTTGTGCCACACCGGAAAAAGGATTCTCCACCCGCCGTACAACAAATTGTTCCCATCCGCCTTCTATAGCCGCCACATCAATCTTGCCATCTGACACGAGACGGTCAATCAACGCATGATGTCCCAATGTTCCGAGCAACAAGACCTTCCCTTCTGGCATTCCGGTTCCGACAGTTGGTTTGAAGCCTGTCACCTTTTCTATGTCAGAGGCCAGCATCTCCGCACTGCGCCTGACAACAGCATAATCGGCCGTATCACAAACTATCGAAAAGTCGGACAGAGAAAAGCCACCTTTATCCCGTTCGCCAAACGACAAAAACTTGTTGGAAACATTACTTGCCAACATGCTCTGACAAAGAAATACACACATGCACATGATCCTGAGACCATAAAAAAAACTCTTCTGCATATTTTAATTTTAAAATCCCTTTTTGAAAAACAAATATAAATTAATTAATCAAGAAATACAACCAGACGGAAATGCTAACGCTGACAAAAAACAGAAAGACAGGTTACATAAAGAAAAAAAAACGCTACATAAAGAAAAAAAAGATCTAATCGCGGTTATCTTTGTATAGAAGTACCAATCACAATACCAACAAAAAATTATCAATGTTTGAAACATTCTGCCAACTAGTTATATCATGAGACAACAATTTGTAATAAAAGGAAAAATCGTCATTACTATTTTGCTGCTTATTTTTTGGAGCGGACACAGCCTCGCTCAGATATCATCTGCAGATAAAAACAGACTGATTGTTACAACAGACTTGGGAGGAACAGACCCGGATGACATCCAATCAATGATTCATCTCTTGTTATGCTCAAACGTCATTGACATAGAGGGACTCATCAGTTCGCAAGTATGGATGGACGACCCCGACAAAACGGAAAGAATCAGAACAGTCGTAGAACAATTCGGAGAGGTTCTTCCCCATTTACAAAAACATGCCAAAGGATACCCCAGCCTGTCCTATCTGAGATCTATCATCAAACGAGGACAAAAGACATCTAACATGTCAGGAGTAGGTAGCGGAAAAGACTCGCAAGGCTCAGAACTTATCATCGCGGCCGTAGACAAAAAAAATGACGACCGCCCTGTGTGGATAGTTGCATGGGGAGGTATGAATACGCTCGCACAGGCCTTATGGAAAGTACGTGAAACGAGGAGTAAGAAAGCAATTGAAAAGTTTATCAGTAAAATACGCATTTATGATATTCTAGGGCAAGATGACGCTGGAGCATGGATTGCCAAGAACTTCCCTGAAATCACTTATATCCGGAACACGAAAGTTTATGGATGGGCGCCTAATGACGAATGGATTGACAACAATATACAAAACAGGCTACCGTTGGGCAGCCATTATCCCGATAGAAAATGGGCGACAGAAGGCGACTCCCCTTCATTCCTATACGTTTATGCCAATGGCCTGAATTGCCCCGAACATGTAGACTACGGCGGATGGGGTGGCCGGTTCTCCACCGAAAAAACAGCCGGCATACGCGGAATGAGTTTCATACAAAGAAGTGGAAAAGACGAAAGTCAATACGATGACTATTTCATGCATGCCAGCACCCAAGAAGGGGTAAACGCCATCAACAAATGGAGAGATCATATATGGAACAACTTTGCGGCACGCATGCTGTGGACGACAACTGATGACTATTCTGCAGCAAACCATCATCCGACAGTTGTTGTCAACGGCGACGGTTCACTGCGTTGCATCTATAAAAAAGCCAAAACCAATACCCTCATAACGCTCAGTGCCAAAGGCTCTAACGATCCGGACGGAAACATATTGAACTACAAATGGCACTTTTATAAAGAACCTAGTAGTTACAAAGGCAATATCAGCATTGTGGGCGAGGACAAAGAGAGTTGTCAAATCAGTATTCCTGGCGATGCATCAGGAAAAAACATTCACATCATTCTGGAAGTTAGCGACAACGGAACACCTTCATTGACGGCATACAGACGAATTGTCATCAACGTCAGATAACAGGAAATACCGGATTCGAGGAGATATATTCTCATCAAATCCGGCTATCATAACGTCAAATAAATTCTTCTCCCAGTTCCATCTGGGCATCTGTCATCATACGCCGCAAAGCCGCACTGTCATCTTTCGGGCAAATCATCAGTACATTACCTTTCTCCGCTACAACATAACCATGCAGTCCGTCGATGACCGCTATACGCCCTTTCGGAAGACATATCACATTACCGTCGCTGTTATAAAGCAACGCTTCTGTATCAAGCAACACATTATCCTTCCCGTCACGCCGAGTGTCATTATGCAACGAACACCACGAACCGAGATCTGCCCATCCGAAATCGCAGAACTGTACATAAACATTACTGCTCTTCTCCAAGATACCATAATCGAGTGACAGATTGGGCAACGTATCAAAATGTGCCGGCACATGCCGGATAAAATCCACGTCTCGCTGTCCTGAGGCTTCAGTCAAACTGTCCCGATAATCAGGTACGAGGTCATAAATGGATTTCATCATGGCACTTACGCTGTAAAGGAACAAACCCGTATTCCAATAAAACTCTCCACTTTCCATAAAAATACGGGCAAATTCAAATTCCGGCTTTTCAGTAAAAGATTTTACCTTAGAAAAAACACTTTCGACAATCTCCTCTTGAGCCTGTATATAACCGTAACCCACATCAGGCCGGGTAGGCTTGACGCCCATCGTCAGCAGACAATTATTACGTCCTACAAAATCCAAACCCTTTAACACATCTTCATCGAAACTATTTTCCTGAAGAATAAGTTGATCTGCCGGTGAAACAATAACTCTTGCTTCCGGACAAAGTCGTTCAATGCAAGCCGTCGCCCAAGCCACACTGGGCAACGTATTACGCCTGATAGGCTCTTTCAATACTCTGTCTGAATGTATCTCCGGTAATTGGTCCTCAACAATTTTCGCATAATGTTCGTTCGTCACAATAAAAATATGATCACGATCTATAATTTTACAGAAACGGTCATAAGTCTGCTGCAAAAAAGTCCGTCCTGTGCCAAACCAGTCAAGAAACTGCTTTGGCATTTCTTTACGGCTTACTGGCCACAGACGGCTACCGATTCCACCAGCCAATATAACGCAATAATTCAAATTCGTTTTTTCCATAAAAACTATGTTTATTAAACATGTGCTAAGATAACCCTTTTTACTTATAAACTCAATACAGAAGATTTTAAAATGCCTAAAAATTGATAAAATCACAAATAAATCTGACGCCCCGTCCGCGTTAGATAACAAAACTAATTCATCACATTTGTCAGTTCAAAACAATTTATGTATTTTTACATTTTAATCCATTCATTAACCTTGTATAAAGCATATGAAAAACAAAAGAATCACTGTATTCTCTGTAGTAGTATTAACCATCGGACTGTATCTCGTAACATCACATCCCGCCTACTCACAGAATACTGACGCACCTACCATTGGATATTTAAAACATTGCGGAGGGAACATCCTTATCAAGGATACGAATGGCCGGGCTATTCTACAATCACCAGACCTGGCAGACGAACACCAACTGAGGTTTATCCTCGGCAACGACGGAGCATATATCATCAGTTGCCAAGACGGCAGCTGTCTTACTCTTTCTGGACAATGGGACACATTCTTTGAGGAAAATTCGTCAACAGACAACGCAAAATATACAATCGAAACTGTCAACGAACATTTTGTACGCCTGAAATGTAAAGCCAATGGCAAATATCTCGGCGTCGACCAAACAACAGCAGGCGCGTATGTATATTCAGATAAAGACGGAAGGCAGTCTAATCATTACTGGTATATCACAACAGATCCTTACGAGGCAATTCCAACCGACACGGTACGGTTCGTTATTAATCCGGAAGCTCGTAGGCAACTGTTCAAAGGTTGGGGGGTATCCTTGTGCTGGTGGGCAAACATGTGTGGCAAATGGAGCGATGAAAAAATAGATGAGATTATCGAATGGTTAGTCAGCCCGAGCGGCCTGAACTTTAGTATTTTCAGATATAATATCGGCGGCGGTGACGACCCGCTTAACAGAAACTGCACACCTCACCACATGGGCAACGGCAAGGGATTGCGTGCTGAAATGGACGGGTTCAAAGACGCACCAGACGCTGAATATGACTGGAGCAAAGACGAAGCACAACGTAAGATCATGCTTAAAATTAAAGAAAAACGACCCGACGCTATATTTGAAGCATTCAGCAACTCATGTCCTTACTATATGACCTACAGTGGTTGTTGTGCCGGAAATACTGATGCGGCAAAAGACAACCTGCGCCCGGAATATTATGAAGCTTTTGCACATTACCTTGTAGACGTTTGTAAACATTACAAAGACACATACGGCATAGAATTCCGCACACTGGAACCCTTCAACGAACCGATGACAAGCTACTGGGGAGCCAACGGCGGACAAGAAGGCTGCCATTTTGACTACAACTCCCAAATAGCATTTCTCAAGATTCTCTCTCCAATATTAAAAGCCTCCGGCCTCAATACCGTTATATCAGCATCTGACGAAACGAGCGTTTCGCAATCCGTTACAGGATTTGAAACCTACAAAAATGCAGAAATTCTAAACCTTATCGGACAATGGAATGTACACACGTACAGCGCTGAACATGCGAGCCGCTGTAAAATCAGTGCTTTATGCAAGGATGCAGGAATCCCGCTTTGGATGAGCGAAGTAGGTGCAGGCGGCAACGGTTTTTCCGGCAATCTCAATTTGGCACAAAAACTTATGGACGACATTCGTTATATCATGCCGGAAGCATGGCTAGACTGGCAATATATCGAGGAAGGCAATGACCAATGGTGCATGGTACAAGGCAACTTTGCACAACAAACCTATGAGAAAGTTAAAAACTATTACGTCAGGCAGCATTTCAGCAAATATATCAAAGAAGGTTACACCATTCTGACATCACCACACGAACAAACACTTTCCGCACGAAATCCCAATGGCGATACGCTGGTGATCGTAACCATTAACACCAGTGGAATTGACACCTACCATCAAGCCGATCTTTCTTTTTATGAAACTATCGGCAATAGCGTGACGATGCTACTGACTACACAAGAAAAAGACATGGAACTTAGTGAAAATGTAACAATAGAGAATAACAGTCTAATGTATAAAATGCCGGGACTCAGTATTGCAACCATCATCATCCCGGTAAAGGAACGACAACAAGCCGACGAACCGGTTTTGTTATGCAACGACTGCACTTATGCTATTATCCCAAGAGCTGCAAGCCAAATGGCCATACAAACACAAGACAATCATGTCACCATAGCCGAAAACAAACTACTCCCGGAACAATACTGGACATTAAATGAAGAAAACGGTTTATGGTCATTCACGAATAACAAAGGCTACATCATTACTTATAATGACTCTTACTATCTGACTGCACAAAAAGAACAATCCACTGGCCAACTATTCCAAATTACCCACATAGACGATGTATTCTGTAAAATCAGCACACCTGACAACAACAGGTCATTCGACTTGGAAAACGAGAATCTTTCGGCCGGTACAAACATAGGATTATGGGAATATGGGAATACGCCAACCGCCTACCACAGGCAATGGCAGCTTTTGCGACTTCCTAAAGAAGAATTACAGCCTGATGGCATAGCAATCCTTCCCGATTCAAACAATAACAACCTTATCACAATCAGAAACTCTTCCGGACAAATTGACATTACCCAAAATCAGCAAGGAATTGGCCTGCTTTCCATATTCTCAGTTAACGGAGAACTACTTTACCACAATCATTTAGTAACTTGTCATATAAGAATTCCTCTAAAGAAAGGAATCTACCTTATTAAATACTCCCAAAACCAATTCAAACAACTACAAACTGTATGTATACCCTAATAACCATCAATACCATCAATAATACATAATATTGTAATACTACAGAAACTAGTATTTTCTCTTTCTGTCATACAACTAAGGAGTAGGAATAATACCATAATTAGTATAATAACATCTCATATTTCAATAAAAGTAACGCTACAACATAAAAAAACAACAAAAAAATTTGCAGTTACAATAATAAGGTGTAACTTTGCAACCGCAAACAGAAAGTTTGTTGTAGCCCAGATGGCGGAATAGGTAGACGCGCTGGTCTCAAACACCAGTGGGGAAACCCATCCCGGTTCGATCCCGGGTCTGGGTACTTCAAACCCTTGATAATCGACTGATTATCAAGGGTTTTTCTTTTTATCGGGCGTACTAAAAGTGAACTTCCTGACGAAAAGAAAAAGAAAGAGTACTTTCGCCGTTTTATCAACCTTATATTTATGCTTTATTAACAAAGATGCTGCATATTTCTTCCTTTCTCCTGCTTTTGTTTGCTTTGAAAACGGTATCCATCACTTATCTT
>CASGAM010000015.1 GCA_949299545.1 uncultured Prevotellaceae bacterium | reverse complement strand
TGATTCCCATGCCGGCCGCATAACATCTTAAAATGTTTTTGATTCGTTTATCCATTTGTATAGATTTTATTATCACCCCCGTTACACCAGGACTCGGGCACTCAAATCTACACAAAAAAATCTATAACAATAGGTGAACTAGGTGGTCAATACTATTTTGGCCAAAAGGGTCAATCATATTGTAGCCAAAGGGGACAATCCTGCTTGGCCAAAAGGGTTGGAAGTTTTCTGCCTGTGTAGCCGCAGCCATTGTTTCCCGTCGAATGAAATACAGACATTTTCTTTGGTAAGGTTCTTTACATCCACGTATGACAACCCCGTGAAGCAAGAAAAGATGAATACGTCTCGAACTTGTTCCAATCGACGCGAATTAAAGTCCTTTTGGAGAATACGCTCCAGTTCCTGCTCCGTCAGATAGCCCCTGTCCACCGCTTTCATGTGAATATGATAGTTTGCAAACGGGTCGATGGTTATCCATCCGTTGTTTTTGGCGATGAGGACTATCTTGCGGAATATCTGCATGAACTTGCCCGTAGTATTCTCGTTGCACCGGCTGACGGTACGGAGATAAAACTCGAAGTCCGTCACGAACTTGTGGTCAATCTCCCGCAGGGCGATGTCAGACACTTTATATTTCACTTTCATAAATTCTTCCAGCCGGCGGTAAGTCCGGTCATATTTCACCAGCGTAGCCGGAGCCTTGCTGATGCCGTTCAGTTTGGAAGCGTCCTCATTATGTTGCTTGAATAACTCCAACAGGGTCTGTTGCCTTACCTCGTACCCCAGAAACGCATTGCGTACCTTCTCCGCCGTGACAAACGAATCACGCGATTCCACGTACCGGTAATGATTGCTCAGGGCTGTGCGGATGTCCTCCAGCATGGAGTTCATCTGTCTTGCCTTGACACTGTTTCCTGCCGCTTTCCCGGCTTTCGTGTCCCACAATGACGGCTCTATGTCCAGCTTGGAACTGAACTGCACCATGTCACCGTTCACCGTCAGGCGGATCATGATGCCCGCCTTGCCTGACTTGTTCAGGTAGTTTTTCCTCAGATAAAAGAGGATTCGGAATGTACTTTTGCTCATAAACCTTTTAATTTTGCTCCTTCGTTACAACTGTTACACATTGCCTGCAAAGGAAAGATTAATAATTGATTTACAAGCGGACATTTTAATGACAACAGACGACAAATCAGCGACTTACAAAGAAAATCGTTACAATTCCAAAAGCCCGTTTTTTCTGTAACGATTTGGTAACTCAACTTTGTCTGTTTGGGGAATTTGTTTGTCTTCAGAGTGGCTCTAAAAAGAAAAAACAAAGCCCACAAATCATTGATTTTGTGGGCTTTGTCATTCGCTGGCTTTCAGATGTCTCTGAAGCCTTGCGGTGCGTACGGGGCAGTAACATATCTACTTACTGACACATAGTGATACATACAGGTACATTGATTGTCTTGTGATGCAAGAATGTTTGTTGCCTGTTGTTTCATTGGGTATCACAATATGCCACAGAATTGAGACCC